>NZ_JBIAUP010000002.1:0-676668 GCF_042892945.1 Streptomyces sp. NPDC001678 | reverse complement strand
GGGGCCCCCCCCCGGGCCCCCCCGGGGGGGGGGCCGGGGGGTGTTGGGGGTATTGGGGGGGGCAACCCCGCCCCAAACCCCCCCCCCCGGCGCCGGGGGGGGGGGGGGGGCGGCCCCCCCCCGGCCCCCCCACCGCGTGGAGGCGCTACTTCTCCTGGCTACTTCTCCTGGTGGCCGAGGTCCTTCACGGGGGCCGTCGCGGCGTTCTGCTTCACCGACTCGATGCCCTTCTCACAGGCCGACCTGCTGTTGTAGGCCTCGCCGACGGCGATGATCTCGCCGTTGCCGGCCTTCAGCCGGTAGCGGTAGTGGCCGCTCTTGTCCTCGTACATCTCGAACTTGCCCGCCATGGTGCGTCACCCTCTCGGAATTCGGCCCCCTGCGGGAATTCAAGCCCGGCCCCGCGGGGCGCGCAGCCCGGGGCGGCCCGACGGGTGACCGGGCCGGGCGGGCCTTCAGTCCGCGGCGTAGACCCGGATGTCCGGGATCACCGCGAAGCCCATGCCGTACGCGCTCATGCCCCGCCCGTACGCGCCGAGGAGCACGCCCTCCGCCGAACCGGCGAGGACCCAGCCGTACTCCGACTCCCGGTAGCGGAAGTCCGTGGGCACCCCGTCCACCGGGAGCGACAGCGTCGTCCAGGCCGGGTCGTCCAGATGGTCGGCGAGCTCCCAGGCGAGGGCCGTCTGCTGGTCCAGCCAGTCCTGGCGCAGGGCGCGCTCCATCTGGGAGGGCCAGGTGCAGGCCAGCAGCCCCGAGCCGGCCAGCCAGGCGGCCGAGGAGACCGAGGTGGCCTCCAGCACGCCCGTGCCGTCGGCGCTGCGCCGCACCGGGCGGCTGGCCACGGTGACCACGACCGCGAATCGCTGGGTGGCGGTGTCGTGCTCGATCCGGCCCATGCGCAGCTGCGGCTCGGCGCCGTGGCCGGTGGAGCCGTGCTCCACGGTGCCGTCGGCGGCGGCGCCGACCTGCATCAGCCAGCGCGGCCCGGTGTAGGCCTCGTCCAGGCCGTACCACGGGAACGACGCCAGGAGATAGCCGTCGACCGAGCGCCGGCTACCGGGCCCGCCCTGCCCGTCCGGCGTCCCAGCGGCGGACGCGTCGGCCTCGCCGGCCCCTCGCGCCCCTACCCGACTCGTCGTCTCCATCTGCGCGGCGCCTCCTCATAGCCCCGTCGTCCTGGGCGTGCCGGCCCCTCGCGCCCGACCGCACCCCAAACAAAGGGAGGATAGCCACCCCCGTCAATGGGGCACCGCATCGACGGGCTCAGGTGGCGTCGGCGTCGTACGGAGGACGCTCCCCCGGCTGAATGCCGCTGTCGCGCTTCTTGAGCAGGTCCGGGGTGCCGGAGGCGGCGGAGGAGCCGGTGGACGAAGAGGCCGACCGGCCGTGCGCCGTATCGGTGACCTCGGCCATCTCGGCCATCTCGGCCTTGAAGTCGAAGCCGTTGCGGATCTCCTTCAGGCCGAGCTCGTCCTTGTCCATCACGTGCTTGCGCACAAATGTCTTGGGGTTGAGGTCCTCGAACTCGAAGTCCTTGAACTCGGGGCCGAGCTCGGAGCGGATGTCCTCCTTGGCGTTCTCGGAGAACTCCCGGATCTTGCGCAGCGTGCGCGACACGTCCTGGATCATCTTCGGCAGCTTGTCGGGACCGAAGATGAGCACGGCAAGGACGATGAGCGTGATCAGCTCGAGGGGTCCTATGTCGAGCACGTTGCTCAGCTCCTTGGGGGCGTCGATGGCCGGGAAAGGCCGGGTATCACGGTACCTGGCCCACAGGGGGCGGCGGGAGACACGCCGGTCAAAATCGGGCGAAGGTTCGGAGATCGGTGAGCGTGCGGTGGGCGGCGGATGGGCCGCCGGGGCCGTGCCCCGGCCGCCCTCGGTCACCGGTCGGCCGCTGGTCAGCCGCTGGTCGCGGAGCCCAGCGTCAGCCGGACGAGCTGCTCGCGGCCGTCCCGTTCGAGGGTCAGGGAGAGGCTGTCGCCCGGGCGGTGGCCACGGACCTTGACGATCAGCTCCTGGGCGGCGTGCACGGGGACGCCGTCCACCTTCTTGATGACGTCGCCGGCCCGGATGCCCGCCTTCTCGGCGGGGCCGCCGGAGGTGACGGCCGGGGCCTTGGAGCCGTCGGCGTTCACCCGTGCGCCGTCACCCGCATAGGCCATGTCGAGCGACACGCCGATCACCGGATGGGTGGCCTTCCCGGTGTTGATCAGCTCCTCGGCGACCCGCCGGGCGGAGTTGATCGGTATGGCGAAGCCCAGGCCGATGCTGCCGCCCTGGCCGCCTCCCCCGCCGGAGTCGGAGTCCCCGGCGGAGCGGATGGCGCTGTTGATGCCGATGACCCGGGCCTGGGAGTCCACCAGGGGGCCGCCGGAGTTGCCGGGGTTGATCGGGGCGTCGGTCTGGAGGGCGTCGACGTAGCTGATGTCGCTGCCGTCCTGCTTCTTGCCGCCGGCGGTGATCGGGCGCCCCTTGGCGCTGATGATCCCGGTGGTGACGGTGCCGGCGAGGTCGAAGGGCGCGCCGATCGCGATGACGGAGTCGCCGACGCGCACGGAGTCGGAATTGCCGAGGGCGAGCGGGGTGAGGCCGGACACGCCGGACACCTTGATCACGGCGAGGTCGTAGCCGCCGTCGCGGCCGACGAGCTCGGCCTTGGCGGTCTGGCCGCCGTTGAACGTCACGGATATGGAGCCGCCGCCGGACGCGGCGGACTGCACGACGTGGTTGTTGGTGAGGATGTGCCCCTTCTTGTCGAGCACGAAGCCGGTACCGGTGCTCTGGTCGCCGCCGCCGCGCACATGGATCGTGACGACGCCGGGCAGCGCGCGGGCGGCGATCCCGGCGACGCTGCCGGGCGCGCGGTCGACGCTCCCGGCCCCGGACTGCGGCAACGTCACCCGTCCGGCGACTCCGCCGTCCCGCTCCAGATACATCCCGATCCCGCCCCCGATCCCCCCGGCCACCAGCGCCACGGCCCCGGCCACGATCCGGCTCCGCGCCACGGTCACCTGCCTGGCGGGCTCGACCCCGTACGCCGCCGGCAGCGCGCCGCCGACGGCCCAGGGGTCGTAGACCCACGGGTTCGCCTCCGACGCGGGGGCCGCCTCCGACGCGGGGGCCGCCGCCGGCGCGGGGGCCGCCGCCGGCGCGGGGGCCGCCGCCGGCGCGGGGGCCGCCGCCGGCGCGGGGAACGGGTTCGCCTCCGGCGCGGCGTACGGGGATGCCGCTTCGGGGGCGGGGTGCGCGGGCGCCGCCGGGGCGGCGTCCGGATGCGCCTGCGGCGCGGCGTGTGTGGGCGCCTCCGGCACAGGGCGTGAGGCCCCCACCGGGGCGGCGGGCGGGGCCGCTTCGGGCGCGGAGTGCGCGGGCGCCTCCGGGGCGGCGGGCGCCGGTGTCCCCGGGGCGGGGTACGGGTTCGCCTCCGGCGCGGGGTACGGGGATGCCGCCGGGGCGGCGGGCGACGCCGCCTCCGGGGCGGGGTGCGCGGGTGGCTCCGGCGCGGGGTACGAGGCCCCCGCCGGGGCGGCGTCCGGATGCGCCTGCGGCGCGGCGGGCGGCTGGGGCTGCGGTCCCGGCTGGGAAGCCGTCCGCGGCGGGGGCGCCGGGTACGGGACGTGCTCGGCGGCGGCCGGGCCGACGGGCGGCAGCGGCTGCGTGGCCGGTTCGGCGCCCGGGGCGGTGGGCGGCGGCGCGTACGGCGCAGGGGGCATCGGGGGCGGCGTCGCCCCGGATACCAGCGGGGTGGGGCGCTGGACCGGAGGGGCCGGGGCCCAGGGGCCGGGGCGGCCGTAGGGCGGGGTGCTGTACGGGTCCGGGGCGTGCAGCGGCGCGGCGGGGGTGTCGCCCGGGCCCGCGAGTGGCTGCGGCGGGACGCCCTCCGGTGTACGCCGGCGGTGCCACCAGTGCGGCTTGGGCGCGGACGCCCGCGCCTTCCCCTCGTCCATTCCTCTCCCCACCGTTCGTCGCGGAGGCGCGCATGCTCGAAACACGCGCGCCCCACAGACGATTACACCAGGTCCCCGGCCGTGTGCGGAGGGGGGAGCCCGCCGCGGTCAGCGCGGAGGCACCACCGGCGCCGAGGGGGCCGACGACTTGGCCTGCGGCTGCGCGGCGAGGGTCGCGGGCTTGCGGACCAGCGGCGGCAGCAGCCGCGCTCCGGAGGGGCGCAGCAGGGAGACGCCCGCGGCCAGCGGGGCCGCGAACGTCGCCGACAGTTCCTGCGCCGTCGGCTGCGTCCGGCCCAGGTCGTGCTGGTCGCGCCGGTCCAGGGGCACGCCCTGCGCCGACCCCAGGGAGCTCGTGGCCGCGCTGGTGCCGTCGCCACGGGCCTGCCGCGACGCCACGGGCGTCTCCAGCGGCTGCGCCCCGGCGAGGGCTATCGCGGCCAGCGAGACCGCCCCGGCCGCCGCGAAGGCGAACCGGCGGCCGCGCGAGCCGCCGCCCTGCCCGACCGGATGGGTGCGAAAGCCCCGGTCACGCGGCTGGGGGGCGATCGCCGGAAGCAAGGCGAAGGCCTCCGCCCCGGCGCCGAAGGCGCCTCTTCCCACGGCCGGGGCACCGCCCTCGCCCCCGTCGCCGGACGACCCGGGCGGCCCACCCGGACCGCCCGTACCACCGCCCACGCCGCCCGGCAGGCCCTGCAGCCGGGCGAGCAGCGAGTCGGAGAGCGGCGGCGGCGCGGCCTCCGCGAACACGTTTTTGAGCCGACGCTGAGCGTCGGCTTCCGCTTTGCATGTCCAGCAGGTGGCGAGGTGCGCCAGCACCCGCTCCCGCGAATCGTGCCCCAACTCCCCGTCGACGAGGGCAGCGAGGCGGTCGCCGAGGTGGTGCTCGGCGGGGGACTGACCGCCGGAGGTGGTCACGCGATCCCGACCTCCCCACTGAGAGGCGCGCCGGAGGCCAGTCCCGCCACCGCGCGCTGCTCGGCCCGGGCGGCGGGCGAGCGGTGCTGGAGCGCCTTGCGGAGGTGGGAGCGGCCGCGGTGGATACGGCTGCGCACGGTGCCGAGCTTGACGCCGAGGGTCGCGGCGATCTCCTCGTAGGAGAGCCCCTCGATGTCGCACAGGACGACCGCGGCGCGGAACTCCGGCGCGAGGGTGTCCAGCGCCTGCTGGACGTCCGCGTCGAAGTGGGTGTCGTTGAAGTGCTGCTGCGGGGACGGCTCACGGCTGGGGAGCCGCTCGGCGGCGTCCTCGCCCAGCGCGTCGAAGCGGATGCGCTGACGGCGCCGGACCATGTCGAGGAACAGGTTCGTGGTGATGCGGTGGAGCCAGCCCTCGAACGTCCCCGGGGTGTACGTGGACAGGGAGCGGAAGACCCGCACGAAGACCTCCTGTGTGAGATCCTCGGCGTCGTGCTGGTTTCCGGTGAGCCGGTAGGCGAGACGGTAGACCCGGGCGCTGTGCGTGCTGACGATCTCCTCCCAGCTGGGCGGAGTCCACGCCTGCTGCGCGTCCGCGTCGGTGGCGAAAGTCGCGGTGGTCGCGGTGCGGGCGGCGTTGGAACGGTCAGCGGTGTAGGTCACGGATTTCGGCTCGGGAGCTGACCGGCGGAAGCGCCTGAGCACTCCACGGCGGTCGCCGTCCGCAGCCGCACCTCCCCTGTCGGCTCTGGTGGTGTCCAGTGGAGCCCCTACCATATCCACCTCGCCCGTTAGCTCCGGATAAGCATTTTTGACCCGGATTTTGGTCTTGATCCGTTGTCATCCGTGACGAACGGCCCGCGCCGGTGGTTCCCGCCGGACGCCGCCCCCTTCCGCCGGCGTCCCGTACCCATCAACGCCCGGTCCCATCTGCGGGTTCCCATGGGCAGCGGATACAGTCACGGTTGCGTCGACTACGGGGACAGGAGAGGGCCATTACCGGCAACCAGCAGACGAGCTGGGCGTTCGCCGATGTGTTCGTCGCCGAGGACGAGGCACTGCGCTGGGCCCGGGACCGGGCCTACGAGGCGGGGCTCACCTCGGTGTCGAACGGCACCGGTGGGGCGCTGCGCCTGCTCGCCGCCGCTGTGGACGCCAAGGCCGTCGCCGAGATCGGCACCGGCACCGGGGTCTCCGGCATCCACCTGCTGCACGGCATGCGGCCGGACGGGGTGCTGACCACCGTGGACAGCGACCCGGAGTGCCAGCAGTTCGCCCGTCAGGCCTTCCGCGCCGCGGGCTTCGCCGGCAACCGGGCGCGCTTCATCCCCGGCCGGGCCCTGGAAGTGCTGCCCCGGCTCGCGGACGGCGGATACGACCTGGTCTTCTGCGACGGTGACCGGACGGAGTTCCTCGACTACCTAGCCGAATCGTTGCGCCTGCTGCGCCCGGGCGGCCTGGTCTGCTTCGAGGGCGTCTTCGCGGACGGCCGTACGGTCGACTCGGCCGTGCCGCCCGCCGAGGTGCAGCGGCTGCGCGAACTGCTGCGGGCCGTCCGGGAGTCCACCGCGCTCGTACCGTCCCTGCTGCCGGTGGGCGACGGGCTGCTGTGCGCCGTCAAGCGCGGTCCGGCTTAGCCGGGGGACGGCGGCCGGGTGCGGCCCGGCGGGCCGGGGGCGGGTACGCCGCCGCCCCGGTGCCGGGACGGAGCCGGGCGACCGGGGCGGTGCGAGAGGATCATGGGCCTGTGGCCCGTGGCCGTGGGCCAGGGCGTCAGACGACGACCTTCTCCAGGGCCTCGCCGAGAGCCTTGGCCTCGTCCGGGGTCAGCTCGACGACGAGACGACCGCCGCCTTCGAGCGGAACCCGCATGACGATGCCCCGCCCCTCCTTGGTCACCTCGAGCGGGCCATCGCCCGTCCGCGGCTTCATGGCCGCCATGCTCGTTCCCCTTCCTGAAACCCGCTCATCGTCAGCCGACGGCCCCTGGCAAGGGCACGCGTCACCGGCATCGAACACATTGCTTCCAGGCCATTATCCCGCATCGCGCGACCCGATGACCAACATCAGTCCGCATCCCTTCGGCAACGCGCTGCCGCAAAACCACTCAATTCGGGGATCGTGCGGTATTCCTGCGTCGCTCTCACGGCCGTCTCGACGGCCGATTCTTTGACGCAGGTCACATATCCGGTCCCGATGATCTCCGGCATCCTGAGCACGCATCCGCACGCTCGCACGCAGCCGACCCAGGGAGGGACCGCACCATGGCGGACACCGTGCTCCACGAGGTGACCGACGGGCTCGCGACGATCACACTGAATCGTCCCGACGCCATGAACGCGCTGAACACCGAGACGAAGAACGCCCTCCGCGACGCCCTGCGCCGGGCGGCCGACGACCCCGCCGTACGGGCGGTGCTGCTGACCGCCACCGGGCGGGCCTTCTGTGTGGGCCAGGACCTCAAGGAGCACGTGGCCTCGCTGGCCGCCGACCGCGAGCACGGCACCCGGTCGGCCATGGACACCGTCGAGGAGCACTACAACCCCATCGTCACCGCCATCACCCGGATGCCCAAGCCCGTCGTGGCCGGCGTCAACGGCGTGGCGGCGGGCGCCGGCGCGGGCTTCGCCTTCGCGGCGGACTACCGCGTGGTCGCGGACTCGGCCGCCTTCAACACGTCCTTCGCCGGGGTCGCGCTCACCGCCGACTCGGGCGTCTCCTGGACCCTCCCCCGGCTCATCGGCCAAGGCCGCGCCGCCGACCTCCTGCTCTTCCCCCGCAATGTGAGCGCCCAGGAGGCGTACGAGCTGGGCATCGCCAACCGGGTCGTCCCGGCGGCCGAGCTGGCCGACGCGGCGGCGGAGGTCGCCCGCCGGCTGGCCGCGGGGCCGACGGCGGCATACGCGGCGATCAAGGAGTCGCTCGCCCACGGGGCCGGGCACGGCCTGGAGGAGACCCTGGCCAAGGAGGAGGAGCTCCAGCGAGCGGCGGCCACGACGGAGGACCACGGCATCGCCGTGGCGGCGTTCCTGGCGAAGGAGCGCCCCCGCTTCGTGGGCCGGTAGAGAGGGCGTATCAGGGCTTTCGCACGTGACAGCCCGCCAGGTGGTCGTTCACCAGCCCGCAGGCCTGCATCAGCGCGTACGCCGTCGTGGGCCCCACGAAGCGGAAGCCCTGCTTCTTGAGGGCCTTGGCCAGCGCCGCCGACTCCGGCGTCACCGCCGGGACGTCGGCCGTCGAACGGGGCGCGGGCCGGGTGGCGGGGTCGGGGGCGTGGGACCACACCAGGGCGTCCAGCTCCCCCGGCGCCAGCTCCGCGGCGGCGCGCGCGTTGGCCAGCGTCGCCGCGATCTTCGCGCGGTTGCGGATGATGCCCGGGTCGGCCAGCAGCCGTTCGGCGTCCTCCTCCGTGAAGGCCGCCACCTTCTCGATGGAGAAGCCCGCGAACGCGGCCCGGAACCCCTCGCGGCGCCGCAGGATCGTCAGCCACGACAGCCCCGACTGGAAGGCCTCCAGCGATATCCGTTCGAACAGGGCGTCGTCGCCGTGGACCGGGTGGCCCCACTCGGTGTCGTGGTAGACGCGGTAGTCCGCGAGGGTCTCCGCCTCCAGCCCCCAGGGGCAACGGGCCAGGCCGTCCGCCCCGATGACGACCCCACCGCCGCTCATGACGCCTTCCCCTGACTGTCCTGCGGCTCCTGCTCCGCCTGCCGACCCTGCTCCTGCTCCGGCCCCTCCCCGCCCGGCCGCTCCTCCACCACGCCGCTCTCGCGCTCCAGCAGCCCCTGCACCCCTATCGCCGCCGCCTGCGCCCCGGCGAGCGCCGCCTCCAGCTCGGCGATGCGGGCGTCGCGCTCGGCGAGCTCCGCGCCGAGCCGGTCCAGGGCGTCGTCGGTCTCGGCCATGCGGTAGCCGCGCAGGGCCAGGGGCAGGCGCAGCGCCTCGACGTCGGCGCGGCCCAGCGGCCGGCCGGCGGGCAGCGGCCAGGCCATCCGGTCGTGGGCGGCCTCGGGCAGGACGTCCCCGCCACCGCCGTCCCCGCCTCCCCCGGCGACGGCGAGCGTGACCGCGGCGACCACCACGACCAGCGCGATGAGCAAGAACCAGAACACGGCCGTCCCCTCGTTGCGTCCAGGCGGCCGGCGTCGGCCAAACCGTCGACTCCGATCGTGCCATGCCGCACTGACAGTTAAGGTCGCTGGCGGACCAGGGAGAGGAAGAACGGAAAATGCTGCGGCTTGGACGACGCGAGTTCGACACCCACGAACCGGTGATCATGGCGATCGTCAACCGGACCCCGGACTCCTTCTACGACCAGGGCGCCACGTTCAGCGACGAGCCGGCGCTCGCCCGGGTGGAGCAGGCCGTGGCCGAGGGCGCCGCCATCATCGACATCGGCGGGGTCAAGGCGGGCCCCGGCGCCGAGGTGACGGCCGAGGAGGAGGCCCGGCGCACGGTCGGGTTCGTCGCGGAGGTCCGGCGGCGCCACCCGGACGTGGTCATCAGCGTCGACACCTGGCGGCACGACGTCGGCGAGGCGGTCTGCGAGGCCGGGGCGGACGTGCTGAACGACGCGTGGGGCGGCGTGGACCCCAAGCTGGCCGAGGTGGCCGCCCGTTACGGCGCCGGCCTGGTGTGCACCCACGCGGGCGGCGTGGAGCCGCGGACGCGGCCGCACCGCGTCGAGTACGACGACGTGATGGCGGACGTCCTGCGGGTGACGCTGGGGCTGGCGGAGCGGGCCGTGGAGCTGGGCGTACGGCGCGACGGCATCATGATCGACCCCGGGCACGACTTCGGCAAGAACACCCGTCACTCGCTGGAGGCCACGCGCCGGCTGGGCGAGATGACGGAGACGGTTCCCCGAGCTCTCGGCTTCGCTCGAGCAGGGGATACCCCATTGCCGGTGCTCGTCTCGCTGTCCAACAAGGACTTCGTGGGCGAGACGCTGGACCGGCCGGTCAAGGAGCGGGTCATCGGGACGCTGGCGACGACGGCCGTCTCGGCGTGGCTCGGCGCGCAGGTGTACCGGGTGCACGAGGTCGCGGAGACGAAGCAGGTGCTCGACATGGTGGCGGCCATCGCCGGCCACCGCGCGCCCGCGGTGGCCCGGCGAGGGCTGGCGTAAGACGGGCCCGTCAGGTGCCCGCTTCCTTCGTGACGACCCCGATCGCCTCTTCCACGTCGTCCGTGATGTGGAAGAGCTGGAGGTCCGCCGCGCTCACCTTGCCCTCGGCGACGAGCGTGTGCTCCAGCCAGTCGAGCAGGCCCCGCCAGTATTCGGTGCCGAAGAGGACGATGGGGAAGCGGGTGACCTTCTTCGTCTGGACGAGCGTGAGGGCCTCGAAGAGCTCGTCGAGGGTGCCCAGTCCGCCGGGCAGGACCACGAAGCCGCTCGCGTACTTCACGAACATGGTCTTCCGGACGAAGAAGTACCGGAAGTCGACCCCCAGGTTCACATAGGGGTTGAGGCCCTGCTCGAAGGGCAGCTCGATGCCGAGGCCGACGGAGATCCCGCCGGCCTCCATCGCGCCCTTGTTGGCGGCCTCCATCGCGCCGGGCCCGCCGCCGGTGATGACGGCGAAGCCCGCCTCGACGAGGCCGCGCCCGATGGCCACCCCGGCCTCGTAGTCCGGCGAGCCCGGCTTCGTACGGGCCGACCCGAACACGCTGATCGCCGGTGGCAGTTCGGCGAGGGCGCCGAAGCCCTCGACGAACTCGGCCTGGATGCGCAGGACCCGGAAGGGGTCCTCGTGGACCCAGTCCGCCGTCCCCCGGGTGTCCAGCAGATGCTGGTCCGTGGTGCCCGCCTGCATCTGGCCGTGCCGGCGGACGACCGGCCCCCGGCGCTGTTCCCGTCGCCCGCGCGACGCCTCGGGACTGCCCATGCCGTGCTCCCTCCGCCGCGGGCCGCAGAACCCGCGGATCGTCGGTCTCGTTGCGCTTCAGGGTAGGTGGTGACCGCCGGGACGCCGCCCCTCCGGACGACCGGATCAAGCCGTCAGCCAGGCACGCAGCCGCTCCTCGCAGTGGATGATCTTCGCGGTGTCCACGTGCTCGTCCCGCTTGTGGGCGTAGAGGGGGTCGCCGGGACCGTAGTTGACGGCGGGCACGCCGAGGGCGCTGAAGCGGGCCACGTCCGTCCAGCCGAACTTGGGCCGCGCCGCGCCGCCGACGGCCGCCATGAACGCCACGGCCGCCGGGTGGTCGAGACCGGGGCGGGCGCCGCCGGAGTGGTCGTCGACGACGAACTCGGTGACGCCGCAGTCCGCGAAGACCTCGCGGACGTGCGCGAGCGCCTCCTGCGGCGTGCGGTCCGGGGCGTAGCGGAAGTTCACCGTCACGGTGCACTCGTCGGGGATGACGTTGTTGGCGACGCCGCCCTCGATCCGTACGGCGTTGAGGCCCTCGTGGTACTCGAGGCCGTCGACGACGGGGCGGCGCGGCTCGTAGGCGGCGAGGCGGGCCAGGATGGGGGCGGCCGCGTGCACGGCGTTGGAGCCCATCCAGCTGCGTGCCGAGTGGGCCCGCTCGCCCGTCGTGCGCAGCAGGACGCGCAGGGTGCCCTGGCAGCCGCCCTCGACCTCGCCCTCGGAGGGCTCCAGGAGGATGGCGAAGTCGCCCGCCAGCCAGTCGGGATGGGCCTCGGCGACATGGCCGAGGCCGTTGAGGTGGGCGGCGACCTCCTCGTTGTCGTAGAAGACGAAGGTGAGGTCGCGGTTGGGCTCGGGGACGGTCGCGGCGACGCGCAGCTGCACGGCGACGCCGGACTTCATGTCGCTGGTGCCGCAGCCCCACAGGATGCCGTTCCCGTCCAGGCGGGAAGGCACATTGTCGGCGATGGGCACGGTGTCGATGTGCCCGGCCAGGACGACCCGCTCGGCGCGGCCCAGGTTCGTACGGGCCACGACGTTGTTGCCGTGCCGGTCGACCGTCAGGTGCGAAAGCTTGCGCAGCTCGGTCTCGATGGCGTCGGCGAGCGCTTTCTCGTCACCGCTCTCGGAACGGAAGTCGACGAGCCGGGCGGTGAGGGCGGCGGCGTCGAGGGACAGGTCCAGTGCGGGATGATCCATGCGGCGAGCCTAACGCGACGCCCGGTACGGTCCGGAGGGGCCGCCGGGCGGACTCTCAAGTAACGTGGCCCGCATGTCCGGGATCATCGTCACCCGCCGTGGCCGCCTGCTGCGTACCGTGGCCGCCTGTGCCGTGCTGCTGGCACTGGTCGGCTATCTGGTGGCGCAGCTGATCACCGGTGGGCCGGGGGCGCCGCGCTGCACGATGCGGGCGAACGGGCAGTCGTACTCCCTCTCCCCCGAGCAGGCGGTCAACGCGGCGACGATCTCCGCCGTGGGATCGGCGCGCGGACTGCCGGAGCGGGCCGTGACGATCGCGCTGGCCACGGCGATGCAGGAGTCGGGGCTGCGCAACATCCACCACGGCGACCGCGATTCGCTGGGGCTCTTCCAGCAGCGGCCGACCCAGGGCTGGGGCACGGCGGCGCAGATCACGGACCCGGTCTACGCGGCGGGGAAGTTCTACGACCATCTGGTGGAGGTGCCGGGCTACTCCCGGCTGCCGCTGACGGTGGCCGCGCAGAAGGTGCAGCGCAGCGGTTTCCCGCAGGCGTACGCCAAGCACGAGCCGGACGCGTCGTTGCTGTCGTCGGGGCTCACGGGCCGCGCGGTGGCCTCGTTCAGCTGTACGAAGAGCCCGAGCGACGGCAAGGCCGGCGACCCGGTGGCGGTGCGGGCGAAGCTGAGCCGAGAGTTCGGGGTGGCGGCCGCCCTGTCCGTGACCGGGGACGGCCGGGCCGGGGTGGCCGGCGGCCGCACGGTGACCGTGCCGGTGCGCCCGGGGCCGGACGACGAGTCCCCGTCGCGGCGCGGCTGGGCGGTGGCGTCCTGGGCCGTGGCGCACGCGGCGGAACTGCGGATCGAGCGGATCTCCTTCGGCGGCCGGGTGTGGTCGGCGGAGAATTCGGCGGACGGCTGGCGGAAATCGGCGGAGGAAGCGGGCGGCGACGGCCCGCCGGCGGTACGGATCACGACCGTTCAGTAGTACGACCGTCCCCTCTCCGGGAGTATCCGCCGCATACGGGAGTTGCCGGGGCGGCGGCAATCCGCACGCGTTCTCGACCCGCCCTCAACTCCCTTGTGAATAAAGGCTTTTCGGGCTTCCGTATCGATTGACAACCTGCCCGGTATGGCGGGTTTTCAGTGGGCCCGATAATGCGACGCATTACTCAGTCTTTACCCTGGTCCACCGCAACCTTCGCCGGGCTCACGCGGTAGTCACTGCGTCCGCACGCCGGACAGCAATCGACTTCCCACTCCGTCAAAGGAGCAACATGTCCCTCCCCCTCACGCGCCGGATCGCCCGGGTGGCCCTGCTCGTCGCTGCGGGCGCCGCTCCCGTCGTCGGCGCGGCCGGATCCGCGAGCGCCGCGGACCTCACCAAGGCCACGGATCTGGCTCCGGTGAGCGCGCTGGACACCTCCACCGTGAGCAAGACCGCCGGCGCGACCTCCCAGCAGGCCGGCACCATGGCGGCGGGCGTCGGGCAGAAGGCCGTCGGCACGGCCGTACCGGTGGCGTCCCACGCGGTGCACAAGGCCGGCAACGAGACCGTTCCCGCCGCCAACAAGGCCGCGGGCAACCTCGTGGGCGGCGCGGCCTCGGCCGTCGGCGGCACCGCGCAGGGCGTGACCAAGGGCGGCGTTCCGCAGCTGCCCGGCGTCGGCGGCTGATCCGTCCGTCGGGCACGGCGGCGTCACGACACCGGAGCGGCGGCGCCACACAGCAGCACCGAGGGGCCCGGGAGCTTTCGCTCCCGGGCCCCTCGTCGTGCGTGCCGCGCGCGGCGTGCGTAGGCGCTACTCGGCCAGACGGCGGACCGCCGCCTCCACCCGCTCGTCGGTGGCGGTGAACGCGATCCGTACGAACCGCTCGCCCGCCGGACCGTAGAAGTCACCCGGCGCGACGAGGATGCCGCGCTTGGCCAGCGCGTCGACCGTCTCCCAGCACGACTCGTCGCGCGTGGCCCACAGGTACAGCGACGCCTCGCTGTGCTCGATCCGGAAGCCCGCGGCCTCGAAGGCGGCGCGCAGCGCGTCCCGGCGGCCGGCGTAGCGGGCCCGCTGCTCGGCGACGTGCGCGGAGTCGCCCAGGGCCGCGACGGTGGCGGCCTGGACCGGGGCGGCGACCATCATCCCGCCGTGCTTGCGGATCTGGAGCAGCTCACCGAGGACGGCCGGGTCGCCGGCGATGAACGCGGCGCGGTAGCCGGCCAGGTTCGAGCGCTTGGAGAGCGAGTGGACGGCGACGATCCCCTCGTACGAGCCGCCGCAGACGTCCGGGTGGAGCACGGAGACGGGGTCGGCCTCCCAGCCCAGCTCCAGGTAGCACTCGTCGCTGAAGACCAGCACGCCGTGCTCGCGCGCCCAGGCCACCGCGCGGCGCAGCTCGTCCTTGGACAGCACGCGGCCGGTGGGGTTGGACGGCGAGTTCAGCCAGAGCAGCTTCAGGCCGGCCGGGTCGAGCTCGGTCGGGTCGTCGTAGACGACGGGCTCGGCGCCCGCCAGCCGCGCGCCCACCTCGTAGGTCGGGTAGGCGAGGCGGGGGTAGGCGACCTTGTCGCCGGGGCCGAGGCCGAGCTGGGTGGGCAGCCAGGCCACCAGCTCCTTGGAGCCGACGACCGGCAGCACGTTCGCGTGCGTCAGGCCCCGGGCGCCCAGGCGGCGCTCCACCCAGCCGGTCAGCGCGTCGCGCAGCGCGGCCGTGCCCCACACCGTGGGGTAGCCGGGGCTGTCGGCCGCGTCGGCCAGCGCACGCTGGACCACGGCGGGCACCGGGTCGACCGGGGTGCCCACGGACAGGTCCACGATGCCGTCGGGGTGGGCGGCTGCGGTGGCCTTGTAGGGCTCGAGCCGGTCCCAGGGGAAGACGGGGAGGCGGGAAGAGACTGCGCTCACGGTGCTCGCTGCTCGCTCTCGTGCGCT
Organism: Streptomyces sp. NPDC001678; assembly: GCF_042892945.1. Lineage (NCBI taxonomy): Bacteria > Bacillati > Actinomycetota > Actinomycetes > Kitasatosporales > Streptomycetaceae > Streptomyces > Streptomyces sp. NPDC001678. The sequence continues at coordinate 661,801 of NZ_JBIAUP010000002.1, read as the reverse complement.
AGGGGTGGCCGGTGGGGGGAGAGAAAACACCGCGGGCCCCGCACGGCGATGGCCGTACGGGGCCGCGGCGAGGACCGCTGTGGGTCAGTGCTCCGGGTTGATGTCCGCGGGCAGAGACGCGATGAAGGGGTGGTCGCGCTCGATCAGGCCCAGCTTGGAGGCACCACCGGGCGAACCGAGCTCGTCGAAGAACTCGACGTTCGCCTTGTAGTAGTCCTTCCACTCCTCCGGCGTGTCGTCCTCGTAGAAGATCGCCTCGACGGGGCAGACCGGTTCACAGGCACCACAGTCGACGCATTCGTCCGGGTGGATGTACAAGGACCGGGAGCCCTCGTAGATGCAGTCGACGGGGCACTCCTCGATGCACGCCTTGTCCTTCACGTCGACACAAGGCTGCGCGATGACGTAGGTCACGCTGTCGTTCCTCCTCGGTAGGGCTCATCTCGCGCGGGAGCGCGGCGTCGTCGATGCCCACACCTAGTATCTCCCTCCCCGGGCACATGACGAACAAGAGGGGCGGACGGAGCTGTGGAATTCACCACGGGCGGAAGACTGGAGGTCCGGATCTCCACGGCAGATGTGGGAAAAAGGGTCTCCGTACGACGGCTGAACGACTCCGGGAGTTCGGAGCGTTTCACCGACGCGGTGGGCGTACTGACGTCCTGGAGCGACGGTGTGCTGCGAATCACACGCCGTACCGGGGAGGTCGTGGAGGTTCCCGAGGCCTCTCTGGTCGCGGGGAAGGTCGTCCCCATGACGCCCGCCCGGCGGCGGGGGCCCGCCGCCGGGCTGCGTGAGCTCCAGGAGGTCGCGGCGCGCGGCTGGCCCGCGCGCGAGACCGCCCGGCTGGGCGGCTGGACGCTGCGCGCCGCGGGCGGCTTCACCGCCCGGGCCAATTCCGTCCTGCCCCTCGGAGACCCCGGGCTGCCCCTGCCGGAGGCCCTGGACCGGGTGGCCGCCTGGTACGCGGAGCGCGGCCTGCCGGCGTATCTCCAGGTCGCCACGGGTCACCCGGACGCGGACGAGCGGCTGGACGCGGAGCTCGCCCGGCGCGGCTGGACGGCCGAGCGGCACGCCGTGACCCGGACGGCCGCGCTGGCGCCGATCGCCGACGCCGTGGCCCCCGGCTCCGGTGACGTACGGCTGACCCGCGAGCCGGACGCGGCCTGGCTCGCCGCCTACGGGCGGGCCGGCGCGGACCCGGCGGACGCCCGGGCCGTGCTGGGCGGCGGGCCGTCGGTGTGGTTCGCGACCGTGCCGGGAGCCGCCGGGGAGCGCCCGGCGGCCGTCGCGCGCTGTGTCGTCGACGGCCGGTGGGCCGGGTTCGCGGCGCTGGACGTGGCCCCGGAGCGGCGCCGGGAGGGGCTGGGCACGCTGGTGATGGCCCGGCTGGCCCAGGAGGCGCTGGGCGAGGGGGCCTCGGCGGCGTACCTCCAGGTCGAGGCGGACAACACGGCCGCGGCCGCGCTCTACGACGAGCTCGGTTTCACCACCCACCACGCCTACCACTACCGTCGCGGCCCCCAGGGCTGACACGGTCGCACCATGGACAGTGGCGGTGGCTGCGCCACCGCCCCGAGGGGTACGAGGCACCCATGTACGACGACACGACCGCCCGGCGGCGCCGCTTCGCCGGGGCCGCCCGGGACGAGCGGCCCGACCTGGCGCTGCTGTGCCTGCTGATCGCCGCCGAGGCCGAGGCCGTGGCGGGCGGGGAGCTGGGCGAGGAGGCGACCGACGCCGCGCAGATGGAGCTCGACCGGCTCGCCGGGTCGCTGCCCGCGCTGGGCCGCCGGGCGGCACCGGTCCTCTGGGCGGACGCCCTGGCCACGCTCCTCGGCGAGCGCTGCGGCTTCCACGGCTCGCCCGCGGACTACCGGCGGCTGGAGTCCTCGCTCCTCCACGAGGTGCTCCGGCGGCGGCGCGGGCTGCCGATCCTGCTGTCCGTGGTCTGGATGGAGGTCGCCCGCCGGGCGGGCGCGCCGGTGTACGGGGTGGCGCTCCCCGGCCACTTCGTCGTCGGCCTGGGCGACCCGCTGGGCGAGCATGTGCTCGTCGACCCCTTCGACGGCGGCCGGGTCCTGTCCGAGGAGGACGCGGGGCTGCTGGTCGCGGGCGCCACGGGCACTCCCCTGACGCCGTCGATGTTCTCCCCGGCGGTCCCCCAGGAGATCGTGCTGCGCGTCCTGAACAACATCCGCGCCTGGGCCGCGGCGCGGCCCGAGCGCAGCGACGTCCAGCTGTGGGCCGTCGAGCTGTCCCTCCTCCTGCCCAGCCACCCCGCCCGGCTCCGCTACGAGCGCGCAGAGCTCTTCGTCGAGCGCGGCGACTTCGCGCGGGGGGCACGGGAGCTGGAGGAGTACGCGGAGGTCATCGCGGCGGTCGAACCGGAGGCGGCGGAATCGGTCCGCCACCAGGCACTGGCGGCGAGGGCGATGCTGAACTGAGAGCGTTTGTGGGCAATCGTTCCGCAGGGCTGGGGGCACCTCCCAGCGGTAGCTGGGGGAGGGTGGGCACAAACGGCCCACCGGCCCGCACCGCCCCTACAGCCACCCCTTGTCGCGAGCGATCCGTACCGCTTCCGCCCGGTTCCGCGCGCCCGTCTTCTGGATCGCCGTGGACAAATAATTCCGCACCGTCCCGTGCGAAAGATGCAGCTTCCGCGCCAGCTCCGCGTTCGTCGACCCGTCGGCGGACGCCGTGAGGACCGCGCGCTCGCGGTCGGTCAACGGATTCGCCCCCTCGGCGAGCGCGGCCGCCGCCAGGGTCGGGTCGATGACGCGCTCGCCGCGCAGCACCCGCCGCAGCGCGTCCGCCAGCTGGGCCGCCGGGGCGTCCTTCACCAGGAACGCGTCGGCGCCGGACTCCATGGCCCGGCGCAGATAGCCGGGCCGGCCGAACGTCGTCAGGATGACGACCTTGAGCGCCGGCAGTTCCCGCCGCAGCAACGCCGCCGCGTCGAGCCCGGTCATCCCGGGCATCTCGATGTCCAGCAGCGCCACGTCGAGGGCCGTGGCACGGGCCGCGTCCAGGACCTCGTCGCCCCGGGCCACCTGCGCGACGACCTCGATGTCGTCCTCCAGGCCGAGAAGCGCGGCCAGCGCCTCCCTGACCATCGACTGGTCCTCGGCGAGGAGGACACGAATATTCCCGGGCGGCTGTGCTGAAGTCACAGCGACAGGGTAGAGGTCAGACGGCCACCCGCCGCGAGAGCGGTACGCACGCCCGCAGCCGGAACCCGCCGCGTGGGCCCGTGCCGGTCTCCAGCCGGCCGTCGGCGAGGGCGAGCCGTTCGCTCAGCCCGGTCAGCCCGTTCCCGTAACCGCGCCCCGGACCGCGGCCGTTGTCGGTGACGGTCAGGCACATGTCGTCGCCCGCCTCCGTGAGCGTCACCTCGCAGCGCGTGGCACCGCTGTGCCGGACGACATTGGTCACCGCCTCGCGCAGCGCCCACGCCAGGGCGCCCTCCTCGTCGGGCGGCAGATCGGGGTGGCCGGCCGCGGCCCGGGCCAGATCGGCGGTGATGCCGGCGGCGGCCAGGGCGGTACGGGCCCCGGCGAGCTCGGCCTCCAGGGTGGGGCGGCGAAAGCCGCTCACCGCCTCCCGGACGTCCACCAGCGCCTGCCGGCTCACCCGTTCGATGTCGGCGACCTGCCGGGCCGCGTCCTCCGTCTTGTCCGGGAGCATCCGCCCGGCCAGCTCGCTCTTGAGCGTGATCAGCGAGAGCGAGTGGCCGAGCAGATCGTGGAGGTCGCGGGCGAGCCGCAACCTCTCCTCGTTGGCGGCGAGATGGGCCACCGTCGCCCGTGCCTCGCGCAGCGCACGGGTCGTCAGGGCCATCTGCCGCACCCCCACCATCGCGAACCCGCCGAGGAGCGCGGGGACGACGAGCGCCACCACGAACTCCGCCACGGGCCCCCGCATGCTCGCGCCGACGGCCACCAGTACCCCCGTGACCAGTGGAACGGCGGCGCGAGCGAGCTTGGTGGGGAAGACCGCCCCGCAGGCGATGCTCGAGAAGACGAAGAGCACCAGCCAGGGGGTCCCCAGGGTGAGGGACAGGACGAGGGCCAGGCCCAGCATCACCCCGATCCAGCCGAGCACCTTGGGCCGGTCCAGGGCCCGGGAGGTGTGGCGGAAGACCAGGGTCAGATAGGCGGCCACGAAGGCCACCAGGCCCACGCCGCCCAGGACGTCGGCGACCAGGGTGTGGTGGTCGCCGAGGACGTCCTCCGCCGGGGCGGCGAGGTAGAAGAACCAGATGGAGATCCACAGCAGTTTGATCACTATCTGGCGGCGGTTCTCGGGCTGGGTGCCCATGCCGTTGTGGGTCTCGGCGGCCGACGGGTCGTCCTCGATCTCCATGACGGCGCGCCAAGGGTTCCAGCGTCGCTCGCGTCCGGCCATCGGCCCGTCTCCTCCTCCGTCCGTCCTCACGCCCGTCCTGCGCCGGCTCAGGCCTTGCGGGTGTCCTTGCGGTAGAGCCAGGCCGCGGATCCGGCGAAGAGGACAAGATAAGCCAGCAGCAGGCCGACGTCCTTCAGGTGCGGCGCGTCGCCGCCCTCGATGGCCTGGCCCAGCGCCGCGTAGGCGTGGGTGGGCGTCCACTTGGCGATGGACTGGAGCCAGCCCGGGAAGGTCGCGGTCGGCATCCACAGGCCGCCCAGGATGGACAGCGCGAAGTAGACGATCATCGTGACCGGGCGGACGGCGTCACCGGAGACCAGATAGCCCAGGGCCACGCCGAGCGCGGCGAAGACGATGCTGCCGGCCCAGATGGAGCCCGTCAGCGCGCCCCACTGCCAGGCGTCGAGCCGGACGTGCTTGACGCCTGCGGCGACGGCGAAGACGACCAGGATGGAGGGCAGGGAGACCACGGCGGCCGAGGCCACCTTGGCGGCCACGTAACCGCGGCCGGGCAGGGCGGTCAGGCGCAGCTGGCGCACCCAGCCCTTCTCGCGCTCCTTGGCGATGCGCTCGCTGTTGCCGACGAGGACGGCGGTGATGGCACCGAAGGAGGCCATCGAGACCATCATGATCAGCGGCAGCGTCAGGCCGGTGCCCTCGACGATCTCCTTCTCGCTCGCACCACCGGCGATGATCACGAAGAGCAGCGCCGGGTAGAGCACGGAGAAGAACATGAACTTCTTGTTGCGCAGGGTGCGCGTTATTTCGAGCTTGACGAGAGTCTTCACTTGGCCGCCTCCTCGGCGGTCGCGGCGTCGTTGATGGCGAGGAAGGCCTGCTCCAGGCCGAGGCCCGCGACCTCGAGGTTGCGCGGGTAGAGACCCAGCCCGTAGAGGGCGTGGACGGTGGCGTCGGCGTCGTGGGACTGGATGCGCACGGTACGGCCGGACACCTCCAGCGCGGCGAGGAACGGCAGCTCGCGCAGCGCGCCCTCGCCGACCGGCTGGTCGAGGTCGAAGACGATCCGGCGGGCGCCGGCCTTGGCCTTGATCTCGGCGGCCGAGCCGTCGGCGAGCAGCGTGCCGCCGCGCAGCACGATGACGCGGTCGGCGATGGCGTCGGCCTCTTCGAGGTAGTGGGTGGCGAAGAGGACCGTACGGCCCTGGCGCGTCTGCTCGCGCATCACGCCCCAGAACGCCTGGCGGGCCGAGACGTCCATGCCGGTCGTCGGCTCGTCCAGGACGATGAGGTCATTGGCGCCGGCCGTGGCCATGGCGAAGCGCACGCGCTGCTCCTGGCCGCCGGAGAGCTTGTTGACCATGCGGTCGGCGATGCCGGTGAGGTCGGCCGCCGCCAGCACCTGGTCGACGGGGAACGCCTTGGGGTGGAGGTCGCAGGCGAGCTTGACGATCTCGCGGACCTTCACCTCCTCCATCAGCCCGCCGGTCTGGAGCATGGCGCCGACCCGGCCCTGGAGGATGGCCTGCTGGGGCGTGGTGCCGAAGACCTCGACGCGCCCGGCGTCGGGGTTGCGCAGGCCCAGCAGCAGGTCCAGGGTCGAGGACTTGCCCGCGCCGTTGGGGCCGAGCAGGGCGACGGTCTCGCCCGGGAAGAGGTCGAGGCTCAGATCGGCGACGGCGCGCACGGTGCCGTAGTTCTTGCTGACGTTCTCAAAGCTGACCACGGGGGCGCCCGTGCGGCGCCCGTCCCCCGTGTTGATGCTTGCCGTAGTGGTCATGGAAGACATCTTCGCTGGTCAGGGGGTGCCGTCGGCAGTGTCGGACGTCGTGGACGGGAGATGACAGATGTCATGGACAAATCCATGCCCGGACGCACACGAGCCCCCGTGCCGCTGGGGCACGGGGGCTCGTGGGGGACGTGCGAGGGGCTCGCTCAGCCCGTCTGCTGGATCGTCCCGACGCGCTCGGCGGGCGTCTTGCCGCGCAGCGCCTTGCCGAGGGCGCCCGCGACGTCCTGCGGGGTGACGGGCTTCTTGGTGCCGTCGCCGCGCTGGATGAGGACGCCGTCGAACTTCTTGCCGTAGAGCTTCTTGAGCTCCTCCAGGTCGTAGCTCTCGACGAGCTTGCCGCCCACCTCCTTGACGGAGAGGATCTTCGGCAGCGACAGCTCCGGCCCGAACTGGATGCTGTGGGCCGCGTCCGCCTGCACGGTGACCAGAGCGGACATCGCGGGCTTCGCGAACTCGTTCATCATCCGGTCGACCTCGGCGTTGGTCACCTTCGGCTGCTGCGCGGACGTCGTCAGCTCGACGGGCTTGTCCTTGCCGGTGGCCGCGCGGTCGCGGTAGGCCTGGGCGATCGCCTTGACCGACTTGTCCACGTCCACGCCCTCGTACGGCTTCCCGTAGACGGGGACGGCCTTGCCCGGCTCGAACTTGATCGTGCCGTCCGTCGCCGAGCCGGTGTCACCGGCCAGCGACTTGAGGGCGGCGGCGACCTTCTCCTCGTCGACGTTCAGGGCGGGCTCGGCGGCGTGGGTGTTGCCGATGAGCGAGCCCAGGACGGTGACGGGGTTGTAGTCCCGGCCGGACGCGTCGCGCACGGTGGCCTGGGTGTCGATGGACAGGCCCGCCACGGAGGGCTTGAGGGCGGCCGGCTTGCCGCCGATGGAGAGCTTCAGCGGGGCGGTGGCGCGGTCGCCGAGGGCCGAGTCGAGCTTCTTGACGGCCTCGTCCTTGGACTTGCCGCCGATGTCGACGCCGAGAACGGTGGTGCCGTTCGGGACGTCGGCGTGGTCGAGCAGCAGCCCCGCCGCGTAGGCGGCGGCGACCAGGCCGATGACCCCGCCGCCCAGGAGGACGAGCTTGGAGCGGCCCTTCTTCTTGGGCGCGGGCTTGGGTGCCACCTTGCCGGCCGGCTTGGCCGCCGGGGCCGGCGGCTTGGGCACGCCGGTACCGGACTTCGCCGGCGGGGGCGGGACGGCCCCCTTGGGCTTGGGCACGGCGATGCGCGGCGCACCGGCGTCCGCCGGGGGCTTCGGCACCTGCCCGGCGGTCGCCGGAGGAACGTTCGGCACGCCACTGACGAGCGTCTCGCCGGCCGGCCTCGGTACGGACCCGGACGGTGCGCCCGGCGCACCCGGCGCGCCCGGTGCGGGCATGCCGACGGGAGCGGAAGCGGAAGGGGAAGCGGAACCCTTTGGTCCGCGCTTCTTCTTGCCCTTGCCCGCACCGCCGCCCTGCGGAGCGCCGCCCTGCGGGGCCGGCGGCGGGACCACGGGAACGCCCTGGCGCGGTGTGTCGGTGCGCCCGGTCGCGAACGCGGCGCCTCCGGCGGGCACGCCACCGATGGTGGGGCCGACGGTGGGCATGGACATCTGCTGGGTGGTCCCGGCGTTCGGCGCACCGCCCTTGGCACCCGGACCACCGGGACGGCCCTTGCCGCCGGGCGGCGGCACGGCACCGGCGGCGGCACCCGGGCCACCCGGCTGCGGCATGCCGCCGGTCGTCGCGGCGTCACCGGGCCACGGCACACCGCCGTTCGCACCGGGAACACCCGGCTGCGGAACGGCACCGGTCGTCGAGGCATCGCCCGGCCACGGCGCACCGCCGCCGACGGCACCCGGACCACCCGGCTGCTGTCCGCCGCCGGCCGTCATACCGTCACCCGGCCACGGGGCACCGCCCTTGCCGACGGGGCCACCCGGCTGCGGCACGGCACCCGCCGTCGAAGCGTCACCCGGCCACGGCGCACCCGCGCCCGCGGCACCCCGACCGCCCTGGCGGCCCTTGCCACCGGACTGCGGGACGCCGACCGGCGTCGAGGCGTCACCCGGCCACGGCGCACCACCGTTGGCACCGGGGCCGCCCGGGTGGCCCTTGCCACCCGGCTGCTGTCCGCCACCGGCCGGCGAGGCGTCGCCGGGCCACGGCGCACCGCCCGTCGGCGCGGGGTCGTCGGGGTGCTGCATGGCGCCCTGCGGGGTGGACGTGCCGGGCCAGTCGTCGCCGGCGGCGGCCGCGCGGCGGCGTGCCGCGCCCTTGCCCGTGGGGAGGCCCTGCTGCGCGCCACCGGTCGGCGTACCGTCACCCGGCCACGGGGCACCGCCGTTGCCGGTGGGGCCGCCCGTCTGGGGCATACCGCCGGTCGTCGCGGGGTCGCCCTGCCACGGCGCGCCGGCATCCGGCACGGGCGGCTGCGGCATCGCGCCGGTCGTCGAGGCGTCGGCCGGCCACGGCGCACCGCCGCCGGCGGCACCGGGAGCGCCCGTCTGCGGCACACCCTGCGGCATGCCGCCGGTCGTCGCGGGGTCGCCCTGCCAGGGCGCGCCGGCGCCCGGTACGGGCGGCTGCGGCATCGCGGCGGTGGTGGAGGGGTCCTGCGGCCAGGAGCCGCCGGAGCCCGCGGCCGGGGCGGGGGCGGGGGCGGGGTTGCCGCCGTACGCGCCACGGGCGGCGGCGCCGCGGCGCGGCAGCGGCGGCGCCTGCTTGCCGGCGGAGCCGGAGCCCGCGCCGCCCACGGGCGGCTGGCGGCGGGCCGCTGCGGGCGGCGGCGGGGTCGTCCCGGAGGACTTGCGCGGCGCGAACCAGTCGCTCGTCCCGGAACCCGAACCGGAATCGGAAGCGGAACCCGAACCGGAGCCCGCGGCGGCGGCCGCGCCGGCCGCGGCGGCGGGGGACTTCTTGCCCGTCTTGGGGCGCGTCGGCAGGCCGGACTTACGGGACCCGGCGGGAGCGGAGGCGGCGGGCGCGGCGGGCGCGGCCGGACCGGAGGCCGCGCCGGGCCCGGACGGCGCGGCGGCGGCCGCGTCCGCGGCGCCGCCCTCGCCGTCGACGGTCGTACGCATGACGACGGGCGGAATGGGGCGCGAGCCGGGGATGTTGATGCGGATCCGCGTCGTCATCGTGGTCTCGGTCTTCGGCTCGTTCGGCCTGGCGGCCGAGGCCGGCGGAGCGGCGGGGCCCGGTGCGGCTTCCTCCCCCTGGGGGGACCCGTAGGGCGTGGTGCCCGAGGGGTAGGCGGCACCACCGCGGCCCTGGGCCCCGGAGGACGAACTGTCAGATGCACGGCTCAAAGCAGGATCTCCCGGTTACTCTTCGCCGCCCTCTTTTGACCTCGCTTGGGGTCGCCCATGCCGGAGGCCAGGGGAGGCTCGGCGGCGCGCACCACCATACTGGGGACCACGGGCCCGTATTCGACGACTGCTGGATCACTCCCCCGACCGGCCGGATGACAGTCGGGTAGAAATCATCACGACACTTCCCAAGTCGGGCCTAAGCGCCGTCCGGTTGCGGCACTTTCGCAACCGTGGCGCACATCACAGCGACGCCCATGCCGCCCAGGAGGTAGGCGTACGAGCCCAGGCCGGCCGCGAAGAGGAAGTCGCCCTCCGGCCGGCCGGCCGCCAGGATCAGCACGGAGACGAGCCAGCCCGTGCCGGCCGCCGCGCCGCCGATGCGGCTGCGGGTGGCGACCACCGAGCCGTAGCACAGCCCGCCGACGGCGAGGAGGGCCAGCAGCAGCCCGCCGGGGAACCAGCCGCCCTGGACGAGGGCGCCCGCGACGCCCGTCACGAAGCCGAGGACGGCCAGGCCCAGATAGGCGGCGAGCCGTCCGGGGCCGGGCACGGTGAAGAGTCCGCTGTTGTCCATGGGCCCGGTCACACACCCGTCCCGGCGAACAGGTCGTCCTCGCGGGCGCCCGGGGCCGCCCCCGGCTCGCCCCGGACGAGCCGGTAGTACTCGGTGGGGAAGAGCGGCTGGCCCAGGTCGTTGGAGAGGGCGAAGAAGGGGCCGTCCACGGCGATCTGCGTGGCGTGCGCGCGCATCGCCGCCGCCTTCCGGTCCGCGTGGGCGGAGGCGTCGACCGCCGCCGTCACGTCCTCGTCGGGCAGCACGCCGGGGACGTCGTCGACGGAGGCGATGCCGGGGAAGAGGTCGCCCTCCCGGCCGGCCTCGCGCAGCCGGGCGAAGCCGGCCTCGACCACGGAGCGCGGGACGCAGTTCCAGTAGATCTTCGCGATCGTGTGGGGGTCGCCCAGGTCGCGGCGGAAGGCCGGCTCGGCGGCGAGGTCCGCGGCGCGCATCGCGACGCGGTGGGCCTGGATGTGGTCCGGGTGGCCGTAGCCGCCGTTCTCGTCATAGGTGATCAGGACCTGGGGGCGTACCCGGCGGATCACCTCCACGAGGGACGCGGCGGCCTCGTCCACGTCGGCCCGCCAGAAGCAGTCCGGGCGGTCGTTCTGCGGGGCGCCCATCATGCCGGAGTCGCGGTAGCGGCCGGCCCCGCCGAGGAGGAGGTGGTCGGTGACGCCCAGCTCCGCCATGGCGGCGTCCAGTTCGCCCGCGCGGTGGGCGCCGAGGGTGTCGTCCCGGTCGGCGGCCAGGTGCGCCAGGGCGGGCGGGATCACCTCGCCCTCCTCTCCGAGCGTGCAGGTCACCAGCGTGACGTGGGCACCCTCGGCGGCGTACTTGGCCATGGTCGCGCCATTGTTGATCGACTCGTCGTCCGGGTGCGCGTGCACCAGGAGCAGCCGGCGGCCGGGAAGATCGGTCATGGGGACAGCCTACGGTTCACGGCGGTCCGCCGGGTTGCCGCCCGCGACCGCCGCGCACCGCGCCCGCCTCCGCCGGTCGCCCCGGCCGGGCGGGCCCGTCCGGCCCATCAGAACTTGATGTTGCTGACCATGGCCGTGACGCTGGATGTGAACTGGTGGATGGTCGGGCCCACGGAGGAGCTGGCGAGGTAGAACCCCAGCAGCACGCAGATCGCGGCGTGGCCCGTCTTCAGCCCGGATTTCCGGACCAGCAGGATGACGATGATCGCCAGCAGCACCACCGCCGAAATCGAGAGTGCCACAGCGGCTCACCTCCAGGGACGCGCGGTCGGACGGACGGCTTCGAGCGGATGGCATACGAATGCCCGAGGGCACGCGGACACCGGAGTTCATACCCACTATGCGCGAGCGATCATAACTTTCCGTGCGCGGGCATGACTCGGAGCACAGGAGCAAACACGGGGCGCACGGCGAGTTCTCGCCGTCTTGGGTGAACCCGGTGGTAAGGGCCGTAGGCTCCCCCGCATGACCGGACAGCTCTCGTTCCCCCGTCAGCACGCCCGTACTCAGCGCTTCACCCTGGGCGCGCCCCGTTCCTTCAGCGTCTCCCCGGACGGCTCGCGCGTCGTCTTCCTGCGCTCCCGCGCGGGCACCGACCGGGCGAACGTCCTGTGGGTGCTGGATCTGGAGGAGGGCCGGGAGTATCCGGCCGCCGATCCGTTCGCGCTGCTGGAAGGCGCGGACGAGGAGTTGTCCGCCGAGGAGCGGGCGCGTCGCGAGCGCAGCCGCGAAGGGGCGGCGGGCGTGGTGTCGTACGCGGTGGACGCCGCGGTGGAGCTGGCCGCGTTCGCGCTCTCCGGACGGCTGTTCGTGGCCGAGCTGCGCGGCGGCACGGCCCGTGAACTGTACGTCCCGGGCCCGGTGAGCGACCCCCGGCCGTCCCCCGACGGGCGGCACGTGGCGTTCGTCGCGCACAACTCCCTTCAGGTGGTGGAGGCCGACGGCGACGACCGCGCCACGGTCCTGGCCGGGCCGGACGGGGAGACCGTCTCCTGGGGGCTGGCGGAGTTCATCGCGGCCGAGGAGATGGACCGTTCGCGCGGCTTCTGGTGGTCGCCGGACGGCGACGCCCTGCTGGTCGCCCGCGTGGACGACGCGCCCGTGCGCCGCTGGTGGATCGCCGACCCGGCCCACCCGGAGGCGGCGCCCGCCGAGGTCGCCTACCCGGCGGCCGGCACCCCCAACGCGGAGGTGTCGCTCTGTCTGGTGGGCCTGGACGGCACCCGGACGGACATCGAGTGGGACCGCGAGCGCTTCCCCTATCTCGCGCGGGCGCACTGGTCGGCCGACGGGCCGCCGCTGCTCCTCGTCCAGGCCCGTGACCAGCGGACCCAGGCGTATCTGGCCGTCGACACGGCCTCCGGGTCCACGCGGGTCCTGCGCACGGACGAGGATCCGAAGTGGCTTGAACTTTTCGATGGTGTGCCCGCGTGGACGCCCTCCGGGGAGCTGCTGCGGATCGGCGACGAGAGCGGGGCCCGGGTCCTGACGGCCGGCGACCGGGCGTTGACGGGGCCGGATCTCCACGTCCTGGCGGTGCTGGACATCGGGGAGGACGACATCCTGTTCTCCGCCTCCGCCGGAGCGGGAGCCTCCGATCCGGAGGTGGGCGAGGCCCATGTGTACCGGGTGGGCGAGCGGGGCGTGGAGCGCGTCTCGGAGGGCCGGGGCCGGCACTCGGCGGTCCGTACGGGCGCGGTGACCGTCCTGGCGTCGGCGGACCCGGAGCGGCCCGGGACGGAGGTCCGGGTGCTGCGCGACGGCAAGCAGATCTCCTCCGTGGTCTCCCACGCCGAGACGCCGGTGCTGGCGGCCCGGCCCCGCTTCGTCCGGGCGGGCGCCCGCCGGATCCCCACCGCCGTGCTGCTGCCGAGCGGTTACCGGGAGGGCGACGGCCCGCTGCCGGTGCTCATGGACCCCTACGGCGGGCCGCACGGGCTGCGCGTCGCCGCCACGCACAACGCCCATCTGACCTCGCAGTGGTTCGCCGACCAGGGCTTCGCGGTCGTCGTCGCGGACGGCCGGGGCACCCCGCACACCTCGCCGGCCTGGGAGAAGGCCGTCCACGAGGACTTCGCGGGCGCCACCCTGGACGACCAGGTGGAGGCGCTGGAGGCGCTGGCGGAGGAGTTCCCGCTGGACCTCGGCCGGGTGGGCATCCGCGGCTGGTCGTACGGCGGCTATCTGGCGGCCCTCGCGGTGCTGCGCCGCCCCGACGTCTTCCACGCCGCCGTGGCGGGCGCGCCGGTCACCGACTGGCGGCTGTACGACACCCACTACACCGAGCGCTATCTGGGCCTGCCCGAGGAGCGGCCCGAGGTGTACGCGCGGAACTCCCTCGTCACCGACGACGGTCTGTCGTCGCCGGCGGAACAAACCCGTCCGCTGATGATCGTCCACGGTCTCGCGGACGACAATGTGGTCGCCGCGCACACCCTGCGGCTCTCCTCGGCACTGCTGGCGGCGGGCCGTCCGCACGAGGTGCTGCCGCTGTCGGGCGTGACGCACATGACCCCGCAGGAGCAGGTGGCGGAGAATCTGCTGCTGCTCCAAGTGGACTTCCTCAAGCGATCGTTGAAGATCGCCTGACCCTCTTGGGGTGACACCGGGCGCGGCGTGCTTGACCTGCTGTCAAGCACGCCGCCACCTCGATCCGCACAACCTTCGCCCAAAAAGCGGGAGAAGACCGCATCCCCCGCACCGGCCCCCTTGACTGCACCGCTCGCACATTGCGAAAGTCCGCTCAGCTCACCCGTGTTGGTGATTGCCACGAGTGGCCGTGGTGACGAGAGTTGCGGGGGATGTGCGCGATGACGAGTCCTTCCCAGAGCCCTTCCGAGGCGCCCTCCCCGGCCTCCCCGCCCGCCGGGGCCGCCGTCGCGGGGGCGGCCGGGCTCGTGGGCCGCTCGCCCGGACAGCTGATGTGGCGGCGCTTCAGACGCGACCGCACCGGCGTCGTCTCTGCCTGGATCGTGCTGTTCTTCTTCGTGGTCGCGCTGGCGGCCCCGCTGATCTCCCTGCTCTACGGCAAGGACCCCACGACGACGTACGGGCTCAACGAGACCGGGCTGCTCAATCAGTACGGCTATCCGGTCCGGCCCAACGGCGGCATCTCCGGGGAGTTCTGGTTCGGCATCGAGCCGACCCTGGGCCGCGATGTGCTCACCCAGCTCGTCTACGGCATCCGCACCTCGCTGCTGATCGCCGCCGCGGCCACCGTGCTGTGCGTGCTCACCGGCATCCTGGTCGGGGTGACCGCCGGGTACGTGGGCGGCCGGACCGACTACTTCCTGGGCCGCTTCATCGACCTGCTGCTGGCCTTCCCGGCCCAGCTGTCGTTCGTCGCCTTCACGCCCGTCGTCTACTCCCTCTTCGTCAGCCCCGGCAAGGAGACCCCCACCTATCTGCGGGTGATCACCCTGATCCTGGTGCTGTGGGTGCTGGGCTGGATGGGGCTCGCGCGGCTGCTGCGCGGGCAGGTGCTCAGCCTGCGGGAGCGGGAGTTCATCGAGGCGGCGAAGGTCACCGGCGCCTCGCCCTGGCGGATCATCACCAAGGAGCTGCTGCCCAACCTCTGGACGCCGATCCTGGTGCAGGCGACGCTGATGCTGCCCACGACCGTGACGATCGAGGCGGGGCTGTCCTTCATCGGCGTGGGGATCCTGGAGCCCACGCCCGACTGGGGCCGGATGTTCGCCAATGGCGCCAAGTACTACGAAAGCGACATCACCTATATCTTCTTCCCCGGGCTCGCGATGATCGTCTTCGTGGTCGCCTTCAATCTGCTCGGGGACTCCGTCCGGGACGCCTTCGACCCCCGGACCAGACGCTGACGGCCCACCGGCCACGCGTCACTGCCATGACATGTCACGATCCGTCCGGCGAACAGGCAGGTGCAGCGATCCATGACTCGTAGGCCAAGGTCCTATAAGGGCAGAGTCCGGCTCTCGGCCGTCGCCGTGGCGGCGGGCGCCGTGGTGCTCTCCGCGTGCAGCAGCGGAGGCGGTGGCGGCGGGGACGGTGACAAGAGCCAGGGGCCGGGCGAGGACAAGACCAGGTCCGCCAACTACTCCATCGGCACCAAGGCCGACTCCACCGGCCCGGCCCCCGAGGTCCAGGGCGCCAGGAAGGGCGGCACGGTCGGCGTCCTCCAGCGCGACGCCTTCAACCACCTGGACCCGGGCCAGATCTACTACGCCGACGTCCTCACCGACCAGATGCTCTACAACCGCACCCTGACCTCCTACAAGACGGACGACAAGGGCCGGGTCAAGGTCGTCGGCGACCTCGCCACCGACGCGGGCACGCCCTCGGACGGCGGCCGCACCTGGAAGTTCACCCTCAAGGACGGGCTGAAGTTCGAGGACGGCTCGCCGATCACCGCCAAGGACATCCGCTGGGGCGTCGAGCGGCTCTACGCCTCCTTCGAGACGGACGGCCCCCTCTACATCCCCCAGTGGCTCTCCGGCGACGGCAACGATTTCCGCAAGGCGCTGCCCGACGGCCCCTACAAGGGACAGCACCTGCCGGCGTCCGTCCTGGACACCCCCGACGACAAGACGGTGGTCTTCCACTTCCGCTCGCCGCACGCCGACACCCCCTTCGCCACCGCCATGCCCAACATCGGCCCGGTCAAGGCCGAGAAGGACACCCAGCAGAAGTACGACAACGCACCCTTCTCCTCCGGCCCGTACAAGGTCGGCGACTACAAGGTCGGCAAATCCCTCACGCTCGTGCGCAACGAGCACTGGGACGCCAAGAGCGACCCCATCCGCCACCAGTACGCGGACAGGTTCGAGATCAGCTTCGGCCACCAGTACGCCGACTCGACCCGGCGTTTCCTGGCCGACCAGGGCGCCGACAAGAACACCATGTCGTTCAGCAACGCCGTCGCCCCGGAGATGACGGAGAAGGTCCTCGCCCAGGCCGACACCAAGAGCCGCCGGCTGCTGGAGATCCAGCCGTACGTCGACTACATCAGCTTCAACACCAGCCGCCTCAAGGACGTAAGGGTCCGCAAGGCCCTCGCCTACGCCATGCCCAACGGGCAGATCCTCCAGCAGAACGGCGGGGCGACCGCCGGGGTGATCGCCACCAACTTCCTCTCCCCCGCCATGGACGGCTACCGGCCGACCGACCCCTTCGGGAAGAAGGCCAAGCCCGCCGGCGACCCCGAGAAGGCCAAGGAGCTGCTGAAGGAGGCCGGAAAGCTCGGCCAGGAGGTCGTCTACGCCTACGCCAACACCGACGTCCAGCAGAAGGTCCAGGTCGTGGTCGTCCAGGCCCTGGAGCGGGCGGGCTTCAAGGTGCAGCGCAAGGAGATCGACTCCAACATCTGGCGCACCGAGATCGCGAAGGTGAAGAACGACTTCGACCTCTACCGCACCTCCTGGGGCGCGGACTGGCCGGTCTCCTCGACCGTCGTCCCGCCGCTCTTCGACGGCCGCCAGATCGCCGACGGCTCCCAGAACTACGGCCACCTCGACGACGCCAAGGTGAACGCGGAGGTCGACCGCATCAGCGCCCTGCCCGATGTGAAGCAGGCGGCCCCCGCGTGGCAGAAGCTCGCCGACAAGATCCTCACAGAGGACGTCCCGGGCGTGCCGACCTTCTACAACAACCAGTTCTCGCTGTGGGGTTCGAACCTCGGCGGGATCAAGTACCACCCGGTGTACGGGACGGTCGACCCGACGGCCGTGTTCGTGAAGCGGTGAGCTCGTGCTGAGATTCCTCGCCCGCCGAACCCTCGGCGCGATCGTCATCATCCTGCTGATCAGCGCGATCACGTTCTTCCTCTTCTTCGCGCTGCCCTCCGAGCCCGCCCTGATGTCCTGCGGCAAGAACTGCACCGCCGACTCCCTCGCGGTGATCAACAAGAACCTCGGCCTCGACCAGCCCGTGCCCGTCCAGTACTGGCACTACATGGTGGGCATCTTCGCCGGCCGCGACCTCACCGTCGGCCACTGCCCGGCCCCCTGCTTCGGCTACTCCTTCTCCAACCAGCAGCCGGTCTGGGGCACGATCGTCGACCGCTTCCCCACCACGCTCTCCATCACCATCGGCGGCGCGGCCGTCTTCCTGACCGTCGGCGTGGGCATCGGCATGCTCGCCGCCGCCTTCCGGGGCACCTGGATCGACAAGGCCGTCAGCTCCCTGTCCCTCCTCGGCAACGCCCTGCAGATCTACTTCGTGGGCGTCATCGCGCTGGCCGTGCTGGTCAGCGGGCTCCACTGGATGGACAACCCCGCCTACTACCCGATCACCGAGAACCCGGTGAAGTGGTTCACGGGCATGATCATCCCCTGGCTGGTGCTCTCCATCATCTTCATCGCCAACTACAGCCGGATGACCCGCTCCCAGATGATCGAGCAGCTCGCCGAGGACCATGTGCGCACCGCGCGCGCCAAGGGCCTCGGCAGACGCACGGTCTTCTTCCGCTACGCGTGGCGCGGGGCGATGGCACCGATCGTCACCATCTTCGGCATCGACCTGGGCTCGCTGTTCGGCGGGGCGATCATCACGGAGTTCACCTTCAGCCTCCACGGCCTGGGGCGGCTCGCGGTCTCCTCCGTCAGCGAGACGGACCTGCCGACGCTGATGGCCGTGATGCTCGTCGGCTGCACGGCGATCGTCGTCGCCAACATCGTCGTCGACGCGGCGTACGCGTTCATCGACCCGAGGGTACGGCTGGCATGACCGAGGGCGAGCCCGGGCCCCGACCTGGAGAACGACACGTGATCACCGACCGTCCGGCCACCGGCACCCCCACCGCCGACCGCCCGTTCCTCGCCATCAAGAACCTCCGCGTCCGCTTCCATACGGAGGACGGCACCGTCCACGCCGTGGACGACCTCTCTCTCGACCTCCACCGCGGCCGCACCCTCGGCATCGTCGGCGAGTCCGGCTCCGGCAAGTCCGTCACCGGGCTCGCCGTGCTGGGGCTCCACGAGCCGCGCAGCACCGCGATCGAGGGCGGGATCCTCCTCGACGGCCAGGAGTTGACGGCCGCCCCCGAGTCCGTCCTGGAGAAGCTCCGCGGCGACAAGGTCGCGATGATCTTCCAGGACTCGCTGACCGCCCTCTCCCCCTACTACACCGTCGGCCGGCAGATCGCCGAGCCCTTCCGCAAGCACACCGGCGCCTCCCGCCGCGACGCGCGGCTGCGCGCGACCGAGATGCTGGAGAAGGTCGGCATCCCCAACCCCGCGCTGCGCGTGGACGACTACCCCCACCAGTTCTCCGGCGGGATGCGGCAACGCGCGATGATCGCCATGGCCCTGGTCTGCGACCCCGAGCTGCTGATCGCCGACGAGCCGACCACGGCCCTCGACGTCACCGTCCAGGCGCAGATCCTCGATCTGCTGGGGGACCTCCAGCGGCAGTCCGGTTCGTCGATCGTCCTGATCACCCACGACCTGGGCGTCGTCGCCAACACCGTCGACGACCTGCTGGTGATGTACGCGGGCCGGGTCGTCGAGCGCGGCCCGGTCCGCGAGGTGCTGCGCGAGCCCCACCACCCCTACACCTGGGGCCTGCTGGGCTCGATGCCACGCCTCACCTCGGACGTGGAGGCGCCGCTCACCCCCATTCCCGGCACCCCGCCGAGCCTGCTGGCGCCGCCGCCCGGCTGCCCGTTCCAGCCGCGGTGCGCGTACACCTCCCTCGTCGGGGGCGACCGGTGCCAAACGGAACGCCCGGAGGCGCCGGCGGGCCGCGGGGCGGCCTGCCACCTCACGGCCGGTCAACGGCACACCGTCTTCACCGAGCAGATCAGGCCCCGACTGGGCTGAGGAGCGCCTCCACCATGACCCACAGCATTCCCCCGCAGGGCGAGCAGCGGCCGCTGCTCGTCGCCGAGGGCCTGACCAAACACTTCCCGATCATGGGCGGCTTCCCGGTGAAACGGAGGGTCGGCGCCGTCCAGGCGGTGGACGGGATCGATCTGGCCATACGGGCCGGGGAGAGCTTCGGCCTCGTCGGCGAGTCCGGCTGCGGCAAGTCCACGACGGGCCGGCTGCTGACCCGGCTGCTGGAGCCGACGGCCGGCCGGATCCACTACCGGGGCGAGGACATCACCCACGCCGACCGCGGACGGCTGGCCCCGATCCGCTCCGAGATCCAGATGATCTTCCAGGATCCCTACTCCTCGCTGAACCCCCGGCAGACCGTCGGCAAGATCATCTCCGGGCCCATGGAGATCAACGGCATCGCTCCCCCGGGCGGCCGCGAGGCCCGGGTGCGCGAGCTGCTGGAGGTCGTCGGCCTCAGCCCCGAGCACTACAACCGCTTCCCGCACGAGTTCTCCGGCGGCCAGCGGCAGCGCATCGGCGTGGCCCGCGCGCTGGCGCTGGAGCCCAAGGTGATCGTCGCGGACGAGCCGGTGTCGGCCCTGGACGTCTCCATCCAGGCCCAGGTGGTCAATCTGCTGGCCCGGCTCCGGCGTGAGCTGGGCATCGCGTTCCTGTTCATCGCCCACGACCTGGCCGTCGTACGGCACTTCTCCCAGCGCGTTGCGGTGATGTACCTCGGCAGGATCGTGGAATCCGGCGACCGGGACGACATCTACCGGCGCCCCCGCCACCCGTACACCCACGCGCTGCTGTCGGCGGTGCCGGAGGCGTCGGACACCGCCGACGGACCGGCCCGGGAGAGGATCCGGCTGACCGGGGACGTCCCCTCCCCGATCCGGCCGCCGTCCGGCTGCCGCTTCCGTACACGCTGCTGGAAGGCGCGGGAGAAGTGCGCGGAGGAGGTGCCTCCACTGGTGCCGGCCGAGGGCGACGGGGAGGGGCATCTGACCGCGTGTCACTTTCCCGAGTTCCGGCCCGGCCCGTAATGAAAGGCTCCGGGTTACCGTGAAGGGGCGCGCGAAACCGGCGCGCAGCAAGCGGAACACCACCCCACCGATCCATGCGCTGTCCCTTCAGGAAATCGACGAGCTCGAGAAGGAGGTGCACGCCATGCGCAAAATCATCCTCACCGGGGCTCTTTTCGCCCGGCTCACCCGTAAGGACCGCCTCACCCTGCCGTACTCGTACTACTGAGCCGGCACGGTGACCTCACCCGGTGGCCGCGGCAGCGATGTCGCGGCCACCGGCCTTCCGTCCACCGAGCTTCCGTCCACCGGCCTTCCGTCCACCGGCCTTCCGTCCACCGACCGACCTGCGAGGCGTCCATGACCACCGCCGCTTCCTCCGGCGCCGGCACCGGCGCCGGCATCCCGGGCCCGGGCGGGGACAAGTACCTGGGAAATCTCCACGCGTTCAGCACGGACCCGCTCGGCTTCCTGACCGAGTGCTCCCGCACCTACGGGGACGTGGTGCGGCTCGGCGCCAGCAATGTGCTGCTGACCGATCCGGGCGACGTCGAGCGGATGCTGGTCGACCGGAACGCGAAGTTCTCCAAGGCCGGCGCGGACACCCGGCGCGGCTCGCGCCGTCAGGGCTTCCCGCTGTCGACCATGAACAGCGACGGCGCCACCTGGCAGGCCAAACGGCACCGGATGCAGCCCGCCTTCGGCCGCAAGCTCTCCACCAAGGCGGCGGAGATCGTCGCCGACCAGGGCGAGCGCATGCTCGCCGGCTGGCGCCCCGGCACCCCTCGTGACCTCCAGGCCGACGTCTCCGTGCTGACACTGCGGCTGGTGACGTCGCTGATGTTCGGTGACGAGTTCGGCGAGGAGGACACCGACGGGATCGCCCGGCTGGTCGCCCCCATCATGGACCTGTCCACCTCCCCCGTGCTGCTGCCCGAATGGGTGCCCACCCCGCGCAAGCTGCGCATCCGGCGCTCGATGGCCCGCGTCGACCGCACCCTGCGCGCCCTGGCCGCCTCCCCCGCGGCCGCCGACCCCGACCGGGCACCCGTCCTCCACGCCCTCGTCCACGGGGACCCGACCCCGACCCCGGACGAGCTCCGCGACGAGCTCGCCACCCTGATCATGGCCGGGTTCGAGACGACGAACGACGCCGTCGTCTGGACGAGCGTCCTCCTCGCCCGCCACCCCGAGATCGCCG
This sequence comes from Streptomyces sp. NPDC001678, assembly GCF_042892945.1. Classification (NCBI taxonomy): domain Bacteria; kingdom Bacillati; phylum Actinomycetota; class Actinomycetes; order Kitasatosporales; family Streptomycetaceae; genus Streptomyces; species Streptomyces sp. NPDC001678. Next base: position 640,802 of record NZ_JBIAUP010000002.1, on the reverse strand, counting down.
AACGGGTACGGGCGGAGGCCGAGGCAGCGTTCACCACCACCCCGGCCGGGCTCGCCCGCATGGAGGCGCTGCCGTACACCAACGCGGTGGTCCGCGAGTCCCTTCGGCTCTACCCGCCGGTCTGGCTGACCAGCCGGGACGCCACCGAGGACATGGAGTTCAGCGGCCACCTGATCCCCGCCGGGACGACGGTGACCGTCAGCCAGTGGGTCGCCCACCGCGACCCCCGCCACTGGGAGGACGCCGAGGAGTTCCGCCCCGGGCGCTGGACGGGCAAGGGCCCGTCGGTGCCCCGCGGTTCGTACTTCCCCTTCGGCCTCGGGCCGCGCGTCTGCGTCGGCGCGGCGGTCGCGACGACGGAGACGGTGCACATCGTCGCGGACATCTGGCGCCGCTTCCGGCTGGAGCTCGTCCGGCCGGAGCGGATCCGGCCGAGGCCGGCCTTGGCCTTGCAGCCGGTAGGGGTCGAAGTCGTCCCGAGGGAGTGGTAGGCCGGGCTGATTTCAGCCCGGCCGGCGTTTGAGGACCGGGGGTCCGGGGGCGGAGCCCCCGGGAAACGGTGAAAGGGCGGGACCGGGGCCTCCTCACTCCCCCGGCACGACATGACGCTCCTCCGCGAAGTGACAAGCCGACGCATGCGCCACCGGCCCCCCGCCCCGGAACCACTCCGGCACCTCCAGCCCCGGTACCACCTCCGCGCACTTCTCCCGCGCCTTCCAGCACCGCGTACGGAAGCGGCAGCCGGACGGCGGGTCCGCCGGGGACGGGATGTCCCCGGCCAGCAGGATCCGTTCGCGCCGCTCCCGCGCCAGCGGATCCGGCACCGGAACAGCGGAGAGCAGCGCCTGCGTATACGGATGCGTGGGGTGGTCGTAGATCTCCCGGTCCGTGCCCACCTCCGCGAAGCGCCCGAGGTACATCACCGCGACCCGGTCGGAGATGTGCCGCACCACCGACAGGTCGTGGGCGATGAAGACGTACGACAGCTTGAACTCCTCCTGGAGCCGCGCCAGCAGATTGACCACCTGCGCCTGCACCGAGACGTCCAGCGCCGAGACCGGCTCGTCGGCCACGATCACCTCGGGCCGCAGCGCCAGCCCCCGCGCGATGCCGATGCGCTGCCGCTGTCCCCCGCTGAACTGGTGCGGATAGCGGTTGATGTGCTCGGGGTTGAGGCCGACGACCTCCAGCAGCTCCCGGACCCGCGCCCGCCGGCTGCCCTTGGGCGCGGCCTCGGGGTGGATCTCGAAGGGCTCCCCGACGATGTCGCCGACCGTCATCCGGGGGTTGAGCGAGGTGTACGGGTCCTGGAAGACCATCTGGATGTTGCGGCGGACGGCCTTGAGCGCCCGCCCCGACAGCCGGGTGATGTCGTCGCCCTTGTAGAGGATCCGCCCGGCGGTCGGCCGTTCCAGGTGGACGAGGAGCTTGGCGACGGTGGACTTGCCGCAGCCGGACTCCCCCACGATGCCGAGCGTCTCGCCGCGCCGCAGGTCGAAGGAGAGGTCGTCCACGGCGTGGACGGCGCCGACCTGTTTCTTGAAGAGGATGCCCCGGTGCAGCGGATAGTGCTTGACCAGGTCCCGCACCTCAAGGATCGCCTCACCCACAGCCCCTCCCTCAGCCTTTACCGGACTCACCGAGGGTCTCCTTCCAGAAGTGGCAGGCGCTGCCGCGCCCCGGGGCCACGTCGAACAGCGGTGGCCGGTCGGTGCGGCAGATGTCCTGGGCCAGGGGGCAGCGCGGGTTGAAGGGGCAGCCGGGCGGGATGGCGGTGAGGCTGGGCGGCATGCCCTTGATCGCGTAGAGCTCCCGGCCCTTCTGGTCCAGGCGGGGGATGGAGTCCAGCAGGCCCTTGGTGTACGGGTGGGCGGGCGCGGCGTAGAGCTCGCGCACCGGGGCGGTCTCGACGATCCGGCCCGCGTACATCACCGCGATCCGGTCGGCGACGTCGGCGACGACACCCAGGTCATGGGTGATGAGGATGAGCCCCATGTTGTACTCGCCCTGCAACTCCGCCAGCAGGTCCATCACCTGGGCCTGGACGGTCACGTCCAGCGCGGTCGTCGGCTCGTCGGCGATGATCAGGTCCGGCTCCAGGGCCAGCGCCATCGCGATCATGATGCGCTGACGCATACCGCCCGAGAACTGATGGGGGTAGTCCCCGGCGCGTTCCTTCGCCGCCGGGATGCGGACCCGGTCCATCAGCCGGACGGCCCGGGCGCGGGCGTCCTTGCGGGTCATGCCCTCGTGGACCTCGTACATCTCGCCGAGCTGGGCGCCGACGGTCATCACGGGGTTCAGCGCGGAGAGGGCGTCCTGGAAGATCATGGCCAGTTTGGCGCCGCGGATCCGGCGGCGGTGCTCCTCGCCCATGGTGAGCAGGTCGCGGCCGCGGAAGAGGACCTCGCCGCCGGTGACCCGGCCGGGCGGCGAGTCGAGGATGCCCATGACGGCCTGGGCGGTCACGGACTTGCCGGAGCCGGACTCGCCGAGCACCGCGAGGGTCTCGCCGGCGTCGACGGAGTAGCTGACGCCGTTGACGGCCTTGGCCACCCCGTCCCGGGTGCGGAACTCCACGCGCAGGTCGCGTACGTCGAGCAGGGTGTTCGTCATGTCGCCCTTCCTCAGCGCAGCTTGGGGTCGAGGGCGTCGCGCACCGCGTCGCCGAGCATGATGAACGCGAGCACCGTGATGCTCAGCGCCCCCGCCGGCCACAGCAGCATGTGCGGGGCGTTGCGGATCTGGATCGAGGCGTTGGAGATGTCGATCCCCCAGGAGACGGTGGGCGGCCGGAGGCCGACTCCGACGAAGGACAAGGTCGCCTCCAGCGCGATGTAGGTGCCCAGCGCGATGGTCGCGACGACGATGACGGGCGCGACGGCGTTGGGCGCGATGTGGCGGAGCAGCAGGCGGGCGTTGCCGGCGCCGAGGGCGCGCGCGGCCTGGACGTAGTCGTGCTGTTTGGCGCCGACGACCGCGCCGCGGGCGATCCGGGAGATCTGCGGCCAGCCCAGCAGCACGATGAAGCCGACGACCGGCCAGACGGAGCCGCTGGGGACGACGGAGAGGAAGACGAGTCCGCCGAGGATGATCGGGATGCCGAAGAAGATGTCGGCGAGCCGGGAGAGCAGCGCGTCCCACCAGCCGCCGTAGAACCCGGCGAGCCCGCCGAGGACGCTGCCGAGCAGCGCGGCCCCGGCGGTGGCGCAGACGCCGACGGTGATGGAGGCCCGCGCGCCGTGCACCGTACGGGTGTAGACGTCGCAGCCCTGGGTGTCGAAGCCGAAGGGGTGGCCGGGTGCGGGGCCGTCCTGGGCCCTGGCGAGGTCGCAGCTGAGCGGGTTGCCGCCGGCGACGGCGCCCGGCCAGATCGCGATGAGGACGAGGAAGGCGATGACGAGCGCGGAGACGAGGAAGACGGGGTTGCGGCGCAGGTCGTGCCAGGCGTCGGACCAGAGGCTGCGGGCCTTGCCGCTGCCGGTGCCGCCGGGGACGGGGCCGTTCTCGAGACTCGCCGCGTCGCTGGTGGCCAGGGTCATGGCGCCGCCGTCCCCGGGTGTGATGGTGGCGTTGGGGTCGGAGGGGTCGGCGTACGGGGGCTCCGGGAGTCCCGGAGGTGGCCCGGGCGACGGCGGCGGTGGGGTGTCAGGCATAGCGGATCCTCGGGTCGAGCACGGCGTAGAGGAGGTCGACGAGCAGGTTCGCCATGAGGAAGACGATGACGAGGATGGTCACGAAGCCGACGACGGTCGGCGAGTTCTGCCGGAGGATGCCCTGGTAGAGCTGGAATCCGACGCCGTGGATGTTGAAGATCCGCTCGGTGACGATGGCGCCGCCCATCAGGGCGCCGATGTCGGTGCCGATGAAGGTGACGACGGGGATGAGGGAGTTGCGCAGCAGGTGCCGGGTGATGACGCGGTGCCGGGGCAGGCCCTTGGCGACGGCGGTGCGGAGGTAGTCGGCGCGGGAGTTCTCGGCGATGGAGGTGCGGGTGAGGCGGGTGACGTAGGCGAGCGAGGTGAGGGCGAGCACGACGCCCGGCAGGAGGAGTTCGTCGAAGGGCGCCTCGGGCGATACGGACGGGGAGACCACCGCCCATTTGACGCCGATGAGGTACTGGAGCACATAGCCGCTGACGAAGGTCGGCACGGAGACCACGATCAGGGTGAGCAGCAGCACGGTGGTGTCCAGGGAGCGGCCGCGGCGCAGTCCGCTGAGAAGGCCCAGGGTGACGCCGATGACGATCTCGAAGAGGATGGCGACGATCGTGAGGCGTACGGTCACGGGGAAGGCGTCGGCCATCAGCTCCAGGACCTCCTGGCCGTTGAAGGCGGTGCCGAAGTCGCCGGTGAGGATCTGCCCCATGTAGTGGGCGTATTGGAGCCAGAGGGGCTTGTCGAGGTAGAGCTCCTGGCGGATGCGCGCGGCGGTCGCGGGGTCGGGCGCCTTGTCGCCGAAGAGCGCGGCGATGGGGTCGCCGAGGGCGTACACCATGAGGAAGATCAGGAACGTGCTGCCGATGAACACGGGGATCATCTGGAGCAGCCGCCGGATCACATACCGTCCCATCAGGACTCCCGATTCGTTCGGCCGAGGCGGCTACTTGGGCGGCTATTTGACGGTGATCCGCTCGTAGACGGGCACGCTGAAGGGGTTGAGCTCGACGTCGGTGATGTCGGTGGAGTAGCCGGCGCTGCCGTTCTGGTACCAGAGCGGGATGGCGGGCATCTGAGCGGCGAGGATCCTCTCCGCCTGCTGGAACTTCGCGACGGCCTTGGCCGTGTCGGATTCGGCGTTGGCCTCGTCGACGAGCTTGTCGAAGCCCGGGTCGCTGAACTTCCCGTAGTTGGAGGAGGCGTCGGTGTAGTAGAGCGGCTGGAGGAAGTTCTGGACGAGCGGGTAGTCCATCTGCCAGCCGGAGCGGAACATGCCGGTCATCCGGTGGTCGGTGATCTGGTTGCGGAAGTCGGCGAAGGTGCCGACGGGGTTGACGGTGCAGGCCTGGTCCTTGCCCAGGGCGTTGTTGATGCTGTTGCAGACGGCGTCCATCCACAGCCGGTGGGAGCCGGTGTCGACGTTCGAGGTGATGGTGACCCGGCCGCCGGGGAGCCCGCCGCCCTCCTCGATGAGCTTCCTGGCCCGGGTGGGGTCGTAGCCGCAGGCGTCGCCGCACAGCCCTTCCCGGTAGCCGCCCTTGGCACCGAGGACGGGTGAGGTCCAGTCGGTGGCGGGGGTGCGGGTCCTGCGGTAGATCTGCTCGGTGATCTGCTTGCGGTCGATGGCCATGGACAGGCCCTGGCGGACCTTCTCCATGCCGGGCTTGTTCCAGGCGGCGTCGTACATGGGGAAGACGAGGGTCTGGATGATGCCGGCGGGCTGGTTGATGTAGCGGTCGCCGAGGTCCTTCGCGACGTTCTTCAGCTGGGCGCTGGGGATGTCGTCGACGAGGTCGATGTTGCCGGCCTGGAGGTCGGTGTAGGCGGTGTTGTTGTCGGTGTAGACCCGTAGCTCCACTCCACTGTTGCGGGCCTTGTCGGGCCCCGCGTAGCCGTCCCAGCGGGTGAGCCTCATCTGGGAGCCCTTGGTGTACGAGTCGATGAGGTACGGCCCGTTGCCGATGGGCTTCTTCAGCCACTTCTCGTGCTGGTCGAAGAAGGCCCTGGGCAGCGGCGCGTAGGCGGTGTAGCCGAGGGTGTCGGGCCAGGTGGAGAACGTGGTGCGCAGGGCGACGGTGAAGGTCCGCTCGTCCTTGACGGCGAGGCCGGAGAGGGTACGGGCGGTGGGGGACCCGTTGGCGGGGTGGACCTTCTCGTAACCCTCGACGTCCTGGAAGAAGGAGGCGTTCTTCTGTTTGTTGTCGACGAGGGCGGCGTAGTTCCAGGCGTCGACGAAGGACCTCGCGGTGACCTTCTCGCCGTCGCTGAAGGTCCAGCCGTCCTTGAGGGTGACGGTGAAGTGCCGCTGGTCGGGGCTGACGATCTTCTCGGCGACCATGTCGACGGCGGCGCCGGTCCTGGGGTCGTACCGCTTCAGCCCCCGGAAGATCATGTCGAGTACCTTGCCGCCCTGCACCTCATTGGTGTTGGCGGGCTCCAGCGGCCCCTGCGGATCCCCCCACGAGGCCCGTACCGCCCCCACGGCGGTGCCGCCCCCGCCGCTGCCACAGCCGCCGGCCAGCAGGGCGACGGCCGCGCAGCAGGCGAGCCCGGCCGCGGCCCTGACGCGCGTGCCTCGACCGCGTAGCCGCATGGATGCCTCCTTGGTCGGACGGGCCGGAGCCGGGGCCGGGGCCGGGCGTGCTGCCAGGCCACATATCACCTCATGAGGCGTTATAAATCGGCACTCATAACACGGCTTGTCATAGAAACCGCCCATATGCGGGAGTGAGGACCGCCACCGGGGCGGGGCAAGGATGAAGGGCCGGAAGGGGGGCTCCACCGCACGAGAGGCCCCGGATGCCCCCCACCGCCCACCCCCACCCCCACCCCCACAAGACCTGGTTCATCACCGGCACCTCCTCGGGCATCGGCCGCCAGCTGACCGAGCTGCTGCTCGTCCGGGGCTGCCGCGTCGCCGCCACGGCACGGCGGACCGAGACCCTGGACGACCTCGCGGCGGAGCACGGCGACCGGCTGCTGGTCCTCTCCCTGGACGTCACCGACACGCCGGCCGTCCGGCGGGTCGTCGACGAGGCGTTCGCGGCGTTCGGCCGCGTCGACGTCGTGGTGAACAACGCGGGCTACGGGCTCTTCGGCGCGGCCGAGGAGCTGACGGACGAGCAGATCGCCCGGCAGCTCGCCACCAATCTCACCGGCTCGATCCAGGTGGCCCGGGCGGCCCTGCCCCACCTGCGGGAGCAGGGCGGGGGCCGGATCGTCCAGATCTCCAGCATCGGCGGCCAGATCGCCTTCCCGCTGCTGAGCCTGTACCACGCCACCAAATGGGGCATCGAAGGGTTCTTCGAATCACTGCGCCAGGAGGTCGCCCCCTTCGGCATCCAGACCACGATCGTCGAGCCGGGCGCGATCCGCACCGCCTTCGTCGACCGGGGCCTCGACCGGGCGGCTCCCCTGGAGGCGTACGAGGACACCGACCTCGGCGAGTTCCGCCGCAGCATGCTCGCCGGAACCGCGATCGACCCCATCGGCGACCCGGCCAGACTGGCCCGCGCCGTCATCGACAGCGCCGACCAGGACCCCGCCCCCACCCGCCTCGTCCTCGGCAGCGACGCGTACGAGATGGGGAGGACGGCGCTGTCGCAGCGGCTGGCCGACCTGGAGGCGCAGCGGAGCGTGGCGTACTCGACGGACGCGGAGGACGCGCGGGGCTGAGGGAGCGGCAGAGGTCAACCGTCACACGCGTGTACTGAAAAACAGGTGTGTCAGTCGGTTGTGGCAAGGTGCCATATGAAGCAATCGCACATGTGACGGGGACCGGGGATCGGGGGATTCGGTGACAGCGTGGGACATTCGTCCGGCGGAAGTGGGCGGGGTGCTCCAACGGACGGCGACGGCGGCGGAGGGCCTGTCGAAGGCGGGCCAGAACGTGCAGAAGACGCTGCCGAGCGCCGCGACGGCGGCGGGCACGATCAGCGGCATGGTCTGCGGCCCGGTGCCGAGCGGTCCCGTCGCGGGGGCGCTGAGCGAGTTCGCCAAAAAGTGGTCGGGCGACCTGCAGTACATCGCCAAGCGCACGGCCGCCTCGCTGAACGGCGCGTCCGAGGCCACCCGTCACTACGTCGAGGGCGACCTGGAGATGGCCGCGACCACCCAGAGCGACGCCCTTAAACAGCCCGAGATAGACATGCCCGGGCAGGGCGGCGGGGGCAAGGACGGTGAGAAGAAGTGAGCGACGAGGAGCTCATCGTCCCCTCGGGCATACCCCAGTTCACGGGCAACGTCGACACGCTGGTGTCCGATGCCAAGACCATGGCCTCGGACGCCAAGCTCTTCCGCGACTCGGGCGCGTCCGTCCACTCCACGTTCCAGGGCCTCCAGGCCTGTTACAAGGCGCCGGAGGCGGAGAAGCTCTTCGCGACGACGGCACCGGTGGCGACGAAGGCCGGCGCGTTCGCGAGCGACCTCGAAAAGGTCTCCGGCGCGCTGAGCACCTACGCGAGCGAGATACGCCCGCTGGCCAAGAAGCTCGGCGACCTCAAGGACGAGGCCGTCGCCTTCGTCGCGAGCGTCGAGGGCGACGACCACTGGCGCCGGGACAAGAAGAAGGTCGACCACAACAACAGCCTGTGGCGCAGCGTCAACGCCACGGTCGCGGCCTTCACCGACGCCGAACGCTCCTGCCACGACAAGATCGTCGCCCTGGTCGGCGGGGACAAGCTCACCGTCGACGACGGCTCCCACAAGCCGAACATGTACGGCTACAAGGCGAGCGACCTCGACCACGCCGAGTCGACGCCGTGGGGCTCGATGGCGGAGCGCGAGTACACGGGCATCGCCTGGCTGGGCCACCAGATCAAGAGCTTCGTCTGGGACGGCTTCATCGTCGACGGCGTCTGGGGCACCATCACGGGCCTGGGCACCCTCGTCGGCACCGACGGCTGGGACAAGGCCGGCCAGGCCTGGACGGGCCTCGCCAAACTCGCCACGGGCATCGCCATCACCGCCTCCCCGCTGGGGGCGGCCTACTGGATGGCCCCCGAGGACAAACTCCCCAGCTGGCTGCGCGACTCGCGCACGGCGATGAAGGAGACGGGCAAGGCCCTCGTCGCCTACGACCAGTGGGGCAAGAACCCGGCCCGCGCGGCGGGCGGGGTGACCTTCAACGTTCTCACCACGGTTTTCACGGGCGGTTCGGGCGCGGCGGCAAAGGGCGGCGCTGTCGCGAAGACCGTATCGGTGCTCGGCAAGGCGGGCCGGATCGTCGATCCGATCACATATGTGGGCAAGGCGGGCAAGTTCACCTTCGTCAAGGTGGGCGACCTGATGTCAGGCCTGAAGAACCTCCGGGTGGGCTCGACGGTCCACCTCGCGGAAGAAACGTTCAAGCTCCCGGGGGAGGGCGCGGCCCTCCCGAAACGCCCGCCGAACCTGCCGGAGACCGCGGTCCCGTTCCTCGCCGACGGCAACAAGGTCGTCTACCTCGAAAAGGGCAGCAGCCGCTTCTTCGACGCGGAGGGCAAGGAACTCCAGGCCGCGACGAAGGAACTCTCGGCGGACGAACGCGCCGCGAAGGCAGCCGCCGAGCGGCAGAAGCAGCCGCAGCACTCCACGGTTTCGGAGCGCGAAAAGGTCCCGGTCGCGGCGAGCGTCCACGCGGGCGGCGACGCGACGGCGCCAGCGGCGCGCGGCGGCGGGCACATACCCGCGGGCGGGCACACGCCGGGCCAGGCCTCCCAACACGTACCGGGCGACGGGCATGCACCGGGTGGCGCGGCTGGACATGAGACCGGTGGAGCGGCAAACCGCACAGGGGCAACCACCCACACCGGCGAACACTCCGCATCGTCATCCGGCCACGGCACCCCGGGCGGGTCCGATGCCGGACACGCGTCCGGGCCCGGCCACGCCGGAGAGCCCGGCCCATCCGGCGTGGTCCCCGTCCAACAGCACCCTGGCGGCACCGGTACGGGTGCCGGCTCGAGCAGTCACGGCCCTTCCGGGCAACACGCGAACCCCGGATCGGGCGGCCATCGCCCTTGGGACGATCTGACCGAGACGGAGAAGAAGGACATCATCCGCGAGCAGATCGGAAAGGCGAACGACAAGAATTCGACATGGTTCGATGACCATTACTATGACGATGGCCGACGCCACTCCATCTACAAGGCAGATGCCGACAACGGATATCCGCTTCCACAGCTGAAGAAGGATCCAAGTAACCCCGGAAAATGGATCGACGCCAACGATCGCCCGGCGGCAGCCAATGAGAAGAATCGATTCTCCCCCTATCATGTCGTGGGGGCCCGGGACGGGGTGAGCGGGGACCATCTCAAAGCACTCGACGCTTCTGCAGCCGACCGCAAGGCCTCGTTGGAGCTCTTCACGGCAGAGCGCGAGTACAAGAAGAACCCGTCGCCGGTGACGGAGCAGGCCGTCAAGGACGCACGCGAGGCCTTCGGCGTCGATCGCGCCAACAACAGCAAAATAAGTGAGAAGTTCGGCGAGGACGTGGCCGAGTTTCACGCCATGCCGGAAAACTTCCCGGATGCCGCAAAGATCGAGGACCTCTACAAGCCCCCGAACGGCAGCCGTGCGTTCGACCAGGTATGGGAACGACCGGACGGCCACTACGTCGTGGTCGAGGCGAAGGCTCCGGACGGAAGACTGGGCACACGCGAGGGGAACGGCTCCGCGACCCTTCGCACGAAGCTGGTGAAGCAAGGGACCCGCGATTACTTGCTCACCATCCTCGCCGACATGGAGGACCGCGCCGCACAGGTGCCGAGGGACGCCGAGTTGGCAGAAAAGATCAGGGAAGCCCTGGATGCAGGGAAAGTGGATTACGTAAAGGTCCAAGCCGAAAATAATCTCGGCCAGTATGCTGGCTATGAGCTCACGCACTTCGACATCAGGTAGAGGAGAGGGCCCAGTGGTGACCATTCCCCGTCACAACTTCCCGACGGAGAACGCGGCCCGCGGCGTGGAGGTGATCACCCGTAGTGCCGGCAGGGCCGTCGAGGACCTGGAGGAGAACCCCCAGGTGTTCGAGCGGGCGCTCGGCATCACCCTGACGGTGGCCAAGTCGCGGTGTGCCCTGGACCCACTCTCGGGAGAGCTCCCGACGTGGGAGGCGTGGGTGACAGCCATGCAGGTCGGATCGGCAATGTTCGCCTCCGCCCGGACGGCGGAGGGAACGGTCCGGTGCCGTATCTCAGACAAGGACCGGGGCATCCCCGCCACCGGGCCCCAGCCCTACGCAGACGCCGGCAATTGGCTCAGCGCTTTCTACCTTGCGATCATCTGCCGTGAGCAAGACCGCATGACCGAGCTCTGCAGTGTCCCGGTCTCCCTCCTCCGGGAGTCCGGAGCCATCTACGACGAATACATCTACGCGTGGGTGGAGACCCTCCAGGCCTTCTGGCTGAACCGCCCCGGCCTGGGCGAAAAGCTGGTCGAAGCGGTCGAGGGCACCAAACCGGAGGCGGCCCGCATCGCCACCCCCGAGATGATGCTCAAAATCCTCTACCCGCCGCTCGAACTCCTCCACCGCTTCATCCGTCAGGACCACGCCCAGTTCAACGTCGCGTTGTCCGACGCGTTGACGTGGCACAAGGAGTTCTGGACAGCCGACGAGGACCGGGCCATGCGCAGCGACGGCCTCGTCGCCCTCGGCCCGCTGGCCATCGCATGCCTGGCGTTCGATTCCGGATACCCGATCGAGGTGCAGTCCGAGTATCTGCCGAAGGCGCTCCTGGAAGGGGCATGGCTCGGAGAGTTCCCGACCTGACGGAGTGGCTACGCCGGTGCTGAACACTCACACCACGGAAGTAGAAAGTTGACTCATCGAGGGCGGTTGGTTCCCCGGCCGGGACATCGGTCCGCTCGCGAACGAGCTGACACGAATGAGGGTCCGAGATGCCGCGCGTCAGGGAGAAACCCTCAAGCCGTCGGGCACGGCGGTACGCTTCATCCGCTCGTACGGTGACCTCGAGCTGCCGTTCCCCCGGAGTTCCCCCGAGGTCAAGTTGGTCCTCGACCCGACAGGCGGCTACGACGGAGACGCCGGGAACTTCGTCGAACTCGCGCAGAACATCGGCCGAAAACTGTTCCCTGGCGCCTTCGAGACCTACGAGTGCGGGATCTGGCTCATCGATGAGACCGGGCGCTTCTTCTACTCGCATCACACAGGCTTCTACTTCCTGGGCGAGAACGAGTACGAAGCGTTTGCCATGGCCTTGAGCGGCTGGACCCGCCCGGACGCCGAAGACTTCTACGTACCTACCTGACGACCGGGAAGCCACATGAAAGACGTCATAGCCCTCACCCCCAAGATGCCCGACTCCTGGGCCGTCGTGGCCGGGCTCTACGCGGGTGGGCCCGAGGTCGAGGCGGCCGGGGTGAATGGCGGGGCCGTCGTGCAGTTGCGGGCGGCGGACGGGCGGCCGCTGGTGTCCGTTGAGGCGCCGTTGCTCGTGCATGTGCCCGGGGAAGCCGAGCGGCTGCTCGGGGACGGGGTGGGGGCGCCGCGCGTCCCCTATTGGTGGACCGAGGTGCGGGCCTCGACCGCGTTGCCCGAGGCCACACCGCTCGCCGGGTCCGTGGCGGGGCGGCTGAGGATGCTGCTCGGCGGGGCGGTGTGGCCCGCCGAGGCCGCGTCGCTCGACGTCGTACCCGTGCCCTCCTCGCCGAACAGTGTCACCACCGAGGCCGGGCTCGCCGTCGACGTGCTCACCGACTCCACCGCCGTCGTCCTCGCCGACCGGCCCGTCGTCCCCCTCAACGCGTGGATGTCCGAGATCCTGCGGACGGTCGGCGCCGCCGGGCTCGCCCTCCAGATCGTCACGCCGCCCCATGTACGCCTCACCCTCCCCCTCCGTACCGCCCTCGCCGGTGCGCCCAACCGCTGGGTCGTGCAGGACAGCGGAAATCGCTACTACGACGGGCTCTCCGGTGCTGAACTCCGCTGGCAAGATGGGACGTTCACCCCGGCCCGGACGGACGACAGCAAGACCCCGGTGGCCACGGCCTTCACAGACGCCGCTCCCGCCACCGACCAACAGCTGATCGTCTCCTTCCGCGTCCTGCACGAGCACGTCACCGACGAACTCGTCCTCGGCAGCGCCCTCCGCACCGCCTGGACCGCGCTCACCGGCGCGGCTCCCGCAGGCTGGGGCACCGCCGAGCCCGTCAATCTCCCCTGGTCGACGGAGCAGTTGACCGCCCTCGCGCGCGAGCGCTCCCCCGAGCCCACCCACCTCCTCGCCGTCGGCCACCCCGGCCGTCCCGCGCTCGCCGGGCTCCGCGTCAGCCGCACCGAGGGCGGTGTCGCCGAGGACGTCACGCTCACCCTCGGCTACGGCCGGGACGAGACCCCGCCCCTCGACGCCGTCGAGCCCCTCGCCCGTACGCTCGCCGGCGAGCACGGGCACGGGCACGGCCTCGTATCGCTCCTCGTCTCCCTGCGCCGGGGCCGCCGCGACCTCACCGTCCCGCCGCGCTTCGAGGCCCCGCCGATCCCCGTCTCCTTCACGCTGGGCGCCGCCGACGTCCACCGGACCGGCCTCGACCACGCGCTCCGCCCGCCCCTCGACCTCACCCCCGTGCGCCTCGGGCCCGCCGTCCACTACCCGCTCGGCGACGGCACCGACGCCCGGGCGTGGACGGTGCTCCAGCGGCTGTCCGCCCACCTCAAGGCCGCCCACGCCGATGGTTAGGACCGATGGTTAGGGTGATGCGGTGATCGAGTCCCGTCCCCACACCCTGTTCTCCTTCGGCACGTTGCTGGACGAACGGGTCCAGAAAGAGCTTTTCGGCCGGTCCGTGCCCACGTCCCCGGCATCGCTGGCCGGATACACGACCCGCCCGATCCGGATCACGGACGAGTCCGTGATCGCCACCAGCGGCCTCGACGTCCACCTGACCCTGGAGCGCAGGATCGGCGCCGTGGTCGAGGGTGCCGTCCTGCACCTCACCGACGAGGACCTCGCCGCCGCCGACGACTACGAAGTCGACGACTACGCCCGCCGGCGCGTGTGCCTCTCCTCCGGGGAGACCGCCTGGGCCTACCTCGACGCGAATCCGCTCCGCCCGGCGCAGCGCATCGTGATCGTGGGCGACAGCATCGCCTACGGCCGCTGCGACCCGCAGGGCGGGTGGGCCGCGCGGCTGGCGGCCGCCCACATCGCGCGGAACGAGGCCACGCACCGGGTCTTCAACCTGGCCATCCCCGGCAGCACCCTCGCCGACGTCAGCGAGCAGACGCCCACGCTGCTGGCCCCTCGCCTGCCCGACACCCTCCTCGTCGCCGCCGGCATCAACGACGCGGCCGTTCCCGACGGGCTGACGCGTATCGCCGACAGCCTCGACTCCCTCGCCGCCACCGCCCTGAGCCACAACGCGCGGCTCGTCGTCGCGGGGCCGATATGGCTCGACGAGGAGCACGCCCCCGACTACGAGGGCCTGTGCTTCACCCGGGCCCGGGCGCTGGAACTGCGCGTGTCCCTGCGGGCCTGGTGCGACGCGAACCACGTCGACTTCCTCGACATGTGGGAGCCGCTGCGCGAGCGGGCCCATCTGCTCGTCGACGGTCTGCACCCCGGCCCCGAGGGGCACGAGGCGCTCCACCAGCACCTCGGCGCCATCGGCAGCTGACCCCTCTCGCTCACCTACGGATGCGCCTCCCGCTGGTGCCGCCCCATTGCGGTCGCCAGCCGGGTGGCCTCGTCGCGGTCGCCGGCCTCGACGGCCGCGTACCGGCCCTGCTTGATCTCCCAGCAGACCCGGCAGCGTGAGGGCGATTGCGAGTGCGCAAGCGCGGCCTCGCGTCGGCTGCGCTCGTTGACGTCCGCGACGCGGGCGCGGAGCGCGTCCCCCGTGACCGCCGGGCGCAGGTCGCCCGGCAGCGCCTCCCACTCCCGGCCGCCACCGGGAGCCCTGAGCAGCACCCGCCCGCCGACGACGGCCATGACCTCACCCACGCGGTCCCGCCCGACGTCGCGGACGACCGCCCCGATCTCAGGGGCGGTCACCGCGCGTTCTCCTGACGCGGGACGAAGTCGATGCCGTGCGCCGTGATCACCACGGTGTAGTCCGGCTCCGGCGGTTTCGCCGGGGTCCGTACCGCGCCGGCGGCACAGCGCGTACAGGTCCTACGGCTGGTTCGACTGGGCACGAACAGGGCTCTCGCCCAGCCGAACCAACGGAAGATAGAGTTCTCCACGTCGACGCTCCTAGAGCAGCGTTGGCCATGCCCCGGGGTCGTGTCAGCGGCCGCCGGGGCTTCTGGTTTGGGCACACGCGGGTGCCCAGATGACCCCACCGCAACGGTTACCCGTCCCGGCGAGGGCACGTGACGCAGCATGCCCGCCGGCCAAGGACGTCGCAACACAATCCAGCAATGTGCATACGCACGGAGGAATTCGCCGCCAGGGCAAGGGGCTTCATGCGCAACACTGGGCGCGTAAGCGCCTTCGCAACGCACCTGGAGGCTGGGTCATGCCTGCGATCCCCACCATCCGCCGCCGCATGCTCGGAGCGGAACTCCGTTCCCTGCGCGAGGGTCTGGGACACACGGCCGACGAGATGGCACGACGTCTCGGTTGGCACCAGACAAAGGTGAGCCGCATCGAGAACGGCCGCTCCGGAGTACGCATTCATGAGCTCGAAGCGATGCTGGATCTCTATGAGCTCACGGATCCCGAGGTTCGGGAGAGCCTCGTCAACCTGGCGAGGGAGAGCAAAGGGCGCATGTGGTGGACGCCCTACGCAGACGTGCTCGCCGAGCGATACACGTCGTACATCGCACTGGAGACAGAAGCCACCTCCAAGCGAACGTTCGAGATGACGCTGGTCCCCGGCCTGCTTCAGACACCGGGATACACCCGCGCCGTCATCAACGCGCTCGCACCCGACGCCAGACCGGAGGCCGTAGACGCCCTGGTGAACGTCCGCCTGGCTCGGCAGAGCGCCACCTTGCGCCGCGCGTCACCTCTCAACCTGTGGGCGGTCGTGGACGAGGCGGCCCTGCGACGTTCGATCGGTGGGCCGCACGTCATGCTCAAGCAGCTCCATCACCTGCTGGAAGCGTCGGAGGAAGCCAACATCACCCTCCAGGTTCTGCCGTTCGCATCAGGTGGCCACGCAGGGCTGATGGGATCGTTCACCATCCTTCAATTCCCCATCCGCAGCGATCTCGACGTGGTGTACACCGAGTCCGGTGTCAGTAACATCCGACTTGAGCGGCAATCCGACCTTGCGACCTACAGCCGAGTGTTCGACAAGCTGCATACAGCGGCGCTGGGCGTGACGCCGTCACGCAAGTTCATCTCCCACGTCGTGAAGGATCTCCAATGAGCCACAGCAACCGTTCTGACGTGGACCTGCGCGACGCCCCATGGCGCAAGAGCAGCTACAGCGGCGTCCAGTCCGACTGCCTTGAGATAGCCGACGACTTACCCGATCTCACCCCCGTCCGCGACAGCAAGAACCCTCACGGACCCGCCCTGCTCTTCGAGACCAGCGCATGGTCAGCCTTCGTCACAGGCGTTAAAACCGGGCGCATCGGTCATTGACGACCGTGTCCATCGCCTGTCGAAACACACCCGCCACCGTGGGCCTCGCTCTCGGGGCCGTTACCGCCGCCATCGCACGCGCCTCAGCCGCTGGCCTCGGCCGGGGGCCGACCGCCCTCTGCCATACTCATGCACCCTGAAGCTAATTCGTACACGCAGACACGGGTGGGGACATGAGCGCGAACGAGGCCGTCTACGACAAGACCGACGAGACCGACAAGACCTACGAGAAGCTGGTCGCCCTGCTCGACGAACGCGGCGCCGCCTATCGGGTGATCGAGCACGAGGCCGAGGGCGGCACCGAGGCCGTGAGCCGGTTGCGGGGGCACTCCCTGGAGCAGGCCGCCAAGTGCATCGTCGTCATGGTGAAGCTGGGCAAGAAGGAGAAGCGGTACGTGCTCGCCGTCGTGGCCGGCGACAGGCGCGTCGACCTCGCCGCGATCAAGGGGCTGCTCGGCGGGAGTTACGCCGGGTTCGCCTCGCAGGACGTCGCCGAGCGGCTCTCGCGGTGCGTGAGCGGGACGATCCTGCCGTTCTCCTTCGACCCGGAGCTGGAGCTGATCGTCGACCCGGGGCTGCTCGGGCACCCCGAGTTCTTCTTCAACGCCGCCCGTCTCGACCGCTCGCTCGCCCTCTCCACCAGCGATTACCTCAAGGTCGCGGAGCCTCGGGTCGAGGAAATCGCTGTCGCCTGACGCATACGGAAGCGCCCGGGCCGATCCTCGATCGGCCCGGGCGCTCCGGTGGGACGACGACAAGCCCTACGCCGCGCCCACCACGTCCTTCTCCTCCGCGAAGTGGCACGCCGACTCGTGCGCCGCCGGTGTCGACTTGCCCGCGAAGACCTCCGGCACCGCCAGCAGCGGCACCTCCTCCGCGCACTTGTCCTGCGCCTTCCAGCAGCGCGTACGGAAGCGGCAGCCCGACGGCGGGTTGGCCGGGGACGGCACGTCGCCCGTCAGGATGATCCGCTCCCGGCGCTCGCGCGCGTCCGGGTCCGGGACCGGGACGGCGGAGAGCAGCGCCTGGGTGTAGGGGTGCGTCGGGTGGTCGTAGATCTCGGTGTCCGTGCCGATCTCCGCCATCTTGCCCAGGTACATCACGCCCACGCGGTCCGAGATGTGCCGGACGATCGACAGGTCGTGGGCGATGAAGACGTAGGAGAGGTTGAACTCGTCCTGGAGCTTCTCCATCAGGTTGATGACCTGCGCCTGCACCGAGACGTCCAGCGCCGAGACGGGCTCGTCGCAGATGATGATCTCGGGGTTGAGGGCCAGGCCGCGCGCGATGCCGATGCGCTGCCGCTGGCCCCCGCTGAACTGGTGCGGATAGCGGTTGATGTACTCGGGGTTGAGGCCCACGACGTCCAGGAGCTCCTGGACCCGCTTGCGGCGATCGCCCTTGGGGGCCACCTCCGGGTGGATCTCGAAGGGCTCCCCGATGATGTCGCCCACCGTCATACGGGGGTTGAGCGAGGTGTACGGGTCCTGGAACACCATCTGGATGTTGCGGCGGACCGCCTTCAGCGCGCGCCCGGACAGCTTGGTGATGTCCTGGCCCTTGTAGAAGACCTCGCCGGAGGTGGCCGTCTCCAGCGTCATCAGCAGCTTGGCGACGGTGGACTTGCCACAGCCGGACTCGCCGACGATGCCGAGGGTCTCGCCCTGGTAGAGGTCGAAGGAGACCCCGTCGACGGCCTTGACCGCGCCGACCTGCTTCTTGAAGAGGATGCCCTGGGTCAGCGGGAAGTGCTTGACCAGGTTGCGCACCTGGAGGATCGGCTCACCGCGCTCGACGGGGGCCGCCAGCACCGCCTCGACCTCCTGGGTGGTGGACGCGTCGCTGACCTCCACCTCGGAGACGTTCGGCGTCGCGTCCACAGCTTCGTCCTTCTTGCTGCTCTCAGCCATGGATCGTCTCCTTCCAGAAGTGGCACGCGCTGCCGCGGCCGGCGAGCTCCGCGCCGTCCCGCTCGGTCACCTGGTGGAGGACCGGAACGTCCGTTCGGCAGCTGTCCTGCGCCATGGGGCAGCGCGGGTTGAACGCGCAACCGGCCGGGATGCGCAGCAGGTTGGGCGGCAGGCCCTTGATCGCGTAGAGCTCCTGGCCCTTCTGGTCCAGGCGCGGGATGGAGTCGAGCAGGCCCTTGGTGTACGGGTGGGCCGGGCGCTTGTAGAGCTCGTGGACCGGGGCGGTCTCGACGATCCGGCCCGCGTACATCACCGCGATCTTGTCGGCGACGTCGGCGACGACGCCCAGGTCATGGGTGATCAGGATCAGGCCCATGTTGAACTCCTGCTGGAGTTCCGCCAGCAGGTCCATCACCTGGGCCTGGACGGTGACGTCCAGCGCGGTCGTCGGCTCGTCGGCGATGATCAGGTCCGGCTCCAGGGCCAGCGCCATCGCGATCATGATGCGCTGACGCATACCGCCCGAGAACTGATGGGGGTAGTCGTCGACACGCTGCTTGGCGGCCGGGATGCGAACCCGGTCCATCAGCTCGATGGCCTTGGCCTTGGCCTCCTTCTTGGAGAGGCCCTGGTGCACCCGGTACATCTCGCCGAGCTGGTAGCCGACGCTGAGGACGGGGTTCAGCGAGGACAGGGCGTCCTGGAAGATCATGGCGATCTTCCGGCCGCGGATCTTCCGCCGCTCGTCGGCGGACATGGCGAGCATGTCCTGGCCGCGGAAGAGGATCTGGCCCTGCGGGATCTTCCCGGGGGGCATGTCGAGGATGCCCATGATGGCCTGCGCGGTCACGGACTTGCCGGAACCGGACTCGCCGAGCACGGCGAGGGTCTCACCGGCGTCGACGGTGTAGTTGACGCCGTTCACGGCCTTGGCGACGCCCTCGCGGGTGTGGAACTCCACATGGAGGTCGCGCACTTCGAGCAGCGGGACGTTCTTGTCGCCGTCGGCCGCCGGCTCGGGGGCGTTCGCGGTCTTCTCGGTCGCAGTGGTCACGTACGCCTCCCTCAGCGCAGCTTGGGGTCGAGGGCGTCGCGCACCGCGTCGCCGAGCATGATGAACGCGAGCACGGTGATGCAGAGCATGCCGCCGGGGAAGAACATCACATGCGGGTTGTCCCGGATGGAGTCCTTGGCGTCCGAGATGTCGATGCCCCACGAGATCGTCGGCTCGGAGAGGCCGAGACCGAGGTAGGACAGCGTGGCCTCGGCCGCGATGTAGCCACCGAGGGCGATCGTGGCGACGACGATGACGGGCGCGATGGCGTTCGGCAGGATGTGCCGGAACATGATGCGCCCGGTGCCCGCGCCCAGCGCCCGGGCGGCCGTCACATAGTCGGACTGCTTGGTGGTGATCACCGAACCGCGCATCACTCGTGCGATCTGGGTCCAGCCCAGGAAGGCCATGGCGGCGGCCACGACCCACACCTTCCGGTCCGAGAAGCTCACCAGGATGACCATCGAGCCGAGGAAGAAGGGGATGCCGAAGAAGATGTCGGTGAGGCGGGAGAGCAGCGAGTCGACCCAGCCGCCGTAGTAGCCGGCGATCATGCCGACCAGGCCGCCGAGGACCGTCACGGCGATGGTGACGAGCACACCGACGCTGATCGAGGCGCGGGCGCCGTAGACGACACGCGCGTAGATGCTGCGGCCCTGCTTGTCGTAGCCGAACCAGTCGGCCGAGAAGACGTCGCCGTACGACGGCTTGGTGAGGAAGTGGTGCGTGAGGTCGCCGTTGCGGGGGTTGGTGCTGGTGAACAGCGACGGCCAGCAGGCCATCACCAGCAGCAGCACGATCAGCAGCGCGGAGATCACGAAGAACGGGTTGCGCCGCAGGTCCCGCCAGGCGTCGCTCCACAGGCTGCGGGGCTTGCCGGCGGCCGCGGGAGCGGCGATGACGGCGGCCGTCCCGTTTCCGGCGGTCTCGGTCGCCGCCGTGCCGGAGGTCTTGGTCACGTCAGGCATACCGGATCCTCGGGTCCAGGACCGCGTAGAGCAGGTCGACGATCAGGCTGGTGAACAGGAAGACGAGGACCAGGACGGTGACGATCCCGACGGTGGTCGTGCCCTCGCCCTGGTTGACGGCCCGGTAGAGCTGCTGGCCGACGCCCTGGACGTTGAAGATGCCCTCGGTGACGATCGCGCCGCCCATCAGGGCGCCGATGTCGGTGCCGAGGAAGGTGACGACGGGGATCAGCGAGTTGCGCAGCAGGTGGACACCGACGATCCGGCGCCGGGGCAGGCCCTTGGCGAGCGCGGTGCGCATGTAGTCGGAGCGCAGGTTCTCGCTGATGGTGGTGCGGGTCAGCCGCGCCACGTACGCCAGCGACAGCGAGCCGAGCACGGCGCCCGGCAGGATCAGCTCGGTGATGTCCTCGGAGTTCCTGACGTTGGGCGTCACCCAGCCGAGCTGGACGCCGAAGACGGTCTGGAAGATGTAGCCGAGGACGAAGACCGGGACCGAGATCACCAGCAGGGTGAAGACCAGGACGGCGGTGTCCAGCGCCTTGCCGGCCTTGAGGCCCGCGAAGACGCCGAGGGTGATGCCGAGGACGACCTCGATGACGAACGCGACGACCGCCAGCCGGATGGTGACCGGGAAGGCCTCGCCCATCACGTCGGAGACCTGCCGGCCGCCGAAGGTCTCACCGAAATTGCCCTGGAACAGATCGGTCATGTAGTTCCAGTACTGGTGCCACAGCGGCAGGTCGAAGCCGTACTTGTGGCGCAGCGCCTCGACCTGGGCCGGGTCGGGCACCTTGTCGCCCCACAGCGCCTTGATCGGGTCGCCGGGGAGCCAGTGCACCATCAGGAAAATCAGTAGCGTGGTCCCGATGAACACCGGGATCATCTGGAGCAGTCGCCGCGCGACATAACGCCCCATCATGCCTCCAAGTCAGTCGCAGCCCGCGACGCCGGACAGCCTGACTTCCCTTGCGTGTGGGGGGAATTGCGGTGCCGGGGATGTGCGGGAGCGCCGGTGCCGCCGACGGGTCGGCGGCACCGGCCTTGCGGGTGTACGAGTACCTGGGCGTTGCCGCCCTCGGGGTTACTTCTGCTTGACCTGGATGGCCCAGAAGAGGGGCTCGCCGTCCTGGCCGTACTTGATCTTGTCGTACACCTTGGTGGACTGGCCGGAGTTCACGGCGTAGTACCACAGCGGGATGACGGGAAGCTTCTTGGTCAGGGCCTTCTCGGCGTCCTGGTAGAGCTTCACCGACTCGTCCAGGGAGTTGACGTTGTCCGCCTTGGCGGCGAGCTCGTCGAACTCCTTGTTCTCGTAACCACCCTGGTTGCCGTCGGCCTTGGAACCGTAGAGGTCACGCAGGAAGTTGGCGTTGACGGGGTAGTCGAGGTTCCAGCCCGACCGGTACAGCGACTTGACCTGCTTCTTCTCGCGGGTGTCGAGGTCCGCCTTGAAGTTCGGCTTGGAGTCGCCGACGCAGTCCACACCGGTGTTGGTGCGGATGCTGTTGCAGACCGCGTCGACCCACGGCTTGTGGTTCAGGTCGGCGTTGTACTGGATGGAGATCTTGTTGCCCGGGACGCCGCCGCCCTCCTTGATGAGCTGCTTGGCCTTCTCCGGGTTGAAGGTGCAGGCCTCGCCGCAGGAGTTGGCCTGGTAGCCCAGCACGCCCTTGGCGACGAAGCTGTTGGCCGGGACGCGGGTGCCGTGGAGGGTGTTCTTGGTGATCGTCTCGCGGTCGACCGCCATCGACAGGCCCTGGACGACCTTGTTGTCGATGCTCTTCCACTGGTCCGAGTAGTACGCGACGGCGACGTCCTGGATCGCCGAGTACTCCACCGTGGCGGCGCGGTCGCCGAGGTCCTGCTTGTAGCTGGTCAGCGAGGTGTCCGGGATCTGCTCGACCCAGTCGAGGTTGTCCGAACGGAGGTCGTTGTAGGCGGCGTCGGCGGTGGTGTAGTTCTTGAAGGTGATGCCGCCGTTCTTGGCCTTGTTCGGGCCCGTGTAGCCGTCCCACTTCTTCACAACGATCTTGTCGTTGTGCGCCCAGGAGTCGAACTTGTAGGGGCCGTTGCCGACCGGCTTCTCACCGAAGCCCTTGGGGTCCTTGAAGAAGGCCTGGGGCAGCGGCGCCCAGACGATGTACCCCAGCTTGTAGTTGAAGTACGGGACCTTGTTCTTGAGGGTGACCGTGAACTCGTTGTCGTTGACGACCTTCAGGCCCGACATCTTGTCCGACTTGGGCTCCGCGCCCTTCTCCGCCGGGTGGAGGTCGTCGAAGCCCTCGATGTCGCTGAACCAGTTCGAGTTGATCTGGTTGTTCTTGGTGTTGGCCGACCAGTTCCAGGAGTCCACGTAGGACTGCGCGGTCACGGTCTCGCCGTTGTGGAACTTCCAGCCCGGCTTGAGCTTGACCGTCCAGTGCTGGGCGTCCGAGGACGTCACCGACTCGGCGTTGACGTTCACGATCTTGGCAGTGCCCGATTCGTACGTCACCAGCGTCGAGAACAGGGTGTTCAGCACCCGGTGACCCTGGCTCTCCTTGGCATTCGCCGGCTGGAGCGGGTTCTGCGGCTCGTTGGTCTGAACGGTGATCGTCCCGTTGGGGTCGACCTTTCCGTCCGTCAGACCGCCACCGCTGTCGCTCTTGTCACCGCCACAGGCCGTCGCGGCCATCGCCACGACTATCGCGCACGTGACCCACTTGGCGCTCCTGGCACCGCGCATGGGTTTGCCTCCTCAAGAGTCCACTTTTCGCTACAAGTGAGGCGCCGGTCCCCCGCTGACACCCCTGACAGCGAAAGACGGAACCGGCACCTCGAGTGTGCTCGTGAGTCGGCGCTCCCCACAGCGCGTGACCCATTGACCCGAGCTCAGTGACCCCACTATTTATTACGACCGCCCTTTAAACCACTCTTACTGGGTCTCGCTTTGGTCACATCGATCATCGCGAGTCGTTCGAAATGCGGACAAAGACAGCACAGACAGACACCTACGAAACGGACTGTTAACACGACATCCGGAGCGTGAGCCCCGCTATCCGGACGAAAAACGCCGTCGGGCCCGGCACCGGAGGAGTTCCGGTGCCGGGCCCGACGGTTGGGGCCTGAGCGTGCGTCAGCGCTTGGCGCGGGAAGCCGTGCGGCCGCGCTCCTTCTGGTCCAGGACGACCTTGCGGATGCGGACCGCCTCCGGGGTCACCTCGACGCACTCGTCGTCGCGGCAGAACTCCAGGGACTGCTCCAGCGACAGCTTGCGCGGCGGGACGATCGCCTCGAAGGAGTCGGCGGAGGAGGAGCGCATGTTGGTGAGCTTCTTCTCCTTGGTGATGTTGACGTCCATGTCGTCGGCGCGCGAGTTCTCGCCGACGATCATGCCCTCGTACACCTCGGTGCCCGGGTCGGTGAAGAGCACGCCGCGCTCCTGGAGGTTCGTCATCGCGAAGGCGGTGACGGCACCGGCGCGGTCGGCGACCAGCGAACCGTTGTTACGGGTCTTCAGCTCGCCGAACCACGGCTCGTGGCCCTCGTGGATGGAGTGGGCGATACCGGTACCGCGGGTGTTCGTCAGGAACTCCGTGCGGAAGCCGATGAGGCCACGGGACGGGACGACGAACTCCATGCGGACCCAGCCGGAGCCGTGGTTGGACATGTTGTCCATGCGGCCCTTGCGGGTGCCCATGAGCTGGGTGACGGCGCCCATGTGCTCCTCGGGGACGTCCACCGTGAGGCGCTCGACCGGCTCGTGGGTCTTGCCGTCGACCTCCTTGGTGACGACCTGGGGCTTGCCGATGGTCATCTCGAAGCCCTCGCGGCGCATCTGCTCGACCAGGATGGCCAGCGCCAGCTCACCGCGGCCCTGCACCTCCCAGGCGTCGGGGCGCTCGGTGTCCAGGACGCGGAGCGAGACGTTACCGATCAGCTCGCGGTCCAGACGGTCCTTGACCTGGCGGGCGGTGACCTTGCGGTCCTTGACGGCGGACTTGGCGTCCGCGCCCTTGCCCGTGCCGCCACGGCCGACCAGCGGCGAGGTGTTGGTGCCGATGGTCATGGAGATCGCGGGCTCGTCGACCGTGATCAGGGGCAGCGCGACCGGGTTCTCCGGGTCGGCCAGGGTCTCGCCGATCATGATGTCGGGGATACCGGCGACCGCGCAGATGTCACCGGGGCCGGCGACCTCGGCCGGCTTGCGGGTGAGCGCCTCGGTCATCATCAGCTCGGTGATGCGGACGTTGGAGACCGTGCCGTCACGCTTGATCCACGCGACGGTCTGGCCCTTGCGCAGCTCGCCCTGCTCGACGCGGAGCAGCGCGATACGGCCGAGGAAGTTGTCGGCGTCGAGGTTGGTGACGTGGGCCTGGAGCGGCGCGTCGTCCTCGTACGTCGGGGCCGGGACGTGCTCCAGGATCGTGGAGAAGAACGGCTCCAGGTTGGTGCTGTCCGCGGGGACGGTGCCGTCCTCCGGCTTGGTCAGCGACGCGATGCCGTCACGGCCGCAGGCGTAGACGATCGGGAACTCGATCTGGTCCTCGTCGGCGTCCAGGTCGAGGAAGAGGTCGTAGGTCTCGTTGACGACCTCGTCGATGCGCGAGTCCGGGCGGTCCGTCTTGTTGATGCACAGGATGACCGGCTTGCGCTGCTGGAGCGCCTTGCGCAGCACGAAGCGGGTCTGCGGCAGCGGGCCCTCGGAGGCGTCGACGAGCAGGACGACCGCGTCGACCATCGACAGACCGCGCTCGACCTCGCCACCGAAGTCGGCGTGGCCGGGGGTGTCGATGATGTTGATCGTGATCGGGTCCCCGCCGTCCTTGGGGTGGTACTTCACCGCCGTGTTCTTGGCGAGGATCGTGATGCCCTTCTCACGCTCCAGGTCGTTCGAGTCCATGACTCGGTCGTCGACGGAGTCGAGCTGGTGGGCGGCGAAGGCGCCGGCCTGCTTGAGCATGGCGTCGACGATGGTCGTCTTGCCGTGGTCGACGTGGGCGACGATGGCGACGTTACGAATGTCGTGGCGCGTGGGCATACTTGCGGCGCTTCTCCCGGAATCGTGGATGGCGGCGCGTACGGTCCGGTACGCGTGCCTTGCCGGGCAGATCACGCCACGGCCTCACTCCATGGTACGGGGCGCCGCCGCGATTGGCTTTCCGGGACCGGGCTCAGCCCTGCTGACCTGCGGTTTCATCCCCCGGAGACGGGGGCCGGAGCCCCCTCACCGCTCGAAGCCGATGTCCTGGTAGCGGGGACTGGCCAGCCCGAAGGCGCCGGCGTTGACCACGGTCCGCCGGGCCCCCACCAGCTCCGGCCGCTGGTACAGCGGCAGGGACGCCGCCACGGCCCAGATCCGCGCGTCCGCCCGGCCCACGAGATCACGCGCCGTGTCGGCGTCGAGCTCCGTCGAGGCCGCTTCGAAGAGGCGGTCGATCTGGTCGGTACCGACGCGGGTGTAGTTCTGCTCGACGACCAGGGAGCCGTCGGCCGCGGGCTGGGGCTTGGCGAAGACGGGGCGGGCGTCGGTGGCCGGGAAGGGGCCGGTGGGCCAGCCGTAGAGGGCCAGGTCGAAGTCGCCGGAGGCGATGTGG
Source organism: Streptomyces sp. NPDC001678 (assembly GCF_042892945.1). Taxonomy (NCBI): domain Bacteria; kingdom Bacillati; phylum Actinomycetota; class Actinomycetes; order Kitasatosporales; family Streptomycetaceae; genus Streptomyces; species Streptomyces sp. NPDC001678. Next base: position 615,099 of record NZ_JBIAUP010000002.1, on the reverse strand, counting down.
TCCTTGAAGAAGCCGCCGTCGTCGACGGCGACGAGCTCCGTGCGGACCCCGATGGCGTCGAGCTGGCGGGCGATCCGCTCGCCCACGGCCCGCAGCGGCTCGGCGCCGCTGCCCTTGGGCAGGAGGAGGCGCAGGACGAGCTTCCTGCCGTCCTTGAAGCGGGCGGGGGCGGCCCCGGACTTGCCCCCGTTGTCGTACGCGGTGCCGTGGCCGGCCTTGCCGTCGGCGACGGCGTCCGCGTTGCTCTGGTCGTCGCCGCCGTCGCCCTCGTCGTCCCCGTCGTCGCCCGTACCGCCGCCCGGGGCGGGCACTCCGCCGCCGCCGTCGGCCTTCTTCGCCGGGCCGGCGCCGTGCCCCTCCTTCCAGCCCGCGTCGGTGAGCAGGGCCATGGCGGCGTGGGGGTCGACGGAGCCGACGGCGTCGCTGTTGTCCTCGTAGCCCGGCTGCCCGGCCACCAGGAGGTGGCTGCCCAGCGGCGCGGCGGGCAGGCCCAGGGGGGTCAGGACGTACTCGGCGATGGCCTTGCGGTCGACGGCCCGGGCGATGGCCCGGCGGACGCGCTCGTCCGCGAGCGGCCCGGAGGCGGCGTTGAGGGCCAGCTGGGTGTAGGCGGGCTCCAGGGACTTGCGGACGACCAGGCCGCGCAGGGCGGTCACATCGGCGGCGGCGGGCTTGTTCGCGCCGTCCAGCCGGGAGCCGTCGGGGCGGGCCCGGCCGCCGCCCGGTGCGGAGGGGCTGCCGACGACGGAGGGGTGGCCCGCGGGCGGGGTCACGGGGGAGCGGCTGCCGGTGAGCCCCGGTGACCGGCCGTCCTTGTCGGCCCTGCCCCTGTCGGCCTTGTCCTTGTCGGACTTGTCCTTCGGCGCGGCGGTGACCTTCATGATGCGTTCGGCGGCGGCCGGGGTGAGCTCGGCGAGGTCGGCCCTGCCGCTCGCCAGCGCCTCCACGCGCTGCTCGCGCGGCACGGCCCGCAGCACCAGGTTCTCCAGCCGGGCGGGGTCGCCCCACCAGCGGGGGTTGCGGGCGAGGGTGAGCGTGCCCTGCTTGTCGTCCCGGGCGGCGACCCGGAAGGGGCCCGCGGCCTGGGGCGCCTCCTTGCGGAGGGAGTCGTTGAAGGTGCCGCCGGCGGCCATGACCGACTTCGGGTAGAGGGGGGTGAAGAGCACGGGCCAGTCGGCGAGGTTCTTGGCGAAGGTGACCTTGACCTCGCGGTCGTTCGCGCCGCGCTCCACGCGGTCGATGCGGTCGTAGCCGGCGTTGTGGGCCGCCCAGAAGGCGCTGTCCTTGCCGCGCAGGGCCTTCCACTGGGCCTCGAAGTCGGCGGCGGTGATCGCGCTGCCGTCGCCCCAGACGGCCTTGGGGTTGAGCTTGTAGACGACGACCTGCCGGGGGCGGCGCTGGGTGACGGCGGCGGAGACCAGGTAGTCCGGGTCCCGCTGCGGGCGACCCCGCTCGTCGAGGGTGAAGAGGGTGGGCAGCACCGCGCCGGCGACCCGCTGGGTGGCCGCGTCCGCGTCGGACTGGAAGGCGTTGTAGGTGGCGGGCAGCGCGTCGACGGCCCAGGTCAGGGTCCCCCGGTCGGCGACCTTGGCGCGGGGGACGGCCGCGATGTCGCGGGGGGCGGGCGGGCCGGCGTCGTCCTCCTCCCCACCGCCGCCGGAGCAGCCCGCGAGCAGCGGCAGGGGCAGCAGCACGGCGGCCGCGAGCAGGACGGCCCCCCGGCGCGGACGGCGGGACGCTCCCGGCCTGTCACGACGCGTACGGCGGGAGCGGACGGCGGAACCGGGCCCGGGCGGGGGCGACGGCGGGGACGACATGGGTGCCACGCGTGGCATGGGTGCTCCCTCCGCCGGACCGGTCCGGGATCGTTCGCGGCCGGCGCGGTGGCGCCGCGCCGGGGCGTCTGCTGCCGCCCACTGAAAGCGACGGCCCGTTCGAAGCCGTGCCGACACGTCGCCGCCCCGGCCGAGGCCACCCACTCGGCCGAACGATTCGCCAGCCAAAGGGGCGGCGGTGAACGCGTTCCGCCATTGGCGCGATCGAGGCGGCTATCTTCCCCTCGAGGGGTGTGACGCGCGACACTCTCTGTCGCATGACCGGGCGCCACCCGCCATCACCGAAGCGGAAGGCCACATCATGTCCGTCAACGATGACTTGAACGCGATTCAGCGCAGCCTGGACGAGCTGGGCCGCTCGGTGGACCGGCTGGAGCGGCAGCTGGGCAAGGGCGGGCTGGAGGTGCGCCGGCTGCGCACCCACTCGGAGCATCTGCGGGACGATCTGGCCCTGCTGCGCGACAGCGCCGGGCGGCCCGGGCGGCAGCAGCCGATCGAGCAGATCCAGCAGATGGTGCAGGTCCCCGACGCCCCGTACGACGCGTCCCTGTGGCGGGACGCGGACGAGGAGGGGCTCGGCTCCCGGGTCCGGCGCGCCCCCTAGCGGCTCCCGCACGGCGGAGAGTCCACCTACCCACTCCTGACCGGAGTCCCCCTTGGCCACTGGTACCGACCCCGAAACCACCGCCGCCGCGGGCCGGGCGCCCGCGCGCGGCGTCCACCACTCCTCGCGCGCGGCGATCCCGGCTCCCCATCTGCGCGCCGACCGCTGGTGGCTGTCGCCCGCCGTCACGGCCGCCGGGCTGCTCGCCTTCGTCGCGTACTCCACCTGGCGCGCCTTCGCGGGCGCCGACTACTACGCGGCCCCCTACGTCTCGCCCTTCTACTCCCCCTGCCTCGCGGACAACTGCGTGCCGATGAAGGGCGGGGCGGACTGGGGGATCGTCGGCTCGTGGTGGGGGCTGTCGCCCGCCCTGCTGGTGCTGATCTTCCCGCTGGGCTTCCGGCTGACCTGCTACTACTACCGCAAGGCGTACTACCGGGGATTCTGGGCCTCTCCCCCGGCCTGCGCGGTGCCCGAGCCCCACAAGAAGTACACCGGCGAGACGCGCTTCCCGCTGATCCTCCAGAACGTCCACCGCTACTTCTTCTACTTCGCGGTGATCGTCGCGGGAATCCTCACCTATGACGCGATCCTGGGCTTCCGCGACGCGGACGGCGCCTGGGGCCACATGGGCCTCGGCACGCTCGTCCTCCTCGCCAACATCGGGCTGATCTGGGCGTACACCCTGTCCTGCCACTCCTGCCGGCACATCGTCGGCGGCCGGCTGCGCAACTTCTCCAAGCACCCCGTGCGCTACCGCATGTGGGGCTGGGTGAGCGCGCTCAACGCCCGCCACATGCAGCTGGCCTGGGCGTCCCTGGTGAGCGTGGCGGTGGCGGACCTCTACGTCTATCTGGTCGCGAGCGGCGCCTTCAGCGACCCGCGCTTCTTCTGACATCCGTCCGGCAGACGCGCGCTTCTTCTGACAAACGAACAAAGGGACCTTCTTTCACATGACTCGGGTGGACCGGCAGTCCTGGGACGTGGTCGTGGTGGGCGCGGGGGGCGCCGGGCTGCGGGCGGCGATCGAGGCGCGCGAGCAGGGGCTGCGCTGCGCGGTGATCTGCAAGTCGCTGTTCGGCAAGGCGCACACGGTGATGGCGGAGGGCGGCATCGCCGCCTCCATGGCCAACGTCAACCACAACGACAACTGGCAGGTGCACTTCCGTGACACCATGCGCGGCGGCAAGTTCCTCAACAACTGGCGGATGGCCGAGCTCCACGCCCAGGAGGCCCCCGACCGGGTCTGGGAGCTGGAGACCTGGGGCGCGGTCTTCGACCGCACCCCGGACGGGCGGATCTCCCAGCGGAACTTCGGCGGCCACGAGTACCCGAGGCTGGCGCACGTCGGCGACCGTACGGGCCTGGAGCTGATCCGCACCCTCCAGCAGAAGGTCGTCTCGCTCCAGCAGGAGGACGAGCGGGAGTACGGGGACTACGAGGCGCGGCTGAAGATCTTCCAGGAGTGCACGGTCACACGCGTCCTCAAGGAAGGACGCCGGGTCTCCGGCGTCTTCGGCTACGAGCGCGAGTCCGGCCGTTTCTTCGTCATCGAGGCGCCGGCGGTGGTGCTGGCGACCGGCGGCATCGGCAAGTCGTTCAAGGTGACCTCGAACTCCTGGGAGTACACGGGCGACGGGCACGCGCTGGCCCTGCTGGCGGGGGCGCGGCTGGTGAACATGGAGTTCGTGCAGTTCCACCCGACGGGGATGGTCTGGCCGCCGTCGGTAAAGGGCATCCTGGTCACCGAGTCGGTGCGCGGTGACGGCGGGGTGCTGCGCAACAGCGACGGCAAGCGCTTCATGTTCGACTACGTGCCGGACGTGTTCAAGGAGAAGTACGCCGAGTCCGAGGCCGAGGGCGACCGCTGGTACACCGACCCGGACAACAACCGCCGCCCGCCCGAGCTGCTCCCCCGCGACGAGGTGGCGCGTGCCATCAACTCCGAGGTCAAGGCGGGGCGGGGCTCCCCGCACGGCGGGGTGTTCCTGGACGTGTCGACGCGGATGCCGGCCGAGGTGATCAAGCGGAAGCTGCCGTCCATGCACCACCAGTTCAAGGAGCTGGCGGACGTGGACATCACGGCCGAGCCCATGGAGGTCGGCCCGACCTGTCACTACGTCATGGGCGGGGTGGAGGTGGAACCGGACACCGCCACCGCGGTGGGCGTGCCGGGCCTCTTCGCGGCGGGCGAGGTCGCGGGCGGGATGCACGGCTCCAACCGGCTGGGCGGCAACTCCCTCTCCGACCTGCTGGTCTTCGGGCGGCGCGCGGGGCTGTACGCGGCGCGGTACGCGGCCGCCTTCGCCACGGAGGCGGCGCCCGTCGTCTCGGACGCCGATGTCGAGCTGGCGGAGGCGGAGGCGCTGCGGCCGTTCGGGGCGGAGAGCCCGCGGGGCGCCGGGCAGGTACCGGAGGGCGCGGCCGAGAACCCGTACACCCTCCACCAGGAGCTCCAGCAGGCCATGAGCGACCTGGTCGGGATCATCCGCCGGTCCGGGGAGATGGAGGAGGCGCTGCACCGGCTGTCCGGGCTGCGGGCGCGGGCGCGGCGGGCCGGGGTGGAGGGGCACCGGCAGTTCAATCCGGGCTGGCACCTGGCGCTGGACCTGCGGAACATGCTGCTGGTCAGCGAGTGCGTGGCCCGGGCGGCGCTGGAGCGCGAGGAGAGCCGGGGCGGGCACACCCGCGACGACCACCCGGGGATGGACCGGCGGTGGCGGCGGATCAATCTCGTCTGCCGGCTGGCCGACGAGTCGGCCGAGCCCGCGGCGGCGGATTCCGCGCTGGGGCTGGTCCGGCTGGAGCGGCAGGAGGCCCAGCCGATCCGGCCGGACCTGCTGGAGCTCTTCGAGAAGGAAGAACTGGCGAAGTACCTGACCGACGAGGAGCTCACCTCATGAGTTATCAGGCCCGCTTCAAGGTGTGGCGGGGCGATGCGGACGGTGGCGGCCTCGCCGACTTCGAGGTGACCGTCAACGAGGGCGAGGTCGTCCTGGACGTCGTCCACCGGCTCCAGGCGACCGTGGCGCCGGATCTCGCGGTGCGCTGGAACTGCAAGGCGGGCAAGTGCGGTTCGTGCAGCGCGGAGATCAACGGCCGGCCCCGGCTGATGTGCATGACCCGGATGTCGGTCCTCGACCCGGCGGAGACCGTCACGATCACCCCGCTGCGGGCCTTCCCGGTGGTGCGGGACCTGGTCACGGACGTGTCGTACAACTACGCCAAGGCGCGCGAGGTGCCCTCCTTCGTCCCGCCCGCGGAGCTGGGGCCCGGGCAGTACCGGATGAAGCAGGAGGACGTGAACCGCGTCCAGGAGTTCCGCAAGTGCATCGAGTGCTTCCTGTGCCAGAACACCTGCCATGTGGTGCGGGACCACGAGGAGAACAAGCAGGCGTTCGCCGGGCCGCGCTTCCTGATGCGCGTCGCCGAGCTGGACATGCACCCGCTGGACGCGGCCGCCGAGGCCGGGGTCGACCGCAGGAAGGGCGCCCGGGAGGACCACGGCCTGGGCTACTGCAACATCACCAAGTGCTGCACCGAGGTCTGCCCCGAGCACATCAAGATCACGGACAATGCCCTGATCCCGCTGAAGGAGCGGGTCGTCGACCGCTCGTACGACCCGCTGGTGTGGCTGGGGAACAAGATCGGGCGCCGGAAGGCACAGGGCGCCGGATGACACAGGGCGCCGGAAGGCGTGGCGACCCCCCGGCTCCGCCATCCGGCGTAGCCGGGGTACGCCCGACCGGGCGCACGACACCCGGCGCATTTCGGCGGCGTGCGTGACGGCGGAGGCGCCCGCACATGGGCGTGAACACCCTCCGTATAACCTCGCGCGCCCCCGGTAGCGGGTCAACCAATCCGGTCATACGCTCCAAAACGTGACGCGGCTTTCGTGGGGGTACGGGCCGAGGGCGCCGGGCTGGGCCATGATCTGCGCCCTCGTCGCACTGTGCGCCCTGCTCCTGCCGACCGTGCCCGCCTCGCGCGCCGACACCCCGCTGGACCTGGACGCCGCCGGCCGGATCACCGACACGGTCGGGGCGCTGGGCAAGCGGCGCGCCCAGGTCGAGATGGCCCTGGAACGGCTGCACACCGACCACCACGTCCAGCTCTACGTCACCTACGTCCATGACTTCTCCGGCCGCGCGGCGCACGCCTGGGCCGACGCCACGGCCGACCGCAACGGCTTCGGCCCCCACGACATCCTGCTGGCCATCGCCACCCACGGCGGCCAGTACGCCGTCTCGGCCGACAAGCTGTCCGGCTTCCGCAAGGACCAGCTGGAGCTGGTCGCCACCGCCGCCATCGCCCCCGCCCTCAAGGAGCACGACTGGGCGGGGGCCGCCATCGGCGCCGCCGACGGCTACCGGTCCGTGCTCCGGGGCGAGCCGGTCCACGCCCCCGTCATCAAGCCCGGCACCAGCGACCCGGGCGGCGACGGCCTGCTCCCCGGCCACCGCGCGGTCTGGGTGCCCATCGCGGGCGGCGCCCTCGTCCTCCTCACCGGCTTCGCCCTGCGCTCCCGGCGCGCCCGCGCCGCCCGCCGCCGCCCCGGGACGGCCCGCGCCCGCCCGGCCATCGCCACGAGCACCGAACCGGGCCTGGCCCGGCTGGCACAGCCGCTCACCGCGCTGCCCGACCTGGACGCCGAGGCGTCGGCGAACCTCGTCGACACCGACGACGCGGTCCGCACCAGCGCCGAGGAACTCCGCTTCGCCACCGCCCAGCTGGGCGCGGCCGCCACCCGGCCGTTCGCCGAGGCCGTGGCCTACGCCCGGAGCGAGCTGGCCGACGCCTTCCGGCTCCGCCAGCACCTGGACGACGCCCCCTACGAGGAGGAACGGATCCGCCGGCACGCTCTGGACGAGATCTGCTCCCGCTGCACCAGCGCCAACCGGCGGCTGGACGCCGAGTCCGCGGCCTTCGACCGGCTGCGGGGCCTCAAGGCCAACGCCGCCGCCATCGTCGACCGCGCCGAGGCCACCGCCCGCGCCCTCACCCCCCGCGTCGCCGCCGCCGAGGCGGCGCTCGCCGCGCTCGCCCACTGCCGCGCCGCGGGCGCCCTCGCCCCCGTCGCGGATCACCCCGGGGAGGCCCGCGACCGGCTCTCCTTCGCCGACACCGCGCTCGCCGAGGCCCGTACGGCCCTCCTGGTGGCCGACCCCGACCACGCCGCGGTCTCCGTGCGCGCCGCCGAGGCCGCCCTCTCCCAGGCCGCCACCCTCACCACCGCCGTGCTGCGCCACACCCACGCCCTCACCGCGGCCACGACCCGGCTCCACAGCGTCCTCGCCGAGGCCTCGGGCCGGCCCGAGGCGGCCCCGGCCCTGAAGGCCGCCCGCCGGGCGATGGCCCACGGCCCCTACGACCCCCGGGAGGTGCTGCGCCTCCTCGACGAGGCCGTGACCGGCGAGGCGCGCGCCGCGCGCACGGTCCTCACGGCCCGCGCGGAGGTGTCGGCGGCACGCGACTACATCGGCACCCACCGGGGCGCGATCGGCTGCCGCGCACGGACCCGGCTGACGGAGGCGGAGCGGCACATCGGCCTGTGCGGCGGGCACGACATGGCGACCGCCGTCGCGAAGGCGACGCGCGCCATGGCGCTCGCGCAGCAGGCGCGGGCGCTGGCCGAGGACGACGTCCTGACGTACGGGGCGTCGTACGACGACGAGTCGGCACCGGCACCGGCCCGGGCCCTCGGCGGGGCACTGCTCGGGGGCATCATCCTGGCGGGGCTGCTGCCGGCGACATTCGGCGGCGGAGCGACGCGGGGCAGGCTGGCGGGGTGAACAAGGTGCGGCCCGGTGGGCCGGTTTGTGCCCACCCGTTCCGCCCTGCGGAACGATTGCCCACAAACCGGTCAGTACAGGCTCAGCAACGCCTCGACCGCGTCCGGCGCAGGCGAGTCCCCGTCCGGGAGCCCGAGCTCGAACCACACGGTCTTGCCGTGGGGGATGCGACGGCTGCCCCAGGCAGCGCTCAGCAGGCCGACGAGCTGCAGCCCCCTTCCCCCCTCGTCCGTGTCCCGCGCCCGCCGCCGCCGCGGCTGGACGTGCCCGCTGTCCCAGACCTCGCAGACCAGCGTCCGGTCCAGCAGCAGCCGCAGCCGGATCTCGCCCTCGCCGTACCGCAGGGCGTTGGTGACCAGCTCGCTGACCAGCAGCTCCGTGGTGTCGACCAGATCGCCCAGCTCCCAGCCCTCCAGCTGCCGGCGGGCCAGCTCCCGGGCCCGGGCGACCGAGCGGGGCTCGGGTGGCAGGGTCCAGTCGCCGACGCAGCCGGGGCTCAGGCCGCGCAGCCGGGCCATCAGCAGGGCGATGTCGTCCTCGCCGTGGTGGGTGTCCAGGGCGCTGAGGACGTGGTCGCAGACGTCCTCCAGGGGCCGCTCGGGGTCGGCGAGGGCCTCCCGGAAGGCGTGGAGGCCCTCGTCGAGGGGATGGTCACGGGACTCCACGAGGCCGTCGGTGTAGAGGGCGAGCAGCGCCCCGTCCGGGAGCTCGATCTCGGTCTCCTCGAAGGGCTCGCCGCCCACGCCCAGCGGCATGCCGGGCGGCACCTCCAGGAGCATCGCGGGCTCGCCGGCCTCGACGAGGACCGGCGGCAGATGGCCGGCGTTGGCGACCGTGCAGCGCCGGGTGACCGGGTCGTAGACGGCGTAGACGCACGTCGCGAGGTAGACCTCGGAGAGGTCGGCGGGGCGGACGCTGCCGCGGACGCCGCGCGAGGCGGACTGCTTGCCGCCGGGGCGGCCTAGGCCGTGGGCGATCTCGTCGAGCGCGGAGAGCACCTCGGCCGGCTCCAGGTCGAGCATGGCCAGGGTGCGCACGGCCGTGCGCAGCTCGCCCATGGCGACGGCGGCCCGCAGCCCGCGGCCCATGACGTCGCCGACGACGAGGGCCGTGCGGTGGCCGGGCAGCTCGATGACGTCGAACCAGTCGCCGCCGACCTCGGTGGCGGCGTTGCCGGGCAGATAGCGGCAGGCGATCTCGACGCCGGCGGCCTCCGGGTCGCCGGGGGGCAGCAGGCTCCGCTGGAGGATGAGGGCGCGCTCGTGCTCGCGGCGGTAGAGGCGGGCGTTGTCGATGCAGACGGCCGCGCGGGCGGCGAGCTCGACGGCGAGGGCCGTGTCCCGCTCGCCGAAGGGCTCGCTGCCCTTCGTACGGGAGAACTGGGCGATGCCCAGCACCGCGTCCCGGGCGACCATCGGCACGGCGAGGGTGGACTGCACGACGGCGCCGAGCCCGTCGCCGTCCTCGCTCTCGCGGCCGGGCACGACCTGGACGTGGGCGGTGCGCAGGGCCTGGGCGCACGGCGAGTGGAACGCGTAGCGGTGGACCTCGCCGACCTGGACGGGCTTGGGGCCGGAGCCGGTGACGGGCGCCCCGGAGACGGCACTGGAGTAGGCCACGCGGCGCAGCTCGGCGCTGCCGTCGGCGAGCCCGGGCGGGGCCTCGTCGCCGACGAGGAGGCCTTGGTAGAGGTCGACGGAGGCCAGGTCGCAGAACTGGGGGACGGCCACGTCGAGGAGCTCGCGGGCGGTCTTCTCCAGGTCGAGGGAGTTGCCGATGCGGGCGCCGGCCTCGTTGAGGAGGGCCAGGTTGCGGCGGACGCCGGCGGCCTCGCGCTCGGCGCGGCGCCGTCCGGTGACATCGGTGGCGATCGCGGCGACCCCGATGGGGCGGCCGCTGCCGCTGTGCAGCCGGTAGAGCGAGACGGACCAGCGGCGGCGTTCGTTGTGGCCGGGCACGGGGCCGACGAGCTGGATGTCCGCCACCGGTTTGCCGGTGTCGAGGACCTGGCGGAGCGCGGCGGTGAGCCGGTCGGCCTCGGTGCGGGGCAGGAAGTCGTGGGGGGTGCGGCCGCGGTGCCAGGCGGAGGGGCGGCCGAAAGTCTGGGCGAAACTCTCGTTGACGCGCAGCAGCCTCAGGTCCGTGCCGAAGAAGAAGAAGCCGAGCGGAGATTGGCCGAAAACGGCTTCCGAGGCGGCGATGTCCGTCTCTATTCCGCGCAGCGCCCGGACGTCGACGGCGACGCAGAGCGCGGCACGGTCGCCGCGGCCGTTCTCACTGGGCATCACATAGATCTCGGCGAGGCCCTCCTGGTGGTCGCCGTCCCGCTGATAGGGCACCAGGCCCGTCCAGGCCCGGCCGTCGAGCCCGCCCTCGGCGAGGAAGGGCGCGGTGGGGGGCCGTCGGCGCCGGCCCTCCACCACGGGGGCCAGGACGTCCAGGGGGTCCCGGCCGACGGCCTGCCGGGCAGCTATTCCGAAGAGCTCGGCGGCCCGTTCGCTCCACTGGTCGATCCGGCCGTCCGGGCCGAGGGAGAACGACGCCACGCGGATGTGGTCGTACAGGGAGCCGGGCGGACTGTTCTGCCACATCGCCGTGGCGTCCCTGCTCTCTGGCCTGCCTGCCGTACCCGCTGGCTTTTCGCTCACGTGCCCGTCCCCTCCGGCTCTCGTGCTCGCACCGGCATCAGAAGGCCGAGTATCCAGCACAGGGGGCCTTCGGAACACGGACTTCACGATCACAGCACGGTCTCAACCCGCTATGTCTTCCCACCGGGTTACTAACCAGGCAGGGTCAGCTCGAACCACACCGTCTTCCCGGTGTTTCCCGGGCGGGTGCCCCAGCGCCGCGAGGCAAGGGCGACGAGCTGGAGTCCGCGGCCGCCCTCGTCGTCCGGCTCGGCGACGCGTTCGCGGGGCAGGTCGGGCAGCGGGTCGGAGACTTCCACCAGAAGGGTGGGTCCCGCGTGGGAGTACATGCGCACCCCGATGGGGCCGCTGGCGTAGCGCAGCGAGTTGGTGACGAGCTCGCTGACCAGGAGGACCGTCACATCGGTGACGGAGTCCAGGCCCCATTCGCGCAGGGTGTCGCGCACGAGCGTGCGCGCGGTGCGCACGGCGGCGGCGTCGGCGGGAAAGCTCCACTCGGCGAAACCAGGCGTATGCGCCAAGGTCCCCGTGCTGTCGCCCACGCCGACCACTTCCCAGGCTGCTCCGGCATGTCCCCCTTTGGGGCCAATAATCAGCACATACCCGGTATAGGGGTCGGGCTATCTTCTTCACCCCGGACCATGGGCACCGGTTGCCGCATTCGGCGTAGCGCTTACGCGTCCGCCCCGGCGCGCAGCCGTGCGGCGGCCTCGGCGACGGCGGGACGGTCCTGCTCCAGCCAGTCGACCTCGTCGACGCTCTCGGGGGCGAGCCAGCGCAGCTCGTCGTGGTCCTCCAGGGGGCGGGGCTCGCCCTCCAGCAGCCGGGCCGTCCACACCTGGAGGACGTAGCCGGGCTTCAGGGGCCATTCTCCGGCGATGCGCCCGACCGGCTCGGCCTCGATGCCCAGCTCCTCGCGGAGTTCCCGTACGAGGGCCTCAGGGGCGCTCTCGCCGGGCTCCAGCTTGCCGCCCGGCAGCTCCCAGCGGCCGGCCAGCTCGGGCGGGGCGCTGCGCCGCGCGGCCAGCAGCCGCCCCTGGTGAAACACCGCTCCAGCCACCACCACGCGCACCGTCGTCATGGGGGTAAAGCGTAGACGCCGGGTGGTACCGATCTCTCGGTACCACCCGGCGTCCGGGAGGCCGTGGGCCTTGGGTCTTACGTGACCGTGTGGCCGACCCGTTCGACGACGTAGAGCCTGCGGTCGCCTTCCGTGTCGAGCCGGTCGGCGACGCGCTCCGCTTCCGTTCTGGTGGCGTAGCGGCCGACGCGGTAGCGGTTGCCGTTCTCGTCCTGGCGGATCACCAGCCAGGGCAGGACCGGTCCGGTGTCAGTCATCGCTCCTGCCCTCCCGTCCCCGCGCGCACCGGCGCACGCCCGTCGGTGACTCCTCCGGGGGTTCCCGAAGAAACCGCAGTACGCATATGCCCGAGCCTACGCCCGACCTTTACGCACCGGATACGGGTTTTCACGAAGAGGTACGCATTCGGCCACCCGTGAGGGTTACTTGGCCTCGGCGAGCTCCGGCTCCTTCGCGGCCTCGGCCTCGGCGGCCGCCGTGATTTCCTTCTCGACCTGCTCAAGGGTCGGGTTGCGCCACGCGCTGCGCACACCCCACACGTAGAAGACCAGTGCGATCAGGACAACGACGACGATGTCGACGCCCTGCGGCAGGTAGCCCTTGCCGCCGAACTCGGTGCCGCCGGCGTACGAGACCACCGCCATGACCAGCAGGTAGGCCACCATCCAGGAGCCGGCCTTCAGGTGCGGCTTGAGCTCGGCCCACGGCTTGCGCAGCTCGTACCAGGCCCAGATCGGCAGACCGATGGCCATGATGAAGATGACCTTGCCCGTCAGCGGCCAGCGGGCCCAGTACATGACCAGCGAGCCGAAGATCATCGCGATGGGGGCGATGACCGGCATGGCCTTCAGCTTCACCGGGCGCTTCATGTCCGGGGCGATCCGGCGCAGCGACATCACGGCGACGGGGCCGGTGATGTACGAGATGACGGTGGCGACACCGACGATCTCGGCGATCGAGCCCCAGCCGCGGAAGACGGCCAGGAAGACGAAGGAGATCGCGAGGTTGAGCAGCAGGGCCGGCTTCGGGACACCGGTCTTGGGGTCGACCTTGCCGAAGACCTTCGGCAGGTGGCCGTTCTCCTGGACGCCGTTGATCATGCGCGAGGTGGTGGCCGCGTAGATCATGCCGGTGCCCGACGGGGAGATGAAGGCGTCCGCGTAGAGCAGCAGGGCGAGCCAGTTCAGGCCCCAGGTGATGGAGAGGTCCGCCAGCGGGGACTTGTAGGCCAGGGTGTTCCAGCCGCCGGAGAGGTCCGCGGCCGGGACGGCCATCAGGAAGGCGACCTGGAGCGCGATGTAGATCACCAGGGCGATCAGGATCGAGCCGATGACGGCCTTCGGCAGCGACTTGCCGGGGTTACGGGCCTCGGCGGCCATGTTCAGCGGCGACTGGAAGCCGTTGAAGGCCCAGACGATGCCCGCGACGGCGACGGCGCTGAAGACGGCGCTCCAGCCGTTGGGGGCGAAGCCGCCGTGGGCGGAGCCGACGTTGCTGGTGTCGAAGTGCGCGAAGATCAGCGCACCCGCGGTGAGCACCGGGACGACGACCTTGAACACGGTGATCGCGTTGTTCGTCTTGGCGAACAGGGTGATCGCGAACCAGTTCAGGAAGAAGTAGAAGACCACCAGCACGCTCGCGGCGGCGAGACCGGTGCCGGTGAGCTCCTTGCCGTCGAAGAGGTGCTCGGCCCAGCCGAACTTCCACGAGCTCATGTACTGGATCGAGGCGGTGGCCTCACCCGGGATCACGGAGACGATCGCGATCCAGTTGGCCCAGGCGGCCATGTAGCCGGCCAGCGAGCCGTGCGAGAACTGGCCGTACCGCACCATGCCGCCCGCCTTGGGGAACATCGAGCCGAGCTCGGTGTAGGTGAGGGCGATGGTCAGCGCCACGACGGCGCCGATGACCCAGGCGAAGATGGCGGCCGGTCCGGCGAGCACGGCTGCACGCTCGGCACCGAACAGCCAGCCGGAGCCGATGATCGACCCGAGGCCGACGGCGGTCAGCGCCGTCGTGCCGAGGGTCCGGCGGTAATTCGAGTGGGAACCCTGTTCGGTGCTCAAACCCCGGATCTCCTTTTCTTTCTACTCCCCGCATGACAGGACACAAACCGCGCCATCGTACGAGCGATTTGGCCGAGTTGGTTCTGCCAAAAGGCCCTGACCTGGGCCTATGTGAGGTTTGCAACACCGGAAGCCCTCATTCCAAACAAGGGCCAACCCGGACATACGGGGCAGTTCCTACCGGCCGGTACGGTCTGGGGAGCGGGATTTTCCAAGATCATGAACTGACTCGGGAGTCAGCAGGGGAATGCTTGACGCACCGTTCACGCCTACTTCACCGGCAGGTGGTAAGCGACCCGGTACCGCTCGGCGAGCATCACGACGTCGGCCGTCTCGACGGGACAGCCGCCCGCGAAGTACGTCCGCGAGACGACCACCACGCAGTGGCCGGGCACCCCGCCGAGGGCCAGCGTCTCCCCGGCCAGCCCGGGGCGAGCGCTGACCTCCTCGGTGACGTTGTCCACGACGATGTCGATGGCGGCCATCCGCTCGACCACTCCCCGGCCCGCCAGCGGCCCCTCCTCGGGCAGCATCACCGGGGTGCGCCCGGTGATGGCCAGGGGCTCCCAGGAGACCGAGAGCATGCACGGCTCGCCCCCGGAGCGGAAGAGGTAGTCCGTGCGCATCACACGGTCACCGGGGCCGATCCGCAGCCGCCGGGCGATCCTCGACTCGGCCGCGACCTGCTCGCTGCGGGACTCCCAGGTGCCCTTGATCCGGTCGTCCCCCTGCTCCTGCCGGAACGGCGTGGACTCCCCGGCCGCCCGGTACCCCGTACGCACCACGGGGCGCGAGACGGGTTGCTCGCGGACGTACGTCCCGGAGCCGGAGCGGCCCTCGACCAGGCCCTCGGCCATCAGGACCTTGCGGGCCTCCAGGGCGACGGTGTCGGAGACGCCGTACTGCTCCCGGATGCGCGCCTGGGAGGGGAGCCGGGTGTGCGGCGGCAGCTCGCCGGCGACGATTTTCTGCCGCAGATCACCGGCGACTCGAAGGTATGCGGGCTGGTCACCGAAGGCCACGTCCACTCCCAAGGGGTTGACAGTCCGCAACAGCTTGGCAACCGTAGGTTGCGATCCGCAACCTTAACCCAGAGATTCACAGGAAGTAGTGAAGTCCAGCTCAGCGAGGCCGAGTTGAGATCTCCGGGCACATGCGGAAGGCACTCACCCGCGGCATTCCCGCAACTATGCGCAAAGGCCGCCCTCCCCGGCGATCAAGGGTCGCCACCACCTCGCCACCCTCCCGGCGCGGCCACCACGAGCCGGCGGCCCGCCTCGTGGACGGCAGGCGCACCGCCCCGGCGGGAACCGGCCAACCTGGCCAGGCCATCTGGTCGGGACGGGGGCCGCCGGGCAGGATGAACCCGCAGCTCAGGCCGGTGATCCGCCGGTCCCACGATGGATAGGAAGGCGTCCGGTGGCGACGATGAATGGCACCGTGAAGTGGTTCAACGAGACCAAGGGGTTCGGGTTCATCACCCCTGACGACGGCAGCAAGGACGTCTTCGTGCACTTCTCCGCGATCAAGGCCGACGGGTTCAAGACCCTGGCCGAAGGCCAGCACGTGAGCTTCTCCATCGAGAGCGGCGCCAAGGGGCCTTCCGCGGTCGACGTGGTGCTCATCTGACCGCGGACGGAAAACGGCCCGGACACTGCTGGGAGTGTCCGGGCCGAAGCTGCGCCCCAACCAGGTACCGCACCCGAGATGGCCGCAGCCGCTACCGTGAAGCCATGACCGCACTACCCGACTGGATGCGCCCGCCGCGCGCGGAAGGCTGGTTCGCGGAGGACCTCGACCGCCTCCCCGAGGCACCTCGCCACACCGAGCTGATCGACGGAGCCCTCGTCTTCATGATGTCGCCGCAGAGGTGGTGGCACGGCCACCTCGTCACCATGCTCACCCTCGCCCTCATGGAGCAGGCGCCCTCGGACACCCGGGTCAGCCGCGAGATGACCATAAAGCTGGACGAGCGCAACCGGCCGGAGCCCGACGTGCTGGTGACGACAGCCGACTTCGACAGTGACCGGACGTGGTTCGCACCGGACGAAGTACGACTCGTCGTCGAGGTCGTCTCCCCCGAGTCCGCCCACCGCGACCGCACGGTCAAGCTCCGCAAATACGCGCAGGCCGGCATCCCGCACTACTGGTGCGTCGAGGACGAGGACGGCTCACCCGTCGTACACGTCTACGAGCTCGACGAACCGACCGGATCGTACGCGCCCGCCGGCATCTTCCGTGGCTCGCTCCGGCGCCCGGTGCCCTTCGAGATCAGCCTCGATCTGGGCAAGCTGGTGCCGTAGCCCACCCGCCCGTACGCCGAAGGGGCCGGCTCCCCGAGGAGCCGGCCCCTTCACGGTGTGCGCGCGATCAGACGTTGAAGCGGAACTCCACCACGTCGCCGTCCACCATCACGTACTCCTTGCCCTCCATGCGGGCCTTGCCGGCGGCGCGGGCCTCGGCGACGGAGCCGGTGGCGACGAGGTCCTCGAAGGAGATGACCTCGGCCTTGATGAAGCCCTTCTGGAAGTCGGTGTGGATGACACCGGCCGCCTCGGGGGCCGTGGCGCCCTTCTTGATGGTCCAGGCGCGGGACTCCTTGGGGCCGGCCGTCAGATAGGTCTGGAGGCCGAGCGTGTTGAAGCCGACGCGGGCCAGCGTGGCCAGGCCCGGCTCCTCGGCGCCCACGGACTCCAGGAGCTCCATGGCGTCCTCCTCGTCCAGCTCGGCGAGGTCCGCCTCCAGCTTGGCGTTGAGGAAGATGGCCTCGGCCGGGGCGACCAGGGCGCGCTGCTCGTCCTTGAAGGCGTCGTCGGTCAGCTCGTCCTCGTCGACGTTGAAGACGTAGAGGAAGGGCTTGGTGGTCAGCAGGTGGAGGTCGTGGAGGAGCTCCTCCTTGCCCGAGCCCTGGACGATGCCCGCCGAGAACAGCGTCTCGCCCTTCTCCAGGATCTCCTTGGCCGCCTCGACGGCCGCGACCTTCGGGGCGACGTCCTTCTTGATCCGCATTTCCTTCTGGAGGCGCGGCAGGACCTTCTCGATGGTCTGGAGGTCGGCGAGGATCAGCTCGGTGTTGATCGTCTCGATGTCGTCCTTCGGCGAGACCTTGCCGTCGACGTGGACGACGTTCTCGTCCTTGAAGGCGCGGATGACCTGGCAGATCGCGTCCGACTCGCGGATGTTCGCCAGGAACTTGTTGCCCAGGCCCTCACCCTCCGAGGCGCCGCGCACGATGCCGGCGATGTCGACGAAGTCGACCGTGGCCGGGAGGATCTTCTGCGAACCGAAGATCTCCGCGAGCTTGGTCAGCCGGGCGTCCGGGACACCGACGACGCCCACGTTGGGCTCGATGGTGGCGAACGGGTAGTTGGCCGCCAGCACGTCGTTCTTGGTCAGGGCGTTGAACAGGGTCGACTTGCCGACATTCGGCAGACCGACGATTCCGATCGTGAGCGACACGTGACGACTTCCCGTTGTTCCCGTAGTGAAGGCTTCCGCGCCCCGTGACGCGGCCGATCCACCAGTCTACGGGTCCGCGCCGCGGACCGGCCCCGGACGGAGGATTCCTCGAACAAACGCCCAAGGTGGCGCAAACGGCGTGTCCAACGGGGGCTTCCCCGGGCCCGCCTGCCTAGTTTGGTCGCGTGGAGCAACCGAGCACGCGCATCCCCCAGGACAAGGTCCGCCGCGGCTCCCCCGTGCCCCGGCCCGCCGCACCCCCCGCCCAGCGGCGGGGCGCCACCGCGCGGGGGCCCGCCGCAGGGCGCTCCCCCTCCGCGCTGGACCGCCTGCCGGCCGCCCGGCTGACCGGCCTCGGCAGCGGACTGCTCACCGCTCTCGGCATGCTCACCATCGGCGGGCTGGACGCGCTGGTGGGCGGCTCGCCCCGGATCTACGGCGTGTTCTTCCTGCTCGGCAGCGCGGCCTGCGCGCTGTGGGTGCGCCCGGCGGAGCTGATGACCGCGCCCGTGAGCGTGCCCATCGCCTTCGCGGTGGGGGCGCTGCCGCTGAGCGACGGCACGGGGGGCCTCGGCGGCCGGGTGATGAGCCTGGTGACCATGCTGTCGCTGAACGCGGCCTGGCTCTACGCCGGCACCCTGCTGGCCGCGCTGATCGCGCTCGTCCGCCGGGTCTTCCTGGTCAGGCTGCGGCAGCGGGAACGGCTCCGGCAGCAGCGGCGGCCATCGCGGCCCCCACGATCCCCGCGTTGTTCTGCAGCTGAGCGGGGACGACCTCGGCGCTGATCCCCTCCAGCAGCGGCAGGAACTTCTCCGCCTTGCGGCTGACCCCACCGCCGATCACGAACAGCTCGGGCGAGAAGAGCATCTCCACATGGGCGAGATAGCGGCTCACCCGCTTGGCCCAGCGGCCCCAGCTGAGGTCCTCTTCCTCCTTGACCCGCGTGGACGCCCGCGTCTCCGCGTCGTGCCCGTGCAGCTCCAGATGGCCGAGCTCGGTGTTGGGCACCAGGCTCCCGCCGGTGAAGACGGCGCTGCCGATGCCCGTGCCGAAGGTCAGCACGATCACCGTGCCCGTACGCCCCCGGCCCGCGCCGTGGGCCATCTCCGCGAGCCCGGCGGCGTCGGCGTCGTTGAGCACGGTCACGGGCGCGCCGACGAGCTCGCCGAGCAGACCGGCGGCGTCCTGGCCGATCCAGCTCTTGTCGACGTTCGCGGCCGTACGGGTCGTCCCGGAGACCACCACGCCGGGAAAGGTCACGCCGACCGGCCCGACCGGCAGCCCGAAGTGCCGGACCACCTGCCGGACGCAGTCGGCGACGGCGTCCGGCGTGGACGGCTTCGGCGTGAGCACCTTGAAGCGCTCCTCCGAGAGCTCACCGCGCGCCAGGTCCACCGGTGCGCCCTTGATGCCCGATCCGCCGATGTCCACGCCGAATACGTCCATGCCCAGCAGCGTAGGCGTGGACGGGAGGGTTCACCCCTCGACGGCCGCCCGGGCCTCGGCCCGCAGGTCGCGGCGGAGCTCCTTGGGAAGGGAGAAGGTGATGGACTCCTCGGCCGCCTTCACGGTCTCGACGTCCTCGAAACCGCGCTGGGCGAGCCACTCCAGCACGCCCTCGACGAGGATCTCGGGAACGGAGGCGCCGGAGGTGAGCCCCACCGTGTGCACGCCCTCCAGCCAGGCCTCGTCGATCTCCTCGGCGTAATCCACCAGATGCGCGTCCCGCGCGCCGGCGCCGAGGGCGACCTCGACCAGCCGCACGGAGTTCGAGGAGTTCTTCGACCCCACCACGATCACCAGGTCCGCCTCGGCGCCCATCTGCTTGACGGCGATCTGGCGGTTCTGCGTGGCGTAGCAGATGTCGTCCGACGGCGGGGAGAGCAGGTTGGGGAACTTGTTCTGCAGGGCGCCGACGGTCTCCATGGTCTCGTCGACCGACAGCGTGGTCTGCGACAGCCACACGACCTTGTCCGGGTCGCGCACCTCGACCTTGGCCACGTCCTCCGGCCCGTCGACCAGCGTGATGTGGTCCGGGGCCTCGCCGCTGGTCCCGATGACCTCCTCGTGGCCCTCGTGACCGATGAGGAGGATGTCGTAGTCCTCCTTGGCGTACCGGATGGCCTCCTTGTGGACCTTGGTCACCAGGGGGCACGTGGCGTCGATGGTGGCGAGCCTGCCGCGCTCGGCCTCCTCGTGGACGACGGGGGCGACACCGTGGGCGGAGAAGATGACGATGTTGCCCTCGGGCACCTCGGCCGTCTCGTCGACGAAGATCGCGCCCTTCTTCTCCAGGGTCTTCACCACGTACTTGTTGTGCACGATCTCGTGCCGCACGTAGACGGGGGCGCCGTACTGTTCCAGCGCCTTCTCGACGGCGATCACGGCACGGTCCACGCCCGCGCAGTAGCCACGGGGGGCGGCGAGCAGAACCTTGCGGGCGGGGGTAGCTGTCATGCGGTCCATCGTAAGGGCCCGCCCCCACCGGCGTGGCCGGGCCGCCGCCCGCTCGGGACGCCCGAATACTGACCCCATGGCCACCCCTCCCCCCTTCGCCGACGAGGGCACGCTCCACCGCACCCTCACCTTCCGCGACCTCGTGGTCTACGGCCTGCTGTTCATCGCCCCCATGGCACCGGTGGGCGTCTTCGGCACGCTGTCGGCGAAGTCGCACGGGGCGGTGGCGCTGGTCTACGTCGTGGCGACGGTCGCGATGGCCTTCACGGCCCACTCGTACGCGGTCATGGTGCGCGTCGCCCCGCAGGCGGGCTCGGTCTACACGTACGCGCGCGTGGGGCTCGGCGAGGGGCCGGGGTTCATCGCGGGCTGGATGGCGATGCTGGACTACCTGCTGATCCCGGCGGTCGCCTATCTCTTCTCCGGGATCGCGATGCACGCGCTGGTGCCGTCCGTCCCCGCATGGGTCTGGACGGCGGCCGCGGTGGTCGTGACGACCGGGCTGAACCTGTGGGGCGTGCGGGCGGCCGCGACCGCGGGCTTCGTCGTCCTGGCGATGGAGCTGGCGGTGCTGGGGGTCTTCGTGGTCACGGCGGGCATCGCCCTGGCCCAGGACGGCCCGCGCCGGGGCTGGCTGACGCCGTTCACGGGCGAGGGCGGGTTCGACGCGGGGGCGGTGCTGTCGGCGGTATCGGTGGCGGTCCTGTCGTACCTGGGCTTCGACGCGATCGCCTCCTTCGCGGAGGAGGCGGCGGGCGGCTCGCCGAAGGTGGCGCGGGCGGTTGTCACGTGCCTGGTCGTGGCGGGCGCCCTCTTCGTCCTCCAGGGCTATCTGGCGGCACTCCTCGCGCCCGTCTCCCCGGCGGAGCTGGCGGCACGGCCGGCGGGCCAGGGCGCGGCGTTCTACGCCACGGTCGACGCGGCGACGGGCCTGTGGCTGCACCACCTGGTGGCGGCGAGCAAGGCGGTCGGCGCGGCCTTCGCCGCGCTGGCGGGCCAGGCGGCGGCGGGCCGGCTCCTCTTCGCGATGGCCCGCGACCGCCGCCTCCCGGGCCGCCTGGCGAAGGTCGACCCCGGCTCCGGCGTGCCCCGGCTCGCCGTCCTGGGCGCGGCATCGGTGACGCTGTTCGCCGCGGTGTGGGCGGCCCAGCGGGCGGACGGGCTGGACCGGCTGGTGTCGGTGGTGGACGTGGGGGCGCTTGTCGCCTTCGGCTTGCTGCACGTGTCTGTCGTGGGCTGGTTCACGCGGGACGCGGGGCGCGTTCCGGCCGCCCGGCACGTGGTGGTGCCCCTCCTGGGGCTGGCCGTCGTGCTCGCGGTGATCGTGACGGCGGCGACGGCCGCGCAGGTGGTGGGGGCGGTCTGGCTGGGGGTCGGCCTGGTCGTCCTGGCCGGACAGGGGGGACGGCGGGTGCGCACCGGCTGACTTCCGGCTCGCCGCCGTGGGCTTTTCCGCGCCTTCGGCGCGGTTCCACCCCACCCACCCGCCCGATTGCCCGGCACGGATTGCCCGGGTAGGGGGCTGGCCTACGGGGGGGCGCCCCCGACCCACCCACCCGTCGTCAGCCCCCACCGCTACGCTCGACCGCATGGCCGCCCAAACCTCACCCGACGCCCCCCTCCCCGTCGGGGAGGTGTCCCGCCTCATCGGCGGGTGGATCGACCGGCTCGGCGCCGTCTGGGTCGAAGGACAGATCACCCAGCTCTCCCGCCGCCCCGGCGCCGGCGTCGTGTTCCTGACCCTCCGCGACCCCTCCCACGACGTCTCCCTCTCCGTCACCTGCTACCGCGCCGTCTTCGACCGCGTGGCCGACGTCGTCTCCGAGGGCGCCCGCGTCGTCGTGCACGCCAAGCCCGAGTGGTACGCCCCCCGCGGCCAGCTCTCGCTCCGCGCCGCCGAGATCCGCCCGGTGGGCGTCGGCGAACTGCTGGCCCGTCTCGAACAGCTGAAGAAGTCCCTCGCCGCCGAGGGCCTGTTCGCCGCCGAGCGCAAGCGCGCGCTCCCCTTCCTGCCCCAGCTCATCGGCCTCGTCTGCGGCCGCGCCTCCGCCGCCGAGCGCGACGTGCTGGAGAACGCCCGCCACCGCTGGCCGGCCGTCCGCTTCGAGGTGCGCAACGTCCCCGTCCAGGGCGTCCACGCCGTGCCGGGCGTCATCGAGGCCGTCCAGGAGCTGGACGCCCACCCGGACGTGGACGTGATCGTCGTGGCGCGCGGCGGCGGCAGCGTCGAGGACCTCCTCCCCTTCTCGGACGAACAGCTCGTCCGCACCGTGGCCGCCTGCCGCACCCCCGTCGTCTCGGCGATCGGCCACGAGCCGGACACCCCGCTCCTCGACCTGGTGGCCGACCTGCGCGCGTCCACGCCCACGGACGCGGCGAAGCGGGTCGTCCCGGACGTGGGCGAGGAGCTCACCCGCGTCCGGCACCTGCGCGACCGCGCGCTGCGCTGCGTCGAGTCGCTGCTGGACCGCGAGGAGCGGGGCCTGGCGGCCGCGCGGGCGCGCCCCTGCATGGAGCACCCGCACCGCATGGTGGACGAGCGGGCGGAGCAGATCGACGCGCTCGCCGCGCGCGGCCGCCGCACGCTGGGCCATCTGCTGGACCGCGCGGCGTCCGAGCTGACGCACACCCACGCGCGCGTGGTGGCCCTGTCCCCGGCGGCGACGCTGCGCCGCGGCTACGCGGTGCTCCAGCACGAGGACGGCCGGGTCGTGCGCGCGGCGGCGGAGGTGGGGCCGGAGGAGGAGCTGCGGGCGCGGGTCGCGGAGGGTGAGTTCGCGGTACGGGCCGTGCCGCCGCCGGCTGTCACACCGCCCGCCTAGGCTGTGGGCCATGGCGACGACAACGGACGCAACGGACGCGGGCGCGACGGACGCGCTGGGCTATGAGCAGGCGCGGGACGAGCTGATCGACGTGGTGCGCCGCCTGGAAGCGGGCGGCACGACGCTGGAGGAGTCGCTGGCCCTGTGGGAGCGGGGCGAGGCGCTGGCGAAGGTCTGCCGCCGCTGGCTGGACGGCGCCAGGGCGCGCCTGGACGCGGCCCTGGCGGAGGAGGAAGCGGAAGAGGCGGCGGAAACCGAGGGCTGACCGCAGCCCGCGCCCCTTCCCCGGATCCCCGGAACACCCTCTCGGGTCTGTGAGCCGGGTCTCACCAGCCCTCGATTTAGTTGAACCTTCACCCATCTAGTTGTAGATTCAACTTCGTCAGCCCGCACTCCCCCCGAGAAGGTGCACCCCCATGACTCTCGCCCTCGACGCCGCCGCCCAGGACCTGCTCTTCCGCGAGGCCCACACGGCCAACACCTTCACCGACGAGCCCGTCACGGACGAGCAGATCCAGGCCGTCTACGACCTGATCAAGCTCGCCCCCACCGCGTTCAACCAGTCGCCGCTGCGCATCGTGCTGGTCCGCTCGGAGGAGGCCCGCGCCCGCCTCGTGCCGCTGATGGCCGAGGGCAACCAGCCCAAGACGGCCGCCGCCCCGCTGGTCGCGATCCTCGCCGCGGACAACGAGTTCCACGAGGAGCTGCCCACGCTGTTCCCGGCCTTCCCGCAGGCCAAGGACGTCTTCTTCAGCGAGCGCCCGGTCCGTGAGCAGTCGGCCGCGATGAACGCCGCCCTCCAGGCCGCGTACTTCATCCTCGGCATCCGCGCCGCCGGCCTGGCCGCCGGCCCGATGACCGGCTTCGACTTCGGCGCCGTCCAGAAGGAGTTCCTGGACGGCGACCACACCCCGCTGATGGTCATCAACATCGGCAAGCCGGGCGAGGGCGCCTCCTACCCGCGCTCGCCGCGCCTGTCCTTCGAGCAGGCCGTCAAGACGGTCTGACGTCGACGGACCCGCTCGACAGACCCACTGAACGCGAAAGCCGTGGCCCCCGGGGGCCACGGCTTTCGCGTTCGTTCGGCTAACCCTTGGCAGGAGCTTTGGCGGGAGCCTTGAGCGCCGCCGCCATCTCCTTCAGCCGCTCCGCGCCCGCGGTCCCGGTGACCACGGTGGTCACCCCGGAGTCCCGGCGCACGAGCGCGTCGTACTTCGGCCCCTCGTAGCGCTGCCAGACGCTGTCGCCGATCTTCTCCGTCGCGTGGGTCTTCTCCGCGCGCAGGCTGACGTTGTCGATGAACGGGCCCGCCGGGGCGTCGCTCTGCTCGACCGCCACGTACTGCCGCTGCGGGTCGAGGAAGCCCAGGTGCCAGGCCGAGCCGTCCTTCTCGCCCGCCCGGTACGACACGGACGTCGCGCGCCAGCCGTCACCGAGTCCCTCGGGGGCGGCCACGGCGTACGGCGCCGCGCGCCGGGCGGTGTCGAGCTCCACCCGGTAGTTCACCGTCTTCACGGGATCGTTGTTCTCGTCGTGGGGGATGAAGAGATAGCTGAATCCCGCCACGGGAACCACGACCGCCATCGAGAGCAGCATGTTCCGAATCGTCTGCGTCTTGCCGTTCCTACCTGCCACGCCCCCATCGTCCCCCATGCCGTGATCGATCTTGACGGCGACCTGGCCACACTTCCCCGGCGCACCTCCTCCGCACACCTCCTTGACGCCGCTCATGCGTGGGGGCCTCTGCTCAATCTGGCAGTCAGCGGTTAAAGTCATCATCACCCTCACCCTCCTGACCCAATCGGGGTAAGGAGGGGCCCTACGGCGGCCGCCGTACAGAAAGGTGCGCATCCGATGTCCGATCACCATCTGCCGTCCCAGCTCGAGGTCAGCCCGGAAGCCCCGGACCGCAACCTCGCGCTGGAGCTCGTCCGGGTCACCGAGGCGGGCGCCATGGCCTCGGGCCGCTGGGTGGGCCGCGGTGACAAGAACGGCGCGGACGGCGCCGCCGTGCGCGCCATGCGCTCGCTGATCCACACCGTCTCGATGAACGGTGTCGTCGTCATCGGCGAGGGCGAGAAGGACAACGCCCCGATGCTCTACAACGGCGAGCGCGTGGGCGACGGGACCGGCGCCGAGTGCGACGTCGCCGTGGACCCCGTGGACGGCACCACCCTGACCGCCAAGGGCATGGCCAACGCCGTCTCCGTGATGGCCGTCGCCGAGCGCGGCACCATGTTCGACCCGTCCGCGGTCTTCTACATGGACAAGCTGGTCACCGGCCCCGAGGCCGCCGACTTCGTCGACATCGACGCCCCGGTCGCCGTGAACATCCGCCGGATCGCCAAGGCGAAGCGCTCCGCCGTCGAGGACGTCACCGTCGTCGTCCTGGACCGCCCGCGCCACGAGGGCCTGGTCAGGGAGATCCGCGAGGCGGGCGCCCGGATCAAGTTCATCTCCGACGGCGATGTGGCCGGCGCGATCATGGCCGCGCGCGAGAACACCGGCATCGACCTGCTGCTGGGCGTCGGTGGCACGCCGGAGGGCATCATCGCGGCCTGCGCGATGAAGTGCCTCGGCGGCACCATCCAGGCCAAGCTGTGGCCCAAGGACGACGAGGAGCGCGAGCGCGCCCTCGCCGCCGGCCACGACCTGGACCGCGTCCTCCACACCGAGGACCTGGTCAGCGGCGAGAACGTGTTCTTCGTCGCCACCGGCATCACCGACGGCGAGCTGCTGCGCGGCGTCCGCTACCGCGCCGAGACGGCGACGACGCAGTCGCTGGTCATGCGCTCCAAGTCGGGCACGATCCGCCTGATCGACTCCGAGCACCGGCTGTCGAAGCTGCGCGCCTACAGCTCGGTCGACTTCGAGCGCCCCAGCTGATCGGCCCTCCTCCCGAGGAGACGCACAACGGGCCGGGCCCCGCCGTCAGTCGGCGGGGCCCGGCCCGTCGGTACGCGAGGAGAGGCGGGCTAGCCCGCCGCCGCGACGCGTGTGGCGCGCTGGAGCTCGGCCTCGCGGCGCCGGCGGCGGGCCAGCACGACCCGGCGCTCGGCGGCGGTGAGACCGCCCCACACCCCATAGGGCTCCGGCTGGAGCAGCGCGTGCTCCCGGCACTCCACCATGACCGGGCAACGGGCGCATACGCGTTTGGCGGCCTCTTCGCGGGAAAGGCGGGCGGCCGTCGGCTCCTTTGATGGTGCGAAGAAAAGCCCGGCTTCATCCCGGCGGCACACCGCCTCCGAATGCCAGGGGCCGGCCTGTTCCCTGGCGGAAATCCGCTGGGACGGAACGGCGGCTTCCTGCAAGGGCTGATGCGGTAGCAGCACGGTCTACTCCTGACGACGGCTTTGCTTGGCCGATTGAGTCACCTTTGCCCGCCTCGACGCGCACGGCCATTCGCACCCGCAGCCGTACGAGAGACGATGCACCAAGCTTTACCCGCTGTGCGCGAGCTTATTCACACCGTTGCCATGACCGGAATGACGTACGGACGCCGCCGGGCTCGGCGGAGCGCCCGTACCGGAGGTCACCCCAGGGGCGCCCCGGGATCACCCCGAGGTCACCCCAGGGACTTCCGGAGGTTCTTCAGCCGCTTTCCGCGCTTGGTCTTCGCCTCGACAGCGCCGAAGATCGCCATGCCGGTGACCACGACGACCGGGGCGTCCGCGTCCGAGGACTCCGACGTGCGCACGTCGAAGGCGCCGAAGACCCCGGTGCCGGTGCCGCGCACGGACACGTTCTCCGGGACCTTGATCTCGACACCGCTGAAGACGCAGTTGACGTTGACGACGATCTCCCGCTGCTCGAAGACCGCCTCGGTGAGGTCGATCTCCACCCCACCGAACAGCGCGAAGACATTGGTGCGCGGGCGGGGGCGCCAGCTCCCCTTGCGGGTGGCACTGGCGAAGACGGCGACCAGACTGTCCGCCTCACCCACGGCGGGGCGCACGGAGGCGTCGTACGGGCGCGTCGGAGCGGGGGCCGCGGTGTGCCGCGCGCCGACGGGCAGATCGCGCACCAGCGGCTCCAGCTCGCCGATCGTCTTCGCCTCGTACGCCGCGCCGACCCGCTCGGCGTGCTCCTCGGCTGTGAGCCGGCCCTCGGCCAGCGCCTCACGGAGGATCTCGGCGATACGGTCACGGTCGGCGTCGGAGGCACGCAGCGCGACCGCGCCCTTGCTCAGCGACACCCGGTTCTCGGGGGAAGACTCGTCCACGCACAGCAGGGTAAGGCAGACGCGATAGATCGCGACAGTGGTGCGCGCCGGCCCTGGCATACCCGGCATACGACGAACTGAGCCTTACCTCACAAACTCACCGCGCCGTCCGCCCCCTACTCTGAGAATTGCGCTGTCGACGACGCCAGCCACCGTTTTCCGCAGAGTGAGTGAGGAATCTCCGCGATGTCTGCCGGCCCCGAGTTCGCCTACACCGACCTCCTGCCCCTGGGCGAGGACAACACGCCGTACCGTCTGGTCACCGCCGAGGGCGTGTCGACCTTCGAGGCCGACGGCCGTACGTTCCTGAAGGTCGAGCCGGAGGCGCTGCGCAAGCTCGCCGCCGAGGCCATGCACGACATCTCGCACTACCTGCGCCCGGCCCACCTGGCGCAGCTGCGCAGGATCCTCGACGACCCCGAAGCCTCCCCCAACGACCGCTTCGTCGCCCTGGACCTGCTGAAGAACGCGAACATCGCGGCCGCCGGCGTCCTCCCGATGTGCCAGGACACCGGCACCGCGATCGTCATGGGCAAGCGCGGCCAGAACGTCCTCACCGAGGGCGGCGACGAGGAGGCCCTCTCGCGCGGCATCTTCGACGCCTACACCAAGCTCAATCTGCGCTACTCGCAGATGGCCCCGGTGACGATGTGGGACGAGAAGAACACCGGCTCCAACCTGCCCGCGCAGATCGAGCTCTACGCGACCGACGGCGGCGCCTACAAGTTCCTCTTCATGGCCAAGGGCGGCGGCTCGGCCAACAAGTCCTTCCTCTTCCAGGAGACGAAGGCCGTGCTCAACGAGGCGAGCATGATGAAGTTCCTGGAGGAGAAGATCCGCTCGCTCGGCACGGCCGCCTGCCCGCCGTACCACCTGGCGATCGTCGTCGGCGGCACGTCGGCCGAGTACGCGCTGAAGACCGCGAAGTACGCCTCCGCGCACTACCTCGACGAGCTGCCGGAGGAGGGCTCCCCGCTGGGCCACGGCTTCCGTGACAAGGAGCTGGAGGAGAAGGTCTTCGAGCTGACGCAGAAGATCGGCATCGGCGCCCAGTTCGGCGGCAAGTACTTCTGCCACGACGTCCGCGTCGTCCGCCTCCCGCGCCACGGCGCGTCCTGCCCGGTGGCCATCGCGGTCTCCTGCTCCGCCGACCGCCAGGCCGTCGCGAAGATCACCGCCGAGGGCGTCTTCCTGGAGCAGCTGGAGACGGACCCGGCGCGCTTCCTGCCGGAGACCACGGACGAGCATCTCGACGCCGACGGCGACGTCGTCAAGATCGACCTCAACCGCCCGATGGACGAGATCCTCGCCGAGCTCACCAAGTACCCGGTGAAGACCCGTCTGTCGCTGACCGGCCCGCTGGTCGTCGCGCGTGACATCGCCCACGCGAAGATCAAGGAGCGGCTGGACGCGGGCGAGGAGATGCCGCAGTACCTCAAGGACCACCCGGTCTACTACGCGGGCCCCGCCAAGACCCCCGAGGGCTACGCCTCCGGCTCCTTCGGCCCGACCACCGCCGGCCGCATGGACTCCTACGTCGAGCAGTTCCAGGCGGCGGGCGGCTCCAAGGTCATGCTCGCCAAGGGCAACCGCAGCAAGCAGGTCACGGACGCGTGCGGCACGCACGGCGGCTTCTACCTCGGCTCGATCGGCGGCCCCGCGGCGCGGCTGGCGCAGGACTGCATCAAGAAGGTCGAGGTCGTCGAGTACGAGGAGCTCGGCATGGAGGCGGTCTGGAAGATCGAGGTGGAGGACTTCCCGGCGTTCATCGTCGTCGACGACAAGGGCAACGACTTCTTCGTCGACCCGGCGCCGGCACCGACGTTCACGTCGATTCCGGTCCGCAAGTAGCCCCCTCGCGCAGGGGCGCCGGACGGGCTGAATTCAGCCCGTCCGGCGTTTGAGGACAAAGCACAGCAGCCCGTCCGGCGTTTGAGGACCGGGGGTCCGGGGCGGAGCCCCCGGGAAACTGGGGGCACCTCCCAGCGGTAGCTGGGGGAGAAAGGGCGGGGCTGGGGCTACGCGAAGCGCTGACTCGCCGACCCGTCGCACTTCTGGAGCCGGACCGGCTCCTTCGCCCCCGCCAGGCTCAGGCACAGATCCTGCGCGGCCACCGGCCGGAACGTCCCGCCGGACAGGCTGAACCGCTGGTTCGCCCCACCATGGCAGTTCCAGAGCGTCACCGCCGCACCGGCGGCATACGTGCCCCCCGGCACGTCCACGCACCGGTCGTGCGTCAGAGCCGTGTGCAGCGACCCGTTACCCCCGTCGAACCACCACTGCTGGTTCCGCGCGCCCGAGCACGGCCATCCGCCGACCTCGGTCCCGTTGGCGGAACCCGCCCCGTACGCGTCCACGCACGTCCCCGCCGCCTCGCCGCGCAGCGGCCGGAACGCGTCGTCCCACGCGCCCTCGCGCAGCACGGGCGACCCCGTGCTCGCCGGGTCCGCGCAGCCCGCCTCGCGCCAGCCCGAGCCGTAGAGCTGGGTGAGGCACGACGCGAAGGCCGCGTGGCCGCGCGCGTTGGGGTGGAAGGACTGCCGCACGGAGTTCTCGTTCGGCGGGAACGGGTTCGCCACGTCCACGTACAGGCCCCGGGCCCAGGTGTTCTCCATGCACACCTCGTGCCCGTGGAAGAGCCGCGAGTTGTCGAGGAAGATCGCGCCCGTCTCGCGGGCGGCCTTCCGCATGCCCCGCTCGAACGCGGGCACCGCCACGTTCCGCCCCCACGCGGAGTCCGAGGTGTGGCCGACGCAGCCGCCCGCGAGCTTGCCGGGGAAGTCGGGGTTGTCCTCGAAGTCGGGGCCTATGGGGCTCGGGTAGCCCATGACGACGAGTTTGTAGTCGCCGTCCGTGTAGCCCGCGTCCGTCATGACCTTGCGCAGGTCGCGGACGGTCGCCTCGACCTTGGGCACCAGGCCGTCGACGCGCGCCTGCCAGCCGGGGGCGTACTTGGGCTCGCACGTCCCCTGGAGGGTCAGATAGCGCACGACGCAGTCGGTGATGACCGGGCCGAACTGGAGGTCGTCGTTGGCGCCGGCGACCAGCAGCACCAGCTTCACGCGCGTGTTGCGTGCCTTGACGGCGAGCGCGTCGCTCTGCACGAGCTCATCCGCGTACTGCTTGCCGCCGCCGATGCGGATGTTGGCCGTGGTCGCTCCGGAGCAGGCGACGTTGTAGGTGACATCCGCAGGGATGCCGGTGCGGTGGATGGCGGCTTCGGGTGAGCGGTGGCACCAGTTGTCGGGGCCGTTCGTGCCGGGTTCGTACGTTCCGACGCCCTCGCCGGAGATCTCGCTGTCGCCCAGCGACAGCAGCGAGGTCTTCCGGGCCGCGAGGGGGCGTTCGGCGGAGTCGCCGTAGAGCTTCGCCGCCTCCGCGGCGCGGATCTTCTCCAGTTCGGGCGACAGGGGGGTGGACGAGGTCGCCGCGTGCGGCCGGGCGGCCGCCGAGGGCGCGGTGACGGACAGTCCGCCGAGCGCCGCCGCGAAGGCGGCGAGCGCGGCGAGGGAACAGCGCAGGGTGGGTCTGCGTGTCCGGGTCATGGAGCCTCCCCGAGTTCTGTTGTTACTCGCGGTATTTAGTAGCCACGAGCGACTTTTGGGAACACGGGGATCAGGACAAACGCTGTGCCCTGCAGGAGTCCGGTGGGAGTCCTGCAGAAGTACACCAGGAGGTAAGCGACGATGACCGACCGCGGGCAGTACCGGATCGAACACGACTCCATGGGCGAGGTGAGGGTCCCGGCGGACGCCAAGTGGCGGGCCCAGACCCAGCGTGCCGTGGAGAACTTCCCCATCAGCGGACAGCGCCTGGAGCGCGCGCACATCGAGGCGCTGGGCCGGATCAAGGCCGCCGCGGCGAAGGTCAACGCCGAGCTGGGCGTGATCGACGAGGAGGTGGCGGCGGCGGTCGCGGAGGCGGCGGGCGAGGTCGCCGAGGGCCGCTGGGACGACCAGTTCCCCGTCGACGTCTTCCAGACCGGCTCCGGCACGTCCTCGAACATGAACGCCAACGAGGTCATCGCCACCCTCGCCACGGAGCGCCTGGGCCGTCCCGTCCACCCCAACGACCACGTCAACGCCAGCCAGTCCTCCAACGACGTCTTCCCGTCCTCCATCCACATCGCCGCGACGGCCGCCGTGACCGGCGATCTGATCCCGGCGCTGGAGCACCTCGCGGCCTCCCTGGAGCGCAAGGCCGAGGAGTTCGCGGAGGTCGTCAAGGCGGGCCGGACGCATCTGATGGACGCCACGCCCGTGACGCTGGGCCAGGAGTTCGGCGGCTACGCGGCCCAGGTGCGGTACGGCGTCGAGCGGCTGCGCGCCTCGCTGCCCCGGCTCGCCGAACTGCCCCTGGGCGGTACGGCCGTGGGCACCGGCATCAACACCCCGCCCGGCTTCTCCGGCGCCGTCATCGCCGAGGTGGCCCGGGCGACGGGGCTGCCGCTGACGGAGGCCCGCGACCACTTCGAGGCGCAGGGCGCGCGGGACGGCCTGGTGGAGACCAGCGGTCAGCTGCGCGTGATCGCGGTGGGCCTGACCAAGATCGCCAACGATCTGCGCTGGATGGGCTCGGGCCCGCGCACCGGTCTCGCGGAGATCGCCCTGCCCGACCTCCAGCCGGGCTCCTCGATCATGCCGGGCAAGGTCAACCCGGTGGTCTGCGAGGCCGTCCTGATGGTCGCCGCGCAGGTCATGGGCAACGACGCGACCGTCGCCACGGCGGGCGCCGCCGGGAACTTCGAGCTCAATGTGATGCTCCCGGTGATGGCGAAGAACCTCCTGGAGTCCGTCCGGCTGCTCGCGGGCGCCTCCCGGCTGCTCGCCGACCGCACGGTCGACGGCATCACCGCCAATGCCGAGCGGGCCCGCGAGTACGCCGAGTCCTCGCCGTCCGTGGTCACTCCGCTCAACCGCTACATCGGCTACGAGGAGGCCGCGAAGGTGGCCAAGAAGTCCCTTGCCGAGCGGAAGACGATCCGGGAGGTCGTGCTCGAATCGGGCTATGTGGACCGTGGGCTGCTGACGACGGAGCAGCTCGACGAGGCCCTCGACGTCCTGCGGATGACCCGCCCGTAGCCGGTGGCGCCCCCTCCGCCCCGCGGACCCCTGCGGTATACGTCACGGCGCATAGGTGTCCCCGGCACCTAAGATCTGCGCATGGCAGCGGAGACCACGGACACGACGGGAACGGCGGGCACGGCCGACGGCGGCGGGAACGGCCGCTGGGCGCCGGGCGACCAGATCCTCTGGCGTTACCGCGGCAACGCCAGACCCGGCACCGGGGGCGGCATCCACATCTGCCGCCCCGTCACCGTCGTCGAGGACACCGCCGAGCTGCTCGCGGTGTGGATGGCGCCCGGCACGGACTGCGTCAAACCGCTGCTCGCCGACGGCACGCCCGTCCACCGCGAACCGCTGGCCACGCGCTACACCAAGCCGCGGACGACGGCCGTGACCCGCTGGTACGGGCCTGGCGTGCTCAAGCTCGCCCGGCCCGGCGACCCCTGGTCGGTCTGGCTCTTCTGGGACCTCGACTGGCGCTTCCGGAACTGGTACGTGAATCTCGAGGAACCGCTCGCGCGCTGGGCCGGCGGCGTCGACTCCGAGGACCACTTCCTGGACATCGCCGTCTATCCCGACCGCAGTTGGGAGTGGAAGGACGAGGACGAGTTCGCCCAGGCGCGCCACGCCGGTCTGATGACGGACGCTCAGGCGGACCGGGTACGGGCCGCGGGGCACTCGGCCGTCGAGCTGATCGAGGCCTGGGGCCCGCCGTTCACCGCCGGCTGGGAGCGCTGGCGGCCCGACCCGGCCTGGCCGGTGCCGGCGCTCCCCGACGACTGGGACCGCGCACCGGCGCACGCGGACCCGGCCTTGAACCCGGGCCCGAAGCCGGTCTTCAACCCGGGCTTCAACCCGGGCGTGAATCCCGTGTGAACCGGATGTGAGCAGGATGCGAGCCGGTGGTGCGACAGGGTGTGAATCGGTGCCCGAACCGCTTGCCGACTCCCCGCGCGGCAACCGTAGGATCGGCCTCCGCGATACTTCACTCAGCACGGCACGACACCCGGCACGACACCCAGCACAACACTCAGCACGGCACGACACGACCCGGCACAACGGACGACAGACAGCACAGTCACAGTCAGCAGGAGGGGCGGAGCCGTGAGCGGTGACGACCAGCGGGACTACGACGGCTTCGCCCTGTTAGGGCTGGACCGCACCGGCCAGGCCGAGGCGTTCGACGCCATCGGCGACCGTTACGACGAGGCCTTCCCGCACAAGGAGGGCCAGCTCGCCGCCGGCGAGTGGCTGGCCGGGGCGCTGCCGCCCGGCTCCCGGATCCTGGACGTCGGCTGCGGCACGGGCCTGCCGACGGCCCGGCAGCTGGTGGACGCCGGCCATGAGGTCGTCGGCGTCGACCTCTCCCCCGGCATGCTCGACCTCGCCCGCGCCAATGTGCCGGACGCGGCCTTCCACTTGGCCGACCTCGCCGATCTGCGCGACGGCCACCTGGGCCTCTTCGACGGCGCGACCGCCTTCTTCTCCCTGCTGATGCTGCCGCGCCCGGAGATCCCGCATGCCCTGCGGATGCTGCACGGCCTGCTCAGACCCGGTGGACTGCTGGCCCTCTCGATGGTCGAGGCCGACGTCGACGACTACGCCATCCCGTTCCTCGGCAGCACGATCCGGGTATCCGGATATCTGCGGGACGAATTGCGCCAGGTCGTGCGTGACGCGGGATTCGACATCGCCGGGGAGAGCTCGCGGGCGTACGCCCCGGCGAGCACGGACGTACCACCCGAGATCCAGCTCTTCCTCGACCTGCGCCGCGCCTGACCCACGTGTACCCGCCCTCCCCCGGGCGGACGCACGGCCCCTACGGATGGAACCCCACGCGTGACGGAGCACTCCAACTCCCACGGAAGACCACGGCCCGCGCCGCGCCCCGGCGTCGACGCGCCGGGCGCGCCCGAGCACGCCCCCGGCGCGAACGCCGTGCCCCGGCAGGGCGGCGGCCCGGCCGCCGGAACGGCGGCCCACGCCCCGGCGGGCGGACCGGCTCACCGGGACACCGACGCCGGCCACGACCCGGCCGCCCCCACCGGGCCGGGCCGGCAGGGCGCACCCGCCGACGCCGGCGTGACAGCCGTGGCCACGACCGGTGAGGCCCACGCCGCGGCGGCCCCGGCGGCCCGCGAAACAGGCCGTCCGGTTCCTGCGGGCCACGGCGTCGAGGCCGCCCACGACCCGGCGGCGAGCGCTGCCCAGGCCCACGGCGTCGCCGGGCCCGGTGGCACCGCCGGAGAGCCGGTGGACGAGGCCCACGCCGCGGCCGAGGCCGACGACACCGCCGGACAGCGGCCCCGTCCCGGCGCGCGGAGCCGCGTCCCCCAGCCGCGTACGGGCGCCGACGACCCGGCCGGCGAGGCCCACGGCCCGGCAGCCGTCACCGGCGACCGGGCGGGGACCGGTCCTCGGGCCCGGGCCGCCGGCGAGGAGCCGGGGACGGGGGCCGGGAGCGTGGGGGCGGACGCGCGTGACGGTGCCGGCGCGCCCGGCGGCCCCGGCGTGCCGCCGCACGGCGGCAGCGGCGGTGGCGGGACCGGGCACGCCGACAACGCCCGGGAGCGGGCCGGGACGTCCGGCGGCGGGGAGCGGCTGCGGTTCGTCGGGGCCGCGACGCGGCGGATCGCGCGCGGCATCGACCTGGACGAGATCGTGCTGGGCCTGTGCCGGGCGACCGTGCCGACCTTCGCCGACGCGATCCTCGTCTATCTGCGCGACCCCCTGCCCGTCGGCGACGAGCGCCCCGTCGGCCCCGTCGTGCTGCGGCTGCGCCGCACCGACCGGCTGCCCGAGTACGTGCAGGCCGGCGACGCCGCCGCCGAGGGGGACGCCGCCGCGCCCGACCCGGGGCCGGAGCTCGCCGACTCGGCCGCGGAGCGCTGCGAGGTGCGCATAGGCGGGCCGCTCGCGGAGGTGCTGCGGGGTGTCAGACCCGTCTTCGGGGACTCCTCAGCCGCGCGGGCGGCCCTGCCCGAGCTGCTCGGCGAAGGCCGGCACGTACCGGACCGGCACCGCACCATCCTCGCGCCGCTGCGCGGCCGCCGCCGGGTGATCGGCGCGGCCGTGTTCGTCCGCCGCCTGGACCGGCCCGCCTTCGAGGGCGACGACCTGCTGGTCGCCGCCCAGCTGGCGACCCACACCGCCCTCGGCGTGGACAAGGCCGTGCTCTACGGCCGCGAGGTCTACATCGCCGACGAGCTCCAGCGCACCATGCTCCCCGACTCCCTCCCCCAGCCCACCGGCGTCCGGCTAGCCAGCCGCTATCTGCCCGCCGCCGAGACCGCCCGCGTCGGCGGCGACTGGTACGACGCGATCCCGCTGCCGGGCAATCGCGTGGCCCTGGTCGTCGGCGACGTCATGGGCCACTCCATGACCTCCGCCGCGATCATGGGCCAGCTGCGCACCACCGCGCAGACCCTCGCGGGCCTGGACCTGCCGCCCCAGGAGGTGCTCCACCACCTCGACGAGCAGGCGCAGCGCCTGGGCAGCGACCGCATGGCCACCTGCCTGTACGCGGTCTACGACCCGGTCGCCCACCGCATCGTGATCGCCAACGCGGGCCATCCGCCGCCGGTGCTGCTGCACCGGGGCGGCCGGGCCGAGGTGCTGCGCGTCCCGCCGGGCGCGCCGATCGGCGTGGGCGGGGTGGACTTCGAGGCCGTGGAGCTGGACGCGCCCGCCGGGGCCACCCTGCTGCTGTACACGGACGGCCTGGTGGAGTCCCGGATACGGGACGTGTGGACCGGCATAGAGCAGCTCCGCGAGCGGCTGATCGACACGGCCCGGCTGACCGGCCCCAACCCGCCGCCGCTGGAGCCGCTGTGCGACGAGGTGCTGGGCATGCTCGGGCCGGGCGACCGGGACGACGACATCGCCCTGCTCGCGGCCCGTTTCGAGGGCATCGCGCCCAGTGACGTCGCGTACTGGTTCCTCGACCCGCGCCCCCAGACGCCCCGCCAGGCGCGCCGGCTGGCCCGCCGGGCGCTGACCCGCTGGGGGCTGGAGGAGCTGGCGGACGGGGTGGAGCTGCTGGTCAGCGAGGTGATCACCAATGCCGTGCGGTACGCCGAGCGTCCGATAACGCTGCGGCTGCTCCGTACGGACGTGCTGCGCTGCGAGGTGGGCGACGATGTGCCCCAGCTGCCCCGGCTGCGCCAGGCCCGGCCCTCGGACGAGGGCGGCCGGGGGCTGTATCTGGTGAACAAGATGGCCCGGCGGTGGGGTGCGACGCGGCTGAGCACCGGGAAGGTGGTGTGGTTCGAGCTGCCGCTGCCCGCGCAGGGGCGCTGACGCGGACGCTGACGCGGACGAGGTGGGATTCTGGACAGTGTCCAGACAGCGGTTGCCGACGCCCTGTCGGCGCGGTTGACTGGCTCGGGTGGAGGGCGGCTCCCCGCACGTCCTCACCAGTCCCCGTTCCGGGAGGCGTCCCATGACCGACTCGTCGCAGCACACCCCGTACACCACGAACAACGTCGGCATCCCGGTGGAGAGCGACGAGCACTCGCTCACCATCGGTGACACCGGTCCCATCCTGCTCCAGGACCACTATCTGATCGAGAAGATGGCCCAGTTCAACCGCGAACGGGTCCCCGAGCGGGTGGTCCACGCCAAGGGCGGCGGCGCCTACGGCACCTTCGAGGTGACCAATGACGTCAGCCAGTTCACCAAGGCCGATCTCTTCCAGCCCGGCCGGCGCACGGAGATGCTGGCCCGCTTCTCGACCGTGGCGGGCGAGCAGGGCTCCCCGGACACCTGGCGGGACCCCCGCGGCTTCGCGCTCAAGTTCTATACGGCACACGGCAATTACGATCTGGTCGGCAACAACACCCCCATCTTCTTCGTCCGCGACCCGCAGAAGTTCCAGGACTTCATCCGCTCCCAGAAGCGCCGTCCCGACAACGGCCTGCGCGACAACGACATGCAGTGGGACTTCTGGACGCTCTCGCCGGAGTCCGCCCACATGGTCACCTGGCTGATGGGCGACCGGGGCATCCCGAAGACCTGGCGGAACATGAACGGCTACAGCTCGCACACGTTCATGTGGGTCAACGGCGGCGGCGAGAAGTTCTGGATCAAGTACCACATGAAGACCGACCAGGGCATCGACTTCCTCACCCAGGCGGAGGCCGACGAGCTGGCGGGCACGGATCCCGACGCGCACCGCCGGGATCTGTCCGCGGCGATCGCGAGCGGCAACGCCCCCTCCTGGACGATGTACGTCCAGGTGATGCCCTTCGCCGACGCCCCGGACTACCGCTTCAACCCCTTCGACCTCACCAAGGTGTGGCCGCACGGCGACTACCCGCTGATCGAGGTCGGACGGATGACGCTCGACCGCAACCCGGAGGACTTCTTCGTCCACATCGAGCAGGCCGCCTTCGAGCCGTCCAACCTGGTGCCCGGCATCGGCCCGTCGCCCGACAAGATGCTGCTGGGCCGGCTCTTCTCGTACCCGGACACCCACCGCTACCGGATCGGCCCGAACTACACCCAGCTGCCGCCCAACCGCCCCCACTCGGCCGTGAACTCGTACGCCAAGGACGGCCCCATGCGCTACGAGCCCGCGAACACGGGCCGCCCGTACGCGCCCAACTCCTACGGCGGCCCGGCCGCCGACACCGTCCGCTTCGGTGAGATCGCGGGCTGGGCGGCCTCGGGCGAGATGGTCCGCGAGGCGTACAAGCCGCACCGCGAGGACGACGACTGGGGCCAGGCCGGCACGATGGTCCGCCAGGTCCTCGACGACGCCGCCCGCGAGCGGCTGGCCTCGAACGTCGCCGGTCATCTGAAGGCGGGCGTGAGCCGCCCCGTCCTGGACCGGGCGCTGCAGTACTGGCGCAACATCGACAAGAAGCTCGGCGACACCATCGCCACCAGGGTCAACGGGACCTGACCGCTCCACCGCCCGCTCTGCCCGAGAACGGGACCGGCCGCCCTTCCCCACGAGGGAAGGGCGGCCGGTTCGTTCGGGTCACGGCAGTTGTTGCTGTCCGCCACCGTTGGAGCGGACGTCGTTGCCCGCGTTGCCGCCGCCGTTGGTCGGGCGGGTCGAGGGCGTGTTCGTCGGGACGGTCGGGTCGACGGGCGGCGTGGGCTTGCCCGGCGTGGTCGGGTCCTTCGACGGGGTGTGCTTGCCCGGCGAGGACGGGTCCTTCGACGGGGTCTGCTTGCCCGAGGCCGTCGCCGTCGGGGTCGGCGTGACCTTGCCCTGGCTGGGCGTGCCGGTCGGGGTGGTCACCGGGGGCGGCGGCGGTGCGTAGCCGTCCTCGGTCTCCAGGTCGAACTTCGACTCGTCGTCGTCGCCGAAGACGGCGGAGTTGTACGCGTTCCAGATCTTCGCCGGGTACGTGCCACCGTTCACTCGGCCGTTACCACCGGTGTTCATCAGGGTGACCTGCTTGCCGCCCTGGCCCTCACCGAAGAGACCGACGGTGGTGACCAGGCTGGGCGTGTAGCCGGCGAACCAGGCCGACTTGTCGTCGTCGGACGTACCGGTCTTGCCCGCCACCTGGTAGGCGCCGCTGGCGACCCTGTTGGCCGTACCGTCGTTGACCACCTGGGTCAGGACGGAGGTCAGGCCGTCGGCGGTGTTGCGGGAGACGACGCGGTCGCCGACGGCGTGCGGCAGCGAGAACTCCTGGCCGCCCTGGGTCGCCGACTTGACGATGCTCGGGGTGACCTTCTTGCCATGGTTGTCGAGCGTGGCGTAGACGCCCGCCATCTCCATCGGGCTCGCGCCCATGGCACCGAGCGCCATGGCCGGGGTCTCCTGGAAGTCGCCCTTCATACCGAGCTCGGTGGCGGTCTTCTTGACCTTGTCCATGCCGACGTCGACGATCATCTGCGCGAAGACGGTGTTGACCGAGTCGTTCATCGCCTGCTGGACGGTGATCGCGGGCTTCGAGTAACCGTCCTCGTTCTCAGGCGCGTAGCCGCCACCACCAGGGCCGACGACCGGCCGCTGGTTGGTGCCGTCGTAGATCGCGCTCGGCGTGACCGGCCGCTTGTCCTGCGTCTTGGACTCGTTCTGGAGGGCGGAGGCCAGGATGATCGGCTTGAACGTCGACGCGGGCTGGTAGTCGGCGCGGGTCGCGTTGCTGACCTGGTGCTGGACGAAGTCCTGGCCGCCGTAGAGCGCCGCGATCTTGCCGGTCTTGGGGTCCACGGAGACCGCGCCGGCCTGGACGTGGCCGTCGACCTCACGGGACTTGGGGTCCAGGTCGTCGATCAGCTGGTCCTTGACGGCCTTCTCCAGGGCCTTCTGCTTCTTGGAGTCGATGCTCAGCGTGACGGTCCAGCCGCCCGCCGCGAACTCGCTCTCCTTGCGGCCCTGGGCCGCCAGGTCGCGGATGATCTCGCGCTTGGCCGCCTCGACCAGGTAGCCGTTCTGACCGGAGAGGCCGAGGGCCGCCTTGGGCTTGCCGGG
This sequence comes from Streptomyces sp. NPDC001678, assembly GCF_042892945.1. Taxonomy (NCBI): domain Bacteria; kingdom Bacillati; phylum Actinomycetota; class Actinomycetes; order Kitasatosporales; family Streptomycetaceae; genus Streptomyces; species Streptomyces sp. NPDC001678. The sequence goes on along the minus strand of NZ_JBIAUP010000002.1, from coordinate 575,609 downwards.
CTCCTTGAACGTCATGCGCTGACGCTCGTCGGCCGGAAGCCACTTCTGCTCGACCATCTTGTCGAGGACGTAGCCCCAGCGGGCCTTGGCGTTCGCCTTGCCCGCCTCGGTGGCGGTGGCCCAGTCGTACTGGCTCGGCGCCTGGAGCAGGGCGGCCAGGTAGGCGCCCTCCTCCAGGGTGACCTTGTCGATGTCCTTGTTGTAGTACGCCCGCGCCGCGGCCTGGATGCCGTAGGCGCCCCGGCCGTAGTAGCTGGTGTTGAGGTAGCCCTCGAGGATCTCGTCCTTGGACTTCTCGTCCTGGACCTTCAGCGAGATGATCAGCTCCTTCACCTTGCGGGTGACGGTCTGACGCTGGTCCAGGTAGTAGTTCTTGACGTACTGCTGGGTGATGGTCGAACCACCCTGCGTACCACGGCCCATGACCGTGTTGAGGATGCCCCGGGCGGTGCCCTTCAGGTCGACACCGGGGTCGTTGTAGAAGTTCTTGTTCTCCGCGGCGACCACCGCGCGCCGAACGGGCTCGGGGACCTTCGACAGCGGGACTTCCTCGCGGTTGACCTCACCGATGCGGGCGATGGTCTTGCCGTCGCTGGTCTTGTAGATGTTGCTCTGCAGCTTGGCCGCCGAGTTGCCCTTCGGCACATCCACATAGAGGTAGAGCGCGTAGAACGTGCCCGCCCCGAGAGCGATGACGGCCACGAAGTAGGCCAGCAGCATCTTCCACGTGAAGAACCGGCGTATGCCGGCCTTCTTCTTCCCGGCCTTGCCGCCGCCCTGTTCAGGGCGACCGCCCTTCTTCTGCGCCCGTCGCGCGTCCGCTCGGCCCATCTCTCCCGTAGCTCCAGTCCGTCCGCCCCCAACCCAGCTCACGAAGCTAACACCGCAACTGCCATCAAACGCCCATCGATCACGGCAATAACGGACGTGACATACAGCACCCCGGTTGGCGGGAACCGGGCACGGAGTTGTGCGGGAAACCGTACAGGGCCTCGACGAGCCCCTTAATGTGCTATCACTTTGATAGGGCCGCGCACGCCGGCACCGACCGACCGAACCAGGGGGACCCTCATGTCCGAAGCCACCGCCGCCGCGGCCTCTCGACCACGCATCCAGGAGCACCCGGCCGCCGACATCGGCGGCGGCACGGCCCTGACGCTGGGCCTCGTGGGCCTCCTCGCCGGCGCGGGCACGATCGCCACCGGTGCCGCCACCAGCTCGCACGTGGCCACCGGGGTGACGGCCGCGCTGGTCGCGGGCGGCATCCTGATCGGCCTGGCCTCGCTCGTCGCGATGTCCGGGCTGTGCACCGTCGCCCCGGGCCAGGCCCAGGTCGTCCAGCTCTTCGGCCGCTACCGGGGCACCATCCGCACCGAGGGCCTGCGCTGGGTCAACCCGTTCACCAGCCGCGAGAAGCTCTCCACCCGGGTCCGCAACCACGAGACCGCCGTACTGAAGGTCAACGACGCCTACGGCAACCCCATCGAGCTGGCCGCCGTCGTCGTCTGGCGGGTCGAGGACACCGCGCAGGCGATGTTCGAGGTGGAGGACTTCCAGGAGTTCGTCGCCACCCAGACCGAGGCGGCCGTGCGTCACATCGCCATCGAGTACCCCTACGACGCCCACGACGAGGACGCCCTCTCCCTGCGCGGCAACGCAGAGGAGATCACCGAGAAGCTGGCCGAGGAGCTCCACGAGCGCGTGGAGGCGGCCGGTGTGCGCATCATCGAGTCGCGCTTCACCCACCTCGCCTACGCTCCGGAGATCGCCTCGGCGATGCTCCAGCGCCAGCAGGCGGGCGCGGTCGTGGCGGCCCGCAAAATGATCGTCGAGGGTGCGGTGGGCATGGTCGAGATGGCGCTGGAGCGCATCACCGAGCAGGACATCGTGGAACTGGACGACGAGCGGAAGGCGGCCATGGTGAGCAATCTGATGGTGGTGCTGTGCGGTGACCGGGCCGCCCAGCCCGTGCTGAACACCGGCACCCTCTACCAGTGACGGAGGAGTCGGAGCCGGACCGGCCCGCGCGACGGCCGCAGCAGCGCAAGCAGGTGCTGCTGCGGCTCGACCCGTCGGTCCACGACGCGCTGGCCCGCTGGGCGGGCGAGGAGCTGCGCAGCACCAACGCCCAGATCGAGTTCCTGCTGCGCATGGCGCTCACGGACGCGGGCCGGCTGCCCAGGGACGTGGGCGCGATGCGCAAGCGGGGGCGTCCGCCGAAGACGGAGCGGTAGCGGCCCGGCGGGGCGCGTTCAGCAGCCGTCGACCTTCAGGCTTCAGGGTGTGCCAGGTCTTGGGGCCGACGACGAAACCCGGCACGCTCCACTTGCCATGCCGTGACGCACATCCTGGGGCGGCGCGGGGGCGGACTCCGTCGTTTCAGCGGTGGCTGAACCGTTCCGCCCGCCGACGGCGCGGCCACTGTTCCGGCTGGTGTCGCCGACGGGCGCCGGACCGCAGTTCCTCGACCCGCCCGCGCCGGGGCTCGACGCCGGGCTGGAGACGGTCATGGCACACCGTCCGGTCCGGCTTCCAGGCGGCACCGCCACCGTCTGACCAGCGGAAATTCAGCGGATAGTCAGCGAATATCCCAGCCCGGGCGCCACAGCCCCGGGGGCTATACACACCATGTATACATGCAGTGTAGAGTCGTCGGCATGTCCATCGCGCACACCCTTCTCGGTCTCCTGGAGGCCGGCCCCCGCCATGGCTACGACCTCAAGCGCGCCTTCGACGAGCGCTTCGGCCACGACCGCCCCCTGCACTACGGCCAGGTCTACTCGACCATGTCGCGGCTGCTGAAGAACGGTCTCGTCGAGGTCGACGGCATCGAGGCCGGCGGCGGCCCCGAACGCAAGCGGTACGCCATCACCGACGCCGGCGTCACGGACGTCGAGCAGTGGCTCGGCCGGCCCGAGAAGCCCGAGCCGTACCTCCAGTCGACGCTCTACACCAAGGTCGTCCTCGCCCTGCTGACCGGCCGCGCCGCGGACGCCGTCCTCGACGCCCAGCGCACCGAGCACCTGCGGCTGATGCGCGAGCTGACCCGGCGCAAGAGCTCCGGCGACCTCGCCGACCAGCTGATCTGCGACCACGCGCTGTTCCACCTGGAGGCGGACCTGCGCTGGCTGGAGCTGACCGCCGCCCGGCTCGACCGGCTCTCGAAGGAGGTACAGGCATGATCCCCGCCGGCTCCCTCCTCGCCGCCTCGGGCCTGCGCAAGGCGTACGGGCTGACGACCGCCCTCGACGGCGCGGACTTCTCCGTCCACCCCGGCGAGGTCGTGGCCGTCATGGGTCCCTCCGGCTCCGGGAAGTCCACGCTCCTGCACTGCCTCGCCGGCATCCTCCGCCCCGACACGGGCACCGTCCACTACGACGGCCGCGACCTGTCCGCCCTGTCGGACGCCGAGCGCAGCGCCCTGCGCCGCAGCGAGTTCGGCTTCGTCTTCCAGTTCGGCCAGCTCGTGCCCGAGCTCACCTGCCTGGAGAACGCCGCCCTGCCACTGCGCCTGACCGGCACCCGGCGCAAGGAGGCCGAGGCCACCGCCCTGAACTGGCTGGAGCATCTGGAGGTCGCCGACATCCGGCACCACCGGCCCGGCCAGATATCCGGCGGCCAGCAGCAGCGCGTCGCCGTCGCCCGTTCCCTGGTCACCACCCCCCGCGTGATCTTCGCCGACGAGCCCACCGGCGCCCTCGACTCCCTCAACGGCGAACGCGTCCTGGAACTGCTGACGAAGGCCGCGCGCGACACCCGCGCCGCCGTCGTCCTCGTCACCCACGAGGCGCGCGTCGCCGCCTACTCCGACCGCGAGGTCGTCGTCCGCGACGGCCGGGCACGCGACATGGCGGGTGTCCATGGCGCCGTCTGAGCCCACGGCACGGCCCGGCCCCCCGGGCCCCGACTCCCCAGAACCTGGCCGCCCCCGCCCCACCGGCCCGACGGGCCCGGCCGCCTGGGCCCGCGACCTGGCCATGGGCGCCCGGTTCGCCGTCACCGGAGGCCGCGAGAGCCTCCTGCGCACCGCGTTCGTCGCCATCGGCGTCGGCCTCGGCGTGGCCCTGCTGGCGATCGCCGCGTCGGTGCCGCACCTGTCCGCCGCACGGGAGCACCGCGAGAACGCGCGCTCCGTCAACGACCAGCCCTCGGCCGGCCGGAGCATCGCGGCGAGCGACCACACCCTGCTCTACCAGGCGGTCACCACCGACTTCCGCGACAAGCCCGTGGAAGGGGCCCTGCTCCAGCCCGAGGGCCCCCGCGCACCGCTCCCGCCGGGCGTACGGGCCCTGCCCGCCACCGGCGAGATGGTGGTCTCCCCCGCGCTGGACGACCTGCTGCGCTCCACCGACGGCAAGCTGCTGCGCGAACGTTTCCCCTACCGCGTCGCGGGCGTCATCGGCGACGAGGGCGTCATGGGCCCCGACGAGCTCTTCTACTACGCGGGCAGCGACCGGCTCCGGCTGGACGCGCCCCACGGGCCCGGCATCCACGACGCCCCCGTGCGGATCGAACGGTTCGGCCACGAGGAGGGCGGCGACCCGGTCAGCCCGGTGCTCGTGGTGCTGATGAACATAACGTGCGTGGTGCTGCTGCTGCCCATCGGCATCTTCATCGCCACGGCCGTCCGCGCCGGCGGCGAACGCCGCGACCGGCGGCTGGCCGCGCTGCGGCTCGTGGGCACCGACATCCGTACCACCCGGCGGATCGCCTCCGGCGAGGCGCTGTGCGGCGCCCTGCTGGGCCTGCTCGTCGGCGCCGCCGCATTCCTGGTCATCCGTGACTTCGCCTCCGGCATCACGATCCGGGACGTCGCCGTCTCCCCGGCCGACCTGGTGCCCTCCCCCGCCCTGGCCGCGCTGATCGCGGTCGCGGTACCGGCCGTCGCCATGGCCGTCACCCTGATCACGCTGCGTCGCGTCACCATCGAACCGCTGGGCGTCATGCGCCACACCACGCCCCGGCGCCGCCGCCTCTGGTGGCGCCTGCTGATCCCGGCGGCGGGCCTGGCCCTGCTGTTCCCGCTCCTCGGCGGCGTGACGATGGACCCGTACGGGGGCGGCCTCGACACCTACCAGGTGGCCGGTGGCGGCATCCTCGTGCTGGCCGGCATCGCGGCCCTGCTGCCCTGGCTGCTGGAGGCCTGTGTGGCCCGCCTCCGGGGCGGCCCGGTCTCCTGGCAACTGGCCACCCGGCGCATCGAGTCGAACCCCGGCCCGGCCGCCCGCGCGGTCGGCGGCATCACCGTGGCCATGGCCGGAGCCATCGCCGTCCAGATGCTCTTCGCGGGAGTCCAGGGCGAGTTCGTCGAAGACCTGCCGAGGCACTCCCAGATGATGGGCGTCTACCGGGGCAGCACACCCGCCGAGGCCCGGAGCTACACCAACAGCTTCCGCGCCACCCCGGGCGTCCGCGACGCGCTCGTCACCGTGGACCAGTTCGCGCACAAGAGCGACAGGCCGGCCACCGGCGTCACCGGCGTGACCGTCGGCGACTGCGACACGCTGCGCCGGCTGGCCAAGCTGGCCTCCTGCCGGGACGGCGACGTGTTCATCGCGGACGAGCCCGGCCGGCCCTCCGGACTCCAGCCCGGAACGGGGCTGTTCATGGAGGACCTGCCCTACGATCGCCACGGCCGCGAACCCCGGACGTACGAGTGGACGATCCCCGCCTCCGCCCGCACCGTCCAGACGGTCGACGACCTGCGGGGCCTCCCCCACCGCGGGGTGCTCGCCACGCCGTCCACCATCGACGTCGCGGCCCTGCCCGACCCCACGACCGAGGTGGCGATCCAGCTCGAACCGGGAAACCTCGACGCCATCGAACGCGTCCGCAACACGGCCGCCGCCATCGACCCGACGATGCGTGTCTACCGCATGGGCGGTGTGCAGAAGGAATCCAACTACGCCATGATCCAGCAGGCCTTGCTCGTCGGCACCGGCCTTCTGCTGGCGCTGATCGGCGCGGGTCTCACGGCGACGACGCTGGAGCAACTGCGCGAGCGCAGACGCCTGATGTCCACGCTCGCGGCCCTGGGCGCACGGCGTACGTCGGTCATCGGCTCGGTGCTGTGGCAGACCGCGATCCCCGTGGTCCTGGGCACGGCCCTCGCGGTGGCGGGCGGACTCGGCCTGGGCTGGGTGATGCTCCAGGTGGTCAACGGCACGGCCCGCGACTGGCTCGGCTTCCTGCCGGTGGCGGGAGTGGGCGTAGGCATGATCGCCCTGGTCACGACCCTGTCCCTCCCGGCAGCCTGGCGCACCACGCGCCCGAACGGCCTGCGGACGGAGTGAGTGCGGGTGTGGGCGCGGGTCCCGGTTTGTGGGCAGGCGTTCCGCAGGGCTGGGGGCACCTCCCAGCGGTAGCTGGGGGAGGGTGGGCACAAACCGGGCCACCGGCCCGCACCGCCCCGCAAACCTCAGCCCTCGACAACCTGCACAGGCAACTTCGCCAACTCCGTGCGGAGCGCCGCGGCAAACGCCTCGAACTCCCCCTGCCGCGCCGCACCGACCCGCATCGCCAACGCGACCCGCCGCGAGGGCGCCGGCTCCGCGAAGTACCCCGTCGCGAGCCGGTCGCTCCGCCCGGTCTCCACCCGCAGCGCGGTCCGCGGCAGCAGCGTGACACCCAGCCCGCCCCCCACCAGCTGCACAAGCGTGGAGAGCCCGGCCGCACTGGTCGTCGCCTGCGCCCCCTCCGTACGACCCGCCTCGTGGCAGACCTCCAGCGCCTGGTCGCGCAGGCAGTGCCCCTCGTCGAGCAGCAGCAGATCGAGCTCGCGCAGTGCCTCCCGGGGGATGTCGTGCCGCCCGGCCAGCCAGTGGTCGCAAGGGGTGACGAGGACGAAGTCCTCGTCGAAGAGCGGAATCTCGCTCACCCCCGCCACCCCCAGCGGCACGGCGAGCAGCAGCAGATCGAGCCGCCCCTGGGTGAGCCCGTCCAGCAGCGAGGAGGTCTGCTCCTCGTGGACCTGAAGATCCAGATCCGGATACGAGTCGTGCACCAGCCGCAGCACGATCGGCAGCAGATACGGCGCGACGGTGGGAATGACCCCGAGCCGCAGCACGCCCGTGAAGGGCGCCCGCGCGGCATCGGCCTCCTCCATCAGCGAGCCGACGGCGTCGAGGACCGTACGGGCCCGGGCGGCCAGCCGCTCACCCGCCGGGCTGAGGAGCACTTTTCTCGTCGTACGCTCGAGAAGCTGAATGTCGAGCGTCTCCTCCAGGGCCGAGACGGCGCTGGAGAGCGCGGGCTGGCTCATGCCGATGGCCGTGGCGGCATCGCGGAAGTGCAGATGCTCGGCGACGGCGACGAAGGCACGCAGCTGCGCCAGGCTGGGCTGACGGGGACGCGCCGGGGGGACCTTGGCCACGCCGGACGACGCACCCGGCGCTCCCGGCCCCCGTTCCGGCCGCCCCTGGGTTATGGACGACGACATCACTGATAACCACCTCCGATCAACATCACCCAGTCTAGCTATTTCCGCTATCAATGCCTCCTGTGGCACTGTGGTTCCTGTCCAACCCGCAGGAAACCCCACGAACGGGGAGTTTCCTCGTTGCAAGGAGAGCGCGTGCTCACTGTCGGTGACAAGTTCCCCGAGTTCGACCTGACCGCCTGTGTGGACCTCGACGCGGACAAGGCCTTCGCGCAGATCGACCACAAGACCTACGAGGGCAAGTGGAAGGTCGTCTTCTTCTGGCCGAAGGACTTCACCTTCGTCTGCCCGACCGAGATCGCCGCGTTCGGCCAGCTGAACGACGAGTTCGCCGACCGTGACGCCCAGATCCTCGGTGTCTCCGGCGACTCCGAGTTCGTGCACCACGCCTGGCGCAAGGACCACAAGGACCTCCGCGACCTGCCCTTCCCGATGCTGGCCGACGCCAAGCACGAGCTGATGCAGGCCTGCGGCGTCGAGGGCGAGGACGGCTACGCCCAGCGCGCCGTCTTCATCGTGGACCCGAACAACGAGATCCAGTTCGTCATGGTGACCGCCGGCTCCGTCGGCCGTAACCCCAAGGAGGTCCTGCGGGTCCTCGACGCTCTCCAGACGGACGAGCTGTGCCCCTGCAACTGGTCCAAGGGCGAGGAGACCCTCGACGCGGTCAAGCTCCTCGCGGGCGAGTGAGCTGATCTCCCATGGCCCTCGATGAGCTGAAGTCCGCCATACCGGACTACGCCAAGGACCTGAAGCTGAACCTCGGCTCGGTCATCGGCAACTCCGACCTGCCGCAGCAGCAGCTGTGGGGCACGGTCCTCTCCTGCGCGATCGCGACCCGTTCGCCGATCGTCCTGCGCGAGCTGGAGCCCCAGGCCAAGGAGAACCTCTCCCCGGAGGCGTACACCGCCGCCAAGGCCGCTGCCGCGATCATGGCGATGAACAACGTCTACTACCGCACCCGGCACCTGCTGTCGGACCCGGAGTACGGCAACCTGCGCGCGGGTCTGCGGATGAACGTCATCGGCAACCCGGGTGTGGAGAAGGTCGACTTCGAGCTGTGGTCCCTGGCCGTCTCCGCCATCAACGGCTGCGGTATGTGCCTCGACTCCCACGAGCAGGTGCTGCGCAAGGCCGGTGTGAGCCGTGAGGTGATCCAGGAAGCCTTCAAGATCGCCTCCGTCCTCCAGGCCGTCGGTGCCACGCTGGACGCCGAGGCCGTGCTGAACGGCTGAGCCTTCCCTTCACGAGAACGGGCCCCCGACCGGTTGGTCGGGGGCCCGTTTTTGCGAAACGTGTCAGGAAGAGGCCTTCGGCGGCGACTCGTCCTTCGCGTACGCCCGCAAATACCCGACCACCGTATTGGTCACCGCCACCAGCGGCACCGCGACGACCGCGCCGCCGATGCCCGCGGTCATCGAGCCCGCGGCGACGGCGAGGACCACGGCCAGCGGGTGGACCCGCACGGCGCGGCCGAGGATGAAGGGCTGGAGCACATGGCCCTCGATCTGCTGCACCGCGAGCACCACGACCAGCACCATCGCCGCCGTGAAGACGTCACGGGTGACCAGAGCCACGACGACCGCCAGGGCACCGGAGACGACGGCGCCGACCAGCGGGATGAAGGCGAACAGGAAGATGAAGACGGCCAGCGGCACATACATGGGCACCTTGAGGAAGTAGAGCCCTATGCCGATGAAGATCGCGTCGATCAGGGCCACTATCACCGTGCCGCGCACATAGGCCGTCAGCGTCGCCCAGGCACGCGGGCCCGCGCCCGCGACGCCCTCGCGGGCGGCCTCGGGCACCAGCTTGAGCAGCCACTGCCAGATGCGGGGGCCGTCGTAGAGCAGGAAGAGCGTGCTGAACATCGCGAGCAGGATGCCCGTGAGCACCTCGATGATGACCTGGACACCCTCTATGCCGGCGGAGGTGATGTCCTTGGTGCTGGTGCCGATGGCCTCGCTGAGCTTGTCGGCGATGTTGTTGATCTGGCTCTGGGTGACGTGGAACGGGCTGTTGAGCAGCCAGCGCTTGAGCTCGGTGATGCCGTGCTGCACCTGCTTGGACAGGTCGTCGAGGTTCTCCGTCACCTGCCAGACCACGAACCAGCCGACCAGGCCCATGACGACGAAGCCGGACAGGAAGGTCAGGGCCGTGGCGAGCCCGCGCGGCACTCCGCGCCGCTTGAGCAGGGCCACGGTGGGCTGGAGCAGAGCCGTGATCAGCAGTCCGGCGACGAAGGCCAGCACCACCAGCCGCACCGCGCTGATCACCCGCATCAGCACCCAGAGCGTGCCGGCCAACACCAGCAGCCGCCAGCCCACCTCGGCCGCGACCCGCACGCCCCAGGGGACGGCGGCGACGGGATCGGGCCGCGCACCGGGCGCGACCCGGTCCGCCGGGACAGACGGCGGAACGGACCCGGCACCGGACCCGGCAGACGCCGTGGCGACGGGCGTCGTGGCGACGGGCGCGGAGACGGACGTGGGCGCGGGCGCGGTCACCGGCGTGGCTGCGGGCGCGGTCACCGGCGTGGATGCAGGCTCGGTTACCGGCGTGGATGCAGGCTCGGGCGACGCGGCCCCCGGCGTCGGGCCGGCTGCTGCGGACTCCGCCCCGGATTCCGCCCCGGCCTTCGCCCTGCGGGCCTCAAGCAGCTCACCGAGCCGCACCAGACCGGAGCCCAGCCCGCCCAGCAATTGTGGCAATCTGGACATTCTTCTTCCTCTACCCCCACTCCCCCGTGGCCATCCTTGTCGACGTTACCTGCCCGGTGGGACAACGAAGCCCCCGACCTTCGCAGGTCGGGGGCTTCGGCTGGTCAAGAGGTGGCGGCAGGGCCTAGGCGGGGCCTAGTACCACTGGTTGGCCTGCCAGAACGACCAGGCGCCACAGGGGCTGCCGTAGCGCTCGTTCATGTAGCTGAGGCCCCACTTGATCTGGGTGGCCGGGTTGGTGCGCCAGTCGGCGCCCGCGGACTCCATCTTGGTGCCGGGCAGCGCCTGGACGAGACCGTAGGCACCGGAGGAGGCGTTGGTGGCGGTGTAGTCCCAGGTGCTCTCGTTGTTCACGATGTTGCTGAAGCACTGGAACTGGTCGCCGGGGATCATCTGCCGGGCCATCGCCTGGACCTCGGCGACGGAGTAGGAGCCCTTGACCGCGAAGGACGAGGCGTCGCGGGCGGCGGAGCGGCTGGAGACCTGCTCCTTCTCCTCGCGCTCCTTGGCCTTCTTCTCGGCCTCTTCCTTCTCCTTGGCCTCGGCGGCTTCCTTCTTCGCCGTGGCGTCCTCGGCGGCCTGCTTGCGCGCGGCCTCCGCGGCGTCCTTCTGCGCGGCGTCGTCGGCGGCCTGGGTCTGCGTCTCCGCCTGCTGCTTGAGAGAAGCGGTCTGGGCCTGGACGGTCTGTCCCGAGGGGATGGCCGCGAGAAGCGTCGTGTCCGCTGCGGTGGCCTCGACGTGATCGGTCGTCGTGCCCTGATCGTTGCCCGCTGCGACACCCACGACGGCGCCCACGGTGGTGACAGCGGTGGCGGATGCCACGGCGAATCCCCGGACAGAAATCCGGCTCACACGTTTTCCTTCCAGCATCGCCCGCATAGGTGACCTCGCGGACGCGACGTGCCCCTGGCGCGGGCCTCCGTCAGCACGGGTCCCGGTGGGGACCGGCCGGTCACTGGAGGCGCTGACCCGGTGGGGCCTCCTGACGGAGGTCCGCGATGTGCTCGGGCGGCATACGGCGACGCTGTTCATTTGTGTGTTCCGCTGTGTTCCGCATCGCCCCCGGAGGGGCCCAAGTGCCGTATGCGGGGCCTGACAGGAAGCAGACTCTGCCTGAACCGCGCGCTCCGAGGCAATTCTTGGTCGCGTGGGAAAGCTCACACCCTGTTTATCCCTGCGGTTTCACGGAAACAGCGGCGCCATGCAAGGGCGCGCGGCTAAGCTCCTCGGCTTCGCCGCGCGCCCTCTGGTACGGAGCCGGTCAGATGCGGCCGTCCTCCAGCAATTCGGTCACCAGCGCCGCGATGGGCGAACGCTCCGAGCGCGTCAGGGTGACGTGCGAGAAGAGGGGGTGCCCCTTGAGCTTCTCGACCACGGCGACCACGCCGTCGTAGCGCCCGACACGGAGGTTGTCGCGCTGGGCCACGTCATGGGTGAGCACCACCCGGGAGTTGGCCCCGATCCGCGACAGGACCGTGAGCAGCACGTTCCGCTCCAGCGACTGGGCCTCGTCGACGATGACGAAGGCGTCGTGCAGCGAACGGCCGCGGATGTGGGTGAGCGGGAGGACCTCCAGCATGCCCCGCCCCACGACCTCCTCGATCACCTCGGTGGTCGTCACGGCCGAGAGGGTGTCGAAGACCGCCTGGGCCCAGGGGCTCATCTTCTCGGCCTCGCTGCCGGGCAGATACCCCAACTCCTGCCCGCCCACCGCGTACAGCGGCCGGAACACCATCACCTTGCGGTGCTGGCGGCGCTCCAGCACGGCCTCCAGACCCGCGCACAGGGCCAGGGCCGACTTGCCCGTGCCCGCGCGGCCGCCCATGGAGACGATCCCGATGTCCGGGTCCAGCAGCATGTCCAGGGCCACCCGCTGCTCGGCGCTGCGGCCGTGGATGCCGAACGCCTCCCGGTCGCCGCGCACCAGCCGCACCTCGCCGTCCGCCGTGACCCTGCCCAGCGCCTTGCCTCGCTCGGACTGGAGCACCAGCCCGGTGTGCACGGGCAGTTCGGCGGCCTCGGGAACGTACACGCGCTCGGCGGTGAAGAGTTCGTCCACCTGCTCGGCGGTGACGGCGAGCTCCGCCATCCCCGTCCAGCCGGAGTCGGTGATGGCGAGCTCCGCACGGTACTCCTCGGCCAGCAGTCCGACCGCGGACGCCTTGATGCGCAGCGGCAGGTCCTTGGAGACGACGGTGACGTCGTACCCCTCGGCCTGGAGGTTGCGGGCGACCGCGAGGATGCGCGAGTCGTTGTCACCGAGGCGGAAGCCGGCGGGCAGTATGCCCGGATCCGAGTGGTTCAGCTCCACCCTGAGCGTGCCGCCGAGTTCTCCGGTCGGGATCGGCGCGTCGAGCCGGCCGTGGCGCACACGGAACTCGTCGAGCAGGCGCAGGGCCTTGCGCGCGAAGTAGCCGAGCTCGGGGTGGTGCCTCTTGGCCTCCAACTCCGTGACCACCACGACGGGCAGCACGACCTCGTGCTCCTCGAAGCGGGACACGGCTCCTGGGTCGGCCAGCAGGACGCTGGTGTCGAGGACATAGGTGCGCCGGTCGCCATCACGGCGCTTCTTGCTGTTCACCACGGGTGGACGAACCCCCTCGTGCAGACGTAAGGGCGCACCGCCGTTGTGAGGAACGGTGGCGCGGGGAACGGGCCGGGGCCTGGCCCCTCCAGGGTCGCCGGTCGTCATCCGGCCCACCGCCCTCGCCGTGCGGGCGCTCCGGCCCGCTCGGTCCGCACGGTCGTCATCCTGGTGCAAAGGGCCTCCCGGGCGGGCGGCCCCATGCCGCCCGCTGGCAGAGCGACGGTCCCAGTTCCGACCGTCGGCCTGCTGGGGATATTCCCGCTGTACCGCGTGAGCATGCAACGGCATATGCGTCGCGCAGGTGAACGATTGATCCGTCGTTACCCGTACGCCAGTTCCTCAGCCGTCCGAACGGGCGTTCCGTCAGTGCCCGTAGCCGGGCCGCTGTCCGGCCGCCCGGTTCAGCCGCCGTGGCGGCGGTGGGTTCAGCCGCCGTAGCGGCGGTGCCGCGCCGCGTAATCCCGGAGCGCGCGGAGGAAGTCGACCTTGCGGAAGGCCGGCCAGAAGACTTCGCAGAAGTAGTACTCGGAGTGGGCGCTCTGCCAGAGCATGAAGCCGGACAGCCGCTGCTCACCGCTGGTGCGGATGATGAGGTCCGGGTCGGGCTGGCCGCGCGTGTAGAGGTGCTTGGTGATGGCGTCGATGTCGACGGTCTCGGCCAGTTCCTCGTGGGAGACGCCGTTCTCCGCGGCTTCCAGGACCAGGGAGCGGACCGCGTCCGCGATCTCCTGCCGGCCGCCGTAGCCGACCGCGACATTGACCAGTATGCCCTCGCGGTCGACCGTCTCCTGCTCGGCCTCCTTCAGGACCGACTGGGTCCGGGCCGGGAGCAGATCGAGGGTGCCCACGTGGTGGACGCGCCAGCGGCCGTCCGCGGCCAGGCCGCGCACCGTGTTCTCGATGATGGCGAGCAGCGGGGTGAGCTCCTCGGCCGGGCGGTCCAGGTTGTCCGTGGAGAGCAGCCACAGCGTGACGACCTCGACATCGGTCTCCGCGCACCAGCCCAGCAGGTCGGAGATCTTGTCCGCGCCCGCCTGGTGGCCCTGCTCGGGCGTACGGCCGTCCGCGCGCGCCCAGCGGCGATTGCCGTCGAGGATGACACCGATGTGCTTGGGCACCTGGGCGTGGTCGAGGCGGCCCTCCACCCGGCGTGCGTAAAGCCTGTACACCAGGTCGCGCAACTTCACTCTTCCTGCCCCTCCATGCCACGGCGGTCGCCCCGAGGGCGCCACACTACTGCCAGCGTGTCGCGAGGACCCAACTCGGCCTGTCACAGGACCGTGATAGTCAGATGCACATGACCGATCCCTCGCTCTACCACGCGGCCGAAACGCGCTACGACTCCATGGAGTACCGGCGTACGGGCCGCAGCGGGCTGAAGCTGCCCGCCATCTCCTTGGGACTGTGGCACAACTTCGGCGACGACCGCACCCTCGACTCGCAGCGGGCCATTCTGCGCCGGGCCTTCGACCTGGGGGTCACCCACTTCGATCTGGCCAACAACTACGGCCCTCCGCCCGGTTCGGCCGAGCTCAACTTCGGCAAGCTCTTCGCCCAGGATTTCCTGCCCTATCGGGACGAAATCATCATCTCCACCAAGGCCGGCTATCTGATGCACCCCGGCCCGTACGGCGAATGGGGCTCGCGGAAGTACCTGATGTCGTCGCTCGACGCGTCGTTGCGCCGGATGGGTGTCGATTACGTCGACATCTTCTATTCGCACCGGTTCGACCCGCACACCCCGCTCGAGGAGACGATGGGCGCCCTGGCGTCGGCCGTCCGGCAGGGCAAGGCGCTGTACGCGGGCATCTCCTCGTACAGCGCCCAGCAGACCCGGGAGGCCGCCCGGCTGCTGCGGGAGATGGGGGTGCCCGCACTGATCCACCAGCCGTCCTACTCGATGATCAACCGCTGGACGGAGGACGACGCGCTGCTCGACGCCCTGGAGGAGGAGGGCATGGGCTGCATCGCCTTCGCACCCCTCGCCCAGGGCCTGCTCACGGACAAGTACCTCCACGGCGTCCCGGAGGGGTCCCGCGCCTCCCAGGGCAAGTCGCTCGACCCCGCGCTGCTCACGGAGGACGTGGTGCGCCGGCTGCGCGGCCTGAACGAGATCGCGGCGCGGCGGGGGCAGTCCCTGGCCCAGCTGGCGCTGAACTGGGTGCTGCGGGACGAGCGGATGACCTCGGCGCTGATCGGCGCGTCCAGCGTGGCGCAGCTGGAGGCCAATATCGCCGCACTGGGCGCCGCCCCGCTGGAGAAGGCGGAACTGGCCGAAATCGATGCCCTGGCGGTCAGCACGGAGGGCGTGAACATCTGGGCCCGACGGGGAGATTCCTAGATCGAACCGGCCGGAATCCCGGCGCGCTTCCTCTTCGGGATACCCGGCGATGGTTGGCCAGGCCATGATCATCGCATTGCCGTGGCACATCTCGACACGGAGAGTGACGAGGGGGAAAGAAAACGGGCCGGTCCGTGGGGGGGATACGGACCGGCCCGAGGGGGGGTTTCCACCATAACCGGTCCGAGGCCCTGTTTGCTGCACCGACGGGGGTGACAATGCGTGGCGTGCTGACTTGCGGCCAAGAAGTTGATCTTGTGTGGAGCGTTTTGCGGAGTCGGCTCGAGCCCCCTCGAACCCTTCATTACTGGGCTGACGGCGCAGAACCGGCCATCCGGTTGCCATCCGACCACCATCCGGAATCCGGCCCACCGCTCTCCCGAAAATGTCTTGCAAAGTCATCATCGGCTTGACGTGATTCCGCATTCCGGGCGTCATTGACATCACGGCGATGTCACGAGGACATCACGCGGGCCTCTCGACGGGCTCCCGCGACCTCGCCCGCACCCGTGGCCCGGGCGCCGGAGAGCCGCCGGAAGACGTCGGGAACGAGGGTGAGGACCCCGATCACGGCCATGCCGGCCCCGAGCCACAGCGGCGCGCGAAGGCCGAAATCGGCTATCGCCAGTCCGCCGATCGACGACCCGATGATGATCCCGAAGGTGATGAAGGACGAGTGGACGGTGTTGACCAGCGGCCGGGCATTGCCGACCCGCTGCACACGCGTCACCATCGCCGGATTCATGGTCACGCCGACCAGGCCGACGCCCATCATGAACACCACCGTCGGCGCCTTGAGATGGGCCAGCAGTGCGAATCCCGTGAGAAAGACCAGGTTCAGGACTAGACCAAAGAGCAGGACGGTCCCGGCGTGACGATCGGCGAGCCGCCCGACGACGTTGTTGCCGATCACGGTCGCGGCGCCGTAGCCGATAAGCAGCAGCGGGACGGTACCGGTGCCGAATCCCGTGATCTCGGTGAGGATCGGGTTGAAATAGGAGAACGCGCAGAACGTCGCGCCGATGACGCAGGTGCTGGTGGAGAGGGCACGCCAGAGCCGGCGATTCCGGAAGACGCCCATCTCCTCGCGCAGGCTTCCGCCACCCTCGGTGTACGTCGCGTCCGGCACCCCTGCGAGCGTCCACAGCGCCGCGACGGCGGCGAGACCCGTGATGACCCAGAAGGCGGCGCGCCAGCCCAGGTACTCCCCGACCAGCGTGGACAGCGGCAGCCCCAGCAGGGTGCCCAGCATCAGCCCGTTCATCAGCACGGCCACCGCCCGGCCCCGCACCTCGGGGCGGGTCAGCTCGGCGCAGAGCGAGACGGCCGTACCGAAGAAGGCCTGCGAGGCGACACCGGTGATCACCCGCGCCGCCACCATGACCCCGTAGCCGGAGGCCGTGGCGGCCAGTACGTTGCCGAGCAGGAAGATCACGAAGAGCACGGCCAGCGCCCGTTTGGGCCGCAGCCTCAGCACGGCGACGGTCAGGAGGGGCCCGCCGAGGGACATGGCGGCCGCGAACGCGGTGATGAGGTAGCCGATCTGCGGGATGGTCGCGTCCAGCCCGTCGGCCATCTGCGGCATCAGTCCGGCGACGACGAATTCGCTGGTCACCATGGCGAAGACGCCCAGCGCCAGGACGTATACGGCTCGGGGCATGACAGTTCCCTGGTCTCTGGTCTCTGGTTCTCTGGTTTTGTATCGATCAGTTCAAAACGCGGGCATGCGCGAGTGCGCACGGGGAGGTGATGGGTTGGGGGTCAGATCGCGTCGAGGGCCGTACGGGCGACGGCGCGCAGCGCCGCCTCGCCCGCCCCCGCGCGGGCCGCGACCCGGATGCCGCCGACGGTCGCGATCACGAAGTGCGCGAGAGCGCTCGCATCCTTGGCCTTGTCGAGGTCGCCGGCCCGCTGCCCGGCCTCCAGGGCGGCGGTGAGCGCGTCGTGGCGGCGGGCGTAGTCGCGCTCCAGCTCGCGCGCCACCTCGGGGTCGCGCGAGGCCAGTTCGACGGCGGTGTTGACGTAGAGACAGCCCCGGCCATCGCCGTCCACCCCGGTCTCCTCCAGGATGACGCTGTCCAGCAGGGCGCGGACCTTCTCGCGGGCGGGGACGTCCTCGTCCAGGAGCGCGGCCAGTTGGTCGCTCCTGCGCCGCATGTACAGCGCGAGGGCGCGGCGGAAGAGGTCGCGCTTGCTGTGGAAGGTGTTGTAGACGCTGCTGCGACCCAGGCCGGTGGCCTCGCACAGGTCCTGGGTCGAGGTCGCCTCGTACCCGGCGGTCCAGAACGCCTCCAGCGCGGCGTCGACCGCCCCTTCCTCGTCGAACTTCCTCGGTCGGGCCATGGGATGACCGTAACAGGTTTTGGATCACACGGTCCAATACTTGCCGGGGCGGGCCACGGCCGGTGCTTCGCTAGACGACCTGGAAGTTGCCCATCATGGCCATGTCCTCGTGTTCGAGGTTGTGACAGTGCAGCATGTAGCGCCCCTTGTAACCGGCGAACCGCGCGAGGACTTCCACCACTTCGTACGGGCGGACGTCCACGGTGTCCTTCCAGCCGGCGTCCGCGGCGGCCGGCGGCCTGGCGCCCCGGGCGACGACCTGGAACTGGGCGAGGTGCACATGCACGGGGTGGTGGAAATCGCTGCTGAAACGCCACCGCTCCACACTGTCCAGGCGCGGCGACGCCAGCACGGTGTCGGTACGGAACGGCCGCCCGTTGATCGTCCACAACTGCCGGCCCTCACCGGCGCCGGTCCTGCGGAAGTCGAACACCCGCACAGGCATCGCCGCGCTCGGCGAGAGCCTCTCGAACGACGCGGCGAGCCGGGCCGGGACGTGACTGCCGTCCCTCCCCCCGCGTCCCCCGCGAACGACGTGGAAGCGCATGACATCGCGCATTCCTCCCTCGGCCACCCCATTGCGCAGGGTGATCCGGCTGCCGACGGGAAAGTCCGCGAAGTCGACGACGACGTCGCAGCGTTCACCTGGCGCCATGTCGATCGTGCCGAGCGGCTGGGGTGCGGCCAGCAGTCCGCCGTCGCTGCCGATCTGGACGAACCGCCCGTACCTCCCTCCGCCTGCTTCCAGGCGGAGCCGGTAGCGGCGGGCGTTGGAGGCGTTGAGGAGGCGGAAGCGGTAGCGGGTGGCGGACACCTCCAGGGCGGGCCAGGGCGCGCCGTTGACGAGCTGGACGTCGCCGAGCACACCGTCCGGGAAGGCGTCGTGATCGTGTCCGTGGGCGGGGTATCGGAAGGAGCCGTCTTCCTCGAAGGAACGGTCGCACAGCATCAGCGGGATGTCGCGGTCACCGCGGGGCAGCGGGAGCCGGTCCTCCTCCTCGTCGCCGATGAGGAAGAAGCCGGCCAGGCCGCGCCAGACCTGCGGGGCGGAGAAGTCCATGCGGTGGTCGTGGTACCAGAGCGTCGCGGCCCGTTGAGGCAGGGGGTATTCGTAGGTGCGGTAGCCCACGGCCGTCCGTCCGGCGTGAGCGCCCGCCATACCGTCGTGGGCGTCGTTGGCGTCGCGGCCGTCGTGGCCGTCGTACGCCTGCCCTGGCGCGCAACGGGCGGGGAGCAGCAGGTCAGTGGGGTAGCCGTCGGACTCCGGCGGGGTGACGCCGCCGTGCAGATGCGTGACGGTGGGAACCGTGAGGCTGTTGCGCACCCGGAGCACGGTCCTGCGCCCCGAGCGGGCGGCGAAGGTCGGACCCGGGAAGATCCCGTCGTACCCCCATACCGTCGTCTTCCGCCCGGGCAGGATCTCCACACGGCCCTCGCGCTGCTCGACCTCGTAGACGTCGGCTCCCCGCTCGGTGCGTACCGGCCGGGCCACCGGCGGCACCGGCAGCGGAACGCCGAACGGCGCTGGCAGCGGCCCGGCGCTGGCCAGCACCCGGCCGGTCGACGCGCCGGCGAGCCGGGACCAGCCCGTCGCGCCCACGGTCACGGCAGCACCGGCACCGGCCGTCAGCCCCAGGAACCCACGGCGGCTCAGACGCTTCACTCGGCCACTCCCGCCACAGGCCGCCGCCCCGCGCGCCGCGCGGTACCGCCGTGGCGAGTGGCGGTACCGGCGTGGTGAGTGAACGCCCAGCAGGCCAGGGCCGTCGCACAGCCGAAGACGCCCATCCCCAGCGGTATGTGGCCCGCCAGCACTCGGGCCTCACCGAGCCCCTGCTGCACGCTCACCAGCGCCACCAGCACCGCGCTCGCCACGGCGAGCCAGCCCGGGGCGGCTCGGCGGCGCCACACCACCAGCGCCGCCACCGTCTCGGCGACGGTCAGGGCGCCGAGCACGCTCGCGTTGGCGGCGTGCCAGGTGAGCAGTTCCAGGTCGCCGGTGACGAACAGGCCGGCCAGCGCCGCCTGTACGAGCGTGTCCAGCAGCACCGCCACCGCGACGGCCCGCAGCACACGCATGGGCCAGACCGCGTTCCGTACGGGCGTCAACGGCCCGTCCTGTCGGCCAGCGCCTGCTCGTACGCCTGGAAGCCGTCCTCGACGCCCAGGAAGATCTCGCCGAAGGTGAGGTAGCCCCCGGCGATGACCGGTGTGTCACGCAGGGCCTCGATCAGGAAGTAGTACGCGCCCAGGTCCTCGGTCTCCAGCATGACGAAGTCCGAGAAACGGCCGTTGAACGCCTCCGCGTCGAAGAAACGGGCCCGGACGCGGTCGGCGCTGGCGGCGAAGGCCGGCTCCAGATGCGCCTCGCGCATCGCGTTGCGCTCCTCGCGCGACAGCGCCAGCCACCGCTCGGTGACCGTGTAGGTGAGGACGATGCCGTACTTCATGAGACTCCCCCGAGCAGCGAGCATTTGCTAACGGTGTTAACTTTCGAGGGGAAGCTAAAGTGATAGGCGTTAACTTTGTCAAGGGAAGGCGGCCCGAGCCCCATGTCCAGCACCACGGGAACCCGTACCGGCCGCCGTCACCGGGTGCGCGAGGAAGCGCTGGCGGAAATCCTGCGCACCGGGCGGCGACTGCTGGTCGAGCAAGGCCCGGGGGCCGTCACGCTGCGGGCCATCGCCCGCGAGATGGGCATGACCGCGCCCGGCCTGTACCGCTACTACGCCGGCCACCGCGACCTGATCCAGGCCCTGGCCTCCTCCCTCTACGACGAACTGGCCACCGCTCTTTCCGCGGCCCGCGACCGCCACCCGGACGCCGAGCCCGGACGGCGACTGCGTGACGTGTGCCGCGAGCTGCGCCGCTGGGCGCTGGACCACCCCCGCGAGTTCGGCCTGCTGTTCGCCAAGCCGGACGCGGACGCCGACACCACACCCGGCACCGCCGCCCACGACTCCAGCTGGCGCTTCGGCGGCGTCATCCTCGAACTCATGGTCCAGCTGTGGCGCAGCGGCGGCATCCAGCCGCCCACCGACCTCGACCCCGCCTGGACGACCCAGCTGGAGGAGGTCCGCGAACACCTCTCCGGCGAACCCGTGCCCCTGGACGTCATCTACGTCTTCGTCGCCTGCTGGGCCCGCCTGTACGGGGCGGTCGCCGTGGAGGTCTTCGGCCACCTCGACTTCGCCCTCACCGACCCCGAACCGCTCTTCGAGCACGCCCTCGACGACATCCTGGCCACGTTGGGCGCCCCTGCGGACCGCCGCTGAGAACCGCCGTCACGGCTGACTGTCACGGCTTCGAGGCGACGACGATCGCGTAACCGATGCCGGGCGTAGAGGCGAAGGCGTCGGCGACGGCACGAGCGTTCTTCAGGACCTCGCTCGCGGCCGCCGACTCCGGGACGTCGGGGATCGCCACCTGCCCGAGCCGCTCGGACACATTGCGGACCGTCCCGCGCACGGCGTGGTCGGAGACGTCGACGACTTCCTCGACCACGAGCCCGCTGTCCTCTATCAGCCGGGGATACTCCGCGAGGGGAGCGAACGAGACGATGCCCGTCATCCGGAAGTAGTCCTCCAGACCGGCCCGTCGTTCCTCGGGGACCGGGGCGTTCTGGACGATGTTGGCGATGGCGAGCCGGCCACCCGGCCGCAGCGTGGCGGCCACGCACTTGAGCACCCGCTGGGGGTCGGCCATATGGATCAGACTCTCGAACAACCAGGCCGCGTCGAAGGATTCGGGATCGAAGGGAAGGCTCACGGCATCGCCGTACCGGAACGTCACCCGGTCCCCCAGCCCTTCGGCCTCTGCCGCCAGCGTCGCCAGCCGCACCTGCTCATGGCTGATGGTGACGCCGACGACCTCCGCGCCCGTCGCCCGCGCGAGGCGCAGGGCCGGACGGCCCGTACCGCAGCCGACGTCGAGCACGCGCCGTCCAGCCCCGGCCCGTAACTTGGCGACCATCAAGTCGGTCATCCGCTCGGACGCCTCCTCCATCGAGGCGTCGTCGTCGGGCCCTTCCCAGTAGCCGTAGTGGAGACTGCCGCCCATGAGGGCACCCAGCATCTCGCTGCCCTGGTCGTACATCTCACCGATCGTCTCGGGATTCACCTTCGAGCCACCGACAGCCATGCGTGACCTCCCTTGATTCGTCAGATTCCTTGAGAAACACGCTGCCTGAACCAGCCAGTCGACGCCGGCCCCGCACCAGGCCGGTACCTCAGCCGTCGGCCCGTAGCGCGCCCGCCAGCAAGCCTGCCCACGCTCCCGCGATCAGGAACGGGCCCAGGGGTATGGACGCGCCCCGGGACACCCGCCGGGCGAGACGCAGCGCGTTGCCGTAGCAGGAGGCGAGGAACAGGCCCACGAAGGCGCCCAGAAGCACCGCCCACCAGCCGTACCAGCCAAGGGCGCACCCCAGGCCCGCGGCGAGTTTCACGTCGCCGAACCCCATGCCGCTCGGGTGGAGGAGGAACAGCACGAGATAGCCGCCGCCCAGCGCCAGCCCGCCCAGGAGGGCGTGGGGCCAGGAGCCCGCGGCGCCCGGTATCAGCGAGGCCGCTCCCAGGAGGAGCGCCGTCCCCACGGCCAGGGGCAGGGTCAGGGCGTCCGGCAGGCGGCGCACCTGCCAGTCGACGCCTGCCAGCACCACCCCCACGGGCGCCGCGAGGAGCCATACGGCCAGCTCGGGCCGTATCCCGACCACCGCCGCGAGCCCGCCGCACACCACGGCCGTCATGACCGCCGGCCACCACGGCGGCGCCGGCGCGCCCGGCCCGTACCTCCCCCCGCACTCGCCGCAGCGCGCCGGGCCCACCCAGCCGCCGACGGCATGCCCGCACGGGCCCGTGGACCGCCATCCCTCCCCCGGCTCCACGGCCAGCCGGAACCGCGCGCGCCGCGTCAGCACCCCGGCGAGGGCGCCGTACACAGCTGCAACGGCGATCAACACAACGTCCATGCCCCGAGGTTACGTACGTTCGCCGATTCTCGCCGGGGCCTGTGGATAACCTGGGCGCATGGCCCGCCACCAGGACGGTTTCGCTCAACTCCACGTCGTTTCCAGCGGGATGATCACACCGCTGGAGATCGCCGCCTCCTACCGGGCCCGGACGCGCGGCCTCCTCGGCCGCGACGCCTTCGAGCCCTCCGAGGGCGCCCTCCTCCTGACCCCCGCGTCCAGCGTTCACACCTGGCGCATGCGCTTCCCCATCGACGTCGCGTACCTCGACCGCCACCTCACCGTGCTCACCGTCCGCACCATGCGCCCCGGGCGCCTCGGGCTGCCCCGGGTCAGGGCCCGTCATGTCCTGGAGAGCGCGGCGGGCGCGATGGCGGGGTGGGGCGTGGCTCCGGGGGCGCGCGTCGAGATCCTCCCGCCCGAATGACCTGCCCCAATGGTTTTCCGCCTGCCACGGCCCGTCGCCGCTCCGCGACTGGACCGGAGGCAGGGCGGGTATGACGGAATTATCCGGCACGTCCTCCTCCGTCCCCACCCTGCGAGGAGCAATATGAGCGCCACGCCTCCCGACGCCCTCCTGCGGATCGCCTCCGGCTTTATGACCTCGAAGGTCCTGCTCACCGCCACCACCCTCGGCCTCTTCACCGAGCTCGCCGACCGCCCCCTCACCGCCGACGAACTACGCGCCCGCCTGGCCCTCCACCCGCGTTCCGCCCACGACTTCCTCGACACCCTCGCCGCCCTAGGCCTCCTGGAGCGCGTCGATGGCACGTACGCCAACACCCCTGCCACCGACCGCTATCTCGTCCGCGGAAAACCCACCTACCTGGGCGGTTTCCTTGAGATGAGCGATGCCAGGATGTACGAGCTCTGGGGCCGGCTGGAAGCTGCACTGCGCACGGGCGATCCCCAGAACGAGATCAAGTCCGGTGACGAGGACATCTACGCCACCCTCTACGCCGACCCCGAGCGCCTCGCCGTCTTCCAGCAGGCCATGACGGGACTGTCCATGGGCTCCGTCCTCGCCCTGGTCGACGCGATCGACTGGTCCCCCCACCGCACCGTCGCGGACATCGGCTGCGCCGAGGGTTTCCTGCTGACCCAGTTGCTCCGGCGCCACCCGCACCTCCGGGGCACCGGCTTCGACCTGGCCGACGCGGCGCCCGGCTTCCAGCGGCGGCTCGCGGACTCCGGTCTCACCGACCGGCTCGCCTTCCGCTCCGGAGATTTCTTCACCGAACCGCTGCCGCAAGCGGACGTGCTCATCTTTGGTCATATCCTGAGCAGCTGGGACCTGTCCACCGGCCGCATGCTGCTGCGCAAGGCCCACGAAGCGCTGCCGCACGGCGGCATCGTCGTCATCTACGAGACGCTCCTCGACGACGACCGCCGGGAGAACGTCGACGGTCTGCTCATGAGCCTCACCATGCTCCTGGAGACCCCCGGCGGCTTCGAGTACACCGGCGCCGACTGCCGGGGCTGGCTGGCCGACGCCGGATTCCGGGAGAGCCGCGTACAGCACCTGGCCGGGCCCGAATCGATGGTGATCGGCACGAAGTGACACCCAGCGCCCGGCCCGGCCCCGCACCCCACCGCACCCCACCCCCCACCCCACCGTGCGCTACTCACCGCGCCGGCGCGCCAGCAACGTCCACACCCCGAGCCCCAGCAGCAACGTCGTTCCCGTGCCGATCCCCACATAGCCGATCGTCCGCAGCCGCTCGTTGCGCGGGCCGGTTCCGGCCGAGGCGACCAGTTCCCCACCGACGCCGCCCCCGCCACCCTCGCCACCCGGACGGCCGCCACCGTTCCCCTGCGGCCGCCCGGTGCCCTGGTCGGCCTTGCGCGCGCCCGCAACATCGACCCGCAGCGTGACCGGCACACCCGCACCACCCGCCCCTTGCCGCACCTTCGGGCTCAGGCTCACCTGAAGGTAGTACCAGCCCGCGAACCGCATGCCCCTGGCGGCCTCGCCACCGCCACCACCGCCGTACGCCGCCGGGGGCGTGGCCAGCGAGACGGTGGCCGGTTTGCCCTGGTAGCCGGTGGTCTTGTTCATGACGAAGCCGCGTGCGGTGTTGTTGAGCCCGAGCCGTACGCCGCCGATCACCATCGCCCCGGCCCCAGTCCCGGCCCCCGATCCACCGGCGGAGCCGAACTCCGCATCCGCGAAGAGCTGTTCACCGGCGTCGACCGATACACGGTAGAACCGCGTATCCCCGGGCCGGAGCTCATCACGCCACGCCCCCGGGCGGAGTTCGGCGGCGTCGTTGAAGCCCGTCCCGCCCGCGATGCCCTCCGCCGCCGCACCCGCGCCTTGCGGCGGTTTCGACGGCGCCTGCGAGCTCCACGCGCCCGGAGGAGGCAACGTATCGGTGGATTCCGTCCGTTGCGGCGGCTCCGCCACGTACTTCAGCTCGATCGCCACGGCCGAGGCGTCTCCGCCCAGCGCGTCCCCCCGCTCCACGACGAACCGGTACGCACCTGCCGTTCCGCACGCCGCGCCCGGCTTCACCACGCGTTCCGCGTAGTCCGCGACGGGGTACGCGCCCCCGGCCGACAGGAACGACCGGTGCCGCACCGTCCCGCACTGCGTGCCGTCCGGCGCCTGTAACGAGACGTCGATCCCGTCCCGCAACCCCATCGCGCTCCCCTGCCTCGGCACGGCCACCGCCGATACGTACGCGCTCGACTGCGCGTCCAACTCGACTGTGTAGTACTTCACTTCCTTCGGCTTGATGCTGTCGGTGTACGTACTCGCGCCCGCCTTCAGCTCAGGACCACGATCAGCGCTGTTTCCCACCCCCTGCACGGCAATCGCACCCGTTGCCATCCGGTACGCGACCGGCCCCTCCGGCTCATCGACCGTCCCGGCCGCCCCCGCCTTCCCGGCAGCCCCGACGAGCACTCCGAACGCCGTCGCCACCACGACGAACCCGCCCCTCATGTCCCGCCTCCCTCACCGCCACCCGCTCGGGAGGCCCCATCCTGCCCTGCCATCCCTCGTACGCGCGACCGCTCCAACTCGTATACGGTGAACGACCAGTTCCGGCCATACATGTGGCCGGAATGATCCGTATCTCTCGGTAAGGAAACCCATGCGTCGTCGCATATCCGCACTTGTCCTGACCGCCGTGATGGCCGGCACCGGTGCCGCCCTCGTCACCGCCCCCACCGCCCAGGCGGCTCCCATCACCTGCGACATCGCGAAGCTGCGTCACGACGCCGACGCCCTGTACCAGAAGGCCGCGCGTCAGAAGCGCGCCGGCCAGCGCGAGGCCGCCCGCCGCACCATCGCCCAGGCCGACGCCCTCAAGCGCCGCGCCGCCCAGTGCGACGCGGCCGACCGCAACGCGTCGCACCACTTCTGACGGGTTCCGGCGGGCCGTTTCTGACGGTCCGCCGCCCGGGGCCGGCTCACCGCGTTCCGGTGAACCGACCCTGAACGTACGGCGCCTGCCGTCAGCAGAGCGCCGCCGCGTAGTCGGCTGCCCCTTGGCGCGGGAGGTTCACCCATACCCGGGTGCCCTCCCGTGCCGGGGCGGGGCGGATCACTCCCCAGCTCCCCTTGCACTCGTGCACCACGCACGCGAGGAGATAGAGCATCTTGTTGCGACGCGCGGCACACTTCGCGGAACTGTCCGTGTCGCCGTGCCGCGTGTGGGGATCCCACACGACGATCCGGACGCCGTCCTGCTGCCAGCCCACGGACAGGTACAACACCTTTCCGGGCTCGAACAGCGTCGCGCAGGCGACGAGTTCGCCGGTCGCCTGGAGCGCGGGTGGCAGGAGGTCCGTCAGGCCGTGTGCGGCCAGCGCGTTGTGCACGCTCGTGCGTGCGATCGCGACGGCGTGCGGTTCGCCCGGGATGGCGTAGCTGTACGCGAGGCTTTCCGGGGTGCGGGTGGTGGGAGCGGCGCTCAGATGGTCGGACGGGTCGGTTGGATTCGGAGTGACGGTTGGGCAGAGGCTGGCGAATGGCATGGCGACGACTCCCGTGTGGCTGGGTGGGTTGCTGCGCACTGCCGGTGGCTTGTCTCCCTGACACGGGCACACCCCTCCCAGG
Source organism: Streptomyces sp. NPDC001678 (assembly GCF_042892945.1). Lineage (NCBI taxonomy): Bacteria > Bacillati > Actinomycetota > Actinomycetes > Kitasatosporales > Streptomycetaceae > Streptomyces > Streptomyces sp. NPDC001678. Next base: position 549,145 of record NZ_JBIAUP010000002.1, on the reverse strand, counting down.
GACGGAGGTTCGGGCACGCTCGCGTGATGCGCTTCCGGCTGTGCCGGGCTTGTGCGCTACTTCACCGAAGCTAGCCACCTGCGGGGCCAATTGGCCACCCACCATGAGACTTTGACCCCGTTCGAGGGGACTCTCACGACGTGGGGGTGCAGACTGCCACGCATCGCGTATAGGAAGGGTTGCCATGGCACAGCGAACTTCCCCCACGGAGCGCCAGAAGCGTCTGGGATACGAGCTGAACAAAATGCGTCTGGCTGCTGGCGTAAGCGCTGAGGCCGTCGCATCACTGCTCGGAGTCGATCGCAGCAAGATCTCCAACATCGAGCGGGGCCTCAGGGCCATCAGCCCGGATCGACTCAGAAGCTGGGCTTGCCATTGCGCTTGCCCAGACGATTCCTTCATCGAAGCACTGGCCAAAATGGCGCAACCCGCTGGCAGAGGCTGGTGGGAACGCTACCGAGGTGCGTTGCCCGGCGGCCTTCTGGACATCGCGGAGATGGAGACCCACGCCGTCCGCTTGCACACCGCACACACCGTTCACATCCCTGGCCTGCTTCAGACAGTCGACCACGCACGCACCATCTTCGAAGCAGTCGTGCCCCACCTCCCCGAGCGGGAACTGGAGCTGCGACTGGTTCTTCGACTGGAACGCCAGCAGGTCCTCACCCGGGATGATCCGCCTGACTACTACGGCATCATTCACGAAGCAGCCCTGCGCATGCAGTTCGGTGGACCGTCAGTAGCGCGCGCCCAGCTTGAACACCTGGTGAACATGTCCGAGCTCAGCCATGTGACCCTGCGCGTGCTTCCCGTAGCGCGCGGCGTCTTCCCTGGGGCAGGGCAGACCTTGGTGTACGCAGCGGCCGTAGTCCCCCAACTGGACACCGTGCAGACTGACTGCACGCACGGGCCGGAATTTCTCCACGGGGAGGCGCAGTTGTCCAAGTACCGCGCTCAGCTGGAATGGATGGAACGGCTTGCGCTCGAACCGGATGCTTCGCGCAAGTTCATCCAGGACATCGCACGTCAGCTCTGAGGAGTCAGCAACATGTCCAAGATCCGCTGGGAAGCGCCGTTCTGCGGCGAAGGCAGCGCCTGCTTCCGAATAGGCACCGACGACACTGGCCGGGCCTACATCGCCGTAGCCGGTGCCGAAGACCGCTACCTCACCGACACGCGCGACGCCTTACGATCCCTGATCCGCGAGATCAAGGCCGGCAAGGCCGACCACCTCCTCCAGGACGGCTAGCCGGTGTCCGGCGGGGCGCGTGATGATGAGCCCCATGACACCGATCACCAGCATGGATCTCACCGGTTTCACGGAGCGGGAGCCCAGGGTCTGGACCGACGATCAAGGGCTCGTCCTCTCCGTCCACTTCTTCGACCTCGTTCCCGATCTGCCCGCGTCCTTCGACGATCCGGACCGGCTCCGGTACGGGCTGGCCCACTTCGCCGCCCAGGCCGGCGGTGGGCTGATCGAAGCCGTGCTCGGCGACGTGGACGCCCTCCCGGCCGTCCGGCAGTTCATCAAGATTCCACAGCCCAACGGCCATGGCCTGGTGTTCATCGGCTCGTGGACGGTGCCGCGAGCCGGGTGCAGCACCGTGGTGAAGGTCCAGGCGGCCGAAGGGCCGATAACCGGCGCGCGCGAGGCGGTCGTCCTCAGCGGGCTGGACCCGGCACAGTACTTCACCCCTCATCCGTACGCTCCGGACATCGCGGGCGGCCTGCCCTACCACGTCGCCGACCACGAGCAGCATGACGCGGAGTTCCCCGACCACCCTCTCACCCGCGTACGGACGACGCTGGAGCGGATAACCCCCACCCTGACCCTGCACAGCGGATTCAAGGCGTTGCCGCCCTTCGCCTCTCCAAGTCACCCGGAGACCCGCCGCCCTGGCTCCGGCGCCCGCCGCTGGTTCCGCCGTCGGAACTAGCCGGCGCGCAGGATCCGCAGCGACTCCCGCGCGAACTCCGCGAGGGCGACCGGGCACAGCAGCACGTCCAGTGGGGCATCCCTGCCCTCCCTGCGGTCCCGTTCGTAGAGGGCGCGGCCGCCGGGGGTGGTCAGGGTGATGCCGAGGCCCGCGACGTCGGGGGCGTTGGTGTACGGGAGGGTGTGCGCGGCGTGTGCGCAGGTCGCGTCCGCGAAGTGCGGCAGCGTTTCCTCCAGTGCCGTCGCGAGCGACTCGGCCGACTCGGCCATCTTCGCGTCCTGGTCCGCGTGGGCGATGTACCAGCTCAGCGCCACGGCGACGAGCAGGTGGCCGGGGCGGGTCGCGGGGTCGGCGCGGCGCAAAGCGTAAGCCCGGTAGGAGATCTCCTCGGGGACGTCCGTGTACGCCTTCGGGTAGCCGTGCAGCAGGGCCGACAGCGTGTCGATGATGTCCCCGGCTCCCACCGGCAGGCGGGGCGGGATGTCCGTGACGGAGCCGGGTTCGACGATGTCCATGGCGATCCGTGCCAGACCGGCCACGTTGCGCGGGCAGCGCCACGCCTCGCGTGGGAAGTCCTCTTCCCAGGCGAGGCTCTCGTCGGCGAGCCCGCGCAGTTGCTCGGCGAGGTACTCGTCGTACTCGTCCTCGTGCTCCTCGTACGGGTGACCCTCGTGCCCGCAGGGGCGGTGGCGCAGGGCGTGGTCCGTGGCCTTCAGGGCGGCCATGAGCGCCGGTGCGACGGCGTCGTCGGATCCCCACGCGACGTAGGGGGCCATGAGCAGCAGGCCGGTCGTCCAGATGTACGCGGGCTCGCCGCCGGGGTCGGCGGCGAGCCGGGCGGCGCAGTCGAGGGCCGCTTGGTCGTATTCGTCGTTGTAGGCGTCGTCGTAGTCCGCGCGTATCGCGTCCCAGGTGTCGGAGAGTTCGTCGACGGACACGTCATCCATGTGCATCAGGCGAGACTAGAGGCTTATCGCGAAGGTCTCGTTGCGAAAACGGCGTTACCGGATAACCGTTTGACGCTCGTCGGTGTCCGGCGATCGGATGACAGGCCATGAACACAGGGCAGATGACAGGACAGACGCATCCCGGCTCGCACCCCATCGACGGCGCTCTTGTACGGCGGCTGGTCGCCGGGCAGTTCCCGCGATGGGCTGGGCTGGCGGTCGAGCGGATTCCGTCCGGCGGCACGGTCAACGCCATGTACCGGCTGGGCGACGACATGGTCGTACGGCTGCCGCTGGTGCGGGGTGGGGCCGACGACGTGTTGACGGAGCGGACGTGGCTGCCGCGGCTCGCGCCCCAGTTGCCCACGCCCGTCCCCGAGGTGCTCGGGCATGGGGAGCCTGCCGAGGGGTACTCGTGGCCGTGGTCGGTGTACCGGTGGCTGGCGGGGGAGAATCCCGAGGCGGGGGCCCTGAGCGAGCCGATACTGCTGGCCGAGGATCTGGCCGGGTTCGTGGCGGCGATGCGAAGGATCACCCTGCCAGGTGCGCCGCAGGCCCATCGCGGCGGGCCGGTCGCCTCGCTCGACGCGGCGACCCGGGCGGCGATCGAGGAACTGCGGACGATCCCGCAGGAGGGCGTCGACTGCGATGCCGCCGCGGCCGTGTGGGAGGAGGCGCTGCGGGCTCCGGGATGGGACGGGCCGCCGGTGTGGCTGCACGCCGATCTCATGCCGGGCAACCTGCTGGTGGACCGTGGCAGGCTGGCCTCGGTAATCGACTTCGGGTGCCTTGGGGTGGGCGATCCGGCCTGCGATCTGTTCCCGGCGTGGAATCTGCTGCCGGCCGATGCTCGGGAAGTGTTCCGCGAGGCGCTGGACGTGGACGACGCGACCTGGATCCGCGGCCGGGGCCGGACGCTCTCGCAAGCGCTGATCGCGCTGCCGTACTACCGGAAGACGAACCCGGCGATGGCGCACAATGCCCGGCACGTGATCCGGACGGTGCTGGGGAAGGGCTGAGGCCGGTGCGTGTCGGGGCGGGATGTCATGCCGCTGCCCGGCGGCGACGAGCAGGGGCAGTGGCTTCTGTCCCCGCTCGACCGCCAGGTGCAGGTTGGTCGTCAGCCCGCCGCGCGAGCGTCCGAGCCCGTGATCACCACGGCCTTGATCCACTTTCGCAACGGACCCGAGGCGGGCGGGCGTCGGACCAACGCGAGCCCCCGTGACGCCCGCGCGGGCGACGACGCCGTCGGCGATGTCACCAACGGGTGATGCCCATGGTCGCGGCCGCGTCGTGGACCGCCACGTAGTGGTAGGTCGACATGCCCGACCGCTTCACCGGGACGTCCTTGTCCTTGGCACGGAACTCGTCCCGCGCGCAGGCCAGGAGGTTGGTCCCGTAGCCGACCGGCACGTCGCCCGTGCCGTGGACGGGGTGGGACTTGGCGGCGGTGTCGCTGCCGGCCTTGGCGAGGATGCTACGGGCCTGGTTGTACGCGGCGGCCTTGATGCGGGTCGGGTTCGCGATCGTTCGGGCGTCCATGGCCCGGACGTCCGCCGCGAAGGCGCCGGCGGTATCCGACGGCTCCGCCGCGACACCGCGTACCCGGCACGACGCGTTCACCGCGTTCACCGCTTGGTCGTTCTTGACGTTCGTGACACCGGCGGCGACGGCCGGCACGACGGGCCCGAGGAGCGCCGCGGCCGCTAACGCGGCGGCCAGTGCGGTGCGTATGGATGACTTCATGGATGCGCGTCCTTTCCTTCCGGAGATGCGCATGAGAGGACCGCAACTACTGATGCCAGTTGCTGACATCGACGCTACACCCGATGTCATGAACTGTCATCGAGCCCCAAGTAAGCTTTGCCCATGGGGAGATGGAAACCGGACGCCCGCGGCCGCCTGGCGAAGGCCGCGCTGGAGCTCTGCACCGAGCGCGGTTACGAGCGGACCACCGTCTCGGAGATCGCCGCACGGGCAGGGCTCACGGAACGGACCTTCTTCCGGCACTACGCCGACAAGCGCGAGGCGCTGTTCGGCGGCGAGGTCGCGCTGCGGGAGGCGTTCGTGGAGGCGGTCACCGACGCCCCGCCCTCCGCCGCGCCGATCGACGCGCTGGCGGCGGGACTCGACGTGATCGCCGGGCTGTTCGCCGGCCGTCGCGAGCACGTGCGCGAGCGGCATGCCCTCATCGCGGCGAACCCCGAGCTCCAGGAGCGCGAGCTGATCAAGCTCGCCTCGCTGGCGGCCGCGCTCGCCGACGCCCTGCGCGGACGCGGTGTCGCGGAACCGGCCGCGAGCCTGACCGCCGAGGCCGGCGTCGCCGTCTTCAAGGTCGGCTTCGAACGCTGGATCGCGCCCGACGAGGAGTGCGAGCTGTCGCGGGTGATGCGGGATTCCCTGGACGAGCTCAGGGCCCTGACGGCGGGCGACCAGCACCCGCCTTCAAGCAACGTTCGCCCCGCCGACCCGCCCGCTTCATCCCTTAGGGACCCCTAAGGGACCCTGAGGGCGGTCCACCCGTGGTCTGACGGCAGGACCGTGCCTCGGAGTGAGCCGGAAGGCCGTGAGGGGCCCGAATACTGGAATCAGACATTCCACCCGGCTCCGAAACGAAGGGCCCAGCCCCCCCATGAAGACCAAGATCGCTGCCGGTGCCGCCGCCGGCGTCGCCATCGTCGCCCTCGCCTCCGTGGGCGCGGCGGCCGCCATACCCGCCGCCAAGGACTGGTACGAGGGCCGCCACGACCAGTCGTCCCAGTACGCCACGGGGGCCGAGGCCAAGGCCGACCGCGCCTCGGTGCCGCGCTGGCTGCCCGACGACGCCCGCGAGATCCGGTACGCGATGAAGACCACCGGCGGCGACCGTCTCCTCAAGGCCACACTGCCCACCGGCAAGCTGCCCGCGGAGTGCACGGCCCTCCCGTCCGGCACCCGGGCGAAGGAGCCGGGCCTCTCCGCGTCCTGGTTCCCCGGCAGCGGCAAGGACGCCGGCCGTGCCGCGCAGTCCCGTTGCGGCCTCTACTACGCCTACACCGACGGCGGCACCCTCTACGCCTGGCAGGACAACGACGACTGGATCAACGACAACAAGTCCAGCTGATCGTCCGGCCGTTCGGCGCTTCGGCGGTCTTCGGCGGTCTTCGGCGGCCGCCGCCGGCACTGTCAGTGGTCCTTCACGGTGAGGCCGATGTGCTGCGCCAAGGCCGGGGCCAGATCGAACAGCTGGGCCGTGCTGATCGCCGCGCCGTCCAGGGACCCGATCCCCGAGGCGATGCCCAGCCCGGCGGCCTCGCGCAGGTCGACCCTGGTCAGCGTGGCCTTGTCGAAGCGTGCCCGGTCCAGGGTCGAGCCGGGGAAAGTGACGTCCGTCAGCGTCGCCCCGCCGAAATCCACGTCGCGCAGGAGGCAGTCGACGAAGGCGACGTCCTTCAACGTGGTCGCGCGCAGGTTGACGGAGTCGAATTTGCACTGGTGGAAGACGACGCGACGCATCTCGCCACCGTGGATCTCCGTGCCGGCGAGGACACCGGCGGTGCACTCGCTGTCCAGCCAGGTGGTCTCCGCGAGGTTGGTGCCGACCATGCGGACGGTGTGCAGCCACACCTCGTCGAACCGGGAACGCCGCAGCCGGCCCCGGTCGAAGGTGACGGAGGAGAACGCCGACTGGCTGAAGAGGGAATTGCCGCCTTCCACGTCCTGGAAGGCGGAGCCGTCGAAGTGGACCCATTCGTAGCTGCCCGCCTGTTCGAGCTCGCCGGTGAAGGACTCCAGGTGGCGCGCATACGGCAGTGCGGCCAGGTCACGGGGGGCGCGGACTCGCATGGGTTCCTTCCGGGATACGGGGGGGTGGGCAGCCCTCGCCGTGGTCCCGGGGGACCTGTGGACCCATGGACCCGTGGACCTGTGGCGAGGGGAGGGCCCCATGCTGACGCCGATCCCCGGATTTGCCCAATCGGCGCGAGCGTGAGGAACCGCGCCGTAAGGCGATCGACCGCCGCCCCAAAATCCACACAAAGCATACGAAACAATGGCACTCGATCAAGCTGCCGCCCGGGTAGCCCGGCGCTGCCCGGAGACACGGTTCCCTGAGATTGATTCTGCGGTCCGGCCCGTGAACGCCGTATCCGCGGATCCCGCACACGGGCCGTTCTGGGCACTCCTACCGTCCGTCTACCGTCGGGGGAAGCTCACCTCCACGCGGCGGTTCTTCCGTCGCCCGTCCTCCGTGGCGTTGTCGGCGATCGGGTACTGCTCGCCGTAGCCGCGGATCTCGTACTGGATCGCCGCCGAACCCAGATCCTTGGCCAGCTCCCGCTGGACCATGTTGGCGCGGTCCTTGCTGAGGGCGACGCCGTGGTCGGCGTCGCCGAGGTTGTCCGTGAAGCCGAAGACGCGCAGAGCCGTGGCCTTCTGCTTCTTCACCTCGTCCGCGATCGCGCGGATGCGGGCGCGGGCGGGGTCGCCCAGGTCGGCGCTGTCCTTGTCGAAGATGACCTCCGCCTGGAGGGCGAAGGTGACGTCCACGTTAGTGTCCTCACGGCGCTCGCCGCCGTCGTCCGTCTCGACGACCGACTTGATGTCGAGGACACGGCCCGGGGCGAGCTTCCTGCCCGGCCGGAGCTTGAGGCCCGGGGCCGTCGGGTCGAGCTTCACCGGCGGTGTCGTGTTGGCCTGGCGGCCCGGGCCGGCGTCCGCGTACGCGTTCACCGCCGCCGGGCCCGGCATCGCGACAGCGAAAGCCAGCGTCGCCGCCAGGAATGTCCCCAAGGGAATCGCTGCCGGAGCCACGGCCCTCACCCCGAGATCCTGATCCGCACGGACGGCATCGTCGGAAGCTGGAAGTCCACGTTCGTCACGGACGCGGGCGGTGCCGGGAACTGCGCGAAGACGGAACGGCTCTCGCCGGGACGGATGTTGACGAGGCCCGTGGTGCACAGGCACTCGCCGTCCGTGTCACGCAGGACCAGATAGCGCTTCTTCCCGGCCGAGTCGATGAGCGAGGCGCCCGAGACCGAGGACTGGGACTTCATCTCCGTCTCCTTCGAGCGCCACGTCAGCGGGGTGTACGGCTTGCTCCCCCGGTTGGCGACCGTTCCGTTGACGGTGACGAAGCCGCCCTTGTCACGGACGGCCGACGTGAGGGTGACGACCACGCCGTCCGGGCCCTTGATCTCGCCGAGCTTCCCACCGCCCGACGACACCGGCTCCTCCGACGAACCCGATGCGCCCGACGAACCCGACGACTTCTGCGCGGCGTCGGAGCCTCTCGCCGCGTTCAGGTCGATCGTCTTCTTTCCGTCATCGTTCCCCTCACCTCCGCAGCCCGCCAGGGCGAGGGATATGACGACCACAAGGGCCGCACCTGCGATCCGAAAGCTCATGGTGCCGTTCCTTCACTGGTCGGGATCACTCTGCGAGGCGCACGGCGAACAGGTCCGTCGCCTTCACCGCCGCCTCCGGGCGCCTGGGGTCGATCACCAACACCTTCCCGCCGTCGCAGATGAGGTCGATGACCGGGGACGAGGAGGGCGCCGGGGACGGGGACGGCGTCGAGGACGGGATCGGGGAGGGCGTAGGTGCCGGTGGTGCCGGGGGTACCGGGAGGGCGTCGCAGCGTGGGGTCACGGTCGCCTTCGCCGTCGCCTTCGCGCGCTTGTCGCCCGTACCGGGGACCACGGACTCCCCCACCGTCCGCTCCGAGGTGACCGTGACCGTGAACGAACCCGGATCGCCGCCCGGCTCGCAAGTGATCGCCGGCTGGGCGCCGTTCATGCGCGCGTACGACTCCGCCGCCTCGCACGCCCGGCCGTCCCGGCCGCCCCGGCCCGCCAGCCAGTCGGCCCAGGTGCCCGTACCGGTCGTACCGGCCACCCCGCCTGCACCTGCCGTACCTCCCGCACCGACCGCCAGCAGGAAGCCCGTACGGAGCTGGTCCCGGTAGTCCTGGGCGGCGGCGAGCGCGGCCGCGTCGGCGGCGGTCTGGGCGGCGTTCTTGACGGCGCCCGCCCGGCCGACGGCGAAGAAGGCGAGCGCGAGGAAGAGCAGGGCCGCCACGGCCGTGATGTAGAGGGGGAAGGCCTGACCCGCGTCGCTCAGCCCGTGATGCGGCTGATCTGGTTGGTGATCGCCGTCGCGATCATCGTGCCGAAGTCCGTCGTCGTCAGGACGAGGATGATGGCCACGACCACGGCGATGATGCCCAGGTACTCGACCGAGGTCTGTCCCCGGTCGTCGGTCGCGAGCCTCTGGATTCCCTTGAGCGTCTTGTTCCCCATGTTTCCCTCCTCGGGAGATCTCCGTACGGACCCGTTCCCTTCCCTCACCGGGAAGTTGGGACACCATCTGTCTCACCCCCGCTCGGCGGCGATGCCCTCGGACGTCGACGCCGACGACTGTCCCATATCCGATTGCAGCCGCGAAGGGCCTTCACGGTCTTCCCTCAACTCCACCAGTGGACAGGCCCCAGCGGGATAAGCCCCAGCGAGCTCGGAGCAGGGAGCGGCGTGGTGCGGGGATATGTGGATGTGCTGCGAGGCGTGCGTCATGGCGGTGGTTCTCCTCTCACAGGCGGTGATGCACCTCATTGGCCCTCACTCCCCCGTGATGGAGCCGAAATCCGTACCCGAGCCCAGGAAGAACCCCGCGATCAGCAGGACCACCGTGCCCGGGACCATGAACGTCGTGATGACCATCGTCGCCTTGGGCACCGTCCTGGCCGCTCGCCGCCGGGCCAGCTGAGCGTCCGTGCGGCGCATGTCCTTGGCGATGCCGATCAGGGTGTCGGCGATGGGAGTGCCCAGTTCCTCGCCCTGCTGAAGGGCGGTGACGAACTGGGCCACCTGTTCGGAGTCATTGCGCTTGCGCAGTTCGTCGAAGGCCTGACGACGGGCGACGCCCATGTCCAACTGTCGCAGTACGATCCGCAGTTCGTCCGCCCAAGGGCCCTCGTAGTGCTCGGCGACCCGGTCGAGCGCCTGCCGGAAGCTCAGCCCCGCGCTCACGACGACGGCGAGGACGTCGAGGAAGTCCGGCAGGGTCCGCTCGATGGCCGCCCGACGCTCGCGCACGGCGGCCCGGATGCCCACCTCGATCCAGAACAGGCCGAAGGCGACCATCAGCACGGCGAACAGGGCCTGGCCCTTGGCCAGCATCACCAGCGCGCCGGCGAAGCCGAGCGCGCCGTAGACGGCCCGGCGGGCCGCGTAACGGTCGACGGTCAGGCCGCCCGGGTTGCCGGCCCGGTCGATGCGGCGCCGTACGGCCGCGACGCGCTTCTCGCCCATCAGGCGGAGCACCAGCGGCGCGTAGCGCATGCCGATCCGGTCGAGGGCGGAGCCGACGGCCGTGGTGCGCGTGGAGCCGACCTCGAGGGCCAGGACGAGGTCGGGGGGCAGCCTGGCCTCGCTGCGGACGAGCGCGATGCCGTGGCAGGCGCCCACGACGGACACGCCGGCCAGCAGCGCCAGCAGGATTCCCATGCCGCTCATCTCCCCACGTCCCGGGCCCGGCTCACACGTCGATCCTCGACATCCGGCGGATGAGGAAGAATCCCACTCCGTAGAGGCAGAAGGCCGCCACGACCGCGGCCTGCCCCAGCCAGCTTCCCGTCATCCGGTCCAGCGATCCGGGTGCGATGCGGTCCATCAGCAGCAACGTCCCGATGCCCATCAGCGGTACGACGTAGGCCGTCACCGTCACTTGCGAGAGTTGTGTCCGCACCTCGCGCCGGGTCTCCTTGCGCTCTTCGAGGGTGGTCGTGAGATTGCGCAGGGAGCTGACGACCGTGCCGCCCGCACGGTGGGAGAGGACGAGCGTGGTGACGAGCACCACCAGTTCGCGGGAGGGCAGCCGCCGGACGAGCTCGCCGAGGGCGTCGTCGACGGAGTGGCCGACGGCGAGCCGGTCGGCGACCTTGGCGAGCTCCTCGCCCGCCGGGGCCTCCATCTCCTCGGCCGCCATGCCGAGGGCCGTGCGCAGGGCGAGTCCGGCCTGGGTGGCGTTGGCGAGGATCCGGGAGAGCTCGGGAAGCTGGCTGATGAACTTCTCGGTGCGTTTGCGGCGCTGCCACACCAGGAAGGCGTGGGAGGACCAGACGGCGACGGCGGCTGCCAGGGGCCCGAAGAACGGTGCGAGGAGCAGCGCGGCGACGATCCACAGCCCGGCCGCCGCGCCGATGGTCGCGGCCGCGAACTCGCCCACGGTGATGTCCAGTCCGGTGGCCGCGATCTCCCACTCCAGCCGCCGGCCGGGGCGGGTGGCGCGCAGCCGGCGGTCCAGGCGGCGGAAGGGGCGGGCCGGGCCGGCGGGGGGTGGGGCGGGGGCGTCGGAGAGCCTGTCGACGAGGGCCTGGTGGCGGTCCCTGCCGGTGGCGTACGCGCGTACGCCCGCGACGGCCAGCGTCCCGCACAGCGCGGTGGCGCCGACGGCCAGCAGCGCGAGCTCGTCCAGGTGGTCCATGTCCGCTACCTCAACTACCTCTGTCCGGCTCTTCGGGTGGTGAGCTGCTGGTCGAACGCGGCGACGCCGAAGGCCGGTGGCACGGGCTCGTTGGCCAGCCGCATCCGCTCGGCGGCGCGTTCGGGGAGCGGGAAGTGGGTGAACGTGCCGCGTACGACGCGGTCGGCGCCGATCGGGTCGGCGTCGAAGCGGGCGACGGTGGCGAGGCGGTGGCCGCCGGTTCCGTACCCCTCGGGGGAGGTTCCGTATCCCTCGGGGGAGGTTCCGTATCCCTCGGGGGAGGTTCCGTATCCCTCGGGGGAGGTCAGCAGGGCGATCTCCGCGATGCGGCGGGTGCCGTCCGCGTGGCGGACGAGCTGGACCAGACAGTCCACGGCGCTGTCGATCTGGTCGCGCAGCGCCTCGTAGGGGATCTTGACCTCGGACATCGAGGCCAGCGTGCGCAGTCGCATCAGCGCGTCCTCGGCGCTGTTGGCGTGGACAGTGGCGAGGGAGCCGTCGTGGCCGGTGGACATGGCCTGGAGCATGTCCAGGGTCTCCCCGCCGCGCACCTCGCCGACAATGATGCGATCGGGGCGCATGCGCAGGGAGTTGCGGACGAGGTCGCGAATGGTGATCCGGCCCTTGCCCTCGACGTTCGGGGGGCGGGACTCCAGGCGGATGACGTGCCGCTGTTGCAGTTGCAGCTCGGCGGCGTCCTCGACGGTGATGATGCGTTCGCCGTCCGGGATGAGGCCGGAGAGGGCGTTGAGGAGCGTCGTCTTGCCGGCGCCGGTGGGCCCGGAGACGACCACGTTGAACTTCGCCCGGACGAGCGCGGCGAGCAGCATCAGCATGGACTCGTCCAGCGTGCCCATGCCGATCAGCTCGTGGAGGGTGTACGGGCGGGGGAAGCGGCGGATGGTGAGGGTGGCGCCGTTCAGCGCGAGCGGCGGGATGATCACGTTGACGCGCTCGCCGGTGGGGAGCCGGGCGTCGACCATCGGGTTCGACTCGTCCACGCGGCGGTTGACGGTGGACACGATCCGCTCGATCGTCTGCATCAGCTGGTCGTGGGAGGCGAAGCGTACGGGTACGGGCTCGACGCGGCCGGCGCGCTCGACGAAGACCTGGTCGGGGCCGTTGACCATGATCTCGGTGATGGAGGGGTCCTCCAGGAGGGGCTCCAGCACGCCCAGGCCGAGGGCCTCGTCGACGACCCTCCTGATGAGCCGGTCGCGTTCGGCGGTCGACAGGACGGGGCCCTCGCGGCTGATGATGTGGCCGAGTACGCGCTCCAGGCGCGAGCGGCGCTCGTCGGCGGCGAGCGCGGACATCTCGGCGAGGTCGATCTCCTCCAACAGCTTCGCCCGGTAGACGGGGACGAGGTGGCTGGGCTCGCGGCCGTCGGGGCGGGGTTCGGGGGCGGTGATCCGGGCGCGGAGGCTCATGGGGCGACCCCGGGGGTGTCCCGGGCGCAGGCCATGGTGGCGCTGCGGGTGACGGTGAAGCCGGTGCCGGGGAGGAGGGGCGGGACGTCGACGGTCACGGTGGCGGTGGCCCGGTCCGCGCCGGGGGCACAGGCGGTGGCGTCGACGGCGGCGCGGTTCGCGACCCAGGAGCTGACCGCGGCACGGGCGGCCGCCGCGGGGGCGGTCCTGGGGTCGTCGACGGTGGCGGTGCGGGCGGCCGCGCGGGCGGCGGTGCCGGCCTGCATGGTGGCGTAGGCGGCCAGCCCCAGATAGGCCGCAGCCATGGCCAAGGCTAGTAGGAGGGGGAGGAAGCCCAGGAATTCGATGGAGGCCGAGCCCTGGTCACGGCGGGGGGTTTGTCCCCTGTCCCGCCCCTTCCCGTAACTGGGGGCTTCGCCTCCAGCCCCCCGGACCGCGCTCCGCGCGGTGTCCTCAATCGCCGGACGGGCTGATTTCAGCCCGTCCGGCGATTGAGGACCGGGGGCCGGGGCGGAGCCCCGGGAAACGGGAAGGGGCGGGATCGGGGAATGAACCACCACTCAGTCCTCCCTCGCCACGCCCGCCGTGCTCTCCACCGTCCACGGCCAGTCGGCCGCGCCGGGGAAGAGGACGGGGACCTTCACGCGGACGCTCGCGCTGTAGACCCCGGCCGCCGGGCCGGGCCCGCAGGAGGGTTCCGTGTGCCAGGACTTCGGCATGTCCGCGCGGGCCGCGGCCGCGCAGTCGCGGCCGACCGCGCCCGCGCGGGCGCCCTTGTCGGCGGCGTGCCCGGCCAGGGAGTACGAGTAACCGACCAGGACGCACTGCCAGACGACGGCCAGCGCGACGAGGATCAGCGGCAGGATGCCGACGAATTCCACGGCCACCTGGCCCCGGTCGCCGAAACGGTCGCCGGAGCGCTCGCGCCGGCGGAAGCGGCCGCCGCTCGGGGGCACCGGGGACAGCTGCTCCGGGCCCGTACCCGCGCCGGTGGCGGCCATGGGAGCGCCGCCCTCTATGGCGCGGCGCCTCCGCAGGCCGCCCAGGGCCGGGCGGTGGTCGGAGGCCGCCGGGCGCGGGGACGTGGCCAGGCCCAGTTCGCCGGCCAGGGTCCACAGGGCCTGGCGGACGCCGGAGCGCGCGTCGAGGTCCTGCATCCGGCCGGAGTCCACGGCGCCCTGGAGCTCCTTGTAACCGGCCGGAATGGTGGTGCGGGCGGCGCGGGTGCCGGTGGTGCGGGCGATGAGGGGCGGCTGGATCTCCGCGTTGCGGGTGTGGCGGTTGACCACGGTGGTCGTCTCCTCGGCCGTACGGATCTGAAGCCGTTCCCAGAGCCGGACCATGCGCTTGGCCGCCCTGACGGACACCACGTCCGGCGTGGTGACCAGTAACGCCAGGTCGGCCGCCTCGATGACGGCCGCGCCCGCGGCGGTGATCTGGGTGCCGCAGTCGGCGACGACGAGTTCGTAGCGGCCGCGGAGGGCGGCGGTGATCTGCCGGGCGGCGGGTTCGCCGACGTCCTCGCCGCGTTCGCCCTCCGCCGGGGCGAGGAGCAGGCCGAGGCCGGTCGGGTGGGGGAAGACGGCGTCCGCCAGGACACGCGGGGTGATGTCGCTGATGCCGGCGAGGTCGGCGATCGACCGGCGGAACTGTACGTCGAGGTAGGAGGCGACGTCGCCGGACTGGAGGTCCAGGTCGGCGAGGGCGACGGCCCGACCGGCGGCGGAGGCGGCCAGGGCGAGCTGGACGGCGGTGACGGTCGTGCCGACGCCGCCCTTGGCGCCGACGACGGCGACGAGCGTGCCGCGTGCCGCGTCGGGGGCGGCGCTCGCGTCGGCGGTTCCCTCGGCGGCCGCGCCGAGGTGGTGGCGGACCCCGCCGGCCCAGTGGGCGGCGGCCTGGACGCGGGCGCCCAGTTCCTCGTAGGTCGGGGGCAGTGCGGCGAGGCCGCGCGCGCCGCAGTCCATGGCGGCGGCGTAGAGGGCGGGCCCGGCGTCGGCGGACATCAGGATCACGCCGGTGGCGGGGAAGCGCAGGGCGATGTCGCGCACGATCTCCAGGGCGGGTACGGGCCCGAGGCGTTCGTGCACGAGGACGACCTCGGGCAGGTGGGCGACGCCGCCCGCGCCCAGCGCGGCGAGCGCCTCCAGCAGGCGGGCGGAGTCGCCGACGACGGGCAGGGTCGCGACGCCGGGGAGCCCGGCGAGCACACCGGCGACGGCGCGGGCGGTGCCGGGGTCCCCGACGGCCGGGAGGATTCTGATCGTCACCGGGAGCCTGCCTCCTCCATCCACACTCGGTCCATCCACACTCGGTCCACATCGACCGCCTGGTTACTTGTCCCCGTCGAGGGTGTACGTGCGATCGCCGCTGCCGACGGGTTCCTGGCTGCCGGGGGCGACGAGGGCGAGCCGGACGTGCGAGGCGAACGACTCGGCGTAGGCGACACGCTGGGCGTCCTTGGTGTCGAGGGCGAAGGTGATCGGCACGGCCTCCCCCGCCTGCCGGGTGCTGGCGGCGGCCCGGCTGCCGTCGCCGTCCCGTTTGAGGGGGGTGAGCTTGCCTACGTCGATGACCTGGGCGCCGCTGACGATCATCTTGGAGACGGGCTTGGCGCCCTGTTCCTTGGCGTCGAAGGTGGCGTACATATTGACCCGCGCGCCCGGCTGGATCTTGCCGGCGACGCCCGTGGCCGCGTCGATCATGATGGCGATCTCCTGCTTGCCGGGGGCGAGCGCGGGCCGGGCGACGATCATGTCGCTCTGGAGCAGCGAGCCCTTCCGCAGCGGGGTGACGGCGATCTTGCCGCGCAGGGCGGAGAGGTCGGTGACGGCGGTGGCGGGGAGCCAGCGCTTGGGCATGGAGATCTTCTCGAACTCGTCCGTGTCCAGGTCGCGGTAGGCGGGGATGTCGGTCTTCAGCCGGTACGCGGTGGTCTCGGGGCCGACCTTCGTCTCGGCGTCGTGGATGACCGAGAACACCCCGGCGAACGCGCCGACGGCGCACAGGGCCGACAGGAGCAGCAGGACGATGCCGCGTCGCTGGCGTGAATTCATCGGGTGGCGAACCTCGTTCGGACCGGGGTCGGGGTCGGGGACATGGTCGTGGCGGGCGCGCCGACGGCGTCGTGGGCGGGGCGGGCCGCGACCGCGGGGTCCGTGCGCGGCACGGGCGCGGAGCAGAATCCGCAGCGGTCACCGATGAGTTCGAGGCCGCACCAGTGGCACTCCTCGCGGCGTACGGACGTGACGAGCTGGTAGAGCACGGAAGGGTCGGGGATGGCGGCCGCGAACTCGACGGCGCGGTGGGTGCCCCACCAGCGCCGGGAGTCGGCGGGCAGCGGGAGGATCTCCTGGACGCCCTGGACCCGCCAGCCCGGCGCGAGGGTGTCGGTGACCCAGTCCTCGCCGGAGCGGGGGCGGGGGCGGGAACGGGCGACGGTCATCCGGGTGGCGAAGCCGGGGCCGTCGGGGGTCTCGCCGGGGCCGGTGCGCAGCAGCCTCCGGGCGGGGTTGACGAGGACGCCGAAGCGGGTGCCGGGGACGAGGGAGCCGACGTGCGCGCCGAGGCCCACGTCCACGCGGTCGCAGCGGGCGACGGAGGCCAGCTGGGCGCCCGCGTAGATGTAGTGGGTGAGCAGCCGGGCGGCGGAGGCGAGCACGCCGGGGCTGAGGTCGGAGACCGACAACTGCCGTAACTGCCGGGCCAGCACGCCGACGGCCAGGGGCGGCAGGGCGACGGGCAGCAGGGCGACGCGGTCGCTCTCCAGGACCGAGCGCACGGTGTGCAGCCGGCGGACGTAGGCGGCGGGGAGGGAGTCGGGGTAGGGGACGACGAGGTGGCCGCACTGGTCGAGCAGGAGGGTGGCCTGGGTGACGGCGGTCTCCAGCGGCTGCTCCTCGGGCGGCCGCAGCACGGCGGCCTCCGGGACGGGCCCGCCGGGCGGGGGGAGCACCAGATCGGAGCTGGTGACCGCTATCGCAATCGGCACGTCGGCTTCCCCGTTCACTCCGGCCGCGGGGGCTCCGGCGGTCGCAGATCGATACTGCCCAGTGCTGGCGCCTCCGCACTTTATCCACGAATGGAGCGGCTGAGAACAGTTCCTCGATGTTTGCCCCACGGGGCGGTGGCACACGCGTCCGCACCTTGACAGGAACCTTGACCTGGACCATCCCTGGCGCTTCAGGCTCGTTGACAAGCATGCGTCAAATACCCATTGAATCCGACTTGTTGGTGAAAAATCGGAGCGCAACGCCAGTGGTCCCGGTTACAGTGCCCGCGTGAAGGCGGACACGGGTCGCAAGTACCGGTTGTATCCCGCTCCTGACGCCAAAAGGCGCCTCACGGAGTGGGGTCACACCACGCGCGCCGTGTGGAACATCGCCCTGGAGCAACGCGTCTACGTCTACCGACAACGCGGCCACACGCTTCGATCAACCGAGCAGTGCAAACACCTCACCAGCGCCCGCGCCGATCTTGACTGGCTCGCCGACCTTCCCGCCCAGTGCGCACAGCAGGTCCTCCGCAACCTCGACCGTGCATACGAAAACTTCTGGAACCCCGACCTCGCAGCCGCGTTTCCTGCCCGGAAGAAGCGCGGACACCGTCTATCGATCCCCTTCCCTGGCCAAGCCGTCGAAGTCCGCAAACTCAACCGGCACTGGGCCGAGGTACGCCTGCCGAAACTAGGATGGGTACGGTTCCGGCTCTCCCGGGCGCTCGGAGGCACGATCCGCAATGCCACCGTGACGCGGGATGGAACCGGTTGGTATATCAGCTTCGGAGTCCACACCGGAGCTCGCCCAGCCCCACCAAACGGCCGCCCTGACTGTGGCGTTGACTTCGGCGTGGCCTCCTCGGCATACGTCTCCACGGAGCCAGCACCGAGGATCATGCCACCAACCCTCACAGGAGCCGAGACGGCCCGCCTGAAGTACATGCAACGCAAGCAGGCCCGCCAGCTCACCTATGCCAAAAAGCACAACGGCGGGAGATACAGCAACCGTCTACGCCGTACCATTGCGGCCATCGGAAAGATCCGCGCCCGGCAGGCCAACCGCCGCGCCGACTTCACACACAAGCTCACCACCGATCTCACCAAAAACCACGGAATGATCGGTATCGAGGACTTGCGGGTGAAGAACATGACCAGGAGCGCCAAGGGCACAGCTGCCGCACCAGGGAGGAACGTACGCCAAAAGTCGGGCCTGAACAGGGCGATCCTCGACAACGTACCTGGCGAACGTCGTCGGCAGCTGGAGTACAAAGCCCGCAAGCATGGGTCCGAACTGGTCGCGGTCCCGGCGTTCCACACCTCACAGACCTGCGCCGCCTGCGGCACGGTCGACCCAGACTCTCGCAAGGGATGCGGCCGCCTCTTCGCCTGCACCAGGTGTGGACACGAAGACGACGCTGACCACAACGCCTCGGTCGAGATCGAGGCCCGAGCCCGCCGGACGGGTGGCTCGGTCACCAACAGCACGCGCAGCACTGCACCAGTGCGAGTCCCGGCCCCACGCCGGAGGCGGACGCGTGAAGCCCCGAAGCACGCTGATGCGAGCTGAAGGGAATCTCTCTGCCTCCAGCCGGGAGAGGAAACGTCAAAACAGCGGAAGCATGAACGGCTGTGACGGGAAGGTGTACGCACAGGGCTCGGTGGACTTCCTGACCGCGCTGGCCTGCGTCCAGCTGGAGGGCGGCCTGGACCCGTCCCAGGTGGGCCTGGGAGTGCCCGCCTCGCCGCACGGCGCGGGCAGCGGCTATGTGGCGCCGTCCGTGGTCAACGCCGCCCTGGACTGCCTCACGCAGGGCACGAACTGCGGTTCGTTCAAGCCGTCCCGTACGTATCCGGGGCTGCGCGGGGCGATGACCTGGTCGACGAACTGGGACGCGGCCGCTGGCAACGCCTGGTCGGGTGCGGTCGGGCCGCACGTCCACGGGCTGCCGTAGGCGGACGCCGGACGGGCCGACGCGGCCCGTCCGGCACTCGGGGCCGGCGGGTCAGCGGCGGGCGGCCGCCGTGGCCCCCTCCTCGTCGAGCGGCCGGGGCAGGGCGCAGCCCGGCAGGTCGAGGTCGATCTTGTTGCCGATACCGACGCACTTGGTGATGCCGTACGTCTGCTCGGCGTAGTTGATGCCCCGGCGGACGGTGACGTTGCCGTTCTCGTCGACCTCGCACGGGTTGTTCATCGTGCAGCGCTCGCCGTTCTCGTTGCCCGTGTTGTTGATGGCGACGACCTTGCCGGAGTTCGCGTCGATGACGGGCGAGCCGGAGGTGCCACCTATGGTGTTGCAGGACGGGGTGTAGCGGAGCGAGTCCTTCCAGGTCCAGTCGGCCTCGCGGAGCTGGTTGACGAACCCGTCGACGTTGCAGGAGTAAATGCGCTTCCAGTAGCCGGAGACGACCTTGATGGGCGTGCCGGTGACGGGGTGGTCGCCGGAGAGGCGCAGCGCGTCGATGCCGTACTGCTGCTTGATCCGCGCGTAGGTGGTGTTGAGCTCGTAGAGCGTGACGTCGGTGTCGGTCATCGTCGCGTACGAGACCTTGGTGGCCTGGAGCGTGGCGACCTTGCCGGCGGTGGAGTTGAGCAGGCTGAAGGTGCGGCTGGAGGGCTGGTCGACGAGGACCTCGCCGGGGGCGGGCATGCCGGTCTCCAGGCAGTGGCCGTTGGTCATCACGAGAGCGGGGTCGTTGTCGGCCGAGCTGGGCATGCGGATCAGGGAGCCGGAACAGTTGCTCAGTGCCACGGTGCCGGCGAAGTCGACCGCCTTGGCCTTGGTCTGGGACTGGGGCTGGGACTGGGGCTGAGCGACAGCGGGGGCGACGGTCGCCCCGGTGAGCAGCAGCGTCGTGAGCGCACCGACGAGAGGTCGTCTCATGGGGGGTGGTCCTCTCCGTTCAGAAGTGCATCCGGTTTTGACGTGTGCATTGTTGGGGCCGCTGTGGGCGCCGGGCAATCAAGCGGTCTGAAGTGAGGGGGAAGTTGGCTTGTTTCCCTCGCACGCTTCTCCTTGACCTGCACATGTCACACCTCGAACACTGGGGAGGATCGGCAGCGAACACCCCCCTCATTCGTCGCACGAACGCCCCTCAGGAGGCCGCATGCGACCCCACACCCCCCATTCCCGCAGGAACCGGCTCCGGTGGGCCGCCGCCACGGGCGCCGCCCTGCTCACCCTGGCCATGGCCGCCCCGGCGTCCTCGCACGGCGCGGAGCACGGCGCGGCCGGCTCGAACGGCACCCGGACGGGCGGCACTCACGCGGATGAGAGCCGCACGAACGACGTCCGTGCGAACGACGTCCGTGCGAACGACGTCCGCTCGTACGAGGTCAGCGGGCCGAGAACCGCCGCCCAGCGCACAGCCGTCGCCGCGACCGGCGCCTCCGTCGACGCCGTGCGGAAGGACTCCGTCGTCGTCACCGCCGACGCCGCGCAGGCCAAGGGCATCCGCGGCATGGGCTACCGGGTGACGGCCCTGCCCGGCGCCCCGGACCGGGGCCGCGCCGCCGGGCCGTACGACTTCCCGCCGGCGGACTCGAAGTACCACAACTACGCCCGGGCCATGGCGGAGATCGACGCGGACATCGCCGCGCACCCGTCCCTCATGAGCAAGCAGGTCATCGGCAAGTCCTACGAGGGCCGGGACATCATCGCCGTGAAGGTCACGAACGGCTCGGCGACGACGGACGCCGCCAAGCCCGAGGTGCTCTTCACCCACCACCAGCACGCCCGTGAGCACCTGACCGTCGAGATGGCGCTGTACCTGCTCAAGGAGTTCGGCTCCCAGTACGGCAAAGATGCGCGCGTCACCAAGATGCTCGACAGCCGGGTGATCTGGATCGTGCCCGACGTCAATCCCGACGGCGGCGAGTACGACATCGCCACCGGCACCTATCGCGGCTGGCGCAAGAACCGCCAGCCCAACACCGGTTCGAGCTCCCGGGGCACGGACCTCAACCGCAACTGGGACTTCAAGTGGGGCTGCTGCGGCGGCTCGTCCGGCAGCACCGGCTCGGAGACGTACCGCGGCTCCGGCCCGGAGTCGGCCCCCGAGGTGAAGGTCGTCGCGGACTTCGTCCGCAGCCGCGTCGTCGGCGGCAAGCAGCAGATCAAGGCCGCGATCGACTTCCACACCTACAGCGAACTGGTGCTCTGGCCGTTCGGCTGGACCTACGACAACACGGCGCCCGGCATGACGCAGGACGACCACGACGCGTTCGCGGCCGTCGGGAAGTCCATGGCCGCGAGCAACGGCTACACGCCGGAGCAGTCGAGCGACCTGTACATAACGGACGGGTCGATCGACGACTGGCTCTGGGGGAACCAGAAGGTCTTCGCCTACACCTTCGAGATGTACCCGGACGCGAGCGGGGCGGGCGGCGGCTTCTACCCGCCGGCGTCGGTCATCGACCGCGAGACCGCGCGCAACCGGGAGGCGGTGCTCCAGCTCCTGGAGAACGCGGACTGCATGTACCGGTCGATCGGGAAGGAGCAGCAGTACTGCTCATGAGCGACTGACCGGCTAACCGGTCAGCCCAGCACCGCGAGCGCGTCGATCTCGATGAGGAGGCCCTTCGGCAGGCCGACGTAGACCGTCGTCCGGGCCGCAGGGGCCTCCTTCAGGTCGGCGAAGTAGTCGTTCCAGATCTCGTTCATCTCCGTGAAGTGCTCCGTGTCCGTGAGATAGACGCGCAGCATCATCACGTCCTCCCAGCTCGCGCCGCCCGCCTCCAGCACGGAGCGGACGTTGGCCAGGGTCTGGAGCGTCTGCTCGCGCAGGGTCGGGCCGGCGACGACGGGGCCGGACTGCCCGGGCGCGGCGGGCAGGAAGCCGACCTGGCCGGCGACCTGGAGGATGTTGCCCTTGCGCACGCCGTGCGAGAACTTCGCGGGCGGGGTGGTGTGGCCGGCAGGGGTGACGGCGGTCTTCACAGTCTTGTCGGTGTCGCTCATGGCATCACTTTCGTCGGGGAAGTCGGGGAAACGGTCGCCGGGAGTGAGATTCCCGAGTACTCGGCGCTGATCGCGTCCGCCGTGCGGCGCAGCAGCGGCAGCAGGGCGAGGAGTTCGTCGGAGGGGACGACGACGTTGGGCGCCGACACCGAGCAGGCGGCGACGACCCGTCCGCCGGGGCCCCGGACGGGGGCTCCGACGCAGTTGATGGACTCCTCGTGGCCGCCGAAGTCGGTGGCCCAGCCCCGTTCCCGTACGGCAGCGAGTTCCTTGAGGAACGCAGGGGCGTTCGGGGTGGAACGCGCTGTGTAGGCGGGGTAGTCAAGGCGCTCGGCGACGGCGCGGCGCTCGGGCTCGGGGAGGTCGGCGAGGAGCAGCTTGGCCACGGCCGCCACGGTGATCGCGACGGGTTTGCCGATGCGGGAGTACATCCGTACGGGGTAGCGGCTCTCGACCTTGTCGATGTAGAGGACCTCGTCCTCCTCGTACACCGCGAGGTGGACGGTGTGGCCGCACTTCTCGTTGAGCGCCACGAGGTGGGGGTGGGCGATCTCCCGGATGTCGAGGCTCTCGACGGCCTGCTGGGCGAGGGCGAAGAGGCGGGCGCCGAGGCGGTAGCGCTGGTCCTGCTGCCGGTAGACGATGCCGTGCTCGTGGAGGGTGCGCAGCAGGCGCAGCGCGGTGGACTTGTGCACGCCGAGGCGGCCCGCCACCTGTTCGAGGTTGGCGGGTCCCTCGGCGAGCAGCGGCAGGATGCTCAGGGCGCGGTCGACGGTCTGGCTCATGTGCGGGGGTCCTCTGTGCGGGAGTCCTCTGTACGGGAGTCCTCTGTGCCGGTCATGCCGGTTGTGCCGGTTGTGCCGGTTGTGCCGGGGTCCGCCACCCGTGCGGGCCGCCCGGTCCAGCCCGGGCCGAGTCGCAGTCTTCCCCAGGCGGCGGGGTCCAGTCCCGCCAGCGTGTCCGCGAGGGCGGGGGGCGGCGGTTCGCCGAGGTCGCCGGGGACGGTGAGGGCGGCAGCGGCCATGAGGTGGCCGTGGCGCAGGCGCGCGGGCAGCGGGAGTCCGCGCAGGGTGGCGGAGAGGAAGCCGGCGGCGAAGGCGTCGCCCGCGCCGACGGGCGCGACGACGTCGACGGCGGGTGCGGGGATGGAAATGACGGCCTCGCGGGTGTAGGCCGTGGCACCGGCGGCGCCCTGTTTGACGACGAGGACGGCGGGTTCGGGCAGGGCGGCGCGGATCGCGTCGGGGCCGCCGGTGACGCCCCAGGCGGCCTCGGCCTCGTCCTCGCCGACGAAGACGATGTCGCAGGCGCGGGCGAGCTCGGCGAGGACGCGCGGGCCTGTCGCGGCGTTCCGCCACAGCGCGGCGCGGTAGTTGACGTCGAAGGAGAGGAGCGGGCCGCTGCCGGTGGCGGCCCGGACGACGAGAGCGCGGAGCAGGGCGAGGCAGTCGGCGGAGAGGGCGGCCGTGATGCCGGTGAGGTGGAGGATCCGCCCCGCGTGGGCGGCCGCGCGGGGGATCAGGGCGGGCGACATGGCGGAGGCGGCGGACCCGGCGCGGTAGTAGGCGGCTTCGCCATGGAACGGGTCCGTGGTCCCACTGGTCGTGGTCCCACTGGTCGTGGTCCCGCCGGTGGGCCGCTCCCCCGCCGTCCGGAAGTACACGCCGGTGGGGCGTACGGGATCGTGCTGGACGTACGTGGTGTCCACGCCGTGGGCGGCGACGGCGGCCACCAGGTGCGTACCGAAGGCGTCGGCGCCGACGCGGCTGATCCAGCGGGTGGGATGGCCTCGACGGGCGAGGGCGCAGGCTACGTTCGACTCGGCGCCGCCGATGCCGCGGTCGAAGGACGGCACGTCGGCGAGGCGGCGTCCGGCCCCGGCCGGGCCCGGGCGGAGGACGACCATCGACTCGCCGAGACAGACGACATCGGGGCTGCCCACCGTGTTCCCCCTACCGTTGACCCGGCGCTTGCCCGGATGTTAGACAGCGTGCAGCGATCCACGCAATGAACGTTGCAGTAACCGCAACGCATCCCGATCTCCTGGGAGGCCCCATGGCCAGCACGCCCGACGCCATAGCCGCCGACGCGGTCGCCGAGCTCGCCCGGGAGCGGGTGGACCACCGGTTCAAGGGGCTGCCGCCGGACGCGGACGGCCGGAGCGTCGGCGAGCTGGCGGCCGAGCGGCGCTCGCTGTTCACCGGCGGCTTCACCACGCCCGTCCTCGCCCTGTCCGCCGAGGCGCTGGACCACAACCTCGCGCTCATGGAGCAGTGGTCCGCGCGGCACGGCCTGGCCTTCGCCCCGCACGGCAAGACCTCGATGGCCCCGCGGCTCTTCGAGCGCCAGCTGGAGCGCGGCGCCTGGGGCATCACCGCCGCCACCCCCGCGCAGGTCCGTGTCTACCGCGCCTTCGGCGTACGGCGGATCTTCCTCGCCAACGAGGTCGTCGACGCCGCCGCGCTGCGCTGGCTCGCGGCCGAGCTGGCCGCCTACCCCGAGCTGCGGATCGTCACCTACGTCGACTCCGTGCGCGGCGTCGAGCTGATGGACGCGGCCCTGCGCGACGCGGGCGCGGGCCGCCCGCTGGACGTCGTCGTAGAGCTGGGCGCGGAGGGCGCCCGTACGGGCATCCGTACGGAGGCGGAGGGCGAGGCCGTCGCGGACGCGGTGGCCGCCACCGGCACCCTGCGCCTGGTCGGCGTCGCCGGCTACGAGGCCGAGATCCCGGACGCGGACGCCGAGCTCGTCGACGCGTGGCTGCGCCGGCTGACGGGGCTGGCGGTCGCCTTCGACAAGGCGGGCCGCTTCGCCGGGGTCGAGGAGATCGTGGTCAGCGCGGGCGGCAGCGCGTGGTTCGACGCCGTCGCGAGCGTCTTCGCGGAGCTTCCGCCGCTGTCCGCGCCGGTGCTCAAGCTGCTGCGCTCCGGCGCGTACGTCACGCACGACGACGGCCAGTACCGCCGCAAGACCCCCTTCAACCGGCTCCCCGACGAGGGCGCCCTGCACCCCGCGTTCCGTCTCTGGGCCCAGGTCGTCTCCCGCCCCGAGCCGGGCATGGCCTACCTCAACGCGGGCAAGCGCGACGTCTCCTACGACCTGGACCTCCCCGAACCGCAGGTCGTCCGCTCCGCCCGCGACGGCTCCCTCCGCCCGGCCACGGGCCTGACCGTCACCCGCCTCGCCGACCAGCACGCCTTCGTCTCCCTCACGGGCGAGGAAGCGGAACGGCTGGAGGTCGGCGACTGGGTGGGCCTGGGCCTGTCGCACCCGTGCACGGTCTTCGAGAAGTGGCCGCTCATCCCGCTCGCGACGGCGGACGGGACGGTCACGGAGTACGTGCGGACGTTTTTCTGACCGGCGCCGCCGGTTGTGGGCAGTCGTTCCGCAGGGCTGGGGGCACCTCCCAGCGGTAGCTGGGGGAGGGTGGGCACAACCGGCCCACCGGCCCGCACCGTCTGGGGTCCGGGGAGGAAGGAACTCGCATGGACCTCGTCATCCGCGACGCCCGCGTCATAGACGGCACCGGCCGCCCGTCCTACCGAGCCGACATCGGTCTGAAGGACGGCCGGATCGCCGGGATCCACCGCGAGGGCGAGGGCCGCAGACCCACAGCCCGCCGCACCCTCGACGCCCAAGGCCTAGCGCTAGCGCCCGGCTTCATCGACATGCACGCCCACAGCGACCTCGCCCTCCTCCGCGACCCCGCCCACACCGCGAAGGCCGCGCAGGGGGTGACCCTGGAGGTCATCGGCCAGGACGGCCTGTCGTACGCGCCCGTGGACGACCGCACCCTCGCCGAGGTGCGCGCCCAGATCACCGGCTGGAACGGCGACGGCAGCGACATCGACTTCACCTGGCGCACCGTCGGCGGCTATCTCGACCGGCTCGACCACGGCTTCGCCGGCGAGGGCATCGCCGTCAACGCCGCCTACCTCGTCCCCCAGGGCACCGTCCGCATGCTGGCCGTCGGCTGGGAGGACCGCCCGGCGACGGCCACCGAACTCGACCGCATGAAGCGCCTGGTGGCCGAGGGCCTGGAGCAGGGCGCGGTGGGGCTCTCCTCCGGCCTCACCTACACCCCCGGGATGTACGCCGACGACGCGGAGCTGACCGAGCTGTGCCGGGTCGTCGCGGCGTACGGCGGCTACTACTGCCCGCACCACCGCTCGTACGGGGCGGGCGCGCTCCGGGCGTACGCGGAGATGATCGAGCTCTCCCGGACGGCGGGCTGCGCCCTCCACCTGGCGCACGCCGTCATGAACTTCGGGGTGAACGAAGGCCGCGCCCCCGAGCTGCTGGCCCTGCTGGACGCCGCGCTGGCCGGCGGCGCGGACGTCTCCCTCGACACCTATCCCTACACCCCCGGCTCCACCACGCTCGCCGCTCTCCTCCCCGGCTGGGCGGGCGAGGGCGGCCCGGAGGCGGTCCTGGCGCGGCTGCGGGACGACGCCACGGCCGCCCGGATCCGGTACGCGCTGGAGGTGACGGGTTCGGACGGCTGCCACGGGGTGACCGTCGACTGGGAGAGCGTGGAGATCTCCGGCGTCGCGGACCCGGCCCTGGCTCCCTACGTCGGCCGCACCATCGCCCAAACGGCCCGCGAGCACGACGAGGAGCCGTGGACGACGGCACGACGACTACTACTCGAAGATCAACTGGGGTCGACGGTCCTCCAGCACGTCGGCCACGAGGAGAACGTCCGCACGATCATGCGCCACCCGGCCCACACCGGCGGGAGCGACGGCATCCTGCACGGCGCGAAGCCGCATCCGCGCGCCTACGGAACGTTCCCGCACTACCTGGGTCGCTACGTCCGGGGGCTGGGAGTGCTCTCGTTGGAGGAGTGCGTGGCGCATCTCACGTCGCGTCCGGCGGCCCGGCTGAGACTGCCGGACCGGGGCCTGATCCGGGTCGGCCACCACGCCGACGTCGTGCTGTTCGATCCGGAGACGATCGCCGCCGGTGCCACTTTCGAAGCCCCACGGACGCTTCCGACCGGCATTCCTTATGTCCTGATTGCCGGACGCTTTGTGATGGAAGACGGACGCCGGACGGACGTACTGGCCGGACGGACAGTACGCCGCACTCCGACGGGCTGACCTGGGCATTACAGCTGGGCTTGCTGGGACCGAAGTGACGGAAGAAAGGGCGCGCACGGCGTGTGGCGTCCCCGTATGGTGGCCGTCATGCAGGTGATCCAGTCAACGAAGCTCGCCAACGTCTGCTACGAAATCCGTGGCCCGGTGCTCGAGGAGGCCATGCGGCTGGAGGCAGCAGGTGAGCGCATCCTCAAGCTGAACACCGGCAACCCGGCGATCTTCGGTTTCGAGTGCCCGCCCGAGATCCTCGAGGACATGCTGCGCAACGTGGGCGACGCCCACGGCTACGGCGACGCCAAGGGCCTGCTCTCCGCCCGCCGCGCGGTGGTGCAGCACTACGAGACCAAGGGCATCGAGCTGTCCGTCGAGGACGTCTACCTCGGCAACGGCGTCTCCGAGCTGATCCAGATGTCGATGCAGGCGCTGCTCGACGACGGCGACGAGGTCCTCGTCCCGGCGCCGGACTACCCCCTGTGGACCGCGTCCGTCTCCCTCGCGGGCGGCACGGCGGTGCACTACCGCTGCGACGAGCAGTCGGACTGGATGCCGGACCTGGCCGACATCGAGAGCAAGGTGACGGACCGCACCAAGGCGATCGTCATCATCAACCCCAACAACCCCACGGGTGCGGTCTACGACGACGAGATGCTGCGGTCCCTCACGGAGATCGCCCGCCGTCACAATCTGATCGTCTGCTCCGACGAGATCTACGACAAGATCCTCTACGACGGCGTCACCCACACCCCCACCGCCGCCATCGCCCCGGACCTGCTGACCCTCACCTTCAACGGCCTGTCCAAGGCCTACCGCGTGGCGGGCTACCGCAGCGGCTGGATGGCGGTCTGCGGCCCCAAGGCCCACGCCGACAGCTACATCGAGGGCCTGACGATCCTCGCCAATATGCGGCTGTGCGCCAACATGCCCGCGCAGTACGCGGTGGCCACCGCGCTCGGCGGCCGGCAGTCGATCAACGACCTGGTGCTGCCGGGCGGCCGGCTGCTGGAGCAGCGCGACGTGGCGCACGAGCTGCTCACCCAGATCCCGGGCGTCACCTGCGTCAAGCCGAAGGGCGCGCTCTACGCCTTCCCGCGCCTCGACCCCAAGGTCTACAAGATCAAGGACGACCGGCAGATGGTCCTGGACCTGCTCCGGGCCGAGAAGATCATGGTGGTCCACGGCACGGGCTTCAACTGGCCGGAGCCGGACCACTTCCGCCTGGTCACGCTGCCGAGCGCCAAGGACCTGGCGGACGCGGTGACCCGGATCGGAAACTTCCTGGACGGCTACGGGCAGCCATAACCTTCACCCTTCCTGCAATCAAAACAACTTTAGACCACGTCTAAGTTAGGATGGCCTTCAGAGGTAACTCAGGAGGCCATCCATGTACGAGCCGACCCGCACCAAGCACGCGGCGTGCACGCACGGGCCGCACCGCTCCCGCGAGGAAGAGCTCACCATCCGGCTCGCAGGCCATCTCACGGCGCTGCTCACCGTGACGGACGAGCTCCGCGCGCTGACCCCGTCACCCGAGCTGGACGACGCCGCGCACCGCCTGGCCCTGCGCGTGAAGCACCTGCGCGGCAGCTCCCCGCTCCGAGCGCAACCGACGGCGACCCCGACCGACCCGCCCGCCCGTACCGCCGCCCTCCACCAGCGCGCCCACACCCTGTCCGGCCAGGCCCTGGTCGTCGCCACCCAGCGCGGCGACACGACGGGGGCGACACTGGCGGCGGAACGTCTGCACGCCCACGCCCGGGCGCTGGGCATCACGGACCGGATGTAGCGCCTGCACAGGCCTCCGGGCAGAGAAGGCCGGGTGCGGCGCGGTTGGGCGAGCAGGTCACGAGGGCGACGGAGTGGAAGACGGTGCCGCTGAGGTAGTAGCCGAGGGACACGTCGCCTCCCCACGTGAGCCGCTCGACTGCGGCCCTCACGAGGACAACCAGCCTGACCACCTCCCGATCCCCCTCAGAGGCGAACCGGGGTGCGAACTCGGCGAGTTGGAGGCCGAGCCAAGCGCCGGCGTCCTTGGGTTCCTCCCATGTTCCCCGGATCATCGAGGGCGGCTTCAGCAACCAGTGCGTCGTCTGGATCGGCGGCACATCAGAGGTGGGGAACGCGGCCACAGCTTCCCGGTACCTGTCGACCACGTCCTTCTCGCTGGTGGCCGTCGGGGCGTGGCCGGGTGGTCTGCGGATGCTCTCCTTGTCGAACGTCTTCTTCTCCCCGAGCCATGCGTAACCGTGGTGGTGCACCGCTGCTCCATTCCATGGAATGGCGACGGCCCCGCCCGTCGGCGCGAGGGCAGGGCCGTCAGTTCATGTGGGGCTGGTGGTTCAGGCGGACAGTTCGAAGCGGGCGGGGTCGATGCCCGCCGCGTTCAGCTCCGCCGTGGTGAAGCGCAGCGGTACGGCGTCGGGGCGCTTGCTGTCGCCCATGGCCCACGCGTCCGGCCCGACTGACGGCCGCTGGAGGCCGTCCTCCGCCCCCGGTGGGCGGAAGCGTTGAAGGTGAATGCTCCGCTTCCCTGGGTCCGGAACCGATGCCCTCACCGCCCAGGGCGGCACCCCAGCCAAGGGGCGGACCGGGGGAGAGAACCTGAGCACGTCAGCCCAGACGGGACACGTCCTGTCCCTGTTCACGCCTTGACCGGTCGGGGGCCAAACCTGTCACTCCGCCGGGGAGATCGGACCGGTGACAGGAACCTGTGAACGTTCAGGGCGCCGAGGGCGCCCGCAGCGCCTCCCGTGATCCACACATGTCCATCAAGCCGCAGCCGTTCCCCGACGAGGGCACTGCCCCACGTGCCGGTACACCACCACAGGCGGACCCGGAGCACGCTCAATGGTTCCCCTGCGGACCGGGTCGAGAGGCTTCACGTCACAGCGGCAGACCGAGCACTTCTCTCCCTTGGGCGCGTAGGTCACGTACTCCCACTCATCGGTCCCGGCCGCCATCGCGTATCCCTTCACCGCCGTCTGTGTCCGTCAGCAGCCGATGGTGTCCGGGCCGGGGCATCAGGATCTAGCTGGTTTCCTGTTCGTGCAACAACTCATCTCGGATACGCACCAGCATGGCGCGCATGTCGTCACCAGACAGAGCCGCTTGCGCGAAGCGCTCGAACTTCTCGACATACAAGGAAACATCCCGGGGATCGGTGACAACGATCTCGGCATGGATCGTCTCGACTGTCACTGTCCTGTCATCCCGGATGACGAATGCGTGGTTGGCGATGTCCTGTTGTGGCGCCGACAGGGGAACGGTCCGGATGTCAATGTTGGGGAGGCGCGAGAGGGAAACGAGTCGGTCCAGTTGTTCCGCCATCCTGGCGGCTGACACGATCCGCCACCGCAGCACGGACTCGGTAATGACGAAGTGAAGTTCCTTGGTCGAGTCGTAGAGCACCTGCTGGCGGTCGATCCTCGCGCTGATAGTGCGGGTGAGAACCTCCTCGCCGAGGTTGTGACGAGCAAGAATCGCCCGGATGTACTCGGGCGTTTGCAGCAATCCGGGAACCAACGCTGGTTGGAAGAGGCGCAGAACGGCCATCTGGGCCTCTAGGGATCTGGTCTGCTCCTGCGCCTTGTGCACGCCCATCCGGCGGACCAGGCGCCAAGCCGTGGCTTCAGTCGACGCCGCCCGGGCGACCTCCAGGTACTCGGCCTTGACCTCGTCCGAGACCCCGATGGCCGTGAGGATGCGCTCGACGTCCGCCGGGGACGGTGCGGCCTTCCCTGTTTCAATCTTGCTGAGCTTACTCGTGGACATCACAGCGCTGCGGGCGACGGTCTTGGCTTCCTTTCCGGATGCCCGCCGAAGCGCCCGCAGCGCTGCTCCCAGTTGCCCTCTGTTCACGTGCCGGCGTGCTTCTCCCACCAAGCAGAGAATGGCTCGGCGTGCGCCAGCGCGGTATCCCGGATGGTGACGAAGTCTTGTGCCCGGCTGTCGGGCATCGTCTCCCGCCCAGTGACGGTTCCCTGGTCGTCGTAATGCATGACGACTGCCGTCCTCTCGTCAAAGAGCCAGAAATCATCTGTTCCTTGAAGCGGGTTGGGCTTGTCCGTCGTGTCGAGGATGAAGAACTCTTCGCCCCCGGTCGCGTTCTTCCGGTACCCCCAGCCCAGTTCGAACCGAAGATACGGTGTGAGGGGGCGCGACAGAATGTGCACGCGGTAGACGCGCTTACCGAGGTCCGTGAGGGTCCGAAGTTCCGACACCCATGCTTCGTTGTAGTCGTCGGGCTGTGGCTGTCCGGAGAGGAAGGCTCGGTAGGCGTCCACGTTGCCCGAGCCGCCGTAGTCGGCGAGAGTCTCCAGCCTGAAGGCTTCTCGCTCGAAGGTGTCGAACAGCTCCCCGAGAGTTTTAAGCGTCACGAAGGCCCTTCCGGATCAGGTCGAACACAAGCTGCGTCGGGATCTCCACGAGGGTCTCGTGCGCCGGGATCTCCAACCCGTGGTCGGTAGGCGTCTCCCCTTGCACCAAGAGGGTGTCCCTGTCCGTGGCGTAGATGGTCGGGCAGTCCTTGATGTCGCACGTACTCACGAGCTTGGTGACCTTCACGCGGTTCCCTCCCCAGTCTGCTCCGCTGTGTCCGGTTCGATGCTTCCGATATCGCAGGGTGGGGCGCAAGAGGTTCCGGTTTCCGGAACGGGAAAGCGGGGCGGAAGGGAGGTGAGCGGGAGCGCGCAGGGCGTGCCAGGGTGCGGCCCGACGCACGCTCACGCCGACCCGTATGGGCGCGGCGGGCCGCTGGCAAAGACGGGTTCACCGGTGCGCAGCGCCGCCCGCACTGCCGCCGCGCCCCGTGCGGCAACAGGAGGAGGCGCCTCCGTCAGGCTCTCGGCGACGGTTTCCTCCGCGCGTTCCCGACGGCAGGACGGGCACAGGGCCTCCCCCGCGACCGGGCGGAAGAGCCGCGGCTGAACGTGTTCGCCCCGGCATTCGCGCATCCCCGCCACACGCGGCTCAACGGCAGGGACGGTTTCCTGGATCCGCTGCTCGGCGAACGACGGTACGGGCAGCATCTTGCGCGTCAGGCGGTCGCGGGCGAGGGCCGCTGCCGCGTGGACGCGTTGGGGAAGCCCCGAGGTCAGCGCCTCACGGAGGTCGGTCAGGGAGGCGCCGCGCAGGAACCACTCGGCGGCCAGTGGGGCCAGCTCGGTCACCTCCCGTCCTGTCAGGCGGAGTTGACGCTCACGGTGCGAGACGGAGGAGAGCGCCAGGGCGCCGCGCTCGATCAGCCGGGAGGGCTGGGAGGGCGGGTTGTTCGTGTTCTCCTCAGTGTTTTCTTGGGAGCGACCGACGGACCGGCGCTCCGGCTCCCCCGACGGCCGGTTTCACGGCCGCCGGGGGAGCCGCGGGGCGGCTCCCGCCCCGTACCGCCAGCGCATCCTCCTCGCTCAACGGCACGTTCGACACGAGCTGCGTCGTCGCCCAACGACCGTCCGACCCCTGGCCGCGCCACTCGTGGACGTACCCCTCCGCGATCAGCTCTTGCTTCGCGCGCTGGAATGCCGTCTTCTTGATGCCCGCTCGCTTCGCCGTCTCCGACAGCGGCTGGTCCACGTCGTCCGGCAGTGACAGCTGCCACATCAACAGACGTACGGCTTCAGACGATAGGCGCGGATGACGGATGATGTCGTTCGAGACCTGCGTGAAGAAACGCGCAGGAGGGATAGCATGCTTTTGCATTCGCGGGAGTCCTCTGAGTCCTACTCCTGGCGGGTGTAGACCCCCTTCGCCGGCTGCAACCGGCGTCGGGGGTCGCTTCGTTTACGGTACGAAGTGACCCGATTACGGCGACCGTAGCGCGTCCCCGCAGGCGGGCGCGGCTCGTCCGGTGGAACAGGTCCTACTGACAGCGCATACCTTCAGCGACACGCTCCTGCGATTCAGGTCAGCGCTGAGATCGTGGGTCACGCGCCACGCGGCGGCGGCCCCGGCCCG
The DNA here is from genome assembly GCF_042892945.1 of Streptomyces sp. NPDC001678. Taxonomy (NCBI): domain Bacteria; kingdom Bacillati; phylum Actinomycetota; class Actinomycetes; order Kitasatosporales; family Streptomycetaceae; genus Streptomyces; species Streptomyces sp. NPDC001678. The sequence continues at coordinate 516,368 of NZ_JBIAUP010000002.1, read as the reverse complement.
GCGGGAAGCCGAAGCGGGGGCCGCCGCACGCGCAGCGGGGGATCAGCCCAGGCGCTGCACCAGCGCCCGGTACTCGTCCCACAGTTCCTTCGGCGTGTGGTCGCCGAAGGTCTCCAGGTGCTGGGGCACCAGGGCCGCCTCCTCGCGCCAGACGTCCTTGTCGACCGTGAGGAGCAGGTCGAGGTCGGCGGCCGGGATGTCGAGGCCGTCGGTGTCGAGGGCGTCGCGCGTCGGGAGGATGCCGATGGGGGTCTCGACGCCGTCGGCCGTGCCGTCGAGGCGCTCGACGATCCACTTCAGGACGCGGCTGTTCTCGCCGAAGCCCGGCCAGACGAAGCGGCCGTCGGCGTCCTTGCGGAACCAGTTGACGTAGTAGATCTTGGGGAGCTTCGACTGGTCCTTGTCGGCGCCGACCTTGATCCAGTGGCCCATGTAGTCGCCCATGTTGTAGCCGCAGAACGGCAGCATGGCGAAGGGGTCGCGGCGCAGTTCGCCGACCTTGCCCTCGGCGGCGGCGGTCTTCTCGGAGGCGACGTTGGCGCCGAGGAAGACGCCGTGCCGCCAGTCGAAGGACTCGGTCACCAGCGGGACGGCCGTGGCGCGGCGGCCGCCGAAGAGGATGGCCGAGATCGGGACGCCCTTGGGGTCCTCCCACTCCGGGGCGATGATCGGGCACTGCGACGCCGGGACGGTGAAGCGGGCGTTGGGGTGGGCGGCCGGGGTGTCCGAGGCCGGGGTCCAGTCGTTGCCCTTCCAGTCGATGAGGTGGTCGGGGGCCTTCTCCGTCATGCCCTCCCACCACACGTCGTCGTCATCGGTGCGGGCGACGTTGGTGAAGACGGCGTTGCCCCAGAGGGTCTTCATCGCGTTGGCGTTGGTGTGCTCACCCGTGCCGGGGGCGACGCCGAAGAAGCCGGCCTCGGGGTTGATGGCGTAGAGGCGGCCGTCCTCGCCGAAGCGCATCCAGGCGATGTCGTCGCCGATGGTCTCCACCGTCCAGCCGGAGACGGTGGGCTCCAGCATGGCGAGGTTGGTCTTGCCGCAGGCGGAGGGGAAGGCGGCGGCGACGTACTTGGACTCGCCGTGCGGCGGGGTGAGCTTGAGGATGAGCATGTGCTCGGCGAGCCAGCCCTCGTCGCGAGCCATCACGGAGGCGATGCGCAGGGCGTAGCACTTCTTGCCCAGCAGGGCGTTGCCGCCGTAGCCGGAGCCGTAGGACCAGATCTCGCGTTCCTCGGGGAAGTGCGAGATGTATTTGGTCGTGTTGCAGGGCCAGGGCACGTCCTGCTCGCCCTTGGCCAGCGGGGCGCCGAGGGTGTGGACGGCCTTGACGAAGAAGCCGTCCGTGCCGAGCTCGTCGAGGACGGCCTGGCCCATGCGGGTCATGGTGCGCATCGAGACGGCGACGTACGCGGAGTCGGTGATCTCGACGCCGATCGCGGACAGCGGCGAGCCGACGGGGCCCATGCAGAAGGGCACGACGTACATGGTGCGGCCGCGCATGGAGCCGCGGAAGATCCCCCGCTCACCTGCGAAGATCTCGCGCATCTCCGCCGGGGCCTTCCAGTGGTTCGTCGGGCCGGCGTCCTCCTCCTTCTCGGAGCAGATGAACGTACGGTCCTCGACGCGCGCCACGTCGCTGGGGTCCGAGGCCGCGTAGTAGGAGTTGGGGCGCTTGACCGGGTCGAGTTTCCGGAAGGTCCCCTTGGCGACGAGCTCCCCGCACAGGCGCTCGTACTCGGCCTCGGAACCGTCGCACCAGACCACCTGGTCCGGCTGGGTGAGGGCGGCGATCTCATCGACCCAGGAGATGAGCTCCTGGTGGTTGGTGGGGGTGGTGGGAGCCGCACTGGTGCGCGCCACGATCGCTCCGTCCCGCCGGAACCCGCTGTCCGGCGTCAGATGTTGAGGGTGGAACGGCCACCGGGCACCGGACATCGCCGGTGCCGGACCGTCTCTGCACTTTGGTTGCCCCTTGGGGGCCGCGACCCAGACGCTTCGTGACCGCTCATCCGGTGCCGCCCGCACTCATTTGATCATCCGACTCATCATCCGATCTGTCCAGGGGGCGCCCCCGTGACCATCACCACCCGATACCGGTCCGTAACCTACGGTCCCGTAGGTAGCATGGCGCCCATGACTCCCGCGCCCGACACAGCGCCCCCGATGCCCTCCGGTTCCTCCGGGGCACCGCCCGCCGCGACCCCGGACGTCAGTTCGCCCGATTCCAGTTCGCCATCCGCCGGGTCCGGCCCGTCCGCCGCCCAGGCGAGCGCGGCGGGCTCGGCCAAGCCGCGGCTGCGCGGCTGGCTGCACGCCGGGATGTTTCCCGCGGTGCTCGTCTCCGGCGTCTTCCTCACCGCCCTGGCCGACAGCACCCGGGGCCGGATCGCCTGCGCGGTCTACGTCCTGAGCGCCTGCCTGCTGTTCGGCATCAGCGCGCTCTACCACCGGGGCAACTGGAGCCCGCGCGCCGAGGGCGTGCTGCGACGGCTCGATCACGCCAATATCTTCCTGATCATCGCGGGCACCTACACACCCCTGACCATGCTGCTGGTCCCCGGCGGCCGGGGGCGGCTGCTGCTGTGGGCGGTATGGATCGCGGCGGCCGCCGGAATCGCCTTCCGGGTCTTCTGGGTCGGCGCGCCGCGCTGGCTCTACACCCCCTGCTATATCGCGATGGGCTGGGCCGCCGTCTTCTTCCTGCCGGACTTCCTGCGCAAGGGCGGCATCGCCGTCCTCGTGCTGGTGATCGTCGGCGGCCTGCTCTACTCGGCGGGCGGCGTGATCTACGGGATCAAGCGCCCCAATCCCTCACCCCGGTGGTTCGGATTCCACGAGGTGTTCCACTCACTCACGCTCGCCGCGTTCATCACGCACTACGTGGGCATCTCGCTGGTGGCCTATTCGCACGCCTGAGCGTGTGCGACGCGTCCCGCGTAGCCCACGTAGCCCGCGCAGCCCATGCATCCCACGCTCCCCGCGCGGTGGTCGCGGCCTCGACGCCGCGGCCACCCGCCAGGTGAGCCCGCCCACGCCGGCCACGACCACGGCCAGCACGGCGATCTCCCCCACGAGCACATACCCGGCGACGCTCAGCACGCCGACGAGCAAAGCGGCAACGGTCATGACATACCCCCTCCATCACCTTTTGGTTGACTGACCGGTCCCATGCCCCGCACACAGCGTCACACACCCCACTGACAATCAGCGTCCCGTCAAAGCCGGCCACTCCCGCGCTCGGTGTGGTCCGTGAAAAGGCCGATGGCGGAGAATGCGGCCATGGCCACAGCACAGCCGTCCCCCGCGGTGCCGACCGCGCCCGCGCCCGTCCTCGGGCTGCGCGAGCGGAAGAAGATCCAGACCCGCCGGGCGATCCGGGGCGCCGCCTACCGGCTGTTCGCACGGCAGGGGTACGACGCCACGCCCGTCGACCAGATCGCCGAGGCCGCCGACGTCTCCACCAGCACGGTCTTCCGCTACTTCCCCTCCAAAGAGGACATCGTCCTCACCGACGAGTACGACGCGGTGATGGAGGCCGCGATCCGCTCGCGGCCGGCGGACGAGCACCCCGTCGAGTCCATCCGGCACGGCGTCACCGGCGCCGTGCGGCAACTCGTCGAACGCGACATCGCCGAACTGCGGCAGCGCACACGGCTCGTGCACGAGGTGCCCGCGCTGCGCGGCCGGTCGGCGGAGGGCATGGCGCGGTCGGCCCGCGTGCTCTGCGGCGTCCTCGCCGAGCGCACGGGCCGCCCGCCCGGCGACCTGGAGCTGCGGGTCGTGGTCGCCGCCGTCCTCGGGGCGATGCAGGAGGCGACGATGCACTGGGTCGAGCAGGGGCAGACGGACGACTTGCCGGCGCTGATCGATCGGGCGCTGGGGGTGCTTGTTCGGGGGCTGACGCTTTAGCGCTCCGCTCAGCGCTCCGCGGGGAGTCCGGGTACGCCGGGTACGCCGTCTGCGGGTGCGGCCGTGGCTGGTCGCGCCCACGCGGCGGTAGCCGCATATCGACACTGTCCCGCGCCCCTTCGGGGCGCTACCGAACGGTCAGCCGCCCAGCCGTCCCGCCAGTACCTCCGCATCCGCCGTCGGGGCGTCGCAGGTGAAGTTGCGGCAGACGTACGCCGCCGGGCGTGCGTCCAGGAGCGTGCGGCCCGCCAGCAGTGGGACCTCCTCCGAGCCCGGCTCGCCCACCGCGACGACCAGGCCGGGCGCGGGCGACAGCAGCGCGGCGCGGTGCAGCCGCGCCGTCGCCGGGTGGTCCGCCGGGCCCACGACGGCGACCTCGCGGGGCCCGTCCAGCAGGGCCTCGGCGACCGCCAGGCCCCAGCTGATGAAGCGCGGCGCCTTGGGCCCCAGCGCCGTCACGACGCCGAGCGCCTTCTCCGCCGCCTCCCGGTGCCGGGCGCTGCCCGTGTACGCGGCGTACGACAGGAGCGCCCCGGCGGCCGCCGTCCAGCCCGACGGCGTGGCGTTGTCGGTGGGGTCCTGCGGGCGGCGGATCAGCGTCTCGGCGTCGTCGGCGGTGTCGAACAGCGCGCCGTCGGGCCCGGTGAAGTGGTCCAGGACGGTGCCCAGGAGCAGCCCGGCGAAGTCGACCCACACGCCCTCGCCCGTGACGGCGGAGAGCGCGAGGAAGCCCTCGGCGACGTCCGCGTAGTCCTCCAGGACGCCGGCGTGGGTGCCCGCGGCGCCGTCCAGCGAGGTGCGGGCGAGCCGCCCGTGCCAGTCCATGTGGACGCGGACGATCAGGTCGGCGGCGTCCGTGGCGGCCTGGATCAGGTCGGGGCGGTCGAAGTAGGCGCCGGTCTCGGCGAGCGCGGCGATCGCCAGCCCGTTCCAGGCGGCGACGATCTTGTCGTCGCGGCCGGGCCGGGGCCGCCGGTCACGGGCGGCCAGCAGCCGCTCCCGGATGGACGCGACCTTCGACGCGTCCCACAGCCGCTCGGTGTCCGGGAGCTGGAGGACGGACGCGCCCTCCTCGAACGTGCCCTCCTCGGTGACGCCGAAGCGCTCCGCCGCGAGTGCCGCGTCCTCCTCGCCCAGCGCCTCCCGCAACTGCCCGGGCGTCCAGACGTAGTACGCGCCCTCGACGTGCCGGCCGCTGCCGCTGCCGTCGTCGCTGTCGGCGTCCAGCGCCGAGGCGAAGCCGCCCTGGTCCGTGCGGAGTTCACGGATCATGAAGTCCGCCGTCTCCAGGGCCACGCGCCGGGCCAGCTCCGAGCCGGTGGCCCGCCAGAGGTGGGCGTAGGCCCGGCAGAGCAGGGCGTTGTCGTAGAGCATCTTCTCGAAGTGGGGGACGGTCCAGGTCGCGTCCACCGCGTAGCGGGCGAAGCCGCCGCCGAGCTGGTCGTAGATCCCGCCGCGGGCCATGGCCTCGCAGGTGGCCGAGGCCATCTCCAGGGCGGCCTCCGAGCCCGTGCGGACGTGGTGGCGCAGCAGGAATTCCAGCGTCATCGACGGCGGGAACTTGGGGGCGCCGCCGAAGCCGCCCCGCGCGCCGTCGAAGTCGCGGGTGAGCCCGAGCAGGGCCGCGTGGAGCTCCTCCGGGCCGGGGGGCCGGGCGGTGTCCACGGCGAGGGAGCGTTCGGAGAGGTCGCGGACGATGCGCCGGGCGACCTGGCCGACCTCGTCGCGGCGGTCGCTCCAGGCGGCCCGGACGCCCTCCAGGACCTGCCGGAAGCCGGGCATGCCGTGGCGGGGGGCGGGCGGGAAGTAGGTGCCGAAGTAGAAGGGCTCCCCGTCCGGCGTCATGAACACGGACATGGGCCAGCCGCCCTGCCCAGTGGCGGCTTGCACGGCCTCCATATAGACAGCGTCCACGTCGGGCCGCTCCTCACGGTCCACCTTCACGGACACGAAGTGCTCATTCATGTACGCAGCGGTGTCGTCGTCCTCGAAGGACTCGTGCGCCATGACGTGACACCAGTGACAGGCGCTGTAGCCGACGCTCAAGAACACGGGGACGTCGCGCCGCCGGGCTTCCTCGAACGCGTCCGTCTCCCATGGCCGCCAGTCAACGGGGTTGTCCGCGTGCTGGAGGAGGTACGGGGACGTGGCCTGCGCGAGTCGGTTGGACATACCCCCATCCTTGCGCACCCGCCTCTGCCCCGCCCATGCGCCACGGGGGGCAGCGCACGAACGGGGCGGAGGGGCAGCCGACTGATCCATGCAGTGGACAACTTTCAGCCAACCTGCACCAGAGGCGGGAAAAGCCCGCTCAGCTTCACCCCGTATGGCCTAACTTGGCGGGCTGGGCCGCATGCACCATCGGCCCATGGGTGAAATCGGGGGGAATGAGATGGATCCGGTGACGGCTGTCGCTGCCGCGAGTGTCGCGCTCGTGGCCAAGGGGGCGCTGGAGAGCGCGGGTCAGGAGGCCGGACGTTCGGGGTGGAACGGCGGCGCTCGACTGATCGAGCGGATCCGTGCGCGGTTCCGCAGCGACTCCGCCGCCGAAGCCGCGCTCGCCGAGGTCACCCGGGCGCCTGACGACGAGAACGCCCGGCACGCCCTGGAGCGGGTGCTTGCCGCCCATATGCTGCTCGACCGCGGCTTCGAGGACGAAATTCGCCGCATGGTCGATGACGCGGTGGCGACCCAGGGCAGGGGCGCGCAGGTCAGCGCGGCGCTGATCAAGAACTCCCAGGTGTTCAACGAGAAGGTCGAGATCAAGGGCGACTGGAACATCTCGTAGCCGTCCGAACGCCGCCTGCGCAGTTCGCTCCGCGTCACCGCCAAGCCCGAAAGACCAAGATCCATTGAGTGAGGAAGCAGCACCCGAGCCCCGGCCGCCGGTCGGCACCTCCACCTCCGACAGCGCGCCGACGGACCCGGCACCGTCCACCGAAGAGCACCCGAAAGGCGAATCGCGTCCCTTCAGCGAGGAGCAGGACGGGCCCGTCAGCGAGTCGGACGCGCTGCGTTCGCTCACCTCGGACGCCGGGCACGACGCCGCCGAGCGGTCCGAGGCACGGCGGGCGTCCGCCATCGCCGACCTCATCGCCGCGCGCCTGAACGCCGACGCGTCAGGGACCCGCATCGGCACGCTCGCGCTCTTCAACGAGACCGTCAGCTTCGGTGGCGGGTTCCACACCGGGGATCCACGCGGCACGAGGGCAGATCGGCGCGCAGGCCCGGTGGTCGCACTCGGCAGTGCCGAACTCGTCGAGTACACCGAACTGTTCGTTCAGCCTGAGGGGTACGACACAGCCCTCGACGACCTGCGCGAGCAGGGTCTGCTCGTGCTGACCGGGGCGCCCGGCAGCGGACGCGCGGCCACCGCCGTCAACTTGCTGTCCGAGGCCGCAGCCCTCAGCGGCTCCCCGGACGGCGGCTGTCACCGCCTGCTCGACCCATCGGCCCTGACCGAGTCCGGCTGGGAGCCGCCCGCGAAGAACTGCGGATACCTCGCCGAGGTCACCGAAGGTTCCGCAGGCGCACGGGAGTTCGATGTACGTCAGCTGACGTCCGTCGCCGCCGCGCTGCGAGCGGCCGGCTGCCGACTCGTCCTCACCGGCGGCCACGACCTCGCACTCGCCGCCACCAGCGTGAGCGGCAGCGAGATGTTCGCCCGCCACGAACTCGCTCCGATCGACCCGCTGACGATCCTGGAGCGCCGGGTGCTCGGCCACGCGCCGGACGCCGATGCACGGGACCGGCTGCACGCACTCCTCAAGGCCGGCAACGCCATCAGCGCGCTGCGGGAGCAGCCCGCCGCCCGGCATGCGGTACGCCTCGCATCGGTGATCACAGCAGAAGGTGATCTAGCCGCCGCGGTCGCGGCTCTGCGCGATCCGAGTGACCAGGTCCGTTCCTGGTTCCAGCAGCACCGGGCGCCCGAGGCAACCGCCTTCGCGCTCGCCGCAGCCGTACTCGAGGAGAGCAGCTACCTCACTGTCGCCGAGGCCGCCGTGAAGCTGCACACCGCCCTGACCCCGCCCGAACCGGCTCCACCGGACCTGCGGTTCGCCGACCGCATCGGCCATGAGCAACAGTGGATCCGGCTGGACTCCACCGGCGAGGGGCCGCTCGGTGCGGGCGGCCCACCACGGGTCCGGTTCCGGGGCGCGCTGCTCGGCCAGGCCGTCCTGGTCCACGCGTGGAGCACACTGGACGGACGCCGCGAGGCGTTCCTCGAGTGGCTGCGCCGGCTGCTCGGCCATCGTGACCTGGAGGTGCGGGCCCGCGCCTCCGTCGCCGCCGGGGTCCTCGCTTGGGCAGACCACCACTACGCGGTGCACCGGTTCCTCACCGGCTGGGCGGGCAGCACGTCCTGGCCGCAGCGGCAGGCCGCGGCGACCGCGCTCGGGGTGGCCGGGAGCCGCCCCGAAGCAGCCGAGGCCGTCTGGAAGTTACTGGACGAATGGGCCCGGGGTGGCAGCACCGCGTACGAGCGGCGCCTCGCGGGCACCGCAGCGAACGCGGTGGGCGGGATCCTCGGACGCACTGCCCCCGACCGCGCCGTCGGCGTGCTGCGCAGCGCGCTTGACCGCGGCGACGACTGGGGCACGCTGCCGTCGGTCGCCTGGGGTGGTGTCCATCTTGCCCATCAAGGACAGGCAGCCGCGCTCCTGGACGCCTACCTGGACTGGTCCGCGCCCAAGGACCTGTCCCCCATGGTCGTCAAGACTCTGTCCGCCTTCGTCTTCGCGGTCTCCCAGCCGTACGAGCGTCCACCGGCGGAGACGGAGGCCGCGGGCGTCGCGGGTGTGCCCCTGCTGCTCAGCTCTCTGCCCGAGCACGGTGAGCAGGTCGCGGAGCTATGGGCGCGCGCGCTGGCCAGACGCCCGGTGCAGGACTCCGCGCTGCCTGCCCTGCGGGAGTGGATCGACACCTACGCGCCCCGGTGTCCCGGGAGCCTCGACCATATCGCGGCGCTTCTCGCCGATGTGGCCCGCAGGCCCGGCAAGCACCGTGAACGGCTGCTGTGGTGGCTCGACAAGTGGGCGGCCGAACGCGACCGCCCGTCGGCGAACGCGGCGCTGCTGCGCCGCCGCATCTGACCTGTAGACGCAAGAGAGCGAGGTGGCAGATAGACCATGCAGGAACAGACATACGATCCGGTCCTCGAGGTCGCGGAGCTGCCCAAGTGGCGGCTGACGAGTCCGCTGCGTCCGCCGGATCCCGGCCGCGCCCTGGTCCTGGTCAGGGACAGCGGACCTTCGCTGACGATCCGCAGCGGCGAGGATATCCCCTCGGCGCGGTACGGCAGTTACCGTTCGGTTTTCACTGTGGATCTCGGGGAGCACCGCCTCGTCCTGGACATCCCGCTGCTCAGTCGCGACCCCACGTTTTCCTTCCGCAGCCGCGTCGACCTGATCTGCAAGGTCGCGGACCCTTCAGAGGTCGTCGCCCGCGGCATCCGCGACATGAGCGGCGCCCTGTACGGATATCTGCGCAGGAAGCTGCGCGAGGTGGCTCGCGACTACGACATCGCCGAGTTCCACGAGGCAGAGCAGGCACTCAACACCGCACTCGCCCCCTTCACCGGTGACGACGCCGTCCGGCTGCGCAACGTCCACATCGAGCTGCTCGTCGACGAGGACGAGATCGCGGCCAGCGGACGGGAGTTCAGGGATGTGGTGCGCGAGAGCCGGCTCTCGCGCATGCGCCGGACCCGGCACGTCGAGATGCTCCGTGAGGAGGGCATCGACGGCCTGATCGCCGAGATCATGGAGAAGGAGGGGCCACGTGCCGCACTCACCTGGATAGAGAAGAGCGAGGCGGAGAGGCGCGAGGTCAAGCGCGAGGTCATGCGGATGGTCCTTGAGCGCGGCGACAGCGACCGGGAACCGTTCGAACAGACCGAGCTGGAGCGCGCGGTCCTGGAGGAGGTCCTGCGGGACGGGGGCGGCCGGTTCGAAACGGCGGCACGTCGTGGACGGCTGCGCGGTTCGCTGTCCCGGACCCTCGGACCAGCCGCTGCCGAACCCGCCGAGGAGGCACCCGAGGCCCCGCCCATCAAGGGCGAAGTGCTGCGCGAGGGCCCCGAGACGTACGGTGCCGGCCGGGTCTCCGGAGGCCGTACGGCCGACGGCCGACGCGGGTTCGGTACGGATGACGCTCCGGGCCGCGGGCGGGGCACCGGCCATGACGCACCCCGTCGGCGTCCTGCCACCTCCGACGCACCACCCGAGGACGAGCCCTTGCCGCCCACGGGCAGCGCCTTGCCCCCGCGCCCTGCCACTCCCGATGCGCCGAAGCCGAGGGTGAGCCGGGTACGCGGCACCGCCAAACGCCGGCCCACCGACTCCGGGAGGGAGCCGCGATGAACCATCCGCCCCAGGACAGCACCGACCCGAACCCTCAGCCCCGGCCCTCGCGAGCCGGGGCTGGAACACTCACGCCCAGCCCCGCCGTACCCGTCGGATCGCCGGCGCCTCGGCCCACGCCACCCCGTCTCGCCTGGGGCGAGAACCAAGGGGGGCTCCAGGCGCTGACCGTGTGGACCGAGCGGGTCCCGGGCCGTGGGGAGGACGCCGAGCCGTTCGTCACCCACCACTGGGAGACCGGGCAGGGCCTGCTCGCCGTCTTCGACGGCTCGGGCGGCGCGGGCGCGGCCCCGGCGTGGCAGGCACCTGACGGGACATCCCGCACCAGTGCCTGGGTGGGCGCGCGCACGGCCCGGCTCGCCACCGAGTGCTGGCTCCACGATGTGACGAGGGACCGCCAGGACGTCGAACCGCAGTCGCTCCACGCGTACCTCACGTACTTCCTCGGCATGGCGCCGAGGCGGCACAGCAAGATCGGCGGCACCATGCGCCGCCAGCTGCCCACCACCCTCGCGGGCGTGCACTACCAGCTGGCTGCCGGGGAGGAGGAGATCGAGCTGCGCCCGCTGTGGGCGGGTGACTCAAGGGCGTACGCACTGCTGCCGGAGAGCGGACTGCATGTACTCACCCGCGACCACACCCGGGAGAGCGACGCGCTGGAACTCCTGCGCAGCGACCCGCCGATGACCAATCTCGTCTGTGCCGACCGGGACTTCGACATCGACACCCAACACCTGACCTTGCGGCTGCCATGCGTGCTCGTCGCGGCCACGGACGGGTTCTTCGGCTACGTCCACACACCCGCCGACTTCGAGCACCTCCTGCTGCGCACACTGCAGCAGGCGGGCGGCGCGGCCGAATGGGCCCAGCTGATCCGGCGCGAGGTGGAGTCCTTCACGGCCGACGACGCCTCGCTCGCACTGCTGACGCTCGGCTATCCGGACTTCGACGACCTCCGGTCCCGATTCGCTCCCCGGCTGCGACAGCTGGCCTACCAGCAGTCGCGGGGCAGGCCGAGCGAGCTCACGGCCGCGCCGGACCCCGCCACGGATCCGCACGAGACCGCAGCCCGGATCAAGGCGTGGCAGGACCAGTCGTGGCAGGCGTACCGCCGCGACTACGAGTCGTACCTGCCGCCCGCGCCCGAGGAGCTCGAATGAAACAAGGAGAAGTGATCGCGGGCTACCGCATCACCACCGCGCCCACCAACGCCAACGGCGGGAAATGCATGTGGGCCTTCGCCGAGAAGTCCGGCTCCGCGTACTTCATCAAGCAGTTCCTCGAGCCCAAGCGGCCCAAGGACGATGCCCGCGACTCACCGAGTCTGCGGATCAGGCGACAGCTGGCCCAGGAGTTCGAGGACCGACACCGCGCGATCATGAAGCGGCTGCGGCCCGACGCACACGGCGGCGGCAATCTCGTGCTCGCCACGGACTTCTTCCACGAGGGCAGCACGTACTACAAGGTCACCGAGCGCATCGACACCTCCAGCCTGGAGAAACCTCAGGCGCTGGAGCCGCGCCAGAAGATGGTCCTGCTCAAGACGCTCGGCACCAGCCTGAAGCAGTTGCACGACATCGATGTGGTGCACGGCGACCTCAAGCCGCTCAACGTGCTCGTGCAGAAGCGGGACGACGCGGCTTTCCACACCGCGAAATTGATCGACTTCGACGATTCGTACGTCGCGGGGAATCCGCCCGCGCCTGAGGACATTTCCGGCGACTCTTTGTACGGGGCACCTGAGTGGCGCCGCTATCTCCAGCGGGACGACTCCGTCGGGCCCGACCGGCTGACGTGCGCCGTGGACGTATTCGCGCTCGGTCTCATGACCCACCTCTATCTGACGGGCGACCTCCCTCGTCATGACGAACGGTTCGGCTCGCCGGCGGACGCGGTCAACGCGGGCGAGCTGCTGCGTCTCGATCCGCGCCTGTCGGACGAGATCCAGGGGCTGCTGAGAGCCATGACCCAAGTGGTTCCCAAGCAGCGTCCACGCATGACGACGTATCTCAAGGCCTTGTCGGATCCGAAGGTGTGCGCCCTCCAGCACCGCCGGCCCGGCTCTGCCGCGCCGAGGAAGTCGCCCACGGAGCCGGGTGCGGCGCCGCCCCCGCGCACGAGCCGGGTCCGCGCCAACCTCAAGCCCCGCACCGATGGCCCCGCACCGCGCACCGCAGCACCGGTCGAGCCCGCACCCGCGGAACGGGACATCGCGTCGCCCCCGGCCTCCCCGACCGCCCCTCGGCCCTCCCGCGTCCGCATCAACCTGGGCGACCGCGGTCGGGACCGCAACGCACCGTGAACCAGGAGTCGTACATGAACCCCGTCAACGACCAGTACCAGGGCAATCTGCAGTACGCCGTCGACATCGTGCTCTGCATCGACGCGACCGGCAGCATGTTCCCCGTCCTCGACAACGTGAAGGCGAGCGCGCTGCAGTTCCACGACCGGCTCAATGACGTGATGGCGAAGAAGGGCAAGGCGATCAGCCAGCTGCGCCTGAAGACCATCGCCTTCCGTGACTTCGGCGACGACCCGGCGACGGCGATCGAGCAGACCGGCTTTCTGCGCCTGCCCGAGCAGGCCAAGGAATTCGAGCGGTTCGTGCGCGGCATCGACGCCGGCGGCGGCGGTGACGTCCCGGAGTCGGGCCTCGAAGCGCTCGCCCTCGCCATCAACTCCCCCTGGGAGACCGGTCTCGACCGCAGGCGCCATGTCATCGTGATGTTCACGGACGCCCCCGCGCACCCGCTGGGCACCGTGGGTACCTCCGCGCAGACGTATCCGACGAACATCCCGCGCAGCATCGACGACCTCTTCGAGCAGTGGGGCTACGCCCGCAGCCAGACCGCCGTCATGGAGCAGTCGGCCAAGCGGCTCGTCCTGTTCGCGCCGGATCAGGAACCGTGGAAGGACCCGATCTCCGAGGAGTGGGACCTCACCCTGCACTTCGAATCCAAGGCGGGCGACGGCCTCGAGGAGTTCGAGATGGACGAGATCATCGAGACGATCGCGAACAGTCTGTGATCCATCGACTGGAGTGGCGCGGATTCCAGCTCGTCTACGACGAGGGGATTCTGGAGCTGGTCTGGTCCGGCGTCGCGACCCTGGCGATCAAGGCCGAACGCTGCATCGAGGCCTCCCTGCACTCCAAGCCGGGCGACGGATCCGGCCTGTTGGCGTTCCGGTTCAAGAGCACATCGTCCGATGCGACCGACCTCATCGTGGTGCAGGTCGGCGTCCCGGCCGCCCACGTCCAGAGCGCCGAGCAACTGACCCAGCGGCTGCGGCGCGAGCATGGCATACCGGACCGGCAGGCCGACGAGGACGAGACCGCCGAGCTCGCCCGGATCCCGGCGGGGACGGACGGCTGGGTCCTGGCGCCCACGGGCCCCGCGTCCGAGGAACTCTTCGACGAGATCATGAACCGGATCGAGAACGACCCCGACTGAGTCGGGGCCCGACCCACGTAACCACGGAACAAGGAAAGGCAGTACAGGGGTGGCGGCAACGACCAACTGGCGCTGCGCGGACTGCGACACGTTCAACAAGCCCGCGGAGGAGGCCTGCAGTATCTGCGGTAGTACCCGCCGCGCGCCGGTCCCTGCCGCCGCTCCGCCCCGCAAGAGCGCACCGCGACCGGCGACCAAACGACCGTCACCAGCCAGGCCGACCGCGGACTGGCGCTGCACCAAATGCGACACGAACAACCACAAGGCAGACACATCCTGCTTTGTCTGCGGCACCGGCTGGAAGACGGCGACAAAGCCCGCGACCAAGTCGGCGGCGAAAAAACCGCTGGCCAAGCCTGCCAAGCCCGCTGGGGACGGCTCGGCGAAACCGGGGCCCAAGAAGCCGCCCCCGAAGAAGACCACGCCCCCGTCGGGCTCATCCGGCTCGTCGGGCCCGACGGTCAAAAAGACCGCCCCGAAGCGACCGTCGTCCACCGGCTCCACACGCACGACATCGAGCCCGCACCTCGAGAGCCTCTTCCACCCGCCGCCCACCGCCACAACGGGCTACACCCCGACCGCCCCGCGCCCAACCCCACCGCCTCCCCCGACTCCCGGGCCGCGCTGGTCACCACCACCGGCCTCCGCGAAGAAGAACAACGGCTGTGTGAGCTGCCTGGGCGCCGTCGTCATCGGCATCGTGCTCCTCCTGGCCGGCCGGAGCTGCATCAGTGCGCTCGACTCGGACTCCGGCACGCCGGACAGCCCCGACACGCGCACGGGCACTGCTGCCCCCTGTCCGACGCGCATCGCCGACAAGCTGCCGTCGAGTGACGGTGCGGAGTTGGTCAAGGCCTTCCGCACAACGAACAAACAGATCACCCTATGCCGCACCAGCGGGGGCAAACTGTACTATTTTGGCGAATTCAGCGATCAGCGCGAGCCCGGCATCGCCATGCCCGCCGAGCGGACCAGCGACGGTTACGAGGCGAGCAACCCTCCGTACCGCTACGACATCCACGACGGGGTCGTGACGATCTACAAGTCGGGAACGGAGATAGGCCAGGAAGAGCTGACACCGGAGCCCTCCCCCAGGTGATCAGCCCACCGGCCACTACAGGCGGGAGTCCGCGTCGATCGGCGTAAAGACGCCTTGATCGCGCCTCGCCGAGCTTCACGCCTCAGCGTGGCGCGTTGAGGACTCCCATGAGTGACAGCTCGAATACCCCACGCTCAGGAGCACGGGCACGCCTCGGCGCCGCGCCTCGGCGAAGGCCTCGGGCGACCAGGGCCACCAGTCGACGGCGGGGCGGGGTCCGGCGGCGCCGGGCGGGCCCGGGTGGGCCCGTCCGGTCACGCCGCCGGTGTCACGCCGGTGCGAACACCGGCGTGGGCGCCGTCGTCACGCCGTCGTCTTGCCGGCCTCGCCCGACGGGTCGGGCGCCTCCTCGAAGTCCACCCGCTTCATGTGCTTGTTCATGGACTTCATCAGAAACCACACGGCCCCGCCGATGACGGCGAAGACGATGAAGCCGAGGACTCCGGGGGTGACCTTGTTCTGGTCGAGATCCGCGGCGGCAAGCGTAAGGGCGCTCATCATCATGGGGTCAATTGTTGCGGATGCCCGCGAAGAGGTCGTCCTCGGGGAGGGAAGTGTCGACGAGGGACTTCGCCAGCTCGTACTCCTCGGTCGGCCAGACCTCCCGCTGGATGTCCATCGGGACCCGGAACCAGCCGCCGTCGGGGTCGATCTGGGTGGCGTGGGCGATCAGGGCCTTGTCGCGGATCTCGAAGAAGTCGGCGCACGGCACGAACGTGGTCAGGGTGCGCTCGCGGCCCATCTCGTCCCAGCGCTTGAGCCACTCGCCGTACGGGGACTCCAGGCCGCGCTCGATCAGCGCGTCGTGGAGGGCCTGGGTGCGCTGACGGTTGAAGCCCTGGTTGTAGTAGAGCTTCTGCGGCTGCCAGGGCTCGCCGGCCTCGGGGTAGCGCTCGGGGTCGCCCGCGGCGTCGAAGGCCACCATCGAGATCTTGTGGGTCATGATGTGGTCGGGGTGGGGGTAGCCGCCGTTCTCGTCGTACGTGGTGATCACGTGCGGGCGGAACTCGCGGATCAGCTTCACCAGCCGGCCGGCCGCCTCCTCGACGTCCTCCAGCGCGAAGCAGCCCTCGGGCAGCGGCGGGAGCGGGTCGCCCTCGGGGAGGCCGGAGTCGACGAAGCCCAGCCACTCCTGCTTGACGCCGAGGATGTCGCGGGCCTCGGCCATCTCCTTGGCGCGGACCTCGTGGATGTTCTTCTCGATGTACGGGTCGCCCTGGAGCTTGGGGTTGAGGATGGAGCCGCGCTCACCACCCGTGCAGGTGGCGACCAGCACGTCCACCCCCTCGGACACGTACTTGGCCATCGTGGCCGCGCCCTTGCTCGACTCGTCGTCGGGGTGGGCGTGAACGGCCATCATTCGCAGCTGCTCAGTCAACGCTCGGTCCTCAGTCACTGGTCATGGCCCCTCCCATTGGACTTCCGGGGCGCCTCCTATAGTGACCGAAGCGGGACGCGTTTCATTCCGCGTTCACAAATCGGCGCCCAGGAGGAACGATCATGGCTGCGGAGCGCGATGCCCTGCCCGAGGGCCGCTACGGCCGCTCGGCGGACGAGCGTGCCGACCGCAAGCTGAAGATCGTCGGAGCGGTGCTCGGCGCGGCGCTGCTCGGCTTCGTCGGCTGGGCCGGTGTGCACTACATCACCTCGTCGGAGGTGACCGGGCAGCTGACCCGTTCGCAGACCGTCTCCGACTCGGCCGTGCAGGCGGTCGTGGAGGTCCGCAAGGAGAAGGACGCCGTCGCGGTGTGCACCCTGCGCTCGCTGGGCGCGGACGGCAGCGAGGTGGCCCGCAAGGACGTGACCTTCGACCGGCGCGAGGAGCACTTCGCCCAGCGGGTGGAGATCCGGACGACGGCCCACGCCGCCGCCACGGAGCTGGAGGGCTGCCGGACCGCCTCACGGGGCTGACCTCGCGGGGCTGACCTCACGGGGCTCCCGCGGGGCCGACACCTCCGGGCGTTACCCGGGGATACCGCGCTGACCTGCGTTAACGGGATTCTTGCGCATTTTCTCCCGCTTACTCCTTCCCCCCTTCGGGACGTAATTGTTAGGCTCGTGGTTTCGCCCCGCTTTGAAGGTGCACCCTTCTGAGTAGGGCGTTCATTTGTATCGAGATGCATCCCCAGCATTCCCCAGTACCGACGAGGAGCACCTGTGACCCAGACCAGCGACAACGTCACCTGGCTGACTCAGGAGGCGTACAACCAGCTCAAGGCCGAGCTGGAGTACCTGTCTGGTCCCGCTCGCACCGAGATCGCCGCGAAGATCGCGGCGGCCCGCGAGGAAGGTGACCTGCGAGAGAACGGCGGGTACCACGCGGCCAAGGAGGAGCAGGGCAAGCAGGAGCTCCGCGTCCGGCAGCTGACGCAGCTCCTCGAGTCCGCCAAGGTCGGCGAGGCCCCCGCCACCGACGGTGTGGTGGCCCCCGGCATGGTCGTCACCATCGCCTTCGACGGCGACCCGGACGACACCCTCGACTTCCTGCTGGCCTCCCGCGAGTACGCCAGCTCGGACATCGAGACGTACTCGCCGCAGTCGCCGCTCGGCAGCGGTGTCAACGGCAAGAAGATCGGCGAGGACGCCCAGTACGAGCTGCCGAACGGCAAGAAGGCCATGGTCCGCATCCTGGAGGCCAAGCCCTACAGCGGCTGAGCCCCTGATCCGGCCTCACGGCGGAGCCCCGGACCCGATACGGGTCCGGGGCTCCGCCGCGTCCGTCTCGTGATCACACGAGTCTCGTGATCACGCCGGTCTCGTGATCACGCCGTCGCCGAGCGGTACTTGCGCACCGACAGGGCCCGGAAGACCACGATGATCAGCAGGGACCACAGCAGCGACGCCCACACCGGATGCTGCATCGGCCACGCGCCCGGCACCGGATAGCCCTGCGGCACGTTGCCGAACAGCTCCCGGGCCGCCTGCACGGTGGCGCTGAAGGGATTCCACTCCGCGATGGTGCGCAGCACGGTGGGCATGTTGCCCGAGGGCACGAAGGCGTTGGAGATGAAGGTGAGCGGGAAGAGCCAGATCAGCCCGCCCGAGGTGGCCGCCTCCGGGGTCCGTACGGACAGCCCGATGAGCGCGCCGATCCAGGAGAAGGCGTAGCCCAGCAGGAGCAGCAGGGCGAAGCCGCCGAGCGCCTTGAGGACGCCCTCGTGGATCCGCCAGCCGACGATCACCGCCACGATCGCCAGGACGACGAGTGTGAGCGCGGTCTGGACGAGGTCGGCGAGGGTGCGGCCGGTGAGGACCGCGCCCCGGGCCATGGGCAGGGAGCGGAAGCGGTCGATGAGGCCCTTGTGCATGTCGTCGGCGATGCCGGCGCCCGCGCCGGCCGTGGCGAAGGTGACGGTCTGCGCGAAGATGCCGGCCATGAGGAACGAGCGGTACGTGGACGGGGCGGTGCTGCCGCCGACGGCGATCGAGCCGCCGAAGACATAGCTGAACAGCACCACGAACATGATCGGCTGGACGAGGCCGAAGACGACGACCTCGGGGATCCGGATCATGCGGATGAGATTGCGCTGGGCGACGACCAGGGAGTCGCGGACGGACTGGACGGCCGCCCCGCCGCGTGCCGCGGGCACGGGCCGCCGGGACAGGGTGGTGCCGGTCGCGGTCATGACGCCGCCACCTCCTTCGCCTCGGGGCCGACGGCACCGGGCTCGTCGCTCTCGGCCGCGTGCCCGGTGAGCGAGATGAAGACGTCGTCCAGGGTCGGGCGGCGCAGGGCGATGTCGTCGATCTCGATGCCTCGCCCGTCCAGTTCCCGGATGACCTCGGCGAGCAGCCTGGCGCCGCCGGAGACCGGGACGATGACCTTGCGGGTGTGCTCCTCGACGGTGGGCTCGCCCTTGCCGAAGGCGCGGATCACCCCGAGGGCGGGGGTGATGTGCTCGCGCTCGTGGACGACCAGCTCGACGCGCTCCCCGCCTGTGCGCGCCTTGAGCTGGTCGGAGGTGCCCCGGGCGATGACCCTGCCGTGGTCGATCACGCAGATGTCGTGGGCGAGGTGGTCGGCCTCCTCCAGGTACTGGGTGGTGAGCAGCAGGGTCGTCCCGCCGGCGACGAGCTCCTGGATGACCTCCCACAGCGCCTGGCGGTTACGGGGGTCCAGGCCGGTGGTGGGCTCGTCCATGAACATCACGGGCGGGCTGACGACCAGGGCGGCGGCGAGGTCGAGGCGGCGGCGCATGCCGCCGGAGTAGGTCTTGGCGGGCCGGTCGGCGGCCTCGGTGAGGTTGAAGCGCTCCAGCAGCTCGCCCGCGCGGGCCTTGGCGTCGCGCCCGCTGAGCTGGTAGAGCCGGCCCACCATCCGGAGGTTCTCACGGCCCGTCAGGTATTCGTCGACGGCCGCGAATTGGCCGGACAGGCCGATGGAGTGCCGGACGTCGTTGGGTTTCCTCAGCACGTCGACGCCCGCCACCACGGCTTTACCGCGGTCGGGTTTGATGAGGGTGGTGAGCACGCGCACGGCGGTGGTCTTGCCGGCGCCATTGGGGCCGAGCAGTCCTAGAACGGTCCCTTCCGGAACGTCGAGGTCGACGCCGTTCAGGGCTGTGACGTCGCCGAAGGTCTTGACCAGGCCTTCGGCGTAAATAGCGCCTGGCATGGATGTTCTCCCCGTTTGGGTGACGTAATAGTTGATTTTACGTTCATCGGTGCCGATGCGCCCTCTGAATGAATGCCACCGGATATGCGTGGTCCTTACTTCCGGATACGGATATCGGGGCGGCCCGCCGGATATCAGCAGGGGGACAGCGGATAGCCCGCGGCGCGCAGGGCCTCGCGCACCTCCGCGCGGTGCTCCGGACCCGCCGTCTCCAGATGGAGCTCGACCTCGGCCTCCGTCAGACCCAGGCGGGGATCGGTGCGTTCGTGGACGACGTCGACGACGTTGGCGTCCGCGGCGGAGACCACTTCCAGCAGCGCGGCGAGCGCCCCGGGGCGGTCCGGCAGCGGGAGTCGCAGCGACAGGAAGCGGCCCTCGGCGGCCATACCGTGGCGCAGGACGCGCTGCAAGAGCAGCGGATCGACGTTGCCGCCCGACAGCACGGCCACCACCGGGCCCCGGCCCCGGAACGAGCCGGGGTCCGCCAGCAGCGCCGCCACCGGGCTCGCGCCGGCCGGCTCGACCACGAGCTTGGCCCGTTCCAGACAGAGCAGCAGGGCCGCGGCGATCCCGTCCTCGGAGACCGTACGGACCTCGTCGACCAGCCGCGCCACGATCCGGAACGGCACCTCGCCGGGGCGGCCCACATTGATGCCGTCCGCCATCGTCACCGGGTGCGCCACCGCCACCGGGTGCCCGGCGGCCAGCGACGGCGGGTACGCGGCGGCGCCCGCCGCCTGGACGCCCACGATCCGCACGTCCGGCCGCAGCGCCTTGACCGCCACCGCGATCCCGGCGATCAGCCCGCCCCCGCCGACCGCCACGACGACGGTGCGCACCTCGGGGCACTGCTCCAGGATCTCCAGCCCCACCGTGCCCTGACCGGCCACGACGTCCGGGTGGTCGTAAGGGTGGACGAGCACCGCGCCCGTCCGCTCCGCCCACGCGCGGGCCGCGCCCAGCGCCTCGTCCAGCCCCTGGCCACAGGCGCGCACCTCGGCGCCGTACTCACGGGTGGCGGCCACCTTCGGCAGCGGGGCGCCCTCGGGCATGAACACCGTGGAGCGCACCCCCAGCAGCGAGGCGGCCAGCGCCACGCCCTGCGCGTGGTTGCCGGCGCTGGCGGCGACGACGCCCGCGGCGCGCTCGGGGGGCGTCAGGGCCGCGATCCGGGCGTAGGCGCCACGGATCTTGAACGAGCCGGTGCGCTGGAGGTTCTCGCACTTGAGGTGGACGGGCGCGCCGACGAGCCCGGACAGCTGGCGGCTGCTCTCCAGGGCGGTGATCCGGGCGACCCCCGACAGCGTCTCCCGCGCCCGGCGCACATCGCCGAGGGTCACCGGACGTGCGGCCATGACCTCAGTATCGCGCCGGTCACCGCCCCGCGAAGGGGCCCGAACGGAGCGGATATATGGGGCATACAGCAGGGACGTAAGGGGTGATCCGGGCGGCGCATACATACATACCGACCGGTTTGCGGAGCACTGGTACAACAGCGCTTGAGGACGCGTACTCTGTCCCCCATTCTCAGCGATTCCAGCTCCGTATCCCTGCCCGCCGTACGAAGTGAGCCCCAGGCCATGCCCACCTCTCAGGACATGACGACCGACCTCGCACCCGGCGTCCTCGACGCCCTCCAGCACCAGGTGGCCGTCTTCGCCCGCCGCGCCGAACAGACCCGGCTCGGTGGCGTAGGCCGGGTCCACAACTCCATGGACCGCGCCGCCTACCTCCTGCTCAACCGCCTCGACCAGGAAGGCCCCATGGGCGTCAAGGCGCTCGCCGCGGGCATGGGCATCGACTCCTCGACCGTCACCCGCCAGGTGGCGCCGCTCGTCGACACCGGCCTGGTCAAGCGCACCTCGCACCCCGAGGACGGCCGCGCCGTCGTCCTTCAGCTCTCCCCGCGCGGCAAGGCCCGCCTGGAGGAGGTCCGCGCGTCCCGGCGCGAGCTGATGGCACTGTGCACGGACGGGTGGTCCGAGGACGAGCGGGACGTCTTCTGCACCCTGCTCACCCGCTTCAACACGGCCCTGTCCGACATCCACTTCACCCAGCCCCAGCAGGTGCCGCCGACCTCTTGACCGGGGCGCGCGGCTGTCCTGTTCTGGAGGGGTGCGAGAGCGGCAGGACGCCCGGGAGCGCCGCCGCGCCCGGGAGTTCGAAGCGTTCGCCGGGGGCGCGGGCGGCAGACTGCTGCGCACCGCGCTGCTGCTGACCGGTGACCGGGAGGCCGCCGAACGACTGCTGACCCGCGCCCTCGCCCGTACGTACGCCGCCTGGGACGGCCTCGGCGACCTTGGCGGTCTCGGCGGTCTCGGCGGCGAGGATCCGTACGAACACGCCCGCCAGGAGCTCGTGGCGCGCTACGCCCGCCACGCCCGCTCGGCGCGGGGCCGCCACCGGGGCGGCACGGGGCCGTTGGCCCGGCTGACGCCGCAGGAGCGGCTGGTGGTGGTCCTGCGGCTGTACGAGGGGGTCGCCGAGGAGCAGACGGCGGCGGCGCTCGGGGTCTCCGTGGAGCGCGTACGGGCGCTGTGCGCGCGGGCGGTCCTCACGGTGACGGCGGTGGCCGCGTGAGCGGCCAGGACCGCCGGGAGGCAGAGGTCCGGCGGCTGCTGGACGGGCCCCGTCCGGCGGTGCCGACGGAGCTGGTGGCGCGGGCGGCCGCGCGGGGCGCGCGCATCGTGCGCAGGCGGCGGGTGGTGCGGGCCGTGGGGTGGGTGCTGTTGCTACTCACCCTGGTGGCGTTCGGCGTGTGGGCCGCGGCCGAAGAGCCGTGGCGGGCACGGCCGTCGGATACGGCGCCGCCGCTGTGGGGCGGGGACTGAGGCGGGCCGGGCACCGCCGGCCACCGCCGCGGTGGCGGATCGCCGTCGCGGCGGAGTGAGGCCCCGGTCCCGCCCCTTCACCGTTTCCCGGGGCCGCGCCCCGGACCCCCGGTTGTCAACCGATGTCAGCCCAGCGCCTGCGTCAGGTCGGCCAGCAGGTCGTCCACCGACTCGATGCCCACCGAGGCGCGGACCAGGTCCGCCGGGACCTCCAGCTGGGAGCCGGCGACCGAGGCGTGCGTCATCCGGCCCGGGTGCTCGATCAGGGACTCGACGCCGCCCAGGGACTCGCCCAGCGTGAAGAGCTTGGCGCGGTTGCACACCTCGACGGCCGCCTCCTCGCCGCCCGCGACGCGGAAGGACACCATGCCGCCGAAGCCGCGCATCTGCTTGGCCGCGACCTCGTGCAGCGGGTGCTCGGGCAGGCCCGGGTAGTAGACCTGCGTCACCTTCGGGTGCGAGACGAGCAGCTCCACCACGCGCTCGGCGTTGGCGGTGTGGCGGTCCATGCGCACGGCGAGGGTCTTGATGCCGCGCAGCGTCAGCCAGGAGTCGAAGGGGCCGGCGACGGCGCCCATCGCGTTCTGGTGGTAGGCGAGCTCCTCGCCCAGGCCGGCGTCGGCCGTGATCAGGGCGCCGCCGACGACGTCGGAGTGGCCGCCCATGTACTTGGTGGTGGAGTGGACGACGACGTCCGCGCCCAGGGACAGCGGCTGCTGGAGGTAGGGGCTGGCGAAGGTGTTGTCGACGACGAGCCTGGCACCGGCCTCGTGGGCGACGCCCGCGACGGCGGCGATGTCGGTGATGCCGAGGAGGGGGTTGGAGGGGGTCTCGACCCAGACGGCCTTGGTCTCGGGCCGGATGGCGGCGCGCACGGCGTCCGGGCTGGAGGTGTCGGCGACCGACCACTCCACGCCCCAGCGGCTCACGACCTTGGCGAAGAGCCGGAACGTGCCGCCGTAGGCGTCGTTCGGGATGACCACGTGGTCACCCGGCGCGAGCAGCGTGCGCAGGAGGGTGTCCTCGGCGGCCAGGCCCGAGGCGAAGGCGAGGCCCCGGACACCGCCCTCGAGGGCCGCCAGGTTCTCTTCCAGGGCCGTGCGCGTGGGGTTGGCGCTGCGGCTGTACTCGTAACCGCCACGCAGACCGCCGACGCCGTCCTGCTTGTACGTGGACACTTGGTAGATGGGCGGTACGACGGCCCCGGTCAGCGGGTCCGCTTCCTGCCCGGCGTGGATCGCGAGGGTCTCGAAGCTGTGCTGGTCGCTCATTCATCCGAGAGTAGTGCCCGTTCGCCCGATCGCTCCTGTTCACTTGTAACCGGCAGATGAACGATTCGCCGGTTTGTCACGTTGTACCGTCGTCCGGCCCCTCCGGTCGGCCTCGACGATCAGCTTCTTCGGTCAGCTTCTTCGGTCAGCCCCTTCGTTCCTCAGGACAGTTCATGGAGATTCTCTTTATCCTCCTCGCCGTCACCGTGATCTGCGGTGTCGTGGTGGCCCCCGCGATCCGGCGGTACCGGGCCGTGCGAGGTGTCGTCCAGGGGGCCGGGGCCGCCGTCGACCCGGCCGGCGCCCACGCCTTCGTCCCGCCCGAGCGGCTCGACGTACGGCTGCCCGGCCCCGACGAGGAGCTGCTGGCCGCCGTGGCGGAGGCCCGCCGCACCCAGGACTGGAAGCCGGCCGCCGAGCTGCTGGCCCGTACGCCCGCCACGAGCGCCGCCGAGCTGCGCTGGCAGCGGGTGCAGACCCTGGCCGGCGCGGCGGCCCAGGAGCTGGCCGAGGCGCCGGGCACGGGCGGGATGTGGCTGCGGCACTGGCGCGTGGTGGCGCCCAAGGACGCGGGCGGCGCGGCGGTGCAGGCGGAGTTCCTCGTCCAGCAGGCGATGCGCGACCCGTCCTCGCAGGACTTCCGGATGATCCTGGAGGAGGCGCGCACGGTCTGCGCCGAGGCGGCCCTGCTGGCGCCGGGCGACCCCGTCCCGTACATCGTCGAACTGGGCGTGGCCCGGGGCCTGGGCGCGAGCGAGGCGGAGTTCCAGTCCGTGTGGGAGACCGTGACCACCCGCGCGCCGGGCCACATGGGGGCGCACTTGAACGCGCTGCGCTACTGGAGCGCGAAGTGGCACGGCTCCCGGGAGCAGGCCGAGGCCTTCGCCCGGCGCGCGGCCGCCTCCGCGCCGGAGGGCAGCCTGCTGCCCGCGCTGCCGCTGTTCGCGGTCTTCGACCACCTGCCCGACGTGCAGCTGGTGCGCGGCATGTTCCAGAGCGCGGTGATCGGCGACGCGATCGAGGCCGCGCAGTACGCGGTGCACCACGCCCCGGAGAACCACCCGGTGCTGCCGCACGTCCGCCATCTGCTGGCCTGGTTCCTGGTCCGCGCCGAGCGCCACGCGGAGGCCCTGGAACAGTTCCGGAAGATCGACGGCCACATCGGGGCGCTCCCGTGGACGTACGAGCCGGACCCGGTGGCCGCCTACACCGCGTACCGGGCGATGGCGGTGGCGGGGGCGCGCCGGCTCGGCTGACGTCGCCGCCCCGGGCGCACATATGATCCCCACGCTCCATTTCTTTCGAACCCGTGTGGGGGTTATTGCCCAGTGGGCACATCTTTGCGTGCGCTGCGCGCACTTGTCCTCCTGGCCGGCTTCTATCTGCTCGTCGTCCTCGTGCTCGGTGTCCTCGTGGGCGCCGACGTCGCCGCGACGCTCTGGGCACCCGGCCTGGCCATGGTGAAGGTGTACGTCCTCTCCGTCGTGCTCGCCGTCCCGGTGCTGCGGGGCGCCTTCACGCTCCGCACCGCCAAGGCCGAGGGACCGGGCGGACTGGCCGTCACCGAGGCCGAGCAGCCGGAACTCTGGCGCGCCGTCCGCTCCCTGGCCGAGCGGACGGGCACCCGGGCGCCCGACGCGATCGTCCTCACCGGCGACGTCAACGCGGGCGTCGCCGAGGACGCCCGGCTGCTCGGCCTGTTCCCCGGCCCTCGCCGGCTCTACCTCGGCGTCCCCCTGCTGACCGGGTTGACCGAGGCCCAGCTGCATGCCGTCATCGCCCACGAACTCGCCCACTACGGCAACACCGACACCCGCCTCGCGGGCATCGTCCTGCGCGGGCGCGACAGCGTGCTGCGCACGGCGGAGGCCTTCCGGGAGCAGGAGGAGCGGCGGATCGGCGAGGAGCGGGCCCGTCAGGAGAAGGCCGCCGAGAAGGCCGTCCGCAAGGGCCGCGCGCCGAAGAGGATCGACACCGGCCGGGCGGGGAAGAGCTACGGCCTGATGGCCAAGCCCTTCCTGGCGTACGCGGCGCTCTACCTGCGCGTCACGCACGGCGACGGCCGGCGGCAGGAACTCGCCGCCGACCGTCTGGCCGCCCGGGTCGCGGGCCGGGACGCGACCGCCTCGGCGCTGCGCGAGACCGCCGTCCTCGACGCCGCGCACGACTTCTACACGAGCCGTTACGCCACCGCCGGCGTGGGCATCGGCCTCCTGCCGCCGCGCGGCGAGGTCTTCGGCGGCCTTCGCAGGCTGCTCACCGCCCCCGGACTGCAGGAGAACCTGGCCGGCCTGCGCGACGAGCTGCCGCCGGCGGAGCCCTCCCCGTACGACACCCACCCGCCGGTGGCCGTGCGCGTGGAGCGGATCGAGGCGCTGCCCGACGACGGCCGTGCCATGGCGGACGCCCGTCCCGCGCTCGCGCTGCTGCGCGAGCCGGAGCGGGTCATGGCCGACCTCGAGGACGCCGTCCTGACGTCCGAGGCGCGGGCCATGGCCCGGGTGGACTGGCCCGAGCTGATGCACCGGGCCGTCCACGCGCAGACCGAGGCGGCCGCCGAGCCGCTGCGCACGGCGCTGGGTGCGGTACGCACCCCTGCCGCCGACGGCAACGCGCCCACCGACCCGCTCACCGACCCGCTCACCGGCCTCTCCGCCCTCCTCGACCTGGCCGATGCCGGACGGCTGTGGGAGGTGGCCGACCACCTGCCCAAGTCGCCGGAGGCGGCGGGCGCCAGTGGGCGCGCGGCCCGCGAGTTCCTGCGCCCGGCACTGCACGCGGGGCTGCGCGAGCTGACGGAGCTCGCGCTCGTCGAATCGGCCGGCGCCCGCTGGGAGCTGTCGTGGTCCGGCCCGGCACGGCTCATGCTGCCGGACGGCACCGTCGTGGACGAGGCCGCGGCCGACGCGGTGCGCCCCGCGATGGCGGACGTACCGGACACAGGCCCGCTGCGCGAGCTGGTCACGTCCCTTCCTGCTTCTGCCTGACCCCGTTTCCGATCGGAACCCTGCATGCTGTTGTCCATCATCGTCATAGCCGTCTCCGCCTTCCTGTGGTTCAGGAGGAAGCGGCGCGCGACCCCGTCCGCCGCCCAGCTGGCCGCCGAGGGCTGGCTGCCGCAGGAGCGGCAGAACACGGACCGGTCCTTCGCGGACCACGAGGCCATCGCCTTGGTGGCGGCCCTGGAACGAGGCGACTGGCAGCCCGCCGCCCGGGCACTCGATGCCGTGGGCACCGACTGGGACCGGCGCTCGGCGCTGGTCGGGATCACCGCCCAGGAGGCGGCCAAGGACGACGCCTGGCTGCGGGCCTGGGAGGCGGCGCGTCCTGACGACCCGGGCGCGGCCGTCGTCAAGGCCGCCGCGAAGGTGATCGTGGCCTGGGAGGTCCGTGGCTCGGGTTGGGCCAAGGACACCACGGCCGAGCAGGCCATGGGCTTCCTCAGGGTGCTCCAGGAGGCGCGGGAGGACTTCGCTCGTGCCGTGTCCCTGGCCGCACCCGGCGACCCGACCCCCTTCGTCTCCCAGATCGCCCTTCGCAAGGGGCTGAGCGCCTCGCACGAGGAAATGCGGGAGCTGTGGGCCGAGATCACCGCCCGCGCTCCGTACCACTACGAGGCCCACTCGAACGCGCTGTCGTACTGGTACCCAAGGTGGCTCGGCTCCGAGGAGCTGGCCCTGGAGTTCGCGTGGACCGCCGCGCGCACGGCCCCGCCCGGCAACCTGATGACGCTGCTGCCGCTGCAGTACTGGTACGACCACCTGGACGACGACGCCCCGGACGTCGCCTACCGCTCCGTGGACCTGACCACCATGATCGATACGGCCCTGATCGACGTGGCGGCGTGCCGCCCGGACCACCCCCGGCTGGCGGGCGCCCGTCACATGCTGGCGTACCTCCTGACGAAGCAGGAGCGCCACGCGGAGGCAGTGGAGCAGTACCGCCTGGTGGACGGCTGGGTGGGGGCCAGGCCCTGGAGCGACTACACGAAGTCGGCGGAGTTCTTCTGCCACTGCCGCAACCTGGCGATCGCGGGAGCCCGAACAGCGTCCGGCCGCCGCTGACCGAGCAGCCGTCGACCGGCCGGGCCTCTGCCCGGCCGGGGCGGAATCCTGGGGGCGGCGCGTACGTTGTCCCGGACGGACCGCCGAAGCGAGGAGCCCGATGATGTTCGTCAGCCGCCACCGGAACCATCTCCCCACCCCCGAGGAGACCCTGCCCGGCCGCGCCGCCCCGGCCTTCCCCCTCCAGGAGCGCCACAGCGTCCTGGACACCCCGCTGGCCGCCCCCTATCCCGAGGGCCTGGCCGTGGCCGACTTCGGCCTGGGCTGCTTCTGGGGCGCGGAGCGCAAGTTCTGGCAGACCGAGGGCGTCTGGACGACCCTGGCCGGCTACCAGGGCGGCACCACGCCGTACCCGACGTACGAGGAGGTGTGCAGCGGCCTGACGGGCCACACGGAGGTGGTCCGCGTGGTCTTCGACCCTGCCCTGGTCTCGTACGAGTCCCTGCTCAAGCTCTTCTGGGAGTCCCACGACCCCACCCAGGGCAACCGCCAGGGCAACGACTGCGGCACCCAGTACCGCTCGGCGGTCTACACCCACTCCCCCGAGCAGCAGTCCGCCGCCGAGGCCTCACGCGAGGCGTACCAGTCGGTACTGCGCGCGTCGGGCTACGGCGACATCACCACGGAGATCCTCCCGGCGGGCCCGTTCCACTACGCGGAGGCCTACCACCAGCAGTACCTCTCGGACGCCAAGAACCCGAACGGCTACTGCGGCATAGGCGGCACGGGCGTCTCCTGCCCGGTGGGGGTGGCCAGGGCCGACGGCTGACGTTCCGGTGGTCAGTCCGTGGCCGCCTCCGCCTCCATGATCGAGGCGAAGCCCGGGGTGGGGAGGGTGCGGACGTGGCGGAGGCCGGCGTGGGTGAAGAGGGTGGCGAGTTCCGCCGGGGTGCGGGTGCTGCCGCCGAGGGCGGTCAGCATCATGATGTCGAGCTCCTTGCCGGGGTGCGGGGCATTACCCGCCGGCGGGGCCGCGTCGACGACCAGGACCCGGCCGCCCGGGGCTAGGGACTGCCGGCAGGAGCGCAGGATGCGGACGCAGTCGTCGTCGCTCCAGTCGGGCAGGACGTGCTTGAGGACGTGGACGTCGCCCTTCGGGACGGCGGCGAAGAAGTCGCCGGGCTCGGCCCGCCAGCGTCCCGTCAGCTCCGCGGAGTCGAGGAGGGGTTCGCGCAGCGCCGGTGCCTGGTCGAAGAGGACGCCCGAGAGGCCGGGGTGGCGCAGCAGGACGGAGCGGAGCAGTCCGCCCCGGCCGCCGCCGACGTCCACGACCGTGCCCCGGTCCGGGAACGGGTACGCGGCGGCGACCACGTCGTCGAGCGGGCCGGAGAAGGCCGCCATCCCGGCGTCGAAGACCTCGCGGGCCGCGCTGTCGGTCGCGAGGTGCTGGAAGAAGGGGGTGCCGAAGACCCTGGGGAAGGCGGATTCCCCGGTGCGTACGGTCTCGGCGAGGTCGGCCGAGGGGCGCAGGAACATGTCGTCGGTGACCAGGAGCACCGTGGCGTGGAGCGAGCCCGGTATGCCGGTGCGCAGGGCGGACGCGGCGGGGGTCAGCCCGAACGCGCCCGTCCCGTCCTCCTGGAAGATTCCGCGCGACGCCAGCAGTCGCAGCAGCCGGCGCAGTGCCGCGCCGTCGGTGCCGGTGGCGCCGGCGAGTTCGGCGGGGGTGCGCGGTCCGTCGGCGAGGTGGTCGGCGAGCCGGAGCCGCGCGGCGGTCCGCAGTGCGGCGGAGTGGAGGAACCCGAAGGTCTCCTCCATCAGTCGCAGTACCCCCGACATGTCGGGGGCGGGGGCGGCTTCGGGGGCGGCTTCGGGGGTGGTCACGTCACGGCTGGACGCGGGCGCGGGCTCCATGTGATCTCCCAGGGCGGTTCCAGTGGATATCGGAGGATCACCACCCTTTCAGCCGCCGACCGGGACCCGGCTCCGCCGCTGTGCGGATCTCCGGCTAGGACTTCCGCCCTAGGGCCGTGCCCTGGTCGGCCCCTCCTCGGCTCAGACCGCCAGGTGGAAGCCCGCGCCGACGCCGCCGTTGGCGTTCATCTCGGCGATGATGTCCAGGATCGCCGAACTGTGCTGCACGCCCCAGGCGTTGCCGACCAGCGTCTGGCCGCTGACCACGGGGGAGCCGGAGTCGCCGCCGTTGGTCCAGATGAGGTGGGTGAACCAGATGTCGTGGGTGCCCAGCTTGATGCCGCAGGTCAGGCCGGTCCGGTGGCCCTGCTTGCACATACGGGTGCCGTTGGGGGGCGGGGCGCCGATCGAGGTGATGGTCACTCCGCCGACGGTGGTGGTGGGGGCGACTCTCGACTCGTCCAGCTTGATGACCGCGAAGTCGAGGCCCTTGGGACCGGCGTTGAGCAGGTTGTTGGGCGTGCTGACGTAGGTGACCGTGCCGATGGGGCCGGTCTCCAGGTCGGGGCGGCTGGCGTTGAGGTCGGCGGGGGCGGCCGCGGTGCCAGCGGGGGAGGTGTCCCGGTAGACCTTCTCGCCGACGAGCTTGTTGCCCTTCTCGTCGGTGAAGCAGTGGGCGTTGGTCAGGCCGACCAGGTTGCCCGCGTTGTCACGGCCGACGGCGGTGAGGGTGCAGACCATGAAGCTCTGGCGCTCCTCCGGGGTCGGCGTGATCCGGAAGATGATCCCGGTGCCGCCACCGATGGGCGTGAGCGGCCGTTCGGCCGCGGGGGCGGCGGCCGGGCCGACGGCCGGGGCGGCGGTCGCGGCCGGGACCGCTGTGAGGGTCAGACCTGCCGTGAGAACAGCGAGGCCGAGGGCACGTAACGCGCGCAGCATGCGATCACTTCCTGTGTGTGATGGAACGGTCACGCACATCGAAGAACACGGATACGTTTTTGTCACTAGCGGACCGGTGATGTTCTCGCCCGGTCGAGCGGTTGAACGGTAGAACGGCCCCATGACGACCGAGGAAGAGATGCTGCGCGCCAACCGGCGCAACTGGGACGCCCGTACCCCCGTGCACGTGGCCAGCGCCTTCTACGGGCTGGACGGCTCCCGCTCCCCCGAGGACTGGTTCGCCCCCTTCGAGTGGGAGGACCTGGGCACCCTCCCCGGGCGGCGGGTGCTGCACCTCCAGTGCCATCTGGGCACCGAGACCCAGGCGTTCCCCGCCCGGGGCGCGGAGCACACGGTCGGGCTGGACTTCTCCGGGGAGGCCGTGGCGCAGGCACGGCGGCTCGCGGAGGAGGCGGGCCGCGAGGTGGAGTTCGTCCGGGCCGATGTGCACCGGGCCGTCGAGGCGCTCGGCGGGCGGCGGTTCGACGTGGTCTACACCGGCAAGGGCGCCCTGTGCTACCTGCCGGACCTGGCCGCCTGGGCGGAGGTGGTCCGTGATCTGCTGCGCCCGGGCGGCGTGCTGTACGTGGTGGAGTTCCATCCGCTGCTCAACGCGCTCGGCCCGGTGGCCAGGCCCGGGGAGCACGATCTGCTGCTCGCGCACGACTACTTGGGCGGGCGCGGCCCGGTCCGCAGCGACAGCCCCCACACGTACACCGACGGCCCGCCGCTGCGCGAGGCGACGACGAGCTTCGAGTGGCGGCACGGGATCGGCGAGGTCGTCACCGCCGTCACCGGCGCGGGGCTGACCGTGGACCTCCTGCGGGAGACCGATCTGCTGCCCTGGCAGCGGTTCGCCTCCATGGAGCGGGACGAATGCGGCTGGTGGCGGCTGCCGGAGGGCGAGCCCAGGATCCCGCTGATGTTCGCCCTGCGCGCCCGGGCCTGACTCGGGGAGCGCCGGCCGGCTACCCCATCTCCTCCAGCCGCGCCGCCAGGTCGCGCGGGTCGCCGTGGTACGGGGTGACAGCCGGGCGGTCGTCCCGACCGTGGCGCCGGTCGCGGAAGGACACCACCACGTCCGCCGCCTCGCGCAGGGTGCACTCGGAGCGGCCCAGCAGCTCGCGGACGGTGATCAGGGCACAGATGCTGGACACCACGCGGTGGGCGAACCACGACTCGACGGCCTCCATGCCGCCCGCCGCGTGCTCCTCGCGCAGGACGGCCGTGACGTCCTCGAAGGCGACGGCCAGCCGGGCGTACGCGTCGGCCTCGTCCGGCACGTAGCCCCGGGACAGGGCGACGACGAGGCGCAGCAGATAGCCGCCGCCGGTCTCCGTGTCGTCCGGGTAGTCCTTCTCGAACTCGGGCCAGTCGACCTCGCCGGCCTCGCCGAGGATGTAGGAGAGGCCGGACCACTCCCCCGCTTCCGTGAGGACGTGCTTCAGCAGTTCGTACGGCACGGTCACGCTCTCCGCGAGGAGGACCGCGTCGTAGAGATCCTTGGCCTCGGGGTGCATGTCGCTCACCAGCCACAGGATCTTCCACACGAGGGAGAGTTCCGGGCTCGCCGCCATGAGGGAGACGGGTCCGCCCGTGCCACCGCCGAGGGGCGGGATCCCGGTGAGGACGGGCGGGGCGGGCAGCGTCTCGTTGAAGACGAAGTCGAGCTGGACGGTGCCCGGAGGCAGATCTGCCCCGGCCGTCCAGGGCAGGACGAGCCGGCGGCCCGGCACCCGGTCGTACGTCCATATCTCGTCGCTGACCGCGCCCGCCGCGTCGATGCGGACGGAGCCGCCGGACGCGCGTGAGGCGGCCTCGGCGGCGCGGGCGATGCCGTCGAGCATGGCGTCCGTACGGTCGTCCTCCAGTCGCCAGGTGTCGGGGACGACGACGAAGTCCAGGTCACCGGGCTCCCGGGCAGCGTCGCCGAACCACGCCTTGAGCAGCACGCTGCCGCGCAGCACCAGGTGCTCCGCCCACGGGGAGCCCGCGACCGCCGCGAGCACGTGGTCCAGGGCGTGGCGCCGGGCCGTGAACCAGGCCTCGCCCCGCTCCGGGTCCGTGAACCGGGGCTCGCTCAGCCGCATGCCCAGGACGTGGTGGTTGGCCGCCGGGTCGTACACGGGGTGCTGCACGACGCCCTCGCCGGGCACCGGGCGCAGCGTCGCCGGCAGGTCCTTCTCCTGCCGGGTGGCCTCGTCGGGCGGGAGCTGGGGGACGACGGTCGTCGCCTCCCACGGTCCGTACGAGAACTGCTCCCAGGGGGTCGTCGTCATGCGTCCACGTCCTCAGTGTTCTGCTCGTTGATCCAGCCGTCGTCGACCGACTCGTCACTGTCGTGCACGACGAACTCCCGTTCACTGGAGGCCATGTCGTACCCGGCGTCGCGCAGCGCGGCCAGCAGCACGTCCAGCCGTTCCTCCGCCGTCGGGCGGCCCACCAGGCGGCACCGCTGGGTGACGAACCGTTCGGCACGGCCGTCCGCCCGCACCCGGCGGGCGTTGCGGGAGAGGTGCGCGCCATGGGCCTCGGCGAGCGCCGTGAGGGAGGAGGTGTCCGTGCCTGGGGTGAGCAGGAGTTTCACGTGGTGTTCGAAGTAGTACCGCGCCCCGAGGGCCGCGGCTTCCGCGTCGGTGCCGGGCACGCCCTCCGCCCACGGGGTCGCCTCGATCTTCGTCCGGACGACCGCGAACCCGGCCCTCCGCACCCCGCGCGCCGCGTCCTCCACCGCCTCCCGCACCACGGGCAGCCGCCCGGAGCCGCGCAGGGTGAGCATCGGCTGGCTGGGCGTCCTGCCCCGGTCCAGCACGATGTGCGCGCACTTCATGCCATGGCGGGCCGCGTACCGCTCGAGCGCGTCCACGGTCGCGGGCCCGGCGGCGCGCACGGTGAGATGGGCCTCGAAGTCACCGGCGAAGCGGGCTGTGGTGGTGCTGGATGTCACCGGGGGATGATCTCAGCACGCCCTCGTGGACGATCGACGCCCCCTGTCGGCGGGCGGCAGGACACAGGGCCCGGCTACGACCCGGCCTCCCCGGCCCGGAAGCTGCGGGCGGAGGCAGGCGCTCGATGCCGTTCGGCCAGGCCCGCGAAAAACGCGGTGTCCCGGTGCACGGCGCTAGCATGAATTCCGGTATCTCCGGCCGAACCGCAGGGCCGCCGTAGCAGAGAGGAGCGAGCGTCATGACGATCGCCCCGGACCACACAGGGTGTGGCGTCTTCCACTACCAGGCGATGCGAGACGTCGTCGAGCAGATACAGGAGAGCGTGCCCGGCAAACTGGAGATCACGAGGGAAGGGATCGTTCACGACATGATGTCGCCGGGGGGACCTCACGAACTGACAGCGGCACGCATCAGCCGCCGTCTCGAGAAGGTCATGCCGGACGATCTGCTGGCTCACACCGGAACGCCCGACGTGGAGGACGTCCACGAAGGCGTGATGCGCCATCCGGACATCATGGTGATCGCCGAAGCGGACATGGAAGTCGAAGGGTCCTTCGACCCGCGCACCGTCATCGCCGCCGTCGAAGTCGTCTCCCGGTCCAACCCGGACAACGACTGGGTGGGCAAGATGCGGGACTACCCCCTGCTCGGAATCCCGGTATACGCGATCTTCGATCCTCGCAAGGGCGAAGGAGCCGTCTTCTCCGGCATCCACCGGACCCCGTCCGGCCCTCGCTACGCGATCCGGAAGGACTTCGTCTACGGGGAGGACGTCACGATCGGCGATTGGACCATCTCCACGGAGAACCTGCCGCGTTACTAGCCTCACGAAGTCTCACGACGCCGCTCCGGCACATGATTCCACGAATGCCGGGCCGGAGCGGAAACGGAGGCGGTACAACAGCGATCGTACGAACGGTCAGCCGGCCCGCTTGCCCGCGGGGAAGCGGGCCGCGAAGAACGCGGTCAGCTCCGCCCGCTGGGCCTCGGTGAAGGCGCGCTGCGGGAGGATCACCGCCGCCCGGTTGGGCTGGCGCAGGTACCAGAAGCCGGCCTTGGACGTGACGCGCGCGTACGCGGACCAGTCGACCTCCGAGTGGCTGACGCCGGTGGTCAGGCCGAAACCCCGCTCGGTGATCCGCACCGTCCACGGGGTGTCGATGAGCGACGCGCTCCGCTTGATGGACCGCCGGATGCCGAACTCGACTGCCGCCACGCCCAGGACGCAGGTCACGACCGTGGGGACGACCCTCGTCCCCGACGCTCCGAAGAGGGTGCTCATCATGATCCCGAGGACGAGGGCACCGTATACCGGGATCATGATCCCGCTCTTGCGGGTGGCCGACTGCAGTTCGCGCCGGGTCAGCTGGAAGGTCGTCGTCATGTCCACGCGGGTGTGTACCTGCTCCTTGAGTGGTCGGATTCGAGCCACGTGATGATTGCAGGACTGTCTGATTCCGCCTAATCGATTTCCGGGTGGCCAGGTGCGGCCGCGCCGTCCGACCCCCGTGCGGACGGCAGGCCGGCCGTCACCGTCCTCACCCCGCCCGTACCGACCGGAAACGGAAGCTTCCCGTCCCCACTTCCACCGTCGCCTTCGCGAACCCCGCCGCCCTCAGCCGCGTCTCCAGTGTCGCGGGCGGCACCGGCACGCAGGTGTCGCCCCAGTGGATCAGCCGGAAGCGCCAGTTGCTCAGCGAGTCGCAGCCGGCGAAGACGCCGCCCGGGCGCAGCACGCGGTGTGCCTCGGCGAAGAGGGCGTCCTGGCGGGCGGGCGAGGGGACGTGGTGGAGCATGGTGAAGCAGACGACCGAGTCGAAGCGGCCGTCTGGCCAGGGCAGGGCGGTGCCGTCGCCGTGCACGACCTCGGCCCGGTCGCCGAACTCCCGGCGCAGCCCGGCCGCGTAGCCCGCGTCGACCTCGACGACGCTCAGCCCTGTCACGCCCTCCCCGCGCAGCAGGACGCGCGTGGTGGCCCCGTAACCCGGCCCGATCTCCAGGGCGTCGGGCCCGAGCGGCACTCCGTCCAGGGCCCATGGCAGCAGACGGTCCTCCACGGCCCGGGACCACTTCTCGGAACTGCACAGACGGCGGTGAATGAGATTCATCGGCATGCGACGAGGCTAGGAATCAGGTGACCGTGTCGTATACGGGCCAGGAGGCCAAGTCATGTCGCCAAAAGGACAGACCGCCGGCTATGTCGTCGCCCCCACCGGCAGTGCCATAGCCGTCGGGAGCTTCACGCTCGGCGAGGACGAGTGGTTCGACGTCCACCGGCACAGCGCCCATCAGCTGGCGTGGGCGCCCCGCGGCGTCCTGGCCGTGCGCGCCGCGGGCCGTACGTGGGTGCTGCCGTCGACCGTCGCACTGTGGATCCCGGCGGGCGTCCCGCACGCCACGGGCGCCACGTGCGCCGCACTGATGCGAAGTCTGTACTTCTGGCCGGACCGCTGTCCGTTCGGCTGGAGGACGCCGCAAGTCATCGCGGTCTCCGGGCTGTTACGGGAGCTGATCGGGCATCTGTCGCAGGAGGGCCTCGACACGGGGGCGCGGCAGCGTGCGGAGGACGTCCTGCTGGACCAGTTGCGTCCCGTGTCGGTGACGACGGTCAGGGCGCCGATGCCCGCCGACCCCCGGGCGCGGCGGGTGGCGGAGGCCCTGCGCGCGGATCCGTCGGACGGGCGCACGCTCGCGCAGTGGGGCGCGCTGGTGGGCGCGAGCGCGCGGACGCTGGCGCGGGCCTTCGCGGAAGGTACGGGGATGTCGTACGGACGGTGGCGGACGCAGTTGCGGCTGGAGGCGGCGATGCCGCTGCTCGCGGCGGGGGCGACGGTTTCCGCGGTGGCGCGGCGGGTGGGGTACGGGTCGCCGAGCGCGTTCGTGGCGGCGTTCCGGCGGGGGGTGGGGGTGCCGCCGGGGGCGTATTTCACGCCGGCGGGCGGGCGGTAGCCCCTCGGAGCGCGTCCGGTCCGGTCACCTGCGGGCCGGTGGGGGCTGGTCGCGCCCACGCGGCGGAGCCGCATATCGATACTGCCCCGCGCCCCTTACGGGGCGCACCGTCACAGTTCCCGCGCCCCTTACGGAACGCGGCTCCGGCCGCCCGTCAGGCGGGCCGCGTCGGCGGCCTCGGTGCCGCGGGCCCAGCCTTCGGCGTCGCGGCCCTTGAGGCGGTGCGAGGTGGTCTCGGGGAAGAGCCGCCCGGCGGTCTCGCCGACCGCCACGTCCCGGGCGGCCAGTACGGGCAGCACCTCGGGGCGGGTCTCCTCGGCGGCCACGTCGCGGACGGCCGAGGACAGCCGGTCGCCGATGCGGCCCGCGTAGGCGATCAGGAAGGACTCCCGGAAATCGCGGGTGCGGCGGGAGCGGCCGCGGGCGGTGGGGGTACCTCCCGTGCCCTTAAGGCTACGGGGGAGGTCGTCGGCGGCGCGGCCCATGGCGGAGGTGGCCTGGACGAGGAGGGAGGTGTAGAGGAGCTCGACCAGCTCCAGGTCGGCGTCGAAGCCGACGACGGTGGAGAAGCCGTACTCGCTGGACCACACCGCCTGGCAGTGGTTGGCGGCGGCCACCGCGTCCAGGAGCAGGGCCTTGGCGGATTCGTACGGGCCCTCGACCCCTATCCGGCAGGCGCCCGGCCCGTCCCCGGCGGCGGCCGCGCCGGCGGCGAGGAGGGCCTCGTCTATGGAGTGCCGGGCCATGAGCTCCTGGGCCTTGGCCGACAGGGCCTCCGCCTCCTCCGGGAACAGCGTCGACTCCGCCTTGGCCAGCAGCGCGCGCACCCGGCCGAGCATCTTGGGCGGGGCGGCCTCGGCGGCCGCGCGGACGTGCCCACCGGTGCCGGGCAGCGG
Source organism: Streptomyces sp. NPDC001678 (assembly GCF_042892945.1). Lineage (NCBI taxonomy): Bacteria > Bacillati > Actinomycetota > Actinomycetes > Kitasatosporales > Streptomycetaceae > Streptomyces > Streptomyces sp. NPDC001678. The sequence continues at coordinate 479,173 of NZ_JBIAUP010000002.1, read as the reverse complement.
GCCGACGCCGCCGATCCTCGGCAGCCCGTCGATCAGCCGCAGCGTGCCCAGGGCGCGGACGGCGGTCTCGAAACGGCTCAGCCGCTCGCGCTCGGCGAAGCCGTCGAGGAAGGTGTCGTCCGTCTCCCACCAGGCGCGCGCGTCGAGCTCCTTCAGCTGGGCGACCCAGCGGGCGTCGAGCGTCTCCGGCGCGTAGCGCCTGCCCTCGGCGGCGATGAGGGCGACGGCGAACCGGGTCTCGGCGGCGGGCAGTTCGCGCCGTACGAGCCGGACGACGTCGGCGGGCTGCCAGCCGTACTCCCAGGCCCGCCGCACCGTCGCGGAGCCGTGCCGGACGACCGCGCCGCTGATGGCCTCCCAGCCGGCGGGGGCGGCGGCCAGGGCGGAGGCGGCGGCGTAGACGGCGTCGTCGAGATCGTCCCCGTGCACCGCCCGCAGCCCCCGTACGGCCGCGGCGACGGTTTCCAGGGGCGACTCGGTGCTGTGCACGGTGGGGGGCTCGCTTCCTCGGGGGCCCGGGCGCCGGGGGTGCGCCGGAGTGGAATCCCATCTTCCCGCATCCCCGCAGGCAGGGCACACGCCCGGGGTCAGAGCCTGGCCTGGAAGACCCCCACCGAGCGCTCGGGCCGGTAGCCCAGCAGCTTGTTCACGGCACGCATGGGGCCGTTGTCGTCGGAGACGCCCGTGACGATCTCCCGTACGGGCATCCGCCCCTCGCCCATCCGTCCCTCACCCACGAGCCGCAGCATCCGCAGCTTGACCGCCCGGCCCAGGCCGAGCCCGCGGTGGGCGGCGGCCACGGCGGTGCCGTACTGCACGGCCCGCGCGCCGTCCGGGGAGCGCCGCACCAGCTCGGTGTAGCCGGCGAACGAGCCGTCGGGGGCGACCGCGACGACCGTGAGCATCTCCCCGCCGCGGTCGACGACGAGCTGCTGGAAGGCCCGGGACCGCGCGGCGTCCCAGCTCGGCCGTTCCTCCTCGAAGTCGCCCCAGGGGCTGTCGGACATGGCGTCGCGGACGGCCGCGAAGGGGGCGGCGAACTCGTCGGGCACGACGCCGTCCCACTCGACGAAGCGATACCCCTCCGGCAGACTCGCCTCCGCCGACTCCCCCAGCACATCTTGCACATCCTGCACATACATCACCAGCGGAATGGCGCAGGCGAAACCGTGCGCGAGCGCGAACTTCTCGCCCGCGCCACCGATCTCGACCTGGACGCCCACCGCGGTCCGCTGCTCCCGCTCCAGAATCGCCCGCACCTCCTGCCACAGGCGCGTCCCGATGCCCCGGTTCCGCAGCTCCGGCCGGACGGCGAGGTGCTCGACCCAGGCCGTCCTCCGGTTCCCCTCGTCGTCGAACAGCCGCAGCGAGACGACCCCCGCGTACGCCCCGCCCTCCCCCGGCACAGCCGACGCCTCCGGCACCGCCGGCACCGCCGGCACCGCCAGCCGTACGTACCGGCTGTCGTCGTCCGTCACACACAGCACCCCGGCCGTCTCCACCCGCCCGGGCCCCGGCACGGCGGGCAGGTCATGGGCGTGCGCGGCGGCCATGACGGCATGCCAGCCGTCGATCTCGCTCTCGGACGGACGATCGCTCAGATACAGCAATTCGCTCATTCCGCGCACGCTACGACGTGAGCTCCGCGCTGTCGTTCGGATTTCCACGACCCCGTCCGCGCACCAACGACGCGCACCGACGGCAAAGGGGCCTTCCCGGCGGACGGATCCGCCGGGAAGGCCCCTTCAGCTCGCTCTCAGTGGAGCCGGACGCTCACGCGCCGGTCGCGCTGCCCGCGACCCACTGCGCCCAGTCCATGTTCCAGCCGTTGAGGCCGTTGTCCGGGGAGATGGTGCGGTCACCGGAGTTCTTGACGTCGACGACGTCACCGATGATGGAGTTGTTGTAGAACCACGCACCCGGGGTGTTCGGGTCGTTGGCGCCCTGCTTGTCCTCCAGGCCCACGCAGCCGTGGCTGGTGTTGGAGACGCCGAAGATGCCGCTGCCCCAGTAGTTGCCGTGGATGAACGTGCCCGACGTGGACAGCCGCATGGCGTGCGGCACGTCCTTGATGTCGTACTCGCCCTTGCCGTCGGACTTGGAGAAGCCCACCGTCGAGCCGTCCATACGGGTCTCGACGAACTTCTCCGAGATCACCATCTTGCCGTTGTACGTCTTGTTCTCGGGGCTGCCCGCCGAGATCGGGATGGTCTTGATGGTCTGACCGTCCCGGACCACCGTCATCTGGTGGGTCTTGACGTCGACGGTGGCGACCTGGGCACGGCCGATCTTGAACTTGATGGTCTTCTTCTGGACGCCCTTGATGTTCGGGCCGCCCTCGACGCCGTCGAGGTCCATCTTCAGCGTGACCTCGGAGTTGGCCTTCCAGTACTCCTGCGGCCGGAAGTCGATGCGCTGGTCGCCGAACCAGTGGCCGACGACCTTCTGGCCGCTGGTGCTGGTGACCTCCAGGTGGGACTGGACGTCCTTCCGGTTCTTGATCGGCTTGTCGAAGTTGATCGACACGGGCATGCCGACGCCGACCGTGGAGCCGTCCTCCGGTGTGAAGGAGCCGATGAAGCTGTTGTCGGGAGAGACGGTGGAGAAGGAGGAGTTCTCGGTGGCCTTGCGGTCCTTGGAGTCCTTCGCCTCAGCGACGATCTTGTACTTGGTCGAACGCTCGAGCTGCTTGTTCGGCTTCCAGGACTTCTTGTCCGAAGATATTGAACCCTCGACGGGGGTGCCCTTGTCCGTCGTCATCTTGACGCTGGTGAGCTCGCCGTCACTGACGGTGACGGACACCGCGTCGGTCGTGATGCCGGCGTTGTTGGTGCCGCCCTTGGGCGTGATCTTGATCTGCGCCTTGGAGGCGTCCTTGGCCGCCGCCGCGTCGACCTGGCCCTGAGACTTCCCCTTGGCGTCACCGCCGCCCTTGGCGTCGTCGCCGTCGCCGCCACAGGCGGCCAGGGTCAGCACCCCGCCGAGCACAGCGGCCGCGGCCACCAGGCCCTTGCGGCGCTTGCCGTACGTCATCACACGCTTCTCCATTGCTCCTGGACCCCGGAATCCCCCGAGCCGATCGTGGGGCTCGTGGGGCTACACGTATCCCGGCTACTACATAAGGGAACGCCTGCACCGTTTGGGCCGGTTCCACTCATCGGCAAACTGTGGGAAAGACCACGCCAGTAAAGCCCCTGGGGCGACGGGGGCCGCAACCGGGGTCTTGATAAAGGACGAAAGCCCTGCTACCAGACCGTCGGTGCCCCATGGCTTCCCCACCGACCGCCGGTGTCACTAACATCGTGTCAGTCGGGACGCGCCACAGCTCACGACCGCCAAACTCCGTCGTCGCCAGGGGGATTCATCCCGTGACCACACGTCGCCCGCTGCTGACCGCCGTCGCCGCCGGCACGGTGCTGTGCGCGCTGTGGTTCGTCCCCACTGCCAACGCTACGCCCGAGCGTCCCGGGAAGCAGCAGGACGCCGTCGCGGCGTCGGCTCCCGCGGCCGCCCAGGAGCTGGCGGCCAGCGGGAGCGTGGACACCACTCCGTATCTCTTCGGTGGCATAGCGTTCGTCGCCGCGGGCGGTGCGCTGGTCACGGGCGCCGCCCGCAGGTCGCGCACCACCGCCCGCTGACGCAGCCCGCTGACGCAACCCGCCCGTCAGGCCAGGCCGGCGGGCCCGTACCCGTCAGGCCCGGGCCCGTACCCGTCAGGCCAGCGGGCCCGTCACCGGCTCCACCGCCGCGACGAGCTCCCCGGCCCGGACGAACGCCTCGGCGGCCGCCAGGTCCGGCGCCAGGAACCGGTCCCCGCCCGGCCCTTCCACGCCCGCCGCGCGCACGGCCTTCAGCACCGCCCGCGAGGCCGGGGACGGCTCCATGCCCTCCCGCAGCTCGATCGCCCGCGTCGCGGCGACCAGCTCCACGGCGATGACCCGGCCGAGCGCCGCCACGGCCGTCCGCAGCTTGCGCGCCGCCGACCAGCCCATGGAGACGTGGTCCTCCTGCATCGCGGAGGACGGGATCGAGTCCACCGACGCCGGGACCGCCAGCCGCTTCATCTCGCTGACCAGCGCGGCCTGGGTGTACTGGGCGATCATCAGCCCCGAGTCCACCCCGGCGTCCCCGGCGAGGAAGGCCGGCAGCCCGTGCGACCGGTTCTTGTCCAGCAGCCGGTCCGTCCGGCGCTCGGCGATGGAAGCAAGGTCAGCAGCGGCGATCGCAAGGAAATCAAGGACATAAGCCACGGGCGCGCCATGGAAATTGCCGTTGGACTCCACACGGCCGTCCCTCAGCACCACGGGGTTGTCGACCGCGGCGGCCAGCTCGCGGTCCGCCACCAGCCGGGCGTGGGCCAGGGTGTCCCGGCCCGCCCCGGCGACCTGCGGGGCGCAGCGGATCGAGTACGCGTCCTGGACGCGCGGCGCGTCGTCCTGGTGGTGCCCGGTGAGCCCGGAACCGGCCAGCACCGCCGCCATGTTCGCGGCGCTCTCGCCCTGCCCCGGGTGGGGGCGGATGGTGTGGAGCTCGGGGGCCAGCACCTTCTCCGAGCCGAGCAGCGCCTCCAGGGACAGCGCGGCGGTGATGTCGGCCGAGGTGATCAGACGGGAGAGGTCCGCGCAGGCCATGACGAGCATGCCGAGCATGCCGTCGGTGCCGTTGAGCAGCGCGAGCCCCTCCTTCTCCCGCAGCTCCACGGGCTCGATCCGGTGCTCGGCGAGCAGCTGTGCCGCCGGGCGCACCACACCGTCGGGCCCCTCGGCGTCGCCCTCGCCCATCAGCGTGAGCGCGCAGTGCGAGAGCGGCGCGAGGTCGCCGGAGCAGCCGAGCGAGCCGTACTCGTGCACCACGGGCGTGATACCCGCGTTGAGGATGGCGGCCATGGTCTCCACGACGAGCGGGCGTACGCCCGTGTGCCCGGAGGCGAGCGTCTTCAGGCGCAGGAACATCAGCGCCCGCACGACCTCGCGCTCAACGCGCGGGCCCATGCCGGCGGCGTGCGAGCGGACGATGTTGCGCTGGAGCTGGGCCCGCTGGTCGGGGCTGATGTGCCGCACGGCGAGGGCGCCGAAGCCGGTCGAGACGCCGTACACCGGGTCCGGCTTGGCGGCCAGATCGTCGATCACCTGCCGCGCGGCGGCGACGGCGGCGAGGGCTTCCTCCGACACGACGACGCGGGCGCCGTCGCGGGCGACGGCGATCACGTCTTCCGCGGTCGTGCCGGACGTCTCCACCACCACAGTGTGCATATCCATATTCAGGCACCCTAGAGACTGAATCGCTACCTGTCACTAGTCGACTTTGTACTCGTGTAACGCCACGGGGTGACGATCCATGCCGGGCTGCCCGCCGGTGGGGGTGCCCGCGCCTTCGGCGCGGGATTTCGCCCGCCCGCCCGCCCGATTGCCCGGAACCGCAGCCACGGGGTAGTGACGCGACGGTCAGCCCCGCAAAGGCCCGTCCACCCCGCCCCGGCCCCGGAACCGGCGGCGTTCCGCGGCCAGTGGGCGCGGCGGCCGGTCCGCCATCCGCACGACCGGGTCCGCGCGCCCCCCGTCCCGCCCCGCCACCACCGGCTTCGTCGAACGCGCCGCCTTCGCCCGGTACTGCGCCGCGTCCGCCAGCCGGAACAGCCGGCGTGCCGAGCTCACCGCCCCGATCGGGTCCCCCGTGGAGGCGACCCCGCAGGCCACCCCCTCCCCCAGCTCCAACTCCCCCGCCCGCCGGCACAGTTCGTCCGCGACCCGCACCACCTCGTCCGCCGTCGGCCCCACCGACAGCAGACAGAACTCGTCGCCCCCCAGCCGCGCCGCCAGCGCCCCCGGCAGCTTCGCCCCGCACCGCGACAGCACCGACCCGAACCGCTCCAGCAACCGGTCCCCGACCGCGTGCCCCAACGTGTCGTTGACCTTCTTCAGCCCGTTGAGATCACACACCAGCAGACTGACGACAGCACCTTCCCCCAGGTGCCGTTCCACCGCCTCGTCCAGCCGGGCGTCGACCGCCCGCCGGTTGGCCAGACCCGTCAGCGGGTCGGTGAACGCCAGCCGCCGGACCTCCTCCAGCCGCTCGGTCTGCGCGATGCCGGACGCCGCCACCGCCGCCAGCACCGTCGCGAAGTCCGCGTCGCCGGGCCCGAAGAGCGGCGCCCGCACCGGGCGCGCGACGTACAGTTCACCCCACGCCCGCCCGTGCAGCACGATCGGCGCGACGACGCAGCAACCGCGCCCGCGCCGCCGCAGCGCGGCGACCCTTCCTTCCTCGTCCCCCCGAGCCGTCTCCACCCAGGCGTGCGGCTGCCCGCCCACCCACCGCTCGTGCAGGAACTCCGTGATCTCGGGAAAGACGTCCACGGGATACGACTCGTCACCGGGGAACCGCTCTTCCCCCTCTGCGAGCTCGCCCACGTTCACCAGCACCCGCAGCCGGCCGCGCTCCCGCTCCCACACCGAGATCGCGGCGAACGTCCCGTCCAGCGCGCGGCGCGCGCCCTCCGCCGCGGCCTCGACGCTCTCGAGCGGGGTGGGCGCGGCGGCCATCGCCTGCGCGAGCTCCACGACAGCGCGCAGCCGGGCGTCGCACTCCCCGTCACCAGCCACCCGAGCCTCACATTCCGTGACCGCAAGGGCCTCTCGACCCGTACTCCAGCGTAAGAACGTCGGGCGTATTCCGCGCAATAAAGCGGATAAATCCCTGCGCGTCCTACTCCCCCGGCCAGTCCGGCTTCCGCTTCTCGTTGAAGGCCGCCACGCCCTCCGCCCGGTCGCCGGAGAAGGCCACCGACCGCCAGGCCGCGTCCTCGACCTCCAGCCCGGCCCGCAGGTCCAGCCCGTGCCCCAGCCGCAGCGCCCGCTTCGCGGCCCGCAGCCCGACCGGGGAGTTGCCCGCGATCCGGGCGGCCAGGGCCAGGGCCTCAGCACGGTCGCGGCCCTCGTCGACGAGCAGGTCGACCATGCCCAACTCCCGCGCCTCGGCCGCCTCCACCCGCCGGGCGCTGAAGATCAGCTCGGCGGCGCGGGCGGCCCCGACGCGGCGCGGCAGCAGCTGGGTGCCGCCACCACCGGGGATCACGCCCACGGACACCTCGGGCAGCCCCACCACGGCCGTCCGGTCGGCGACGATCACATCGCAGGACAGCGCCAGCTCGTACCCGCCGCCCAGGGCGAAGCCGTGGACGGCGGCGACCGTGGGCATGGGCAGTTCCAGCACGCCCGTGTAGCAGGCCCGGGCGTGCGGGCGCTGGCGGACGAGGTCGGCGTCGGTGAAGGAGTTGCGCTCCTTGAGGTCGGCGCCGACGCAGAAGGCGCGTTCGTGCGTGGACGTGATGACGACGACCCGGACGTCCCGGTCGGCGGCGAGCTCGGCGGTCGCCTGCCCGATGAGCCGGCCCATCTCCGTGGAGACGGCGTTCATGGCCTTGGGCCGGTCCAGGACGAGTTCGGCGACGTGGCCGTTCTCGTGCGTCCGGATCGCGATCCATTCTCCGATGCGGCGTTCGCTCACGCTGGTGCCCTCCCGGTCTCCGTGTACGGACGTACGGACGTACGGACGGCACCGATCATGCCTCCCGACGCCCCCGGTGGGCCATACCCGAGATCCTGCGGGCGCGCTCAGCCCTCCCGCCGCGTGAGCAGCCACGGCTCGACCACGCCCAGCCCCCGCACCGGCCGCTGCCACATCGGCTGGAGCGCGAAACGGTACGGCGCCTGCTCCGCGCCCGCGGACTCCGCCGCCGCGACCTCCGCCTCCGACTTGGGCGCGTCGCCGTTGCGCGTGAGCTCCTCCGCCAGGGCGCCGTCGACGAGGACGGCGTCCTTCGGCGCTATCGAGGTGAGCCGGCTCGCGAGGTTGACGGTGGTGCCGAAGACGTCGCCCATCCGCGTCGTGACCGTGCCGAAGGCGATGCCGACGCGCAGCTCCGGCATGGTCTCGTCATTGGTGAGGGTCTCGATCAGCCGCAGCCCGATCTCCGCCGCCGTGCCGGCGTCGTCGGCCGCGTACAGCACCTCGTCGCCCAGGGTCTTGATCAGCCGGCCCCCGTGCGCGGCCACCAGGTCCGCGGCGGTCGTCTCGAAGGCCTCGACGAGCTCGCCGAGCTCCTCCTCCTCCAGCCGCCGGGTCAGCCGGGTGAAGCCCACGAGGTCGGCGAACCCGACGGCCAGCCGCCTGTCGACCATCTCCGCGTCATCGGCCGCCTGGACGACCCGGCCGGTGGCGGCGGCGAGCTGCCGCCGCCAGACGTAGATCAGGAACTCCTCCAGCTCGGGCAGCAGCAGCTCGACCAGCGGATAGGTGATCTCGGCCCGGCTCAGGCCCTCCTGAGGCTCGGTCAGCCCCTCCAGGAAGGAGTCGATCTGCCAGTCGGCCAGCCGGGCCGTGGTCTGGCCCGTGGACCGGGCGACCTGGACGGCCATGGGCTCGCTGAGCAGGCCCGCCTCGACCAGACCGGCCAGCCGCCGCAGCGCCAGCACGTCCGCCTCGGTGAGCGCCTTGGCCTGGCCGATGTCGGCGAAGCCCATGGCGCGCCAGAAGCGGGCGGCCAGATCCATGGAGACCCCGGCCGCGCGGGCGGCCTGGAAGGGGGTGTAGCGGCGCTCGGCCCCGAGGATCAGCGACTCCAGCCGGAGCGCGAGAGGGTCGCCCTCCTCGCCGATGTCCTCCTCGACGCCGGGGTGACCGGCGTGACCGGCGTGGCGCGCGCCCTGGCCGGTGCCGCCCGTACCGTCGTCCCCCGTGGCCCTGCCGGCACGGGTGGTTCCCCCATCGTCGGCGGTCACCGCCCGCCCCCCTGTCCGATCCGTGCGCACTGCCCTGCCGATCACTGCTCGCTTAGGTTCCGGGCACAACGATACGTCAGGTGTGCCGTAGCTCACTCTCCCGACGGCGCGGCGGTCACTCTTTACGACGTTTACGATCCGGTCGCCCGCAAATGGACGATGTCGCCTGCTCCCACCGGTTGCTGCACCCCCTCGGCCGTCGCCAGCACCAGCCGGCCGTCGCCGTCGACGGCCACGGCCTCGCCGACCAGCTCACGGCCGCCGGGCAGTTCGGCGCGGACGGTACGGCCGAGGGTGGCGCACCCGGCCGCGTACATCTCCTGGAGCCCGCAGGCCGCCGGGTCGCCGCCCACCGCGCGCCACGCCTCGTAGAGGTCGGCGAGGGAGCGCAGCACGGCCCGCAGCAGCGGGTCGCGGTCGGTGACCTTCGCACCGGCCAGGGCGAGCGAACCCGCCCCCGGAACGGGGAGCTCGTCGGCGCGGAGCGTGACGTTCAGCCCGATGCCCACGACGACGGCGTCGCCGGAGCGCTCGGCGAGGATGCCGCCGGTCTTGCGCTCCTGGCCGTCGACGGTGACGAGCAGGTCGTTGGGCCACTTCAGGGCGGTGTCGACGCCGGCGGCGCGGGAGAGGGCGGTGGCGGTGGCGACCCCGGCGAGCAGCGGGAGCCAGCCCCAGCGCTCGACGGGGACCCCGGAGCCGGGGGCGAGGCGGACGGAGAAGAAGAGCCCGGAGCGCGGGGGCGCGGACCAGGTGCGGTCCAGACGGCCGCGGCCGGCGGACTGCTCCTCGGCGACGAGCACCGCGCCCTCGGGGCCGCCGGCGGCGACGAGGTCGGTGTTGGTGGAGCCGGTGTGCCGGACCACGTCGAGGGAGGTCCACAGCCCGCCGGGGCGCAGCAGCGCGCGGCGCAGGGCGGTGGCGTTGAGCGGGGGACGGTCCAGGTCGGACCAGGGGCTGCCGGAGGCGTCGGGGGGCGTCATAGGAGCCACCATAGGAGGTGGGAAGGCCGGCGAACCGGGCCGCACCGGGCGGCGTCCGGTGGCGCGGATGCGGCCGGGTGCGGCCGGAAGGTGTGGCCAAAGACGCACTGCCGCAGCGCATCCGCGCGGATACGCTACGAACCGGTAGCCGGGGCGGGCCCGTCGAGGGGTCGCCCCGTTCCCTCATCCCACCCCTCCGGACGAGCAGGAGCCGCATCCCGTGTCCGAGCCTGTAGCCGACGAATTGGACATCCATACGACCGCGGGGAAGCTCGCGGATCTCCAGCGCCGGATCGAGGAGGCGACGCACGCCGGCTCCGCGCGGGCGGTGGAGAAGCAGCACGCCAAGGGCAAGCTGACGGCGCGCGAGCGGGTCGATCTGCTGCTGGACGAGGGCTCGTTCGTGGAGCTCGACGAGTTCGCCCGGCACCGTTCGACGAACTTCGGCATGGACGCCACCCGCCCGTACGGGGACGGCGTGGTCACCGGCTACGGCACGGTGGACGGCCGTCCGGTGGCGGTCTTCTCGCAGGACTTCACGGTCTTCGGCGGCGCGCTCGGCGAGGTGTTCGGCCAGAAGATCATCAAGGTGATGGACTTCGCCCTGAAGGCGGGGTGCCCGGTCGTCGGCATCAACGACTCGGGCGGCGCCCGCATCCAGGAGGGTGTGGCGTCCCTGGGCATGTACGGCGAGATCTTCCGCCGCAACACCCACGCCTCCGGCGTCATCCCGCAGATCTCGCTGGTCGTCGGCCCGTGCGCGGGCGGCGCGGTGTACTCGCCCGCCATCACGGACTTCACGGTGATGGTGGATCAGACCTCGCACATGTTCATCACCGGCCCGGACGTCATCAAGACCGTCACCGGCGAGGACGTGGGCTTCGAGGAGCTGGGCGGCGCGCGGACGCACAACACCACCTCGGGCGTGGCCCACCACATGGCGGGCGACGAGAAGGACGCCATCGAGTACGTCAAGGCCCTGCTGTCGTACCTGCCGTCGAACAACCTCTCCGAGCCGCCGGCCTTCCCGGAGGAGGCCGACCCGGAGGTCTCGGACGCCGACCGCGAGCTGGACGTCCTGATCCCGGACTCGGCGAACCAGCCCTACGACATGCACACCGTGATCGAGCACGTGCTGGACGAGGGCGAGTTCCTGGAGACGCAGGCGCTGTTCGCGCCGAACATCATCACGGGCTTCGGCCGGGTCGAGGGCCGACCGGTGGGCGTCGTCGCCAACCAGCCGATGCAGTTCGCGGGCTGCCTGGACATCGACGCGAGCGAGAAGGCGGCGCGGTTCGTGCGCACTTGCGACGCGTTCAACGTCCCGGTGCTGACGTTCGTGGACGTGCCGGGCTTCCTGCCGGGCACGGACCAGGAGTACAGCGGCATCATCCGGCGCGGCGCCAAACTGATCTACGCGTACGCGGAGGCCACCGTCCCGCTGATCACCGTGATCACCCGCAAGGCGTTCGGCGGCGCTTACGACGTCATGGGCTCCAAGCACCTGGGCGCCGACCTCAATCTGACGTGGCCCACCGCGCAGATCGCGGTGATGGGCGCCCAGGGCGCGGTCAACATCCTCCACCGCCGTTCGCTGGCCGCGGCCGCGACGCCGGAGGCTCAGGAGGCGCTGCGCGCCGAGCTGCTCACGGAGTACGAGGACACGCTGCTCAACCCGTACGTGGCGGCCGAGCGCGGCTACGTCGACGCGGTGATCATGCCGTCGGAGACCCGCCGCCACATCGTGCGGGGGCTGCGCGCCCTGCGTGAGAAGCGCGAGGCGCTGCCGCCGAAGAAGCACGGGAACATCCCGCTGTAGCGAACCGTATCGAAAGGGACGCCGATTGAAAGGGACGCCGACGTGATCAAGGTCGTACGGGGCAACCCCACACCCGAGGAGCTGGCCGCCGCTCTGGCGGTGGTACAGGCGCGCGCGGCGGTGGGGGCCACCGTCGCGCCGTCCGCCCCGGCCCGCTCGGAGTGGTCCAATCCGGCCCGGCTGGCGGCGGGCCGGCGCGTCCCGCACCCGGGTCCCCGGGCCTGGCGCACCACCTACTGGCCGGCCTGACCCCCTCCCTCCGTGGCGCCTGAGTACGCGTACTCAGGCGCCACACGCCTTCCGGGCGGAGCATGGAGGCCATGCTCTGGTCCGACCCCTCCGACGAACCGCCCGAGGAACTGCGCGAGGCGCAGCTGATGCTCCGGCGGGCCGGGGTCGTGCTGGCGGTGGGGATGGTGGTGCTGTTCCTGGTCCTCGGGATGCGCTGACCTCGCGGCGGTCACGCCGTGTCGCTCGCGCCGTATCGGTCACGCTGCGTCACAGACGGTTCATAGGTTTGTCCGTTCTGGAACTACATTCACCCGATTCACGTCCTGACCCATATGAACAAGCCCGTCCGCCGCATAGCGGTATTCACCGGAATACTCGTGCTCGCCCTGCTGGTCAGGGCGACCTGGGTGCAGTTCGTCCGCGGCGACGAGCTGTCCAACCACGAGAAGAACCGGCGCGTCGCGATCGCGAGCTTCTCGCAGCCGCGCGGCAACATCATCGTCGGCGGCCGGCCGATCACCGGCTCCGTGGAGACCGGCGGCGACCTGAAGTACAAGCGGACCTTCACGGACGGGAAGATGTACGCCCCGATCACGGGCTTCTTCTCCCAGGGCTACGGCAGCAGCTACCTCGAGGGCGTGAACAACAAGCTGCTCAGCGGCACCGACGACCGGCTGTTCTTCCAGCGCACCGCCGACATGCTCTCCGGCAAGAAGGCGCGCGGCGGCGACGTCGTCACCACCATCGACCCCAAGGCGCAGAAGGCCGCCTACGAGGGCCTGGGCGACCGCAAGGGCGCCGTCGTCGCCCTCGACCCCCGGACGGGCAAGATCCTCGCGCTGGCCTCCACCCCCTCGTACGACCCGTCCGTCTTCGCCGGGAACACCAAGAAGGACAAGGCCGCCTGGGACGCGCTCCAGAAGGACCCGGACAAGCCGATGAACAACCGGGCGCTGCGCGAGACCTATCCGCCCGGCTCCACCTTCAAGATCGTGACGGCGACCGCGGCGCTGGAGAACGGCCTCTACTCGGACATCAACGGCGCCACGGACTCCCCCGATCCCTGGATCATGCCGGGCACGGTGACCAAGCTGCCCAACCAGAACCCCCTGGCGCCCTGCAAGAACGCCTCCCTCAACGTGGCCATGCAGAACTCCTGCAACACCGTCTACGGCAAGGCCAGCTCCGACCTGGGGAAGGACAAGATGCGCGCGGCGGCCGAGAAGTTCGGCTTCAACCAGGAGCCCTTCACCCCGGTCCGGGCGAGCGCCAGCACCTTCCCCAAGGACATCAACAAGTCCCAGACCGCCATGGCCGGCATCGGCCAGGGCAGCCTGACAGCCACCCCGCTCCAGGTCGCGATGATGACCGCGGCGATCGCCAACGACGGCAAGCTGATGAAGCCCTACATGGTCGAGGAGCTGCGCGACCCGGACCTGAAGACGGTCGAGAAGCACAAGCCCGAGGTGATGTCCGAGGCCACCTCGCCCGAGATCGCCAAGAAGGTCCAGCAGATGATGGAGGACACCGCGACCAAGGGCACCGGCAAGGCCGCCCTCATCGACGGCGTCACCGTCGGCGGCAAGACCGGCACCGCGGAGCGGGGCAAGGGCCAGAAGAACCTGGCCTGGTTCATCTCGTACGCGAAGACGGCCGACGGCTCGCCCGTGGCGGTCGCCGTGATGATCGACCCGGACGACAGCGTCCCGGACGACGAGATCTCCGGCGGCAAGCTGGCCGGCCCGATCGCGAAGAAGGTCATGCAGGCGGTGCTGGACAAGTGACTGGACGAGTGAGGGGGAACGAACCACCTACGCTGAGCCCATGAGCATCCCCACCCCCTCCCGCCGCCTCGTCCTCGCCTCCCAGTCCCCCGCCCGGCTCGGGCTGCTGCGGCAGGCCGGCCTCGCACCCGAGGTGATCGTCAGCGGGGTGGACGAGGACGCCCTGGACGCCCCGACCCCGGGCGAGCTGGCCCTGGTGCTGGCCGAGGCCAAGGCGGCCGCGGTGGCCGAGCGGCCCGAGGCGTCCGGCACCCTCGTCGTCGGCTGCGACTCGGTCCTGGAGCTGGACGGCCAGGCCCTCGGCAAGCCCGCCGACGCCGAGGAGGCGACCGCGCGCTGGAAGTCCATGCGCGGCCGCGCCGGCGTCCTGCGCACCGGCCACTGCGTCGTCGACACCGCCACGGGCCGCCGCGCCTCGGCGACGGCCTCCACGACGGTCCGCTTCGGCGAGCCGTCCGACGCCGAGATCGCCGCCTATGTGGCCTCCGGCGAGCCGCTGCACGTCGCGGGCGCCTTCACCCTCGACGGCCGCTCGGCGCCGTTCGTCGAGGGCATCGACGGCGACCCCGGCAATGTCATCGGCCTGTCGCTCCCGCTGCTCCGCCGCCTGCTCGCGGAGCTGGGCGTGGGCATCACCGACCTCTGGACCTGACGGGCCCGAGCCCCGAAGGGGCGCGGGGAACGGCGCGACCAGCCACGGACGGCCCGCGGCCGACCGACCCCACGTCCAGCGAAGCGCTAGAGCGGCAGCGCGCTAGTCGCGGCGCCGACCTGCTTCAGCTGGCTGAGCTGGTCGAGCTTGCCGAGCCCCTTGACCACGCCGGGGTAGATGCTCTGGTCGTGATCCGGGGCCATGTCCTGCATGGCGGGAGCGGCCTGCGGCGCGGGCATGCCCTGAGGGGCCGGGGCGCCGTGGGCGGCCGGGGCCTTGGGGCCCTGCCCCTTCGGGCCCTGCGGCTTCGGGGCGGCCTGCCCCTTGACGGGCTGCCCCTTCTTCGGAGCCTGACCCTTGGCGGGAGCACCCTTGGCGGGAGCGCCCTTGCCCGGGGCCTTCTTGCCGGGAGCGCTCTTGGCCGGGCCCTGCTTCCCCGGGCCCGCCTTGGGGTCGCCCTTCACCGGGGCGTCCGGCGAGGGGGCCGTGACACCGACCGGTCCCGCGCTCGACGACGGGGGTGGCCCCACCGGCGTCGGCAGCGAGGGGTCGGCGGCGGCAGCGACGGAGGACATGGACAGTGCGGCGCCGGCCAGAACGGCAGCGGCAGCAATGCGCTTGATCATGACTTCATCAACGATGTCAGGGTATTTCGGTCACGATCCCCTGGGCCACCGGAGGCAATGCCCGCCGCAGTCAGCGCAGTTCACCACCCCCGCCTCCCCCGCCACGGGGAATTACCGCACCACTCCGACGTCTTACGACCTCACGCGACCTCTTACGACCGAATCCGCCACGATCACCGAAGGAGCCCGCCCGCCATGCCGCCGCAGTCCGTCGACCGCGCCCTGGACGTCCTGGACGCCGTCGCCGCCGCCACCGGCCCCGTGCCCGCCAAGGCGCTCGCCCGCCGGCTGGGCTGCGGCCTGTCCACGGTGTACGAGCTGCTGGGCGCCCTCACGGACCGTGGCCACCTCACCCGTACGCCCGCCGGCTACGTCCTCGGCTACCGGGTGCCCGCCCTCCACCGGGCCTTCCAGCAGCAGATGCGGATGGGGGAGGGGGTGCAGGAGCTGCTGACGAGGGCGCACCGGACGGCCGGGGTCGACACGTACTTCAGCACGTACCGTGACGGCGACATCGCCGTCCTCGCCGGGGCGACCGCGACTCACCCCACCGGCGGCTTCGGCACCGGCCAGGACGCCCACGGGTACGCCACCGCCCATGGCAAGGTCCTGCTGGCCGCCCTCCCCCGGGCGGCCCGGCTGCGCTATCTGGCGGCCTCCGGGATGCGGGCGATCACTCCGCACACCATCACCTCGGCGGAACGGTTGGACATCCAGTTGCGGCGGGTGCGCCACGAGGGAGTGGCCGTGGAGGTGGAGGAGTGCGTGCCGGGTGTGGCGTGTGTGGCGGTGCCGGTGCCGTCGCCCGAGGGCCTGGCGGCCGTGTCGGCGGCGCTCCCGCTGGACGACTTCCACCGGCGCGGCCGGGAGGTGACGGAGGCGCTCCGCGCGGTCGCGGCGGAGGCGGCGAAGTCGCGGGGCGTGTCGGACATCAGCCGCCTTACTGACGGGTAGATCTACCGTCAACGGTGCCTACGGCCCGGG
This sequence comes from Streptomyces sp. NPDC001678, assembly GCF_042892945.1. Lineage (NCBI taxonomy): Bacteria > Bacillati > Actinomycetota > Actinomycetes > Kitasatosporales > Streptomycetaceae > Streptomyces > Streptomyces sp. NPDC001678. The sequence goes on along the minus strand of NZ_JBIAUP010000002.1, from coordinate 463,314 downwards.
ACGGCACGCAAACTTTGTGTCACCCGTTCGTAGGGACTCCACAAAGATTCGGCGCCGCCACTCCCGGCCGCCATCCGAGAGCTTGGCCACACGGCCGCGCCGGCGGCGCTCCGGAAAACCCGGCGTACCGTGGATGATCTGGGGACTTGGGCTCACGCACGGCTCCCTTCTCACGCTCCGTGTGGGCAAGGTCACCCCGGAAGTCGGGTCGGCACAGAGTGTCGCCGGTACCTAAACTCACCTTGTTTCAAGGAGGGAGCCATCGTGCGCAAGGTGCTTATCGCCAATCGTGGCGAAATCGCTGTCCGTGTCGCTCGTGCGTGCCGGGACGCGGGGATCGCCAGTGTGGCGGTCTATGCCGATCCGGATCGTGACGCGTTGCATGTCCGGGCGGCCGACGAGGCGTACGCGCTGGGTGGTGACACCCCGGCCACCAGTTACCTGGACATGGCCAAGGTCCTGGCCGCCGCGGCGGAGTCCGGCGCGGACGCCATCCACCCCGGGTACGGGTTCCTCTCCGAGAACGCGGAGTTCGCCCAGGCCGTCCTGGACGCCGGCCTGACCTGGATCGGCCCGCCCCCGCAGGCCATCCGCGACCTGGGCGACAAGGTCGCCGCCCGTCACATCGCCCAGCGCGCCGGCGCCCCCCTCGTCGCCGGCACCCCCGACCCCGTCTCCGGCGCCGACGAGGTCGTCGCCTTCGCGGAGCAGCACGGTCTGCCGATCGCGATCAAGGCGGCGTTCGGTGGCGGCGGCCGCGGCCTGAAGGTCGCCCGCACCCTGGAAGAAGTCCCCGAGCTCTTCGAGTCCGCGGTGCGGGAAGCGGTCGCGGCGTTCGGCCGAGGGGAGTGCTTCGTCGAGCGCTACCTCGACAAGCCCCGCCACGTCGAGACCCAGTGCCTGGCCGACACCCACGGCAACGTCGTCGTCGTCTCCACCCGCGACTGCTCGCTCCAGCGCCGGCACCAGAAGCTCGTCGAGGAAGCCCCCGCCCCCTTCCTCTCCGACGAGCAGAACGCGCAGCTGTACGCGGCGTCGAAGGCGATCCTGAAGGAAGCCGGCTACGTCGGCGCCGGCACCGTCGAATTCCTCGTCGGCAACGACGGCACGATCTCCTTCCTCGAGGTCAACACCCGCCTCCAGGTCGAGCACCCCGTCACCGAAGAGGTCACCGGCATCGACCTGGTCCGGGAGATGTTCCGCATCGCCGACGGCGAGGCCCTCGGCTACGACGACCCCGCCGTGCGCGGCCACTCGTTCGAGTTCCGGATCAACGGCGAGGACCCGGGCCGCAACTTCCTGCCCGCCCCCGGAACCGTCACCACCTTCACCCCGCCCACCGGCCCCGGCGTCCGCCTCGACGCGGGCGTCGAGTCGGGCAGCGTCATCGGCCCCGCCTGGGACTCCCTCCTCGCCAAGCTGATCGTCACCGGCGCCACCCGCGAGCAGGCCCTCCAGCGCGCCGCCCGCGCCCTGGCGGAGTTCCAGGTCGAGGGCATGGCCACCGCCATCCCCTTCCACCGCGCGGTCGTCACCGACCCGGCCTTCACCAGCGACCCGTTCCACATCCACACCCGCTGGATCGAAACCGAATTCACCAACACCATCCCGCCCTTCTCCGGCACCGCCGCCGAGGAGGAAGAGGAAGCCGGCCGTGAGACCGTCGTCGTCGAGGTCGGCGGCAAGCGCCTCGAGGTCTCCCTGCCGTCCTCGCTCGGCATGACCCTGGCCCGTACCGCCGCCGCGGGCGGTGCCAAGCCCAAGCGCCGCGCCACCAAGAAGTCCGGCTCCGCCGCCTCCGGCGACAGCCTCGCCTCCCCGATGCAGGGCACCATCGTCAAGGTCGCCGTCGAGGAAGGCCAGCAGGTCAACGAGGGCGACCTCGTCGTGGTCCTGGAGGCCATGAAGATGGAACAGCCGATCAACGCCCACCGCTCCGGCACCATCAAGGGGATCACCGCCGAGGTCGGCGCGTCCGTCTCCTCCGGCGCCGTGATCTGCGAGATCAAGGACTGATCCCAGGACCGATCCGGGACGCTCCCCGCTTCGTAGCCGCCCACGGGCCCCGCCTTCCCGGCCGGGGCCCGTGGGCGTTCGTCGTCCGGGGCCCCCGGCGGCCTGGCATCCTTGACTGACGGGGGAAACCGGGGACTGACGGGGACTGTGGCACCGGCACGGCCATCGAATCGGGAGGACGGACGGAATGGCGACCGACGCGGCGCAGACGTCACCACGACCCATGCGCGCGGACGCACGGCGCAACTACGAGCGGCTGCTCACGGAGGCCCGTACGGCGTTCACCGAGCACGGCACGGACGCCTCGCTGGAGGACATCGCCCGCCGGGCCGAGGTGGGCATCGGCACGCTCTACCGGCACTTCCCCAATCGCACGGCGCTGATGAGCGCGGTCTTCCAGGGCGAGGTCGACGGCATCCTCGCCCGTTCGCGCGAGCTGCTGGCGGCCCCCGAGCCCTGCCGGGCGCTGGTCGCCTGGCTGCGGGCCATCGTGGCGCACGCCAGCACCTATCGCGGTCTCTCCCGGGCGCTGATGGCCGCGCAGACGGACGAGGGGTCCGCCATGTCGCGGTGCAGCCTGCCGCTGCGCGACGCGGGACGCGCGCTGCTCGCCCGCGCCCAGCAGACCGGCGCCATCAGCTCCGACGTGGACATCGTGGATCTGATGCAGCTGACGAACGCCATCGCACTGGCGGTCGAACAGTCCCCGGACGACCCGGAGTTGGCCGACCGCCTGCTCACGCTCACCCTGACCGGGCTAAAAGCCCGGCCGTAGCCTTCGCCGGGGAGAGCTCGCGAATCCCCGGAGTCCCACCTGCCACGGGCGCCATCGGACCTGCCTACCGTCGGCGGGGTGCCAGGTCCGCCACCCGGGCCGTGGCCTGCTCGCCCAGGGAGACCGCGCTGCGCAGCTGGGCGCCCGGCGGTCCGCCCTGGACCGGCCCGGGCGGCTGGCCGTGGCCCAGCGGCAGGCTTCTGCGCTGGCCGGGCAGCGGGGGTACGTCCCGGCGGCGCGGGGAGGCCGTGGGGAGCGCGTCCCCGTGGACGACGCCCGCGGCGGGGCCGCTGCCCGCGCCCGGACCGGCCACCGAGATGTGGACGCCCTGGTCGGCCAGGGCCTGGAGCTCGGTGGCGGCCCGCTCGTCATGAGGGGGCGGCTCATCGGTGACCAGTCTGGTGATCACATCGGTGGGCACGGTCTGGAACATGGTGTCCGTGCCCAGTTTGGTGTGGTCGGCGAGGACGACGACCTCCGCCGCCGCCTGTACCAGCGCCCGGTCCACGCTCGCGGAGAGCATGTTGGACGTGGACAGCCCGCGCTCGGCCGTCAGGCCGCTCCCGGACAGGAAGGCCCTGCTCACCCGGAGGCCCTGGAGGGACTGCTCGGCGCCGCTGCCGACCAGGGCGTAGTTGGAACCTCTCAGGGTGCCGCCGGTCATGACGACCTCGACCCGGTTGGCGTGGGCCAGGGCCTGGGCGACGAGCAGGGAATTGGTGACCACGGTCAGACCCGGTACGCGGGCGAGCCGGCGGGCCAGCTCCTGGGTGGTCGTACCGGCGCCGACGACGACGGCTTCGCCTTCCTCGACGAAGCTCGCCGCGAGATCGGCGATGGCCGTCTTCTCGGCGGTCGCTAGATGGGATTTCTGCGGGAAGCCGGACTCCCTGGTGAAACCGCCCGGCAGCACCGCACCGCCGTGCCGGCGGTCGAGCAGTCCTTCGGCCTCCAGCGCCCGCACGTCCCGCCGTACGGTCACTTCTGAGGTCTGGACGACGCGGGCGAGCTCACGGAGCGAAACCGCCCCGTTGGCCCGCACCATTTCGAGGATCAATTGACGACGTTCTGCAGCGAACACGAAACCGACAGTAACGCCAACGTCCATCTGTTTTCAGCAGGTTGCAGCAATTAACGGAAGTTGTCCGTAGTGCGACCCAAGAGGTGGTATAGGGAACCGGAACAAACGGCTCCCCCGCCACTCCCCCTTGGCCTTCCTTACGCTTCGCGCTGCGTCTTCCTCGTGTGCAACTGCCGTGCCACCTCGGCGACCGAGCCCGAGAGGGACGGGTAGACGGTGAACGCGTTGGCGATCTGCTCGACCGTCAGATTGTTGTCGACGGCGATCGAGATCGGATGAATGAGCTCACTGGCCCGCGGCGATACGACCACACCACCGACGACGATGCCCGTGCCGGGCCGGCAGAACATCTTCACGAAACCGTCGCGAATGCCCTGCATCTTCGCCCGCGGATTGCGCAGCAGCGGAAGCTTGACGACCCGGGCGTCGATGAGACCGTTGTCGACATCGGCCTGGGTGTACCCGACCGTCGCAATCTCCGGATCCGTAAATACGTTCGCGGATACCGTCTTCAGATTGAGCGGCGCCACCGCGTCACCCAGGAAGTGGTACATCGCGATACGGCCCTGCATCGCCGCCACCGACGCCAGCGCGAACACTCCGGTGCAGTCACCGGCCGCGTAGACGCCCGGCGCGGACGTCCGCGAGACCTTGTCCGTCCAGATGTGCCCGGACTCCTGGAGCCGGACCCCGGCCTCCTCCAGCCCGATCCCCGCCGTATTGGGGATCGAGCCCACGGCCATCAGGCAGTGGGTACCGGTGATCACACGGCCGTCGGCCAGCGTGACCTCGACCCGGTCCCCCACCCGTTTGGCGGACTGGGCGCGCGAGCGTGCCATGACGTTCATGCCGCGGCGCCGGAAGACGTCCTCCAGCACGGCGGCCGCGTCCGGGTCCTCGCCCGGCAGCACCCGGTCGCGCGAGGAGACCAGCGTCACCTTGGAGCCCAGCGCCTGGTAGGCGCCGGCGAACTCGGCACCGGTCACACCGGAGCCGACCACGATCAGCTCCTCGGGGAGCTCGTCGAGGTCGTAGACCTGCGTCCAGTTCAGGATGCGCTCGCCGTCGGGCAGCGCGTCCGGGATCTCCCGGGGGTGGGCGCCGGTGGCGACCAGCACGGCGTCGGCGACCAGCGTCTCCTCGGTGCCGTCGGCGGCCGTCACGACCACCCGGCGCGACCCGTCCGGCGCCTGCTGCGGCTCCAGCCGCCCGCGCCCGCGCATCACACGGCCACCCGCCCGGGTCACCGAGGCGGTGATGTCATGCGACTGGGCCAGCGCGAGACGCTTCACACGCCGGTTGACCTTGCCCAGGTCCACGCCCATCACCCGCGCCGCCTGCTCCAGCGGTGGGGTGTCGTCGGCGACGATGATCCCCAGCTCCTCGTAGGAGGAGTCGAAGTTGGTCATCACTTCCGCTGTAGCGATAAGAGTCTTCGAGGGAACGCAGTCGGTCAGCACCGACGCCCCACCCAGACCGTCGCAGTCGACGACGGTCACCTCCGCGCCGAGCTGGGCAGCGACAAGCGCTGCCTCGTAGCCGCCGGGTCCGCCACCGATGATCACGATCCGAGTCACGTACTCCATTGTCCCGCACCCATCAAAGCGACTCCTTCCGGGGCCTCCTTAGCGCGATCCCTCCGTGATTCCTCCGTGATTCCTCCGCGAATCCTCTCCGAATCCCGAGCGAAACCCGCCAGAACGTTCGCGCGATCTCCCCTTCGAGACTGCCACCCCAAATGCCGTTCCGCCTCACTCCCGTACCCTCGGAACCATGTCGCTCTACGCCGCGTACGCCGGCAACCTCGACGCGCGGCTGATGTCCCGCCGCGCCCCCCACTCACCGCTGCGCGGCACCGGCTGGCTCAACGGCTGGCGGCTGACCTTCGGCGGGGAGCAGATGGGCTGGGAGGGCGCGCTCGCAACGATCGTGGAAGCCCCCCGCTCCCAGGTCTTCGTCGCCCTCTACGACATCGCTCCGATGGACGAGGACTCGATGGACCGTTGGGAGGGTGTCGGTCTGGATGTCTACCGCCGGATGCGGGTCCGGGTGCACACTCTCGACGGAGAGGAGCCGGCCTGGGTCTACGTCCTCAACGGCTACGAGGGAGGACTCCCCTCCGCCCGCTACCTCGGCGAGATCGCCGACGCGGCGGAATCCGCGGGCGCGCCCCACGACTACGTCATGGAACTGCGCAAGCGGCCCTGCTGAGCCCACCGGGTATGTGCGGAAAGTGACGATCCCATCTCGTCGCAACGCACAAAGCAACAATCGGAACACCGTAACCAGCGACATCTACGCGCGTAGGCCAGGAGCGGCTACCCTCGTCCGCGTGAACGCTTCTGTAACCCCCGACATCCAGGCCGACCCGTACGCCGCGGCCGACGCCGCCGCCGCCCGTCTCCGCGAGCTCACGGGCGCCGAGACCCACGACGTCGCCCTGGTCATGGGCTCCGGCTGGGTCCCCGCCACCGACGCCCTCGGCACCCCCGAGGCCGAGTTCCCGGTGACCGAGCTCCCCGGCTTCTCCGCCGCAGCCGTCGCGGGCCACGCGGGCACGGTCCGCTCCTACAAGGTCAACGACAAGCGCGCGCTCGTCTTCCTCGGCCGTACGCACTACTACGAGGGCCGCGGTGTCGCCGCCGTCGTCCACGGCGTCCGCACGTCCGTGGCCGCCGGCTGCAAGACCGTCGTCCTCACCAACGGCTGCGGCGGCCTCCGCGACGGCATGCGCCCCGGCCAGCCGGTGCTGATCAGCGACCACATCAACATGACGGCGACCTCGCCGATCGTCGGCGCCAACTTCGTCGACCTCACCGACCTGTACTCCCCCCGTCTGCGCGCCCTGTGCAAGGAGGTGGACGCCACCCTGGAGGAGGGCGTCTACGTCCAGCTCCCCGGCCCGCACTACGAGACCCCCGCCGAGATCAAGATGGTCCGCACCCTCGGTGGCGACCTCGTCGGCATGTCCACCACCCTCGAGGCCATCGCGGCCCGCGAGGCGGGCGCGGAGGTCCTGGGCATCTCCCTGGTGACCAACCTCGCCGCCGGCATGACCGGTGAGCCCCTCAACCACGAAGAGGTCCTCGAGGCCGGTCGCGACGCGGCGGCCCGCATGGGCTCGCTCCTCGCCCAGGTCCTGCCCAAGCTCTGACCTTGGACCCCACCCCGTGCCGGGGGCGCCTCTTCGCGCCTCCGGCGCGGGTTTTTCCGCGCCTCCGGCGCGGCTCCACCCCACCCGCCCGCCCGATTGCCCGGCAATCGCCCGACGCCCACGTCGGCCGGGACGGGTGGGAGGCAGCCCCGCCGGGCCGCAGACGCCGTACGGCGGGAGGGGCCGGGGCGGGACGGGCCCCGGCAGGGGCGTAAAGCGTTATTTGCGGCGGCCTGCCGGGTTCGCTGTTCCGTTGGCCCGAGGCCGTAAATAATGCAGCCCCAGAGGGGTCCGTCCCACCCCGGCCCCGGCCCACCCAGCACCGCAAGCGCACCCCCCGAACCCCTCCGGAGGAGAACCCGTGGAGCGAGACCTCATCGCACAGGCCCGGACCTGGCTCGCCGAGGACCCCGACCCCGAGACCCGCGACGAGCTCGCCAAGCTCATCGACGCCGGCGACGTCGCCGAGCTGAGCACCCGCTTCGCCGGCACCCTGCAGTTCGGCACCGCCGGCCTCCGCGGTGAGCTCGGCGCCGGCCCCATGCGCATGAACCGCACCGTCGTCATCCGCGCCGCCGCCGGCCTCGCCGCGTACCTGAAGAAGCAGGGCCAGGCCGGTGGCACCGTCGTCATCGGCTACGACGCCCGCCACAAGTCCGCCGACTTCGCGCTGGACACCGCCGCCGTCATGGTCGGCGCGGGCCTCAAGGCCGCGCTGCTGCCGCGGCCCCTGCCCACGCCCGTCCTCGCCTTCGCCATCCGCCACCTCGGCGCGGTCGCCGGCGTGGAGGTCACGGCCAGCCACAACCCGCCGCGCGACAACGGCTACAAGGTCTACCTGGGCGACGGCTCCCAGATCGTGCCGCCCGCCGACGCCGGCATCGCCGCCGAGATCGCCGCGATCGCCAGCCTGAACGACGTCCCGCGCCCGTCCGAGGGCTGGGAGCTCCTCAGCGAGGAGGACGTCGTCGGCGCCTATCTGGCGCGCACCGACGCCGTCCTCACCGACGGCTCCGCCCGTGACGTCCGCGTCGTCTACACGCCCATGCACGGCGTGGGCCGCTCCGTGCTGACCGCCGCGTTCGAGCGCGCCGGCTTCCCGGAGCCGGTCGTCGTCGCCGAGCAGGCCGAGCCGGACCCGGACTTCCCGACGGTGGCCTTCCCCAACCCGGAGGAGCCGGGCGCGATGGACCTCGCCTTCGCGACGGCCCGCGCGGCCGCGGAGGCGGGCGGCGCGCCCGACATCATCATCGCCAACGACCCCGACGCGGACCGCTGCGCCGTGGCCGTGCCGGACCCCGACAACGTCGAGGGCTGGCGGATGCTGCGCGGCGACGAGGTGGGAGCGCTGCTGGCCGAGCACCTGGTGCACAAGAATGCCCGCGGCGCGTTCGCGACGACGATCGTCTCGTCCTCCCTGCTGTCCCGCATCGCGGCGGGCGCGCCGGGCGCGTCGTACGAGGAGACGCTCACCGGCTTCAAGTGGCTCGCCCGCGTGGACGGCCTGCGCTACGCCTACGAGGAGGCGCTGGGCTACTGCGTCGACCCGGAGGGCGTGCGCGACAAGGACGGCATCACGGCGGCGCTGCTCGTGGCCGAGCTGGCGGCCGAGCTGAAGCAGTCGGACCGGACGCTGAGCGACCTCCTGGACGACCTGGCGGTCGAGCACGGGCTGCACGCCACGGACCAGCTGTCGGTGCGGGTGGAGGACCTGTCGCTGATCGCGTCGGCGATGCGGAAGCTGCGGGAGGCGCCGCCGGTGATCCTGGCGGGGCTGCACGTGGTCTCCGCGGAGGACCTGTCCAAGGGCACGGAGTCGCTGCCGCCGACGGACGGCCTGCGGTACGCCCTGGCGGGCGACGAGGCGGGGACGGTGTCGGGGGCGCGGGTCATCGTGCGGCCGAGCGGTACGGAGCCGAAGCTGAAGTGCTACCTGGAGGTCGTGGTGCCGGTGGCGTCGGCGGCGGCGCTGGCCGACGCGCGACGGCACGCGGACGAGGTCCTGGCGGGCATCAAGACGGACCTGTCGCGGGCGGCGGGCATCTGACGTCCGGGGGCTGACGGCGGGTGGGTGGGTCGGGGGCGGGGCGGGGTGGACGGGCCCTCACGCCCGTTTGTGGGCAGGCGTTCCGCAGGGCGGAACGGGTGGGCACAAACCGGACCACCGGGCCGCGCCCACCCCACCCCGCGCCGCCAGGCGCGGGCACCCCCCACCGGGGGCACCCGGAAACGCGGCCTCAGCCGACCGCCGCCAGCGCGGCAAAAAGCAGCAACCCCACCACCGAAGGCGCAATCAACTCGTACGCCCACCGCACCGTGGGCGACCCCTGCGCCCCCGCGCGGGAAGCGCCCCGCTCAGCAAGCTCCCGCAGATCCTCGATCGCCTGATCGGACGGGGCCCGCAGCGGCCCGGAGGGATGGGCGGCGGTCACGGAGACACGCCCCGTCACGTCCTGCGCCGCATCCCGCGCCTGCCGCCGCGCCGCCCGCTTGCGCTGCTTCAGCGACACGGGGATCGCCCAGAGCTGGTACTTCTTCCCGTCCGCGAAGACCTCACTGGAGTAACCCGCCCGGACGCCCTCGACCGAGGCCCACGGCAGGGTGATCGTACGGAAGGGGTTCCGCACCAGCAGCCGGTCCTCCCCCGCCCACACCGCGGGCCGCAGCGTGAACGCGACGATCATCGGCACCGCGAAGAGCAGCCCCGCCAGCGCGAGCCATGGCGCGTTGCCCGTGCCGCGCAGCATCGCGTCGCCGCCCAGCCACGCGGACAGGGCGAGCAGCAGTACGCCGCCGCCGATGCCGGCGGAGGAGCGGAAGCACCGCTCGGCGTATTCCTGGCCGGAGGCGTCAGGGGATCTCGTCATGGCGCCGATTCTGCACGACGGGGCGCGGCTACGGACGACCGGTGGCGGACGTGTGCGACGGCGTGCTCGACGTGAGGTCGGCGTAGACGACGATGTTGTCGGGCCGGTGGCCGTCGCGGAGGTCGCCGCCGCAGGTGATGAGGCGGAGCTCCGGGCGGTCGGTGTTGCCGTAGACCCGCTGGGTGGGGAAGTTCTTCTTGTCGACCTGTTGCAGTTCGCGAACGGTGAAGGTCGCGGTGGAGCCGTCGGCGCGGGTGACGGTGACGCGGTCGCCGACGCGGACCTTGGCGATGTCCTTGAGGACGGCCGGGCCCTCGGCGGTGTCGTAGTGGCCGATGAGGACGGCGGGGCCGGTCTCACCGGGCGTGACGCCCTTGTCGTACCAGCCGACGCGGTCGGCCTGCTCGACGGAGGGGACCTCGACGGTGCCGTCGTCGGCGAGCCCGAGTTCGAGGACGGGTCCGGTGTCGACCGAGGCCGCCGGGATGCTGACGCGCACGGGCTTGGAGGCGGGCAGCGCGGGAGCGGCGGAGGGGCGCGGTGCCGAGGCCGCCGACACATGGGCGCCGGCCTTGGCCGTGTGCGGGCCGGTGCCGCAGGCGAGCAGTCCGCCGCCGAGGGCGACGGCGAGCAGCGCGGCCGCCGCGACCCGGCGGGCGCGGGCGAGGTCGCCGGAGGGCGAGGTCATGCGGAAGCTCCTGGACGGACGCTACGGCGCGAGGGCGGGCCGCCGGTGAGGTGGCGGCCCGCCCTCGCGAGCGGGTGGGGTCGTGGCTCAGACGGCGGAGCCGGCGACACGGCGGCGCAGCACGGCGAAGGCGACGCCGGCGGCGCTGACGGAGGCGAGGGCGCCACCGGCCGCGAGGAGCATGGTGTCGTTGCCGTCGCGCACACCCTCGGCACCGGCGGCCACGCCGCCCTGCGGGATCGCCTTGGTCTGGGTCAGCTGGGCGGAGGCGTTGACGGCCTTGGCCTGGGTGGCGTTGGCGGCGGAGCCGGTGGACGCGCCGCTCTTGCCGGCCGGCTGACCCTTGGGGAGGGCGAAGGTCTTGGTGCCGCCGTCACCCTTCACCTCGAGCACGGGGGCGGCGCCGTCGGCGTCGACCAGGCGCAGCTGAAGGCCCCCGATCGTCGCGGACGTGTTGTCGCGGTCGAGCTTGCCGACGACCTTGACCATGAAGTTGTCGCCGGACTTCCACTGCTCGCCGACGTGGCGGATCCACGCCTCGGGACCGCCGGCCTCGGGGTCGTTGCGGAGCACGGCGACCATGCCGTTGCCGATGTAGATGACGTTGCCCGCGTAGCGGACGGGGGTGACGGGGCCCTGGCCGGCGCCGCCCTTGTCGCTGACGTTGAGGACCTCGCCGGTCAGAGCGGTGAGGGTGAGCGTCATGCCGTGGTACTCGAACGTCACGTTCCGGCCGTCGGCCTTGACCGACTTGACGACCTCGCCGCCCGAGACGATGTCCACGCGGTGGGTCTCCGGGCCCGACTCGTAGACCTTCGCCAGGCTGCCGTCCGCGAGGGTCACCTTGCGGTGCAGCCACCAGCTGCCGAAGACCTTCTGGCCGCCGAGGACCTCGCCGGTCAGAGCGGTGAGCGTGAGCTCCATGCCGTTGTACTCGAAGGTCTTGTCCCGGCCGTCGACCTTGACGGACTTGACGACCTCGCCGCCCGAGACGATGTCCACGCGGTGGGTCTCCGGGCCCGACTGGTAGACCTTCGCCACGCTGCCGTCGGAGAGGGTGAGGGTGCGGCGCAGCCACCAGCTGCCGACGACCTTCTCCTCGCTCTTGCCGGTCTCGGCCTTCGCGCCCGTCTCGGTCTTGGCCTTGGTGCCCGTCTCGGCCTTGGTGCCGGCGTCCTTCTTGGTGGCGGTGGCGGTGCCCGTGGCGGTCTCGGTCTTCTTCTCCGCAGCCGGCTCGGCCGTCTTGGCGGTGGGAGCCGTGGGGGCGGCGGGAGCCGCAGGAGCCGTCGGCTCCGCCGCGAACGCGGCGGTGGTCGGGGCCAGTACGGCACCCGCGAGGGCGGCAGTGGTGATCGCGGCACGCAGGGCGGAGCGGCGGCGCGGGGACAGAGCAGACATGCAGGGCTCCTAGTGGAGTCAGAGGTAGGGGATTCGCATGCCGCTTTCCTCGGTTCGGTTGAGGCCGGAGAGGGCGGGCGGTGTTGCTGAGAAGAATCTATGGATCTTGTGTGATCACGCCTTCGCGTAATTGTCACCAAACATCAACAGCAACCGGAGGATGACCCATCGCTTGCCGATGAATATGGATGAGTCAGGACATGTCCCCCACCGCGGAAGAAGGGCCTCCGGAGGGGGTGACACGCGCTACGCGCGTAGATATGCTCATCCGGTGACCATGACCCCCTCCCCGAGGTTCTCCTCATCCGGCAACGAGGCCGCTGAGCGACTCGCTTCGATGGCGGACGTCACCGCCTCCGACGCCTCGCTGCGCCGCTTCCTGCACGGCCTCCCGGGCGTCGACCCGGTCGGGCTGGAGGCCCGCGCCGCGGCGCTGGGCACCCGATCGATCAAGACGACGGCGAAGGCGTACGCCATCGACCTGGCGATCTCCATGATCGACCTGACGACCCTGGAGGGCGCGGACACCCCGGGCAAGGTCCGGGCGCTGTGCGCCAAGGCCCTCAACCCGGACCCGACGGACCGCGGCACGCCGCGCACCGCCGCGATCTGCGTCTACCCCGACATGGTGGCGACCGCCGCCGAGGCCCTCGCGGGCTCGGAGGTCAAGGTCGCCTCCGTCGCGACGGCCTTCCCGGCCGGCCGCGCCGCCCTCCCCGTCAAGCTGGCCGACACGGTCGACGCCGTCGCCGCGGGCGCGGACGAGATCGACATGGTCATCGACCGCGGTGCCTTCCTCTCCGGGCGCTATCTGTCCGTCTTCGAGGAGATCAAGGCCGTCAAGGACGCCTGTGTCCGCCCCGACGGCACCGCCGCCCGGCTGAAGGTCATCTTCGAGACCGGTGAGCTGTCGACGTACGACAACATCCGCCGCGCCTCCTGGCTGGGCATGCTCGCGGGCGCCGACTTCATCAAGACGTCCACCGGCAAGGTGGCCGTGAACGCCACCCCGGCGAACACCCTCCTGATGCTGGAGGCCGTGCGCGACTTCCGCGCCGCGACCGGGGTACAGGTCGGAGTGAAGCCGGCCGGCGGCATCCGGACGACCAAGGACGCGCTGAAGTTCCTGGTGCTGGTCAACGAGACCGTGGGCGAGGAGTGGCTGACCAACGAGTGGTTCCGCTTCGGCGCCTCCAGCCTGCTCAACGACCTGCTGATGCAGCGCCAGAAGCTCAGCACCGGGCGCTACTCCGGTCCCGACTATGTGACGGTGGACTGACCATGGCTTTTGAATACGCTCCGGCGCCCGAGTCGCGCTCGGTCGTCGACATCGCCCCGTCGTACGGGCTGTTCATCGACGGCGAGTTCCGCGACGCGTCCGACGGGAAGGTCTTCAAGACCGTCTCCCCGTCGACGGAGGAAGTGCTGTCCGAGGTCGCGCAGGCCTCGGCCGAGGACGTCGACGCGGCGGTGAAGGCCGCCCGCAAGGCGTTCGAGAAGTGGTCCGCGCTGCCGGGCTCCGAGCGCGCGAAGTACCTCTTCCGCATCGCCCGGATCATCCAGGAGCGCTCGCGCGAGCTGGCCGTCCTGGAGACCCTGGACAACGGCAAGCCGATCAAGGAGACGCGCGACGCGGACCTGCCGCTGGTCGCCGCGCACTTCTTCTACTACGCGGGCTGGGCCGACAAGCTGGGCCACGCCGGTTTCGGGCCGGACCCGAAGCCGCTGGGCGTCGCCGGCCAGGTCATCCCGTGGAACTTCCCGCTGCTGATGCTGGCGTGGAAGATCGCCCCGGCGCTGGCCGCGGGCAACACCGTCGTGCTGAAGCCGGCCGAGACCACGCCGCTGTCGGCGCTGTTCTTCGCCGACATCTGCCGTCAGGCCGGGCTGCCCAAGGGTGTCGTCAACATCCTGACGGGTGACGGCACCACCGGTGCCGCGCTCGTCGCCCACGACGGGATCGACAAGGTCGCCTTCACCGGCTCCACCGCCGTCGGCAAGGCGATCGCCCGGACCGTCGCCGGTACGGACAAGAAGCTCACCCTGGAGCTGGGCGGCAAGGGCGCCAACATCGTCTTCGACGACGCGCCCATCGACCAGGCGGTCGAGGGGATCATCAACGGGATCTTCTTCAACCAGGGCCAGGTCTGCTGCGCCGGTTCGCGCCTGCTGGTGCAGGAGTCGATCCAGGACGAGCTGCTGGACGCCCTGAAGCGCCGGATGAGCACCCTGCGGGTCGGCGACCCGCTCGACAAGAACACCGACGTCGGCGCGATCAACTCCGCCGAGCAGCTGGCCCGCATCCGCGCGCTGGCCGACAGCGGCGAGGCCGAGGGCGCCGAGCGCTGGGCCCCGGCCTGCGAGCTGCCGGCGAACGGCTACTGGTTCGCCCCGACGCTGTTCACGGGCGTCTCCCAGGCGCACCGCATCGCCCGCGAGGAGATCTTCGGCCCGGTGCTGTCCGTGCTGAGCTTCCGCACCCCCGCCGAGGCCGTGGCCAAGGCCAACAACTCGGAGTACGGCCTGTCGGCCGGCATCTGGACCGAGAAGGGTTCGCGGATGCTCGCCGTCGCGAGCAAGCTGCGCGCCGGTGTCATCTGGGCCAACACGTTCAACAAGTTCGATCCCACGTCGCCCTTCGGTGGGTACAAGGAGTCCGGTTTCGGGCGCGAGGGCGGTCGTCACGGTCTGGAGGCCTACCTCGATGTCTAAAGAGTCAATCAGCGGCTCCGCCGCGGGCCGTCTCAGTGTCTTCAAGACCTACAAGCTGTTCGTCGGGGGCAAGTTCCCCCGGTCCGAGAGCGGGCGGGTGTACGAGGTGACCGACTCCAAGGGCAAGTGGCTCGCCAACGCGCCGCTGTCGTCCCGCAAGGACGGCCGTGACGCCGTCGTCGCGGCCCGCAAGGCCTTCGGTACCTGGTCGGGCGCGACCGCCTACAACCGGGGCCAGGTCCTCTACCGCGTCGCCGAGATGCTGGAGGGCCGCCGGGACCAGTTCGTCGCCGAGGTGGCCGACGCCGAGGGGCTCTCGAAGTCCAAGGCCGCCGCCCAGGTGGACGCCGCGATCGACCGCTGGGTCTGGTACGCGGGCTGGACCGACAAGATCGCCCAGATCGCCGGGGGCACCAACCCGGTGGCGGGGCCGTTCTTCAACGTCTCCTCCCCCGAGCCGACCGGTGTCGTGGCCGTCGTGGCGCCGCAGGAGTCGTCGCTGCTGGGCCTGGTCTCCGTGATCGCCCCGGTGATCGCCGGCGGTAGCACGGTGGTCGTCGTCGCGTCCGAGAAGGCGCCGCTGCCCGCGCTGTCGCTGGGCGAGGTGCTGGCCACCTCCGACGTGCCCGGTGGCGTGGTCAACATCCTGTCCGGCAAGGCCGCGGAGATCTTCCCCGCCCTCGCCGCCCACCAGGACGTCAACGCCCTCGACCTCGCGGGTGCCGACGCCGAGCTGGCGAAGGCCCTGGAGATCGCCGCGGCCGACAACCTCAAGCGCGTCGTCCGTCCACAGGCTGTGGACTGGTCCGCCGACCCGGGCACCAAGCGCCTGATGGCGTTCCAGGAGACGAAGACCGTCTGGCACCCGACGGGTTCGCTGGGCGCGGGCGGCTCGTCCTACTGATGGCATGACGACGGCGGCGGATTCCCTCCCGGGAATCCGCCGCCGTCGTCGTGTCAGGAGGCCGCCGGTGCGGCCGCGTTGCCCGGCAGCACGTTCAGGGCCTGGCCCACCAGGGGCAGGTCGCCGACCTGGCCCGTGTTGGTGACCGGGGAGGTCACCGCGTCGGTGCCGACCGGCTTGAAGTCCGCGACCTGGGTGCGGGCGCCGTTGTTCAGCGGGTCCACCGGAGTGGCCGCGAGCGGGTGGTACTTGAAGGACTTCAGCACCGGTGAGAGGCCCTCGACAGACTTCTCCAGGGCGATACCGGTGCCCACGAACGCCGCCCCGACGTCCGTGCGGCCCAGCTGGGCGCGCGGCGCCTGCGGTTCGGCGTGGGCCGTGGCCGTACCGCCCGCGGCGAGCGCCGCGCCCGCGGATACGGTCAGCCCGACGCGCATCAGCGTGCGCCGGCGCGGAGGAGGGGGGAACGCGTGACGTGCGTGACGTGCGTGGGAGGCCATGACCACCTGCCGTGAGAAAGTAAGGAACGACAACGCAACGTAGTGGATCGACTACTTTGCGCGCACGCCGCGACCCAGGGGGATCCCCCATGCGGCCCAATGCCTCACACTGGTGTCCCGTGACCTCCCACTCGCCCGCCGCGCGCGTCATCCTGCTCACCGGCCCCTCCGGCTCCGGAAAGTCGTCCCTCGCCGCCCGTACCGGGCTGCCGGTGCTCAACCTCGACGACTTCTACAAGGAGGGCGACGACCCGACGCTGCCGCTCCTCCCCGACGGCGGCGGCACGGACTGGGACTCCCCGCTGTCGTGGGACGCGGAGGCCGCCGTGGCCGCGATCGACGCGCTGTGCCGCACGTCCCGGACGAACGTGCCGGTGTACGACATCTCCACCAGCTCGCGGACCGGTGAGAGCCACCTGGACATCGGGCGGACACCGCTGTTCATCGCCGAGGGGATCTTCGCCGCCGACGTCATCGGCGCCTGCCGGGACCTCGGGCACCTCGCGGACGCCCTGTGTCTGCGCGGCCGGCCCTCCGCCACGTTCCGCCAGCGGCTGCTGCGCGACGTCCGGGAGGCCCGCAAGCCCGTGCCGTACCTGGTCCGGCGCGGCCTGCGGCTGATGCGCGCCGAGCGCGGCATCGTGGCCCGCCAGACGGCGCTGGGCGCCTTCGCCTGCGACCGGGACACCGCCATGGGCCGGATCGCCGCGGCGGCCGCCGGCCATCGCGAGGCCGTCCGCGTCTGACGCACGGGCACGGGAGCTCACGGAGGAAACGATCCCGCACGGGCGGCGGGCGCGGAAACGGGGCGGAAGGCGGAAACGGCGAGAGCGGGCCCGGCGATCCCCCCGATCGCCGGCCCGCTCTCTTCCCCCCGTTTTCCCCCGTTGGCCCTGCTGTTCCCCCCGTTGTCCCCCGTTACGGCCCGGGTCCGTCACGCCCCCGGTCCGTCACGACCCGGGTCCGTTACGCCACGAGCTCCCCGAAGGACTCGCGGACGCCCCGCTCGGAGCCGATCGTCTCGTCATCGCGCAGCCGCCGCAGCGACCGCCAGATGCTGCTCTTGACCGTGCCGACGCTGATGTCCAGGATCTCCGCGATCTCCGGGTCCGTACGGCCCTCGTAGTAGCGCAGGACGAGCATGGTGCGCTGGAGCTCGGGCAGCCGGGCGAGGGCCTGCCAGAGCACGGCGCGCAGCTCGGTGCCGCGCATCGCGTCGGTCTCGGCGGCCGTCTCCGGCAGCTCCTCCGTCGGGTACTCGTTGAGCTTCCGGCGTCGCCAGGCGCTGATGTGGAGATTGGTCATGGTGCGGCGCAGATAGCCGCCGACCGCCGCCTTGTCGGAGATCCGGTCCCAGGCGCGGTAAGTGGAGAACAGCGCGCTCTGGAGCAGGTCCTCCGCCTCGTGGCGGTCACCGGTCAGGTGGTACGCGGTCGCGTACAGGGAGGCCCGGCGCTCCTGGACGTAGGCGGTGAACTCCGCCTCCGTCCGCGACACACCGGTGTCGCTCCCCCCGTCGGCCGTGGCGGCGCCCCCCGCGCCCACCGTGGCCTCCCCGTACGCGATCGCGTCGATGGCCACCATGTACGGCGGCCTTGCGTTACGTCCGGTGCCGCGAGCGCACCCCCGCCCGCCCACGGCACCGGACTTCTCGGTGCCCCGCCCGGCGTCGTGCAAGCGCGTGCGAACTGCGCTGGTCGCAGTGGCGTGCAGTGCGTTCATCTCGCGCCCCCCGTCGGTGGAGCCAGTTGGGTCCGGCAGTGTTTCCCGGACCTCTGTCCTGCCCGGTGCATCACAGCCTGCCGGGCCAGTTTCATGGCGTTGTCCGCCGACTGTCACAGCCCTGCAACAGGCCTCGCCGCGCCCGTTGCGGGACCGGCGGGGGTCGCTGCGACGTCCTTCTGTCGAACTACCGGCCACTCTTAGGCCAGAATGACCACTGTGCCTTTCCTGTTGCTGATCGAGGACGACGACGCCATCCGCACGGCTCTGGAGTTCTCCTTGTCCCGCCAGGGTCACCGTGTGGTGACCGCCGCGTCGGGCGAGGAGGGCCTGAAGATGCTGCGGGAGCAGCGTCCGGACCTGATCGTGCTGGACGTGATGCTGCCCGGCATCGACGGCTTCGAGGTGTGCCGCCGCATCCGGCGGACCGACCAGTTGCCGATCATCCTGCTGACCGCGCGCAACGACGACATCGACGTGGTGGTCGGGCTGGAGTCCGGCGCCGACGACTATGTGGTCAAGCCGGTGCAGGGCCGGGTGCTGGACGCCCGGATCAGGGCGGTGCTGCGCCGTGGCGAGCGGGAGTCCAGCGACTCGGCGTCGTTCGGTTCCCTGGTCATCGACCGGTCGGCGATGACGGTCACCAAGAACGGCCAGGACCTGCAGCTGACCCCGACCGAGCTGCGGCTGCTGCTGGAGCTCAGCCGCCGGCCGGGCCAGGCGCTCTCCCGGCAGCAGCTGCTGCGGCTGGTGTGGGAGCACGACTACTTGGGCGACTCCCGGCTGGTGGACGCCTGTGTCCAGCGGCTGCGCGCCAAGGTCGAGGACGTGCCGTCCTCCCCGACGCTGATCCGTACGGTCCGCGGGGTGGGGTACCGGCTGGACGCCCCGCAGTGATCCCTCCGGGGGGCGGTAGTGACGAACACGAGGACTGAGAGCGGACAGTGACAGAAGAGCCCGGTCGGGTGCGGGGCTGGGCGGCGGCCAGGAATGTGATGAGACCGGGGATGCGGTGGATCAGCCTGCGGCTGCGCCTGATGCTGGTCTTCGCGCTGGTGGCCCTCGCCGCCGCCGTGTCGGCGTCGGCCATCGCGTACTGGCTGAACCGTGACGCGGTCCTCACCCGGACGCAGAACGCCGCCCTGGACGACTTCCGGAAGTCGTTGCAGGACAACACCGGTTCGCTGCCGCTCGTGCCCACGTGCGCGGACCTCCAGGAGGCGGCCGACCGGATGGCGGCCACCTCGCAGAAGTACGAGGTGCTGCTGATCGGCGCCGTCAAGGGCGGCACCACCTGCGCCGCGCCCTCCGACCGCGATCTGTTCACCCTGTCCGTCGTGCCGAAGACGCTGGTGACCGCCGTCAACCGGGAGCGGAAGGTCGACGAGTCCAACCCCTACCCGTACCACCTGTACTGGCAGCGGATCACCCTCGGCGGCAAGCCGTACCTGGTCGGCGGCGCGAAGGTGATCGGCGGCGGGCCGACGGGCTACCTGCTGAAGTCCCTGGACAACGAGCGGGCCGACCTGAACTCCCTGGCCTGGTCGCTGGGGATCGCCACCGGCCTGGCGCTGATCGGCTCGGCGCTGCTGGCGCAGGCCGCGGCCTCCACGGTGCTGCGGCCCGTACAGCGGCTCGGCGACGCGGCGCGCAGACTGGGCGAGGGGAAGCTGGACACCCGGCTGCGGGTCTCGGGCACCGACGAGCTGGCGGACCTGTCGCGGACGTTCAACAAGACGGCCGAGGCGTTGCAGAAGCGGGTGGAGGACCTCAGCTCCCGGGAGGCGGCGAGCCGCCGGTTCGTCGCCGACATGTCGCACGAGCTGCGCACTCCGCTGACGGCGATCACCGCGGTGACGGAGGTGCTGGAGGACGAGGCGGACTCCCTCGACCCGATGATCGCGCCGGCGGTGCAGCTCGTGGTGAGCGAGACCCGCAGGCTGAACGACCTGGTGGAGAATCTGATGGAGGTCACCCGCTTCGACGCGGGCACGGCCCGGCTGGTCCTGGACGACGTGGACATCGCCGACCAGATCACGGCGTGCATCGACGCGCGGGCCTGGCTGGACGCCGTCGACCTGGACGCCGAGCGCGGCATCATGTGCCGTCTCGACCCGCGCCGGCTCGATGTGATCCTGGCCAACCTCATCGGCAACGCCCTCAAGCACGGCGGCTCGCCGGTGCGGGTCTCGGTGCGGCAGACGGAGGAGGCGCTGGTGATCGCGGTGCGCGACCACGGGCCGGGCATCCCCGAGGACGTCCTCCCGCATGTCTTCGACCGCTTCTACAAGGCGAGCGCGTCGCGGCCGCGTTCGGAGGGCAGCGGTCTGGGGCTGTCCATCGCGCTGGAGAACGCCCATATCCACGGTGGCGAGATCACAGCGGAGAACTCCCCCGAGGGCGGTGCCGTCTTCACCCTGACGCTGCCGCGCGAGTCGGCCCCGGACTCCGCCGGTGACGCGGCGCCGACGCAGGGCCCGGCCGAGGGGGAGGGCCGATGAGCCGGTCCGGTCCGTCCCGTCGTTCCGCCCGTTCCGCCGTCGTCCGCACGGCGGCCCTGGCGGCCGGGGTGTCCGCGCTCGCCGCCGGGCTGTCGGGCTGCGGCATCCGGGGCACGGCCGTGCCCGTGGACGCCGGGAGCGCGCCGTCGCGGGCCACGTGCGTGGTGCACGGTCCGCAGGCCTCGCCGACCCCGGGCAGCGCCACCACGTCCGTCCAGCTGCTGTGCACCTCGCTGCTACTCCCCGTGACCCGACTGGTGTCCGTGCCGGAGGGCGGCGACCCGGCGGCGCTCGCCCAGGCACTGCTGGACGAGCTCAAGCGGCCGCCCTCGCCCGCCGAGGACGACGCCGGTTTCTCCACGGCGGTCCCCCAGCAGCTGACCGTCGGCGGTCCGGCGAAGGGCGATCCGGCGGGGACGCTCCGGCTGAACATGCCCCCCGACGACCTGGCGCCGCTCGCGCTCGCGCAGGTCGTGTGCACGTTCGCGGGGACGCCGGCGGCCGACGCGCGGCCCACGGTGATCCTGGCCGGTCCGTCGGGCGACCGCCCCAAGAGTTACGTCTGCACCGACGAGACCCGTACGCATCCGGAGACGGTGCAGAGCAACGGCAGCCCCCTGCCACCGGCCGACGGGCGCTGACTCTCTGTACCCGGACGCGGAACCGCGCGCCCCGCGTGCGGCGTCATGGGGGGCGTGCAGCGTCATGGCTACGGCGGTACGCCCGCCCTCCGACACCGCTACCGCGTGGCGGGCTGTTTCCTCCTGGCCGTCCATCTCCTCGTGGTCGGCTGGCTCGCCCTGCGGCCGTTGACCGGCCCCTGGGTGAGCGCCGCGCACATGGAGCCGCTGGCCACGATCCGTGCCGATCTGGCGCTGAGCCCCTGGGCGGCCGCGCGCTCGATCGGAGCCGCGGTGCTGCCGTTCGCGCCGCTGGGGGTGCTGCTGCCCTGGGCGGCGGGCCGGGTCACGGCCTCGACGCTGGGTTCGCTGGCCCGGACGGTCTTCACCAGCGCGATGCTCTCGCTGGCCCTCCAGGTGGTGAGCAGCGGTGTCGCGGGCCAGGTGCTGGACGTGGACGCGCTGCTGCTCAACATCACCGGGGTGACGGCCGCGCACCTCGCGGTCGTCCCGGCGGTACGGGCCCGGCTACGCCGCAGGGCCGAGGCGGGACCTACCCGGGCCCCCCGCCGGGAGGAGGCGGAGTGCGCCCTGACCCCGACGATCCCCAGGGTCGGGATCGCCCCGTAGAGTGACGCTTTGCCCGGTACGGCGGCCGTAGCGTGGAGTCATCGTCAGGCGAGGGAACGTTCCCTCCGTCCTCATGGCACCTCGATACGAACTCGACACGAAGGAGTCGCCGCCATGTCCGCTCCGCTGGTCCGCCCCCGCAACCACAGGATGATCGCCGGAGTCTGCGCGGGTCTGGCCGAGCGCTTCGGGACGTCCCGGACGACGATGCGGGTGCTGTTCCTGCTGTCGTGCCTGCTGCCCGGCCCGCAGTTCGTCCTCTACCTCGCGCTGTGGATCCTGCTGCCCTCCGAGGGCAGCTCCCGGGCGGCCACCAAGGACTGGTGACCCACCGGGTCCCTCTCTGTACGACCTCCTTACGACGCGCGGGCCGCGCACCCCTGCCGGGGTGCGCGGCCCGTTCGCCTCGTCCGTCTCCGCGCGTGTCACTTCATATTGGGGGTGCCCAGTCCCGGCAGCGAGAGGCCGTTGGGGGCGATGGCCTTGGTGGGCAGGCCGCCGAGGAGACCGGCGTTGCCCTTGTTGTCGGCGGGGGCGGCGGCGGGCTTCCCGGCCGGGGCCGCGGCGTGCTTGCCCGTGGACTTCACGGCGGGCTTCCCGTCCGGTACGGCCTCGGCCGTCGCCTCCCGCGGGTGCCCGGTGAGTTTCTCCGCGGATCCCGTCAGCTTCTCGGTGGGCAGGTGCGGGGCCAGCGCTGTGTCGGCGGCCCTCGCCGACTGCTCCAGGACGCCGGAGCGGATCAGCCGGTCCGAGGCGACGAGCGCCGGGCCGCCCATCGGGGCCGCCGGGGCGACCGACTCCAGCGGAAGCCCCTTGGCCGCGCCGGTTGCCGTGGTGGTGACCGACTCCAGCGTGCCGGCGGCGGCGGTGCCCGCCGCGCCGACGGCGATGGCGGCACCGACGACGGCGGCGCCAAGGGCCTTGAGAGATGCCTGCTTCATCTGTTGTGTCCTCGACTCGTGACGGGGATGCCTGGAGAATCCTGGCGATGCCTGGTGATGCCGTAAGGAATGTGGAGCGGCATTGCAAGCTAGTCACGAGTCCACCGCGCCCGCAATCAATGACACGGCCGGGACCTCACCGGGCCCCGGCCTACTTCACGGTATTGCGCGCCGTCGGGCATTACCCGGCCCGGCGGGGGGAATTGCTGGTCAGGCGGTTTCGGTCGCCGTCTGGCGGAACAGCCACTCGGACTTCAGCTCCGCGTAACCCGGCTTGATCACGTCATTGATCATGGCCAGACGTTCATCGAATGGGATGAAGGCCGACTTCATGGCGTTGACGGTGAACCACTGCATGTCGTCCAGCGTGTAGCCGAAGGCCTTGACCAGGTGCTCGAATTCCCGGCTCATGCTGGTGCCGCTCATCAGACGATTATCCGTATTCACGGTCGCCCGGAAATGCAGTTTCCGCAGAAGTCCGATCGGGTGCTCTTCATACGAAGTGGCGGCGGCCGTCTGGAGGTTGGAGGTCGGGCACATCTCCAGCGGAATGCGCTTGTCCCGCACATAGGACGCGAGTCGGCCGAGCCGGACCGTGCCGTCCTCCGCGACCTCGATGTCGTCGATGATCCGCACACCGTGGCCGAGCCGGTCCGCGCCGCACCACTGGAGGGCCTGCCAGATCGACGGCAGACCGAACGCCTCGCCCGCGTGGATCGTGAAGTGGTTGTTCTCGCGCTTGAGGAACTCGAAGGCGTCCAGGTGGCGGGTGGGAGGGAAGCCCGCCTCGGCGCCCGCGATGTCGAAGCCGACGACGCCCGAGTCACGGTAGTTGTTGGTCAGTTCGGCGATCTCCAGCGCCCGCGCGGCGTGCCGCATGGCGGTCAGCATCGCGCCGACCCGGATCCGGTGACCGTTCTCGCGCGCCCGGCGCTCGCCCTCGCGGAAGCCCTCGTTGACCGCCTCGACGACCTGCTCCAGGGTGAGGCCCGCCTCCAGGTGCTGCTCGGGGGCGTAGCGCACCTCGGCGTAGACGACGCCGTCCGCGGCGAGGTCCTCGGCGCACTCGGCCGCCACCCGGAACAGCGCCTCACGGGTCTGCATGACGGCGCAGGTGTGCGCGAAGGTCTCCAGATAGCGCTCCAGCGAACCGGAGTCGGCCGCCTCGCGGAACCAGACGCCCAGCTTGTCGGGGTCCGTCTCGGGGAGCTTGTCGTAGCCGATCGCGGCCGCGAGATCGACGACCGTACCGGGACGCAGACCACCGTCGAGGTGATCGTGGAGCAGCACCTTGGGAGCGCGGCGGATCTGCTCGGGAGAGGGCCGGGACGGCTGTCCCGGGATCGTGTGGGAGAGGGTCTCGCTCGTCATTTCCGCACTCTAGCCCCTACGCGCGTAGATATCGGCGAACGATACGGAACGGTGACCCATCGGCGGGGTGGACTCCACCCGTCCTTCTGCCATCGTTGTCTGCCATGGTCCAGCAAGCGTTGCCGCAGCGAGACCCCAGCGACCCGGACGGCCCCGCGGGAGCCGTCCTTCCGGCCCCCCGCCTCGGCAAACCCCTCGGCGCCGACGGCCGTCCCCCCGGCCCGACCGTGCAGGCGGTGGCCCTGCTGCTGCCCGGCGGACCGGCCGCGGGAGTGCGCCGTCCCTCGTACCGCGCGCTGGCCGCCCAGCGCCCCCTGGCCCGCCGGCTGACCCGGGCGGGCGGCGGGGAGGGCCTGGCCGTCCACGTCCTGCGCTACCGCCACCGCGGCTGGAACGGTCCGGCCGCCGATCCGGCACGGGACGCCCGCTGGGCGGCGGACGAGGCGGTGCGGCGCTACGGCGACGTACCGGTGTGCCTGGCCGGTACGGGCATGGGCGCCCGCGCCGCCCTGCTCGCCGCCGGGCATCCGGCCGTGGTGTCGGTGCTGGCGGTCTCCCCCTGGCTGCCCGAGCCCGACGCCGTCCTCGCCCCCGACCCGGTGCGCCAGCTGGCGGGCCGCCGGGTGCTGATCGTCCACGGCACCAACGACGAGCGCACGGACCCGGACCTGTCCTACCGCCTCGCCGAACGCGCCAAGAAGCTCAACCGCGACATCTGCCGCTTCGAGGTCCACTCCGACGGCCACGCCCTCCACCAGCACCGCCCCGAAGTCCTCGCCCTCGCCGCCGATTTCGTCCGCGGCTCGTTGCTGGGCCACCCGTACGCCCGCCCGGTGGCGGACGCCTTCGCGGCCCCGCCGCCGCTGGGGTTGCGGATGCCGCTGGCGGCGGGGTTCGGGGAGTCGCTGCGGCACTGAGGGCTCATCCCAGCGGTGTCACCTGTGCAGGAGCAGTTGCCCCCGCCGCGACAGCAGGAACCTCTTGAACGCCGCGACGGGCGGTGTGTCCGGATGCCCGTCCAGCCAGGCCACCCCGATCTCGCGGACGGCCTTGGGCGCGGTCACCGTCAGCTCGACGACCCCGGGGCGCGGCACCGCCGGCGTCGGCAGCAGCGCGACACCGAGCCCGGCGGCGACCAGGCCGCGCAGGGTCTCGGGGTCCTCCCCCTCGAACGCGATCTTCGGCGTGAAACCCGCCTCCGCGCACAGCCGGTCCGTGATCTTCCGCAGCCCGTACCCGGGTTCGAGGGTGACGAAGAGTTCGTTCGCCGCCTCCGCCAGCCGGATCCGCTTGCGCGCCGCCAGCGGATGGTCGTCCGGCACGACCAGCCGCAGCTTCTGCTCGTCCAGCCGGCGCGCCACCAGATCCGGCTCGTCCGGCACCGGCGAGGTCAGGCACAGATCGAGCTCCCCGTCGCGCAGTCGCTCGATCATCGCCTCGCCGTAGTTCTGCACCAGCTGGAACCGTACGCGCGGGTGGTCCGTCCGGAAGGCCCTGATGAGCTCGGGTACGGTCTCGGAACCCATCGTGTGGAGAAACCCGAACGCGATCTTGCCCGACTCCGGGTCCGCGTCCGCCTTCACGGACTCGGCGGCCCGTTCGACCTCCCACAGCGCACGTTCGACCGTGGCGAGGAAGTCCCGCCCGGCGGCGGTGAGGGAGACCTGCCGGCCGTGGCGGGCGAACAGCGCGACGCCCAGGTCCTCCTCCAGCCGCGCCATCGAGCGGCTGAGCGTGGACTGCGGCATGCCGAGCTGGTGCGCGGCCCGGGTCACGTGCTCGTGCCGCGCGACGGCCGTGAACTGCGCCAGACGCGGCGTCAGGGTCGCCGCCCAGGAGCCTGCGGCCAGCTCGGCCGTAGGCGTTCCATCAAAGTCTTGGGTAACACTCCTGTTGCCAGTTGGTGACAGAGACGCCTTTGACCTGCGGTCATGCTCCATGGGATCGATTATCGCCATTCCGTGCATTGGACGCATCAGATGCACCGTGCATACGTTTGATCCATGCCTCCCGCCGATACCGGGGCATCCGTCGTCATCGCACGATCGGATGCCTCTACCGCGCCGTCCCTGTCGTCTCTCCCGTCCTCCTCGAACGTCGACTCCGACGACACCCGGCTGGTCCCCGGCGGCCCCGGCTACCGCCGGATGAGCTTCGCGCTCTTCGCGGCCGGTGTCGCCACCTTCGCGCTCCTCTACTCCACCCAGGCCCTGCTCCCCGCGATCTCCGGCGGCCTCGGTGTGACGGCCGATCAGGCCAGCTGGACCGTCTCCGCCGCGACCGGCGGCCTCGCCCTCGCGGTCGTCCCGCTCAGCGCCCTCTCCGAGCGCTACGGACGCCGGGCCACGATGACGGTCGCCCTCTGCGTCGCCGCGCTGCTCGGCCTCCTGGTGCCCTTCGCCCCCGACCTGGGCACTCTGATCGCACTGCGCGCGGTCCAGGGCGCGGCACTGGCCGGAGTACCGGCCTCCGCGATGGCGTACCTGGCGGAGGAGGTGCGCCCCAAGGCGCTGGTCGGCGCGATCGGGCTGTTCGTGGCGGGCAACGCCATCGGCGGGATGACCGGCCGGATCCTGGCCGGCTGGGTGGCCCAGGCCTGGGGCTGGCGCGCGGGCCTGTGCGCGGTGGGCGCGCTGGCGGTGGTGTGCGCGCTGACCTTCCGGCTCATGATCCCCAAGGCGCGGCACTTCACCCCGTCCACGGTCTCGGCCCGCTCCCTGGCCCGCACCGTCGGCGCCCACCTCTCGGACCCGCTGCTGTGCCGGCTGTACGCGATCGGCGCGCTCTTCATGACCGTCTTCGGCGCGGTCTACACCGTCATCGGCTACCGGCTGGCGGAGGCGCCCTTCTCCCTGCCGCAGGGCGTCGTCGGCTCCATCTTCCTGATCTACCTGGTCGGCACGGCCTCGTCGGCGGCGGCGGGCACACTCGTCGGCCGCCTCGGCCGGCGCGGCGCGCTGTACCTCGCGGTGGGCACGACGGCGGCGGGCCTGCTGCTCACCGTCTCCTCCTCGCTGACCGCGATCCTGATCGGCCTGGTCCTGATCACCGCCGGCTTCTTCGCGGGCCACGCGGTGGCCTCGTCCTCCGTCAGCCGCACCGCGACGACGGGCCGCGCCCAGGCCTCGGCCCTCTACCAGTTCGCGTACTACGCGGGCAGCTCGGTCGGCGGCACGCTCGGCGCGATCGCCTTCCGCGCGGGGGGCTGGGACGGCACGGTCGTCCTGGGCCTGCTGGCCATGGTGACCGCCGCGTCGATCACCCTCTACGCGACCCACCGCGCGGCGGTCCAGCGCCGCCTCCTCATCGCGGCGGCCCGCCGCTAGGCGCTTGGCGCGCGACGCGCGCTTCACTGAGCCCGGAGGGGCCGCACCCGCTCTTGACAGGCGGCGGGTGCGGCCCCTTCGTCACGGGAGCGCGCTGCCGTTCACCCGTTGGGCGTGTGGGGGGCTGAAGTTGGGGGGCGGATTCGGTACGGTGGGGGCGGCGTCCTTTCGGGGGCGCCCGGTGCCGTGCGGGCCGGGACTAACCGTGCGGCGCTGATGCAGGAAGGCCCCCGCCCGGACCGAGAATCCAGACGAGGGCCAGAACACCGCACGGGCGTTCAGTTGACCGCCGGTCCCCAATCCTTCTGGGGATCGTCGGTCACCGCACAAAGAGGCCCCCGCCCGGACCAGGCATCCAGACGAGGGCCACACCGTTCAGCCGGTCATCCGACCGACGGTCCCCAGGTATTCGGGGGATCGTCGGTCACCGGCCGATCAGCCACCTCCCGAACTCACGGACTACGAAGTAGATCCGCTCGATCAGAGTCGGCTTACGGTGACGAGCCATTGCCCGCCCTCCTCCACAAAGGCGGCCAAAGTTCCCGGTCGACCGCGCCTGTTGGATTCGGGCCGGGCCCCGAGGACGTGGGGCCCGGTCCTTCCTTGGAGGAGGGCGTGCCATTGGCACGCACAGCGACCCTATCGCCCCTCTGAGTACCCAAATGGCCGATAGGGCAGGGCGCTTGAGGCGCACAAGGGGCGCGCAGCGGAGGTACGCACTTCCCCGATCAGATCGACGCGAACGGCGCCCAGCGCGACAAGGCGAACTTGTCACCGTCCCGCCGCACCTCCGCCGCCCCATGCCCCGGCAGATGCGCCGGGAAGATCAACGACCGGGTGTCGGCGGCCTCTTCCAGGATCCTCCGCCGGGAACGCGTCGCCTCCACCTGGTCCTCGCTCAGGCACGTGTCGCAGCCGGGTTCGGCGAACTGCAACGGGCTGTGCACGAGGTCGCCCACGAACACCGCCCGATCCGTTCCGGACGCCAGCCGGAGGACCGACGAGCCGGGGGTGTGCCCGGGAGCGGGCGCGAGGGCGAGGCTGCCGTCGATGCGGTACTCGCCGTCGCTCCCGTCACTCCCGTCCCATAGGACGGCCTGCCCGGCACGCCGGACCGGCAGCACACTGTCCGCGAACGCGGCGCCCGCAGGCCCGGCGGCCGCTTCCGGCCGTCCCCAGTGCTCGAAGTCCGCCCTGGGGACGAGGTAGGTGGCGTTGGGGAAGGTGGGCACCCACTCCCCCGCCACCAGCCGGGTGTTCCAGCCGACGTGATCGGCGTGCAGGTGGGTGTTGACCACGACGTCCACGTCCTCCGGCCGCACCCCGACGGCGGCCAGCCGCTCCAGGAAGTCCCCTCGCAACCGTGACCAGACCGGCCGGTCCGGGCGCTCCTTGTCGTTGCCGAGCCCGGTGTCGACGAGGATCGTCCGCCCCTCGCTGCGCAGCAGCCACGTCTGTACGGCGACGCCGAGCCTGTCGGTGCCCGGGTCCCAGAAGTCGGGGGCCAGCCACGACTCGTTCTCCCGCCACATCCGTGGCGTGCTGTCGGGAAAGATCTCGGTGATGGGCGCCGCTGCCGGGGCGTGCCATTCCACGATGCGGGTGATCTCCACCGCGCCCAAGGTGATCGTTTGCATGGGTACGACGCTAGGGAGCGTCCGGAAGACGCCCAATACGTCATCGTCCACGGTGTATACGCGATCGTCTCGCACCTGCTCGCGACCGCTCGCGCATACTCACGGCATGGACGTTCTCAGCGACACCCTCGCCGCCCTGCGCACCGGGCGGCCGTGCTCGACGCTGACACGACAGCAGGGCCACTGGGAGATGGGCATCCCGCCCTTCGGCGGCGCCGGCTTCCACGTGGTGCTGGACGGCTCCTGCCGGCTGATACCCCGGGCTCCGGGGGAAGCGGTGACGCTCGTCAAGGGCGACGCCGTCTTCCTGCCGCACGGCACGCCGCACACCCTGACGGCTTCCGCCGACCACCCGCCCACCGTACTGCTCACCGGCGGCTACCGCATGGACCAGGCCCGGGCCCATCCCCTCCTGGCGGACTTCCCCACTTTCGTCCCCCTGTCCGCACGCGCCACCTTGCACCCGTCGCTGCACACGGTCATCCGGCTGCTCGGCGATGAGCTGGAGTCTCCGGGTCAGGGCACGGACGCCGCCCTGCCCTCCCTGCTGGAGCTGCTGCTCATCCACCTGATGCGCGCGGTCTACGAGGCCCGTTCCACCGTGGCCACCACCGGCTGGTGCCGCGCCCTGGCCGACCCCACGACGGGCGCCGCCCTCCGCGCCCTCCACACGGAACCGGCCCGCCCATGGACGGTCGCCTCGCTCGCGGCCACGGCGGGCCTCTCTCGGGCAGCGTTTTCCCGCCGTTTCACCACGCTGGTCGGAAGGCCACCGCTGACCTACGTGACGTGGTGGCGCCTGACCCTCGCCGCCGGGCTCCTCCGGAACTCGGACGCGACCCTGGCGACCGTCGCCGAACGCGTCGGCTACGCGTCACAGTTCGCCTTCGCCAACGCGTTCAAGCGGGAGTACGGGACCTCGCCGGGACGGTACCGGCTGCTGGCCGCCGGGGACGACGGCCTCGGCGGCGGCTATCGAGCGGCTACGGCGCCCTTGCCGGTGGAGCCGGTGAGCGTGCTGATGCCGTCGTAGGTGGCGGTGTAACCACGCAGCAGCTGGTCCGCCGTGACGGACACGCCCTCGGCGTCACAGGAGGCGGTACCGAGAAGGCCGGTACGCGCGGTGCACAGGGTCGTGCCGTCGAGCGTGGCGAAGGTGACGGGGGCGCCGGGCAGGTACCGGCCGCCGTCGTAGGTGACCTTGGCGTTGAGGCCCTTCACCCCCAGCGGGGTGCGGGTCAGCTTCGCCTCGCCCGCCTTGAGGCCGGTGGCCGTCACGTGCGCCTTGTCCACCGCCGCGCACTGCTTGTCCGTGGCGTCCCACACGGAGCCTTCCGGGCAGGCGTGGTCGTACCGGATGCCCTTGTGGCAGGAGTAGTAGCGGCTCGGGTCGCTACCGTCGGGCAGGTATGCGCCCTCGACGCCGACGACGACCGGGCACGCCTTCGCGCCCTTTGCCGTGGCGCCGGCGGCGTGGGCCGACACGGCCGTCCCCCCGACAGCGAGCGCGACAGCGCCGAGACCGGCAGCGAGACGACGAAACAGCATGATGTTCCCCCAACGGTGATTGATCACGACAACACACCGGACGTTAGTGATCAGCCGTGATCACCCGCGATAGACCTTTCGGTCAGAACGGGACTCGACCCGCCTTTACGGCCACGAGGAGGGCCGCCCAGACGGTGGGGGTGGTCGTGACGACCCGGGCGGGGTCGTCGCTCTCGCGGAGACGTATGAGGCCGCCGGGGGTGGGGGCGGCTTCGAGGCAGGAGCCTTCCGCCCCGACGCTAAATGAAGACTTCCGCCAGCTTGAATCTCCCACTTGGGCCTCCTCACATGGTGGTTAGCGCTGTTGTAGCGGTCAACGGCCTCGCTTTCACACTCGCGAGGAACGCGGACCACGTGGCGGGGGTGGTGGTGATGACGCGAGTGGGGTCATCGCTTTCGCGGAGGCGTATGAGGCCGCCGGGGGCCGGGACGACTTCGAGGCAGGCGCCTTCCGGCCCAGTGCTGAATGACGACTTCCGCCATGCCAGCTGAGACATGTTGCCACCTATCGCAGTTCATGCAGGATGTGCTGGAGCAGACTCAGCGAGTCTCGCGCCTCATGGGCCTCGGGTGTGGCCGTCGGATCGACGGGCGCGAGAGCCATGGAGGCGAGTCGCTCGAACATTCTGGCGTAGTCGGCAACAGCGCTGCCATCCCCGAGGAAGTCCGCGCCGATCGGGCGCTCCCGATACACGGTGTCCAGCTCAGGAGCCGAGCCGCCGTACAGGATGAAGGAACCGCTGTGGGCGGAATACACACCCTTTTCGAAAGGGAAGATCTGCAACGTCACATGAGGCAAGCGGGCAATCTCGATAAGCCTCAGCAACTGCATGCGCATGGTCTTCACGTCCCCGACCAGCATGCGGAGTCCCGCCTCTGGGATGATCGCGTGATAGCTCCGGAGACCACACAGGATCCGTTGCCGATCCAGTCTGAACCGGACCCAACGTTCCAGGTTGGGGTGGTCACCTGTGATGCTTGAGATCACAGCGCGCGCATAGCCATCGGTCTGGAGAATGCCCGGGATAACCGATGCCTCGTGAGCCCGAACGCTGATGGAACGTGCCTCCAGCTCCGCCAGGTCGAGGGCGCCTCGGCCCAGCAAATCCTTGTAGGCGTCCCACCAACCCTTACCCGATTCCTGGGCCAGCGCCATGAGCGCGTCGAAGTACGGCCCCGGCGGGCAGTCGTACTCACGCAGCAGCATGTAGAGCCGGTTTCTCGACACATCGAGACGCCCGACTTCGATGTTGCTGATGCGCGCCCGATCGGCCTCCAGCAAGGCAGCCGCCTGATCCGTCGAAATCCCCGACCTCGTACGCAGCTTGCGCAGCTCCGCCCCGAGCCGACGTTGCCGCTCGCTCGGCTGCTTCCTGGGTGGCATCCATGTCCTCCTCCTCGCTGTCGGCAGTCTGCCGAGGCTCTATCGGACGGATCCATTCCATTCGCCCCGCGTCACCCACAAGGGCCAACCATCCGGTGATTCGTTGCTCGAAGGTAAGACATCTCACTACCGTCGAAGCCCTCATCCGACACACCCCGCAGCGCGGAAGTGCACCCGTCCAAACGGCCGTTGGCCGTTGGCGCGGGCAACGCCACCGTGCGCGGACGGAGCGAACCCCAGGAGCCCCCATGGCAACCCGCCTCCACCCCGACTGCACCCTCGCCTTCCCACCCCACCCCGCATGGGTGCACGCCGCCCGCGAGGCGGTGCGCACGCTCCTCACGGCGACGCGACGGCCCGACCTGACCGACACGGCCGTGTCGTTGACCTCGGAGGCGGTCACGAACGCGATCAACGCGTGTCAGGCGAAGGCCTGCCGCGCACCCATCACGCTCAGCGCGGAGTGGGCCGATCCGCAGCACCTCCGGGTTTTCGTGCACGACGGCGCGGCGGGCCTGCCCATCCGCCGCCGTCTTGCCTCCCTGGAGGACGAGTCCGGACGCGGGCTGATGCTGATCGAGCACGAATCCGACGCCTGGGGCGTGTGCACGCACGGGCCCGGGCCGGGCAAGGCGACGTGGTTCGTGCTGAGCGGACGGGAACCGGACCGCACCCGCAGGCCCGCGAAGTCGCCGGTCGGATGCCTCGAGTGCAAGGAGGCCATCGCCGCGCGACGCGCGGCCGACGCCGAGGGGGATCAGGAAAAGATCACGGACGCCATCGTCGCCGTCCGCAGTCACTTCCGTGACGCGCACATCCTCCCGGCGTGGTCCCAATGAGGACACCCCGCCACTCCGCCTGCCGAAATCACCCGGGCTGGGCCCACTCCGGTGGTGAATCCCGCTGCCACACCTGTGGCGTTCGCCGCTTCACGACGTACGGCGCGCTGCGCCCACCCGGCCTGCCCGCCGCCATAGCCCCGCGCCGCCGGGAACCGCGCGAGGCGGACCGGGCGGCGGCGCTCCATGTCATGCGGGGGCCGGCGGCGGCACCATGGGGCCATGACCGAGAATCCCATCGGCCGCGCCGACGATCGGCGCGTCGCCTTCGGTGAGGCGGCCGAGCAGTACGACGCCGCGCGGCCCGGCTATCCAGACGAACTCGTCACCGACGTGCTGGAGTTCGCAGGGCCGCAGGGCGCGGACGTGGACGTGGACACGCTGGAGGTCGGCGCGGGTACGGGGAAGGCGACGCTCGCGTTCGCCGCTCGCGGCGTCACGCTGACCTGCCTCGAACCCGATCCCCGGATGGCGGCCGTGCTGGCCCGGCACTGCGCCGCGATGCCTCATGTCACCATCGAGAACGTCGATTTCGAGAGCCGGCCGGCCTCGGACCGGCGATTCGGGCTGTTGCTCTCCGGCCAGGCGTGGCACTGGGTCGATCCGGAGGTGCGCTGGAGGCGGGCGCGGGAGCTACTGCTCCCGGGCGGGGCGATCGCCTTGTTCTGGAACGACTGGCTGGTGGCCGACGAATCCCTCCGGCACGAGCTGAGGGACGTGCACCACCGCCACCTCCAGGGACTGCCGCCGCACTCGATCGTCGATGCCCGGCCGCGCGAGACGGTCATGGCCCCGAACTCCTGGGTCTGGGAGGAGTTACGGGACCAGGAGGGATTCACCGACCTGGAACACCGCCTGTACCTCTCGCGGCACACCCGCACCACGGCCGGGACCATCGACCTGCTGTCGTCGCTCTCCTCGTACCTGATCCTCACGGAGGAGACGCGCCGGGCGCTGCTCTCCGATGTCTCACGGACGATCGACGCCCACGGCGGCGCGCTCGAACTGGAAACACGGACGGGCCTCTTCCTGGCCCGCACCACCGCCGCGTGAGGAGCCCCCGGGCCCGGGGGCTCACTCATCGACTCCGGGTGTCAGCCGGGGTCAGTCTTCCTCGTAGTAGTTGTTGATGACCACGTCCGGCTCGTCGTCGCTCATCGCCTCGTTGAGGAGCGCGCCGCCGACGAGGCCCGCCGCGCCCGCGCCGATGAGGGCGCCGGTGCCGAAGCGGCGGCCCTGCTGCTGGCCGCCCTGCTGCTGCGGGTAGCCGGCGGGGGGCTGCTGCTGGGGGTAGCCCTGCTGAGCCGGCTGCGGGTAGCCCTGCTGGACCGGCTGGGGGTAGCCGGCCTGGGGCTGCTGCGGCATGTAGTACGGCGGCGGCGTGGTCTGGACGTGCTGGGCGCAGCCGCCGCAGGTCTGGATCTGGCGGGGGACGCCCCACTGCGGGGACCACAGGACCGTCGTCATGCCGGGGCCATGGCTCGGGTCGAAGAAGCACGTCACGGTGGAGCTCCCTGATACGAAGTCGATTGCGGGGGGTGCGGATGCGGTGGCTGGAGTCGGAGCCTGGGCGGCCGGTGGGGCCGACGGGACGGGCGGAGCGGCCAGGACCGGAGTCGGCACAGGCGCAGGCACAGGCGTAGGCGCAGGCACAGGCGTAGGCGCAGCCGTCGCCGCCTCCCTCAGTACGTCCACGCCGTAGTCCGTCGCGATGCCCGCGAGCCCCGACGCGTACCCCTGCCCGATCGCGCGGAACTTCCATTCCGCGCCGTGGCGGTAGAGCTCGCCGAAGACCATCGCGGTCTCCGTGGAGCCGTCGCCCTTCAGGTCGTAGCGGGCCAGCTCCCTGCCGTCCGCCCGGTCGACGACGCGGATGTGGGCGCTGTCGAGCTGTCCGAACGTCTGCCTGCGTTGTTCGGCCTCGTAGAGGGAGACGGGGAAGACGATCTTCGTCACCGTCTCCGGGACTCTTCCGAGGTCGACCTGGATCTGCTCGCGGTCCTCTCCCCCGGACGAGCTCACGTCCCCGGAATGGGTGACCGAACCGTCGGGGCTGCGAAGGTTGTTGAAGAAGACGAAGTGCCGGTCGGAGAGCACCTTGCCGGCCTGGTCGCACAGCAGGGCGCTGGCGTCCAGGTCGTAGTCGGCGCCCGCGGCGGGACGGACCCGCCAGCCCAGCCCGACCGTCACCGCAGTCAGGCCCGGGGCCTGCTTGGTCAGCGACACATTGCCGCCCTTGGTCAGGGGCACACCCATGTACGTCCTCCACAAACCACTGTCCCGGTCCCCGTCGCATGATCAACGGGGCACGCGCGCTAACAGTTCCTGGCTTGCGCAATATACAAAACATGGGCGGCGGCTCCGCACTCGCGCCCCCTCGGGCAGAGCGAAAGCCCCCGCCTCGCACTGGGCGAGGCGGGGGCTTTCGGCGCGTCAGCGGCCTGTCAGCGGCCCGTCAGCGGTGCTTACGCGATGCGGTCCAGCACGATCGGGTTCGGCGTGAAGTCCGTACCCGCCGGGGAGATCTCGACGCCGCCCTCAAGAGCCTTGAGCGCGTACTCGAACTTCTCCGGGGTGTCCGTGTTGAGGGTCATCAGCGGCTGGCCCGCCGTGACCGTGTCGCCCGGCTTGGCGTGCATCTCGATGCCCGCGCCGGCCTGCACCGGGTCCTCCTTGCGGGCGCGGCCCGCGCCCAGGCGCCACGCCGAGACACCCACCGCGTAGGCGTCCAGCTTGGTGAGGACGCCGGACTCGGCGGCCGTCACCACGTGCTGCTCACGGGCGACCGGCAGGGTGGCGTCCGGGTCGCCGCCCTGGGCGATGATCATGCGGCGCCAGACGTCCATCGCGGAGCCGTCGGCCAGCGCCTTGGCCGGGTCGGCGTCCTTGATGCCGGCCGCGTCGAGCATCTCGCGCGCCAGGGCGATGGTGAGCTCGACGACGTCCGCCGGGCCACCGCCCGCGAGGACCTCGACGGACTCGCGGACCTCGAGGGCGTTGCCCGCGGTGAGGCCGAGCGGGGTCGACATGTCGGTGAGCAGGGCCACGGTCCTGACGCCGTGGTCGGTGCCGAGGCCGACCATCGTGGAGGCGAGCTCACGGGCGTCCGCGAGGTTCTTCATGAAGGCGCCGGAGCCGACCTTGACGTCCAGGACGAGGGAGCCCGTGCCCTCGGCGATCTTCTTCGACATGATGGAGCTCGCGATCAGGGGGATCGCCTCCACCGTGCCCGTCACGTCGCGCAGGGCGTAGAGCTTCTTGTCGGCCGGGGCCAGGCCGTCGCCGGCGGCGCAGATGACCGAGCCCACGTTGCGCAGGACGTCCAGCATCTCGTCGTTGGAGAGCAGCGCGCGCCAGCCGGGGATGGACTCCAGCTTGTCGAGGGTGCCACCGGTGTGGCCGAGGCCGCGGCCGGAGAGCTGCGGGACGGCCGCGCCGCAGGCGGCGACGAGGGGGGCCAGCGGGAGGGTGATCTTGTCGCCGACGCCACCGGTGGAGTGCTTGTCCGCGGTGGGCACGGGCAGGGAGGAGAAGTCCATGCGCTCGCCGGACTTGATCATCGCGGCGGTCCAGCGGGCGATCTCCGCGCGGTCCATGCCGTTGAGCAGGATGGCCATCGCGAGCGCGGACATCTGCTCGTCGGCGACCTCGCCGCGCGTGTACGCGTCGATCATCCAGTCGATCTGCTCGTCGCTCAGACGGCCGCGGTCACGCTTGGTGCGGATAACGGAAATGGCGTCCATCAGCACATTTTCCTTAAGTTCGTGCGTCCTCAGGGCTTCCCGGGGCCGGAAAGTGACCCGGACGGGCTGAAGCATCAGCCCGTCCGGCGCTTGGGAACATCTTCAACGATTCAGGTCGGCGGGCCCAAACGCGTCGGGCAGCAGTTCCGCCAGAGGGCGGATGCCCTTCGTCGTGTCCACTTCCAGCTCGGGGCCGCCGTGCTCCCAGAGGAGCTGACGGCAGCGGCCGCACGGCATCAGGACGTTGCCGTGGCGGTCGCAGCAGGTGAAGTGGGTCAGGCGGCCGCCGCCGGTGGCGATCAGCTCGGAGACCATGCCGCACTCGGCGCACAGGGCGACGCCGTAGGCGGCGTTCTCCACATTGCAGCCGGTGACGACGCGGCCGTCGTCCACGAGGGCGGCCGAGCCCACGGGGAAGTTGGAGTACGGGGCGTAGGCCCGGGACATGGCGTCCCGGGCCTGCGCACGCAAGCCCTCCCAATCGAACCCGGTCTCCCAGTTCACGGAGGAGGTCACTTGCCCTGACCCTTCCGGTACGGCTTGCCGTCGGCCTTGGGCATCCGCAGGCGTTGCGCGGACAGCGACAGGACCAGCAGGGTCGCGACGTACGGGGTGGCGTCGACGAACTCCAGCGGAACGGTCTTGGTCAGCGCGTACCAGAGGACCAGGGCCGCGGCGACGACACCGCTGATGACCGCCGGCTTCTTCTTGCCCTGCTTCAGGCGCCACAGGGCCAGGCCGGCCAGCAGCACCGCCACGAGCAGCAGCAGGGCGTGGACGGTCGGGCCGCCGGAGCGCAGCTGGAGGCTGTCCATGAAGCCGAACAGGCCGGCGCCCATGGCGACGCCGCCCGGCCGCCAGTTACCGAAGATCATCGTGGCGAGACCGATGTAGCCGCGGCCACCGGTCTGGCCGTCGGAGTACATGTGAGTGCCGATGGCGAGGAACGCGCCACCGAGGCCGGCCATGGCGCCGGAGACGACGACGGCCGCGTACTTGTACTTATAGACGTTGACGCCGAGGGACTCGGCGGCCACCGGGCTCTCGCCGCAGGAGCGCAGGCGCAGACCGAAGGCCGAGCGCCACAGCACGAAGAACGTGCCGACGAACAGCAGCGCGGCGACGATCGTCAGCCAGGACACGTCGGAGACGAGGCCGTCGAGGACACCGGCGACGTCGGAGACGAGGAACCAGTGGTGCTTCTCGATCGAGTGGAGCCAGTCGGACAGGCCCGGGATGGAGAAGTTGGGCATGTTCTCCATGACCGGCGACTGCTTGTCGTTGCCGCCCGCCTTCTGCGCGGCGCTGCCCTCGGCGCCGAACCACATCTTGGCCAGGTACTGGGTGACGCCCAGGGCCAGGATGTTGATCGCCACACCGGAGATGATGTGGTCGACGTTGAAGGTGACGGTCGCGATGGCGTGGATGAGACCGCCGACGGCACCGCCGACGACGCCGGCGAGGGCCGCCACCCACGGGCCGTGCTGCCAGCCCATCCAGCCGGCACAGAACGTGCCGAGCATCATCATGCCCTCGAGGCCGATGTTGACGACACCGGCGCGCTCGGCCCACAGACCGCCGAGACCGGCGAGGCCGATGGGCACGGCGGCGGCGAGGGCGCCGGAGAACTGACCGGAGGAGGTCAGGTCGTTGGCGCCGGTGATCTCGCGCAGGGCGGCCAGCAGGATCATCGCGCCCGCGATGACCATCAGGACGACGGGGGTCGAGAGCTTGCCCCGCTTGCCCTCCGGCCGGTTCCTGCCGGACAGCTTCTCCGCGATGGCGGAGGTGAAGGTGGTGCTCACGCGGAAACCTCCGCCTTGTCGCTCTTACGGGCCTGGGCGGCGAGTTCCTCGCCGACCTTGCGCTGCTGGGCCTTGAGGCCGTACCGGCGCACGATCTCGTAGGCGATGACGACGCACAGGACGATGACGCCCTGGATCACGCCGACGATCTCCTGGGCGTAGCCCTCGAACTCCAGCTGGGTGCCGGTGCGCTCCAGGAAGCCCCAGAGCAGGGCGGCGAGCGCCATGCCGATGGGGTTGTTGCGGCCGAGCAGCGCGATGGCGATACCGGTGAAGCCGATACCGGCCGGGAAGTCGGTGCCGTAGTTGTACGACACGCCGAGCAGGGTCGGCATGCCGACGAGACCGGCGATGGCACCGGAGAGCAGCATGGAGGTGATCACCATGCGCTTGACGCTCACGCCGGAGGCGTGGGCCGCGGACTCGGACCGGCCGACGGTGCGGAGGTCGAAGCCGAAGCGGGTGCGGTTGAGGACGAACCAGTAGGCGGCGCCGGCGAGGGCGGCGATCACCACGAAGCCGTAGATGGGCTTGGGCTGGGTCGGGATCTCGAAGAAGTGGGCCGAGTCGGGCAGGTAGGGCGTGTGGATCAGGTTGCCCTCCTTCTGCGCGAGGCGGCCGTCCTGGAGGAAGTAGCCGATCACCGAGGCGCCGATGGCGTTCAGCATGATCGTGCTGATGACCTCGTTGACGCCGCGGGTGACCTTCAGCAGACCGGCGATACCGGCCCAGAGGGCGCCGACCGCCATCGCGACGATGATGATCAGCGGGATCTGGATGATGCCCGGCATCGTCAGCGCGCCGCCGACCACGGCGGCGAAGAACGCCGCGATGCGGTACTGGCCGTCGACGCCGATGTTGAACAGGTTCATCCGGAAGCCGATGGCCACGGCCAGCGCGGACAGGTAGTACGGCGTCGCCTTGTTGATGATCCAGACCTGGCTGTCGGCCTTGGAGCCGAAGTCCACCATCACCTGGTAGGCGTGGAAGGGGTCCTTGCCGGTGGCCCCGATGATGATCGAGGTGATCAGCAGCGCGGTGACGATGGCCAGGGCCGGGGCGGCGAGGCCAAGGATCAGCTTGTTCTTGTCGAACTTCTTCACTTCGAGTCACCGCCTTCCGGGTTCTCGTCGTTCTTGTCGGTCTTCTTCTCCGAGGACTCGTCGTCCTCGGCCGGGGTCCCGGGGGTCTCCGGGTCCGCCGGGGCCTCCGGGGCGTCCCCGGAATCCGGGGTCTCCGAGGCCTCCTCGGAGCCCTCCTCGTGCTCGAGGTGGCCCGACGCCGCGCCCGTCATGGCGGAGCCCAGCTCCTCCGGGGTGATCGTCGCGGGGTCCGCGTCGGCGACCAGACGGCCGCGGAACATCACCCGGAGCGTGTCGGAGAGGCCGATCAGCTCGTCCAGGTCGGCGGAGATCAGCAGCACCGCCAGGCCCTCGCGGCGCGCCTCGCGGATCTGGTCCCAGATCTGCGCCTGCGCGCCGACGTCCACGCCCCGGGTGGGGTGCGCGGCGATGAGGAGCTTGGGGTTGTGGCTCATCTCGCGGCCGACGATCAGCTTCTGCTGGTTGCCGCCGGACAGGGAGGCCGCGGTGACCTCGATACCGGGCGTACGGACGTCGTACTCGCGGACGATCCGCTCGGTGTCCTCACGGGCGGCCTTGGTGTCGAGGAGCCCGCCCTTGCTGTTGGGCTTCTCGGTGACGTGGCCGAGGATGCGGTTCTCCCACAGCGGGGCCTCCAGCAGCAGGCCGTGGCGGTGGCGGTCCTCGGGGATGTACCCGATGCCGTCCTCGCGGCGCTTGCGCGTGGGGGTCCTGGTGATGTCGGCGCCGTCGAGGGTGAGGACGCCGCCGTCCGGGGTCCGCATGCCCATGATGGCCTCGACGAGCTCCGCCTGGCCGTTGCCCTCGACACCCGCGAGGCCGAGGACCTCGCCCTTGTGGATGGTGAAGGTGATGCCGTCGAGCACCGCGCGGACGACGCCGTCGGAGTCGGTGGCGGACAGGTGGAGACCGTCGACGGTGAGCATGGGCACGTCGGTGACCGTGGACTCACGGGTCTCCGGCGAGGGCAGCTCCTCGCCCACCATCAGCTCGGCGAGCTGCTTGGGGGTGGTCTCGCTGGGGATCGCGGTGCCGACGGTGGTGCCGCGCCGGATGACGGTGATGTCGTCGGCGACGGAGAGCACCTCGCCCAGCTTGTGCGAGATGAAGATGACCGTCAGGCCCTCGGCCTTGAGCTCGCGCAGGTTGTCGAAGAGCGCGTCGACCTCCTGGGGGACCAGGACGGCGGTGGGCTCGTCGAGGATCAGGGTGCGGGCACCCCGGTAGAGGACCTTGAGGATCTCCACGCGCTGGCGGTCGGCGACGCCGAGGTCCTCGACGAGGACGTCGGGGCGCACGCCCAGGCCGTAGGAGTCGGAGATCTCCTTGATCTTCTTACGGGCCTTGTTGCCGATGCCGTGGAGCTTCTCGGCGCCGAGGACGACGTTCTCCAGCACCGTGAGGTTGTCGGCCAGCATGAAGTGCTGGTGCACCATGCCGATGCCGCGCGAGATGGCGTCGGCGGGGCTGGACAGGGAGACCTGCTCGCCGTCGAGGGTGATGGTGCCCTCGTCCGGCTTCTGCATGCCGTAGAGGATCTTCATCAGGGTCGACTTGCCGGCGCCGTTCTCGCCGCAGAGGGCGTGGACGGTGCCGCGGCGGACCGTGAGGTGGATGTCGTGGTTGGCCACGACGCCGGGGAACCGCTTGGTGATGCCCGCGAGCTCTACCGCCGGTGCGGCTGGCTCCTTCTTGGGCTCTTCGGTGGACGCTTTGATGGCGCACTCTCCTCGGGGAAGGGAGCGGGAGGAAGCCGGACCAACCGTGCGGGGGTCGGAGGGTTCGGCGGGGCGGGGGCGACGCTACACGCGTCAACGCCGCGCTACGCGCGTAGCGTTGGCTCGTATGTACGGGCCCGCGGTGGGGGAGCTCCCCCACCGCGGGCCCGCTGTCATGACGTCATGACGGACCGGCCGGAACCGGTCACTCACGTCACGGGGCGGTGCGGACCTTGACCTGGCCGTCCACGATCTTCTTCTTCGCGGCCTCGATCTTGTCCTTGATGTCGTCGATCTGACCACCGGAGGTGGCCAGCGACACGCCGCCGTCCTTGAGCAGGTAGGCGTGCGGGCCCGTCAGCGGCTTGCCGTCCTTGACGCTCTTGATGAGGTCGAAGACCGCCACGTCCACGTTCTTCACCACGGAGGTGAGGATGGAGCTCTTGTACTTCTCCAGGCCGGGCTGCTGGTACTGGTCGGAGTCGACACCGATCGCCCAGGCGCCCTTCTGGCCGGAGATGGCCTCGATCGAACCGTTGCCGGAGAGACCGGCGGCGGTGTAGATCACGTCGATGCCCGAGTCGAGCATGCCCTTGGCCTTGTCCTTGGCGGCCGCCGGGTCGTTGAAGCCCTTGTCGTTGTTCGGGTACAGGTACTGCGAGGTGACCTGGACGTTGGAGTCCGTGTCCTTCGCGCCCTGCTCGAAACCGGCCTGGAACTTCTGGATGAGGGCGTTGTTCACACCACCGATGAAGCCGACCTTGTGGTTCTTGGACTTCAGGGCGGCGGCGACACCCGCGAGGTAGGAGCCCTCGTGCTCACCGAAGGTGATGCTGTCGATGTTGTTGCCCGGGGCGACCGAGTCGACGATGCCGAAGGTGGTCTTCGGGAAGTCCTTGGCGACCTTCTCGATCGACTTCGAGTAGTTGAAGCCGACGCCGATGACGGGGTTGTACCCGGACTCGGCGAGGGAGGTCAGCCGCTGCTCGCGGTCGGCCTCGGTCTCACCGTTCTTGGCGGTCATCAGCTTGCTCTGGACACCGAGCTCCTTCTGGGCCTTGTCCACGCCACGGGCGGCGGACTCGTTGAAGGAGTGGTCGTCACGGCCGCCGACGTCGAACGCCAGGCCGACGCCCTTTCCGCCGCTGCTGGACTCGGTAGAGGACTCACCACAGGCGGTGAGAGTGAATGCGAGAGCCGCGGTGCTGATGCCCGCGACGGCGATAGTGGATACCCGGCGCACGAGGGGCCCCTTCACTCGAAGCGCCTCCATTGGCGCTGTCTTTCGCGGGCATCGTAACGCGCGTAGATACAGATAAAAGGGGTGCTAGGAAGCCGTTATCGGATCGTCGTCAACCCTTCTTGACCCGAATGCCTACATTCGGTTGCCGTCCAGCAATGCTGCGGCGGTAAAGAGCTCCACTCCTACGGTGATCGCTTCCTC
Source organism: Streptomyces sp. NPDC001678 (assembly GCF_042892945.1). NCBI lineage: Bacteria > Bacillati > Actinomycetota > Actinomycetes > Kitasatosporales > Streptomycetaceae > Streptomyces > Streptomyces sp. NPDC001678. The sequence continues at coordinate 420,887 of NZ_JBIAUP010000002.1, read as the reverse complement.
GTCGACATCGAAATCGCCGCAATGCAGGTCACGGCGGGTCGTATCCCCCACCGGACGGACCCCGAGCCGGGCCATCGCGCCCGGTACGTGCTCCAGGTACCAGGAGAAGTCCTCGCCGCCCAGGCTCTGCTCGGTGTCCTCCAGGGAATACCTCCCCCGGCGGGCGGCCATGGCGCGCCGGAGCAGCCCGGTGACCTCGCCGTCGTTGACCACGGGCGGGACACCGCGGATGTAGTCGATCTCCGTCTTGGCCCGGTGGAGGGCGGCGACCTCGTCGACCGCGGCGTGCACCAGGTCGGCGGCCTCCCGCCAGGCGTGGAGGTCCAGGCAGCGGACCGTGCCGGAGAGCTCGGCGTGCTGCGGGATGACATTGGGGGCGTGCCCGGTCTCCAGCCGTCCCCAGGTGAGGGAGAGCCCCGAGCGGGCGTCGGCCCGCCGGGCGAGCACGGCCGGGACGTCGGTGGCGATCCGGGCGGCGGCCGTCACCAGATCAGTGGTGAGGTGGGGGCGGGCGGTGTGGCCGCCGGGGCCGGCGAGGCGGATCTCCAGCCGGTCGCAGGCGGAGGTGATGGGGCCGGTCCGCAGGCCCAGCCGGCCGACCTCCACCTTGGGGTCGCAGTGCACGGCGATGATGCGGCCCACCCCGTCCAGCGCCCCGCACTCGATCGCGTCGAGCGCGCCACCGGGCAGCACCTCCTCGGCGGGCTGGAAGATCAGCCGCACCGGATTGGGCAGCAGCCCCTGCTCGGCCAGGTCCGCCAGGACCAGTCCGGCGCCCAGGACGACGGTGGTGTGGACGTCATGGCCACAGGCGTGGGCCATCTTGGGGATGGTCGAGCGATAGGGGACGGTCTTGGTGTCCGGGATGGGCAGCGCGTCGAGATCGGCGCGCAGCGCGAGGACGGGCCGCCGGCCGCCGGTGGCGGCGTACGAGGCGCTGTCCCGCCCGATGTCGCAGATCAGCCCGGTGCCACCGGCGAGCGTACGCGGTCTGAGCCCTGCCTTTTCCAGCCTCGCCCGGACCTGCGCGGTGGTACGGAACTCACGGTTTCCCAGCTCCGGGTTCATATGCAAGTCACGCCGGAACGCGATGAGTTCGCTGCGCAGCCCGGAGGGGAGCAGACCGGGAAGTTCGCCTTCGGTGGTTTCGGGATCGGCTTCGCAGGGCATCAGGTGATTCACCCTGTGAAGGGTAGAGCCCCGAATGGGGCAACTGTCCTTCGATCACGAAAAGTTCAGCCGCATGGATGGGTTGACCGAGGGGTATGACCCGTATTTACGGCGTACCTTCGGCGACACGCCCCGATGGAACGGGCGCGTACGGTACGCGGCGTACGGCGCGCGCGCTTCCCGTGACTCCGGAGAGGAAACCTTCGGCCCGGGGTGAGGCGTGCTCGGTGAGCCAGGCGGGGTCGATGTCGCAGACGGCGACGGTCACCCCGGTGCCCGCGAGGGCCGGGGGCAGGGTGTGGACGACGGTGGAGGGGAAGCTCAGCACCGTGCGTCCGATGGGCCCGCGCCGGGCGATCAGCTCCAGCGGGAGCTCGGGGCGGACGACCTCCAGCCCCAGCTCGACGGCTATGCGGCGGAGCTTGTCGGTGCTCTCGCGGCGGTGGGCGAAGTAGCGGGTGGCGCCATGGGCGCGGGCGAGGGCGGCGACCGCTTCGAGATAGCGCTCGGGGTCCACGACCCCGGTCTCGACGAGGGAGGTGCCCACCAGATCGGTGCCCCGGGTGAGGGTGGGCGGGCCCTGGGTGGCCCGGGTCCAGGCGAAGTCATTGGCCGTGACCGTCACTCCGGGTGGCGGTTCCACGGGCATCGAGGTGAAGATTTCCACCGAACGGTGGTTGTTCGGAGTGAGTTTCCGGCGCGCTGACGCCGATACGGGCGCGAAGACGATGTCGCGCGCCCCCGGGGTGGTGTTCCGCCGGTGCCAGCGTACGAAGCGTTCGCCCCGGGCGAGTTGGGAGACGAACTCCATGGTCGCGGTGCCGTCGTCCACCACGATCAGCTCCCGCGCCCGGGTGATGGTCAGCAACAACTGGACGTAACGCGAGAACGGGTCGCCGATGACGACGCGCCGCGCCCTGCGCAGCGGCCCGGCGAGCGTGCCGACGGTGGCGACGGGCGCCCCCGGCCCTCCCCTGGCCTCCTCCCAGCGCACCTGGTGGCCCTGGTCCCGGGCCAGTTCGGCCATGCGCCGCAATTGGCCGCGGGTCATGGGGTCGTGCGGGGCGAGGACGACGACGAGCAGATCACCGCCGAGCGGGGTGATGTCCCGGGCGCCGGGCTGACGCGGCACGCCCTCGCACAACGGCACGCCCTCGCGCGACGGCACGCCCTCGCGCGACGGCACGCCTTCGCACGACGGCCGGGGGCCGTGGGTGACGCGGTACGCCCATTCGAGGACGTTCAGCAGCTGGACCGGGCTCTCGACGAAGGCCAGAGTGGGGGCTTCGGCCCGGCGGGGGCCCCGGAGGCGGCGGACGGGAGCCTCCGCCGCCTCCGGGACCGGTCCGTCGGCCGGCCCCTCGGGTGGGGTCACGGCCGGCCCGTCAGACCGCGACGGGTTCGCGGTCGCCCGCCTCGGCGACGACGCCCGCGACCCGGCGCAGCTTGCGCATCGGCCCCAGCTCGCTGTCGTACACCCGCTTGACCCCGTCGCCCAGCGACTCCTCCACGACGCGGATGTCGCGCACGAGGCGGCTGAGGCCGCCGGGCTCGACGGACGCGGCCTGGTCGGAGCCCCACATGGCGCGGTCGAGGGTGATGTGGCGCTCGACGAAGGCGGCGCCGAGGGCGACGGCGGCGAGGGTGGTCTGGAGGCCCGTCTCATGACCGGAGTAGCCGATGGGAACGTTGGGGTACTCGGCCATCAGGGTGTTGATCACCCGGAGGTTGAGCTCGGCGGCCTTGGCCGGGTAGGTCGAGGTCGCGTGGCAGAGCACGATGTTGTCGCTGCCCAGCACCTCGACGGCGTGCCGGATCTGCTTGGGCGTGGACATCCCGGTGGAGAGGATCACCGTGCGGCCGGTGGCGCGCAGGGCGCGCAACAGCTCGTCGTCGGTGAGGGAGGCGGAGGCCACCTTGTGGGCCGGGACGTCGAACTTCTCCAGGAACGCGACGGCCTCGGTGTCCCAGGGCGAGGCGAACCAGGCGATGCCGCGCTTCTCGCAGTGCTCGGCGATGGCGCGGTACTCGTCCTCGCCGAATTCCACCCGGTGGCGGTAGTCGATGTACGTCATCCGGCCCCACGGCGTGTCGCGTTCCAGGTCCCACTGGTCGCGCGGGGTGCAGACCTCGGGGGTGCGCTTCTGGAACTTCACGGCGTCGCAGCCGGCGTCGGCGGCGGCGTCGACAAGGGCGAGGGCGGTGTCGAGGTCGCCGTTGTGGTTGATGCCGATCTCACCGGTGACGTAGACGGGGTGCCCGGGGCCGACGGGCCGGTCGCCGAGGAGCCGGGTGCGGAGCGCGCTGCGCGGTGCTGGGTTCATGAGGGGGCGGTTCCTTTGGTGACGGGGGCGGGGTGGGAAAGGGGAGCGGGGTCAGGCGGTGGTGCCGAGGTCCTCGCCGAGGAGCCAGGTGGCGATCTCGCGGACGGCGCCGCGGCCGCCCGGGGCGGCGGTCACGGCACGCGCGGCGGCGCGTACGGTGCCGTGGGCGTCGGCCACGGCCACGGGCCAGCCGACGAGGCCCAGGCAGGGCAGGTCGTTGACGTCGTTGCCGGCGTAGAGCACCCGCTGGGGGTCGATGCCGTGCTCCTCGCACCACTGTTTGAGCGAGACGTCCTTGCGCTCGCTGCCGTGGATCACGGGCACGCGGAGCTTGCGGCCGCGCGCGGCGACGACGGGGTTGGTCTCGGTGGACAGGATCAGCACCGCCAGCCCGGCCCGGCGCAGCGCGGCGACGCCGAGGCCGTCCCCGCGGTGGACGGCGACGAGCTCGCGCCCGTCGGCGTCGATGAGGACGCGGTCGTCGGTCTGGGTGCCGTCGAAGTCGAGGACGACGGCGTCGACGTCACGCCGGGTGGGGAGGGCCGCGGGGGCGGTGTCCAGCAGGGGCGCCAGGGCCCGGGCGCGGGCGAGATCGTGGGGGTCGTCGATCTCCAGGACGCGGGAGGGGTCGGTGCGGACGAGGTCGGTGCGGCCGAAGAAGCGGTGGCGGTTCTCGCGGAAGCCGGTGGCTTCCATGGCGTAGGCGGCGCCGGTTTCGAGGAGGTCCTGAGGGCGGTCCTGGCGGCGCGGGCGGACTGTCCTGTCGTGGTTGACGCCGGTGGCACCGAGGAATGGTTGCTGCCCGGTGGGCAGGTTTGTGCCCACCCGTTCCGCCCTGCGGAACGATTGCCCACAAACCTGCTGCTGCGGCACGCCGACAGAGGCCCCCTCACGCCACACGAAGCCGTGGAAGGGGGCCACCGTCAGGGCGCTGTCCGCGCCGCCCTCGACCACCGCTGCGGCCACGCCGCCGACGTCCTCCGCCGTGAGGAACGGGCTGGTGCACTGCACCAGGAGCACCGTGCCCACCGGCACCCCCCGCATCGCCTCGTACACGTCCATCGCGTGCAGCACCGCCGCCTCGCTCGTCGCGGTGTCCCCCGCGATCGCCGGGGGGCGTTGGACGACTTCCGCACCCGCGCCCCGGGCGGCCGCCGCGATGGCCGGGTCGTCCGTCGAGACGACGACGTCCGTGACCAGGCGGGCCGCCCGGCAGGCGCGGACCGCGCGGGCGACGAGCGGGACGCCGCCGACGGGGGCGAGGTTCTTGCCGGGCACTCCCTTGGAGCCGCCACGGGCGGGGATGACGGCCAGGACGGCCGGCGGAACGGACGACGACATGGTGTACTCCTCGGTCACAGCTCCCCCAGTCGGCGGATGACGGGCGCCACGCGCTGCACCCCGTGCCGGTACGCCCCGCGCGCGGCCTCCCGGAGGGCGCCCCGGGTGGCGCGGCGCAGCGCGCTCTCCTCGCGGCCGGGCGCGGCCGGCTCGCGCAGGGGGCGGCCTCCGGGGTCGAAGCCGTAGCGGGCGAGGATGCCGGGGAGGTAGCCGGGGGCGGTCTCCGCCGTGTAGTAGGGGGCGAGCGGCGGGGGCGCGGCGCGGCGGGCGAGTTCGGCGACGCGGGCGCGTGCCGTGTCGAACGCGCGCTCGTGGGGCCGGTCCGTGGCGACGCCCTGGCGGGCGGTCCAGGTGGGGTCCGGCCGGGGCAGGTGGCCCGCGTCGAGGTGGTCCCAGGAGGTGAGGCAGCCGGAGCCGAGGAAGTGGTGGTTGCCGAGGGCCTCGCGGATGCCGAGGTCGGTGAGGACGGCGGTGGGTACGTTCCGGTGGAGGGATTCGAGGGCGGCGGTGGAGCTGACGGTGACCAGGAGGTCGGTGCGGTCGAGGACGTCGCCCATGTGGCCGTAGACGAGGCGGCAGTTGGGCGGCAGGCCGCCGGGGAAGCGCTGGGCGAGCTTCTGGTACGGGAGTTCCTCGATGTGTGTGGTGTGCTCACCGGGCTTGCTGCGGAGCTTGAGCAACACATCCCGTTCCGGGTGCGCGCGGGCGTGCCGTACGGCGCGTTCGAGGAGGTACGCGCGGTCGGCGCGGCCGTCCGGTACGGAGGGCTGGGCGGCGAACACCACGGTGAACGGCCGGAGTTCCTCACTCCGCCCGCGTCCCCCTCCCTCCAGGAAGGGCAGCGCGCACTCGATCACGCTGTCGGAAGGGGCGTCCACCCCCTCGTAGACCGCGCGGAAACGCTCGGCGTCGTGGCGGGAGTTGGCGAGGACGACGTCCGCGCCGTGCCGCAGCAGCAGGCCGTCGGCGAGCTTCTCGTAGACGACGCCGACGTAGCCGGTGACGACGACGGGCCGGGGTGCGGTGGCCCGGCCCCACGCGTGGGCCAGTCCGTGGAGCATCGCCTGCACGGCGCCGCCGACGCAGGCCAGGACGATCACGTCGTACCGCTCCCGGCCCGCCGCCCGGGTGAACTCCGCGCCGGTGACCTCGCACAGGGCGTCCGCGTGGATCCCGACCTCGGCGAGCTGGCGGACCGTGGGGGTGGCGCGTCCTCTCAGCAGGAAGCCGTCGAGCGCGCCTCGCGGGGCGAGCCGGTGTGCGGTGAGCGCTCCCCATTTCCACCGGGTGTCGGAGTCCGCGAGGACGGCCACCCGGGGCGGGGATTCATTGCGTGATGGCACATCGCCGACGATAGAAATGCATTCCGTTTGGCTGCCCAACGGGACTTCAACAGCCGGTAAACAGCACACCGACGATCGGCGAAGCGGTTGACGCGCAAGGGCGGTTCATCGATCCGCCGCGCTTCGTTCACCTCTCATTGTGCCCTTCGTCAGAACGAATGCCGGGGCACCACATAGCGTCACGCGGGTGGTCAAGCTCTCGGTCATCGTGCCGTTCTTCAACGTGCAGACATACGCTCCCGACACACTGAGAAGCCTGAGTGCGAACGCACGCGAGGACTTCGAATTCATTCTCGTCGACGATTGTTCGACGGACGGGACACCGGAGATCCTGGAACGCGCGGAGCGCGAGGTGCCGGGGGCGGTGCTGGTGCGGCACGAGGAGAACGGCGGCCTCGCCACGGCCCGCAACACCGGGCTGGATCTGGCGCGCGGGGAGTACGTGACCTTCCTCGACGGCGACGACTGGCTGGCCCCCGGCCACTACGAGCGGCTCCTCGCGGTGGCGGAGGAACTGGACGTCGACTTCGTCCGCACCGACCACGTCCAGTGCACGGGACGGGCGCGGACGGTCCACCGGGTGCCCGTCGGACGGCGGGGGGTGGCGCTGTCGCCGCGCGAGGCGATACTGCCGGCCGACCGCTCCACGTCCGTCGACTACGCCTACGCCTGGGCGGGCGTCTACCACCGGCGGCTGCTGGACGAGGGCCTGCTGCACTTCACCCACGGACTGCGCACCGCCGAGGACCGGCCGTGGATCTGGCGGCTGCACCGCGAGGCGCGGTCCTTCGCGGTGTCGGGACTGCTCGGGGTGTTCTACCGCCGGGGGGTCGCCACTTCGCTCACCCAGATCGGTGACGTACGCCAGCTCCATTTCCTGCGGGCATTCGATCAGGTAATCGAGGAAACGGCGACGGATCCGGAGGCGGAAAAACTTCTCCCCAAGGCCGTTCGTACGTACTGCGCGATTATGTCCCACCAGTTGGGAACAATCGAACGATTCGAACCCGAAGTCGCCCGGGCGTTGCGTTCCCTGAGTGCCGACGCCTTGCGGCGGATGCCCCGGGAACTCGTCAAGGACGCGCTGAATTCCATGGACGAGGACCGGGCGGCCCGGCTGCGCCGGTTGCGCCGCAGGCCCGCCCGGCCGGGGGCGGCCCGGCTGGGGGCGGCCGCCTGATGACCTCCCGACCGCGCGTCCAGCTCCTGCTCGTCTCCACGCTCTACGGCGCCGCCACGCTCGCCGCCGCCCTCGACGCGGGACAACTGCCCGCCGCCGAGCGCCGCTACCTGGTCGTCGCCAATACCGCCGCCATCCCCGAGACCACCCCGGGCCCCGACCGGGCGCCCGGCTTCGAACGGCTCCTCACCCGCTTCGACGGGGTGCTGTCCTGGAACGACGCGATCAGCCCCTTCCACCCCGCCGGCTGGTCCCCGCGCCCCGACGACGCCCCCCTGTGGGAGCGCTATCTGCGGCTGCTGTGGGGGCTCGGCACGGACGACGTGACGCTCGTCCTCGAGTCCATCCAGGTCAACCCGGCCCTCGCCCTCGCCCAGGTCTTCCCCGACGCGCCCCTGGACGTCTACGCCGACGGGCTGATGAGCTACGGGCCCACCCGCAGCAAGCTCGATCCGCTGATCGGCACGCGCGTCCGGCGCCTGCTCCACCTGGACCTCGTGCCCGGGCTGAGACCGCTGCTGCTCACGGAGTTCGGGGTCGAGGCGGAGACCGTGCCCGGCGAGGCCTTCGCCAAGGTGCTGGCCGAGCTCTCCGAGAGCTGCCCCGACCTGCCGGAGGTCCCCGAGGGCGCGGCCCTGCTCCTCGGGCAGTACCTGTCGGCGCTGGACATCCTCTCCCCCGAGGAGGAGGAGCGGCTGCACGTACGGATGCTGCGCGGCGCGGTCCGGCGCGGCCACCGCGACGTGCTCTTCAAGCCGCATCCCTCGGCGCCGTCCCGCTGGTCGCGGATGCTGGAGGAGGAGGCCGCCCGGCTCGACGCCCGGCTGACGGTCCTGGACGTGCCCGTGCTGGCCGAGGTGGTCTACCAGCGGCTGCGGCCCGCGCTGGTCGTCGCCTGCTTCTCGACCGCGCTGCTCACCGCCCGCACCTTCCACGGCCTGCCCGTCGCCCGCGCCGGCACGGACCTGCTGCTGGAACGCCTCACGCCGTACCAGAACAGCAACCGCGTACCGGTGACGATCGTGGACGCGCTGTTGCCGGACCTGGAGGCCGACGCTGCCGCGTCGGCCCCACCCGCACCCGAAGACCTCAGCGGCCTCCTCGCCGCAGTGGGCTACGCGATGCAGCCCCAGATCTACCCGAACCTCCGCCCGGCGGCGGAGCGCTACCTCTCCACCCACCTGAGCACCAGAACCTGGCGCTACTTCAAACGCCGCCGCCTCACCGCCCTCGCCCTCCCCGGCGCGATCCCCTCCCAACTCGCCTTCCTCCCCCGCAATCCGGCCGTCCGGAGGGTCGCCCGCCGGGCGCGGGCCATGAAGCGGCGGCTGACGAGGCCGAAGAAAGCGACTCCCGCATGACGGTCACAAGCCCCACACCCGCCCCTCCTCTGCCCGCGCCGCGTGCGGAAAAGGCCCGCGCCCGGTCGTCGGGGCGGCTGTACGCGCTGGACGGGCTGCGGCTCGTCGCCGCCCTGATGGTGGCGCTGTACCACTACGGCGGGCGGGACGGCGATGTCAGCCGGGCGTGGGGCGCCTCGCCCCGCCATGAGTTCCCGCATCTGTCGGCGGCGTTCGCCTACGGCTGCCTCGGGGTGCAGATCTTCTTCGTCATCAGCGGGTTCGTGATCTGCATGAGCGGCTGGGGCCGGCCCCTGCGGTCCTTCGTCGCCTCGCGCGCGTCCCGGCTCTACCCCGCCTACTGGGCCGCGATCGTGCTGGTCACGCTGGTGTTCGCGCTGCCGTGGGTGACGTACAGGACGGTCTCCCCCAGCGACACGCTCGTCAACCTCAGCATGCTCCAGCAGCCCGTCGGCGCCGACCGGGTGCTGGGGGTGTGCTGGACGCTCTGGGCGGAACTGCGCTTCTACGCGCTCTTCGCGCTGTTCGTCGTGCTTCCCGGGGCCTCGCGGCGGCGGGTGGTGCTGTTCTGCGCGATGTGGACGCTGATGACGGTGATCACCTCCGCCTCGCACGTCGAGTTCCTGCGCGTGGTGTTCATGCCGGAGCACTCCGCCTTCTTCATCGGCGGCATCGGCCTCTATCTGGTGCACCGCTTCGGCAATGACGCGCTGGCCTGGGGCATCGTAGGCGTGAGCTTCCTGCTCGGCCAGCACTACGCGGTGGCGGGCCTCGTCCACCCGCCGAACCCCCACTACTTCTCCACCCGCTCCGCCTACGTCGTCATCGCCGTCCTCGCCCTCGGCTACGCGGCCGTCGCGGCGGTGGCCACGGGCAGGACGGGCTGGGCGACATGGCGCTGGCTGCCGTTCGCGGGCGCGCTGACCTACCCGTTCTATCTGGTGCACGAGCACCTGGGGTGGGTGGTGATCGGCGGGCTCCACCGGGGGCTGGGCGTCCCGTCGTACGCGACGTTCGGGCTGACGCTGCTGGTGATGCTGGTGCTGGCGTGGGCGCTGCACCGGTTCGTGGAGCGGCGGTTCACGCCCGCGCTGCGCAAGGCGCTGGACGGCGGCGTGTCACTCGGCGGGTAGCGCGGGCAGCGCGGGTAGCAATGTGGCCTCGATGCCGGCGATGACGGCGCGCAGGCCGGTCTCGAAGCCGGCGTCGAGGTCGTTGAAGAACACCTGCCCCGCGTCGGCGGTGAGCGGATGGCCCTCCAGGCGGCGGGCGCGCTCGGCCGCGTCGTAGTAGGGGTCGCGCTCGCCGCCGGGGAACGGGTAGACGGACTGCTGCTCGATGACGTGCCCCATCGTGAAGCACTGGACGGTGAACCAGGCGCGTGCGGCGTTCGGCAGGGTGAAGCCGGCGTCCACCAGCATCTCCATCAACCCGTCCACGGGACCCGCGTAGTCCGCGCCCCTGAAGCGGGTACCGCTGAAGACCTTGGCGCCGTCGCGGTAACCGAGCACGGAATCCCGGATGACGTGGGCCGCGCCGGACATGAACGACTGCCAGTCGGAGCGGTCGACGTCGCACAGGGCGGCGCCCATGCGCCGGAACATCTCCGTGGCCATCTCGTCGAGCAGTTCCTGCTTGTTCTTGAAGTGCCAGTAGAGCGCCGGGGCCTGGACGTCCAGCTCCTTGGCGATCCGGCGCAGGGTGAGGCCTTCGAGGCCCACCTCGTTCAGCAGGCGGAGCGCGGTCACAGCCACCTGGGTTCTGTCAATGCGAGTTGCCACCTTGACACCTTAACAACGTTAAGTGCACGCTGGGGAGCGTTCCGAACTTAACAGCGTTAAGGAATAGAGGGGGGATCACGTTGACCACCGACGTGACCACGCACACCGACGTGACCACGCACACGGACGTCCTGATCGCGGGCGCCGGGCCGACCGGCCTGGTCCTCGCCGTCGACCTGGCCCGCCGCGGCATACCCCACCGCCTCGTCGAGCGCGCCGACCGCGGCTTCCCCGGCTCGCGCGGGGCGGGCCTCCAGCCGCGCTCACTGGAGGTCTTCGAGGATCTGGGCGTACTGGAGGCCATGCGGGCGGCGGGCGGCCCGTGCCCGCCGCTGATGCTCTGGGACGGCGACCGGCAGACCGGCGAATGGGACATCATCCTCCGCGCCGAACCCACGCCGGCCGTGCCGTACGGCGAGATCATGATGCTGCCCCAGTGGCGCACGGTGGAAATCCTCGCCGCGCGGCTCGAAGAGCTCGGCGGCCGCGTGGAGTTCGAGACCGAGCTGACCGGCTTCGAGCAGGACGCCGACGGCGTCACCGCCACCCTCACCCGGCCGGACGGCGCGACCGAGGCCGTACGGGCCCCCTATCTGGTCGGCGCCGACGGCGGCCGCAGCGCCGTGCGCCGCGCGCTGGGCGTCGGCTTCGCCTCGGAGCCCGTCGACGAGCGCGCGGCCCTCCTCGCCGACGTCGTCGTCGACGGGCTGGAGCGCACCCACTGGCACGTCTGGCCGGACGCCCCGGGCGGCAGGTTCATGCTGCGCCCGCTGGAGGGCGTCGAGACCTTCCAGCTCGTCGCCCGCCACGACGACTCCGACACACGGGTGGACCCCGAGCGGGACGGCACCACGGAAGCCCTCCAGCGCCTGATCGAGGAGCAGACGGGCCGGAGCGACCTGAAGGTGGGCGAGGTCCACTGGGTGTCGGCGTTCAAGCCGCGCATGGCCATGGCGGAACGATTCCGCGAGGGGCGGGTCTTCCTCGCCGGGGACGCCGCCCACGTCCACTCCCCGGCCGGCGGCCAGGGCCTCAACACCAGCATCCAGGACGGCTACAACCTCGGCTGGAAGCTGGACGCGGTCCTGCGGCGCGGGGCACCGGACACCCTCCTCGACACCTACGCGACCGAACGGATGAAGATCGCGGCCGACGTCCTGGGCATGAGCACCCGCATCCACCACGAGGACGACGCCGGCCGGCCCCGGCGCGGCGCCGAGACCCTCCAGCTCCACGTGGGCTACCCGGACAGCGACCTCACCCGCGAGCTGCGCCACGACCTCCCCGAGGACGCCCTGCGCGCGGGCGACCGCGCCCCGGACGCACCGTGCGAGGACCCGGCCACCGGCGCGCGGGTCCGGCTCTTCGAGGTCTTCCAGGGCCCGCACGCCACGGTTCTGGCGCTGGGCGACGCGGAGTTCACCGTGCCGGAGTGGGTTCGCGTGTTCCGGCCGGTGGACGTGGACGGGCACGTCAAGGACGCGTACAGGTCCGGGTACTTCGTGATCCGCCCGGACGGGTACGTGGGCCTGGCGACGGACGACGCGGGGGACGTGGCCGCGTACCTGGCGGCGCTGTCGGGGTGACGCGACGGGGGTGACGGCGCCGGGGATTACGCGCCGGGCGGGCCTCCCACGGGGGTGGGGGACCGCCCGGACGGCGGCGCCCGGATACATGCCCTGCCGTGCGGCCGGCCCGCCACGACGACCGGCGGACCGGCCCTGTTACCTTCTCCCGCCGGCACTCGTCATACGGGCGAAAGACCGAATCCGAACGGTCGTCGCACCAACGAGTGAATCGAGAACACGATGCTGACCAACATCATGTACGTGACGGTCTACGTCACCGATCAGGACCGCGCGCTGGGGTTCTACACCGAGGGACTCGGTCTGGAGAAGCGGGTCGACTTCCCGGGGCCCGACGGACGTTTCCTCACCGTCGGTGTTCCCGACAGCCCGGTGCAGATCATCCTGTGGCCGCACACGGCGGCCGCGGGACAGCCGGGCGACGGGGGCCGGCATGCCGCGCCCGGTCCGCTGATCCTCGAATCCGACGATTTGCGGAAGGATTTCGAGGCCATGCGCCGGCGCGGCGTCGTCTTCGAGCAGCCCGAACCCGAGGACTACCCGTTCGGGGTCCGCGTCGAGGCAGTGGACCCGGACGGCAACCGGGTCTCGCTCCGTCAGCAGCGAAAGCCGTGACCGCCCACCCGTCCGGCCTCGTGACCGAGGTGTTCGAAGCCCAGCGCGATCGGCTGCGCGCCGTCGCGTACCGCGTGCTGGGCTCGCACGCCGACGCCGAGGACGTGGTCCAGGAAGCCTGGATACGCCTCGCCCGCCAGGACGGGGCGGCCATCGGCAACCTGGCGGGCTGGCTGACCACCGTGGTGGGCCGAATCAGCCTGGACCTTCTGAGGTCCCGCCAGGTTCACCCCGAAACCGCCTACGGGCAGGAGTTCGCGGACCTCGTGGTGACGCCCGCCGACGAACCCGCGCCGGACGAGCAGGTGGCGCTGGCCGATTCGGTCGGCCTCGCCCTGCTCGTCGTGCTCGACTCGCTCACCCCGAGCGAGCGCCTGGCGTTCGTCCTGCACGACATGTTCGCGGTCCCGTTCCGCGAAATCGGACAGATCCTGGGCAAATCCGCCGACGCCACCAAGATGATCGCCAGCCGGGCCCGCCGCAAGGTCCAGGCGACGGACCGGACGGCGGGCCCCGGCCGCGAGCACCGAGAGGTCGTCCAGGCATTCCGCGCCGCCGCCCTCGGCGGCGACTTCGAAGCGCTCCTGCGTGTCCTCGACCCGAACGTGAAGCTGACCGTCGACACCCCCGACGGCATGGTCGTCACTCTCGGCGCCACCGAGGTCGCCGCCGGCGCCCGCAGGTTCTCCGGCGAGGTCGCCCGCCATCGCCCAGTGCTGGTCAACGGCGTTCCCGGCCATATGTCCTGGCGCCCCGACGGAACCCCTCTCTCCGTCATCGCCTTCACCGTGACCGAAGGCCGGATCACCGGCATCCACATCGTCGTCGACCCGGCCAAACTCGCCTCGATCCATCTGCCCGCCCCGGCCTGAGCCGGAGCCGGCGGGCCCGGCGGGGCCGCCTGACCCGTGCGGGTCCGCTCAGATCCGCTCAGGTCCACTGCTCGGCCGGCGCCTTGCCGGGGAGGGGGCGCCCGATGAGGGCGAACGAGATGAAGAAGTTGACCTGGCCGATCGCGACCATGAGCGTCGCGAGCGCCTTCGCGTCGTAGTGCCGGGCCGCCTCGGCGTACACCTCGTCGGTCACCCGCTCACCGTGGGGGTTCGGCGTCAGCACGCCCTCCACGAGCGCGAGCGCGGCACGCTCGGCGTCCGTGAAGTACGGCGCGTCGCGCCAGGACGCCACGGCGGTGATCCGCTCCTCGGACTCGCCTGCGGTGCGGAGGGTGTTGGAGTGGAAGACGGTGAGGTAGGTGTTGCCCACGATCTGCCCGGCGCGCAGGTGCATGAGCGCGAACGTGGTGCGGGGCACCGAACCGTTTCCGATGGCCTTGAACAGGGCCGCCGACACCTCGGCGATCTCGGGGATCAGGTCGAGGGGGTTCGACATGCGGGAGGTCAGGGTCTTGTCCGTCATGGTGGCTTCCTTCCGGCTTGCTTCGTCACTGCACTGACGGATGCGGCGGAAGGAATGTGACGGGTGGGGGCAGGGAGGCGGTGTGGCGTGGGCCACATGCGGGATGCGGCGTTATTGGCGGGTGGTGATGAAGGTTTGCCATGCCTGGCCCCCGGCGGGAATGCCCGGCTGCCGGGGGCGGTTGCAGCCGTCGGCCCGCGAGCGGACGCCGGTTCCGGCGCGGGCCCATGACGGACGGTCGCGGGAGGGGTTGTACGTGAAGATCGGCGACATCGAGGTCCTGGCGGTCATGGACGGGGTGGGCACCGAGACCGCCGCCGAGATCCTCACCCGCCCCGGCACGGACGACCCGTGGGCCTGCCATGACCACCACCGCGAGCCGGACGGCACCCTGAACCTTCCGCTCGGCGGCTTCCTGGTCCGCAGCGGGCACAGGACCGTCCTGGTGGACGCCGGGGTCGGGCCGTTCGACGACGGCCGCTACCGCGGCGGCGCGCTGCTGGACTCGCTCGCCGCCCAGGGCGTCGCGCCCGAGGACGTGACCGATGTACTCTTCACGCATCTTCACTTCGACCACGTCGGCTGGGCCGCGGTCGAGGGCCGTCCCGTCTTCCCGCGCGCCACCTACCGCGCCCACCGCGCCGACTGGCAGCACTTCGTCACCGGGCCGGCCGCGACTCCCGAATCCGTCGCCAAGCTCACCCCGCTCGAAGGCCGACTGGAGCTGTTCGACGCCGACTTCACCCTCGCCCCCGGCATCGACGCCCTCCACCTGCCCGGTCACACCCCCGGCACCACCGTGTACGTGCTCTCCTCCGGCGGACGCCGTGCGCTGCTGCTGGGCGACGTCGTCCACTCGGTGGTCCAGTTCAGCGAGCGCGACTGGCAGGTGATCTGGGACGCCGACCCAGCGGCCGCGTCCGCGGTGCGCAACCGCATCGCCGACGAGGCCGCCGACACGGAGGATCTGCTCGTCGCCGCGCACTTTCCCGGCATGCGGTTCGGCCGCGTTCTCGCCGCCGACGGCAACCGCCGCTTCGTCGCCGTCTAGCGCCGCTCCACGCGCGTCTGTGGAGGAGTGACCACAGCCACGGGTGGCTTGCGCCGGCGGGATCCTGCGTCACGTCAGCGTGGCGATGAAGGTTTTCCATGCCGTAGCGGGGAACAACAGGGCGGGCCCGTGGGGGGATTTGCTGTCCCGGACGGGGACAGCGCCGGGTATGTTGTCGGCGACTTCGAGGCAGTCTCCGTTGTCGGGTCCGCTGTGGCTGGACTTGCGCCATACGGGGGCTTGGTCCGCCACCCCGTCTACCTCAGCGTCGCGGTGAAGGCCGCCCACGCCGCGGCGGGTAAGGACAGGACGGGACCGTACGGGTCCTTGGAGTCCCGGACGTGGACCGAGTCGTTGCGGCTGTCGTCGAACTCCAGGCAGTTGTCGCCGCCGTGCTCGTCCCCTGCGCCGCTGTAGCTGGACTTTCGCCACGCCAATATGTGCCGATCAGTGTGCACGTTCGTACTCCTCTGCCACGCAAGTGATCAGGGCCAGCGACTCGTGGGCCGAGAGCGCGTCGCCCAGCGCGAGATCGTATGCGGCCTGGCACTGGGCAACCCTCGCGGGCTCGTCGTGGAGGTGCCCTGACCTGACCCCTTCAAGGTAGGCCACTGGTGGGGCATCGTCGAACTTCATCAAGGTCAGCGAGCCTCCGGAAAGAGCATGTGCGCCAGCACTGAAGGGCAGCACGTGAAGCCTGATGCGCCCCCTGTCGGTCAGCTGTGCGATGTGCCGGAGTTGTGCCGCCATGACGGTCGGCCCGCCGACGACCCGGCGCAGCACGTGCTCGTCGAGCAGTACCCACATCACGGGCCGGTCAGGATCTTCGAGGAGCTTCGCCCGTTCGAGGCGCTGTACAACGCGCCTGTCAACCTCGGCTGCGGTGATGTTGGTCAGCCCGGAACGGAAGATCGCGCGAGCGTATGGCTCGATCTGCAGGAGGCCGGGAACGAGGGCCGCTCCGTACTCCTGGATGCAGGTGGCCAGCTTCTCCAGGTCCGCGATCTGCGCGTAGTGCGCGGCGAACCGAGCCGTGCTCAGCGTCGGCAGGAAGCGGGCGAAGAAGCCGTCGGTGCCCAGCGCTTGATCGATCCGCTCCGCGTCCTCGGCGCTTGGCTTTCTGCGGCCGGCCTCGATGTGGGCGATCAGCGAAGCGGAGCAGACGATGGCGTTGGCGAGAGACTTCTGAGTGTGCTTGGCCGCTTCACGACGGATGCGCAGCTCCTCTCCGCACTTCAGCCGTGCTGTCGATGACTCTTCAGCCCGTGAAATCTCGGCCACGTCGCAACGCTCCTTCTTGACATCGGCTTTGGAGAGCTCGACCCCCTTCCCGAGCGTAGTTGCGCGCGGCAACGCTGGAACCGCTCTGCGTAAAGGTCAACTCGAAGGGGAGATTCCGTGACCTACCGCGAAGGCGCATACGTGGTGGACACGCGTAGCGCGACGCTCGCCCAAGTGATGGGCAACGTCGGTCCGCGCGTACAGATCAGGCGGCCGGACGGCGGCCGGGAGTGGGAGGCGCCCGCCGACGCGTTGCGCCTCGCGACGCGGGCGGAACGGGAAGCGGCGGGCTTGCGCGCGAGCGCCGCCGCGCCGAGCGCGTCGCCCTTCGGCTGCGCCGAGTGCGTGCGGCTCGAAGCGGCCCGGCGGGCCGCCGGTGAATACGGCGAACGCACCGAGGCGGCCGTCGACGCGATGGTCGCCGTGCGCAGTCACTTCCGTGAGGCGCACGTCCTGCCCGCGTGGCCGCGATGAGGTGCGCGCATCGGGCGGGCTGGGCCCGCCGGGGTGGGGAGGAGCGCTGTCACGGGTGCGGGGTGCGGCGGTTCACGTCGTACGGGGCGGTGCGGCCGCCCGGTCTGGCGGTGGCGACGGACAGAACCTTCCTCGTCGGCCACCACGCCGACCGGGCCGCCGCGCTGAACCTCACGCGGCGGGCCCGGTACGTATACGCGGGGGTGTAGGGGCCCCTACAAGACCAGCGACAGGAGCATCACAAAGCCCAGCCCCACCACCGAGATCACCGTCTCCATCAGCGACCACGTCTTGAGCGTCTGCCCGACGCTCATCCCGAAGTACTCCTTCACCATCCAGAACCCCGCGTCGTTCACGTGGGAGAAGAACAGCGAACCCGCGCCCACGGCCAGGACCAGCAGCGCCGTGTGGGTCGTGCTCATGTCGGCGGCGAGCGGGGCCACGAGCCCCGCCGCCGAGATGGTGGCGACGGTCGCCGAGCCGGTCGCGAGGCGGATGCCGACCGCGATCAGCCACGCCAGCAGCAGCGCCGAGACCGACCAGTCCTTGGAGAGGTCGAGGATCATGTGGCCGACGCCGACGTCGATCAGCGTCTGCTTGAATCCGCCACCCGCGCCCACGATCAGCAGGATTCCGGCGATCGGAACGAGGGACTTCTCCACCGTCCCCGCCAGCCGCTCGCGGCCGAAGCCCGCCGCGCGGCCGAGGGTGAACATGCCCACCAGGACCGCCGCCAGCAGGGCGATCAGCGGCGAGCCGATCACGTCGGCCACCCGCTGCGCATACGCCTTCGGGTCGTCGACCACGACGTCCACGAGCGCCTTGACCAGCATCAGGACGACCGGCAGCAGCACCGTGGCGACGGTGATCCCGAAGCCGGGGCGGCGCTCCAGCTCCTCCGACGGCCGCTGCGGGACGAGCTTCTCGGGCGGGGTGACGTCGACCCAGCGGGCCGCGAAGCGGGAGAAGAGCGGGCCGGCGATGATCGCGGTCGGGATGGCGATCAGCACGCCCAGGGCCAAGGTCACGCCGAGGTTGGCGCCGATGGCGTCGATCGCCGCGAGCGGGCCGGGGTGCGGGGGCACGAGG
This sequence comes from Streptomyces sp. NPDC001678, assembly GCF_042892945.1. Classification (NCBI taxonomy): domain Bacteria; kingdom Bacillati; phylum Actinomycetota; class Actinomycetes; order Kitasatosporales; family Streptomycetaceae; genus Streptomyces; species Streptomyces sp. NPDC001678. The sequence goes on along the minus strand of NZ_JBIAUP010000002.1, from coordinate 402,875 downwards.
CCGTGCATGACGGACAGGCCGGCCAGCGCCGGGATGCCGATGCGCATCAGGTTGTGGCCGCCGCGCTTGGCGACGAGCAGGACGACCGGGATCAGCAGCACGATCCCGACCTCGAAGAACAGCGGAAGGCCTATGACGCCCGCGATCAGCACGATCGCCCACGGCATGGAGCTGCGGCCCGCCCTGGCCAGGATCGTGTCGACGATCTGGTCGGCGCCGCCGGAGTCGGCGAGCAGCTTGCCGAGGATCGAGCCGAGGGCGATGAGGACGCCCACTCCGGCGACGGTCGAGCCGAGGCCGGTGGTGAAGCTGGTGATGGCCTTGTCGAGCGGGGCGCCCGCGACCGCGCCCAGGACGAGCGATCCGACGGTCAGGGACAGGAACGCGTGGAGCTTGAAGCGGCTGATGAGGAGGACGATGACGGCGATGCCGACGAGGACGGCGATGCCCAGCTGTGCGTGACCCGCCGACGTGATCGGTGCGGTGGGTGCTGCCGCGGCCAGCATCTCGACGCTGAGAGTGCTCACGGGGCTTCCTAAAAAGGGAGGGGGGAAGGGGGGAGCCTCCTTGTGGGCCTGAGGGGGGGCCTACTGGAGGCCCACAAGGAGGCGGCTTACAGCAGTCGCCGCAGCGCGGCGACCGCCCGCTCGGCGATGACGGCGGCCTCGGGCGCGACATCGACGGCGATGCCCGCTTCATCGGCCCCGAGCGGTTCGAGGGTGGCGAACTGGGAGTCCAGCAGCCGGGTGGTCATGAAGTGGCCCTTGCGGGCGGCCATCCGCCCGGCGATCAGCTCGCGGTCGCCGGTGAGATGGAGGAAGACGAGCCCGGGCGCTGCTGCGCGCAGCCGATCGCGGTAGGCGCGCTTGAGCGCGGAGCAGCTGACGACGCCACCGGCGCCCGCCCCACCGCCCTCCGCGGCGCGGTCGCGGGCCCAGTCGCCGATGGCGTCGAGCCAGGGGGCGCGGTCGTCGTCGTCCAGCGGGGTGCCGGCGGACATCTTGGCGATGTTGGCGGCCGGGTGGAAGTCGTCGCCCTCGGCGTAGGGGACGCCCAGCGCCTCCGCCACCAGGGGGCCGACCGTGGTCTTGCCCGTACCGGCGACGCCCATCACCACGACGACCATCACGCCTACCTCGCTGTCTCCGTCGACATCGGTTGTTGAGGGTTCACTGAAGCTCATCGAGTACGACGTATTCAAGACCCTGTGACTAAAACGTCATACTTAATCCAGGTCGTGGTCGCCCTTAGGCTGATCCCATGGACAAACAGGGGCAGGGGGGCCAGGGGCTGCACGCGCGCGTGCTGGACTCCCTCGGGCCCGCGATCACCGCGGGCGAGTATCCGGCGGGCAGCGTGCTGCGCACGGACGAGCTGGAGGAGCGTTTCGACGTCTCGCGCTCGGTCATCCGCGAGGTGATACGCGTCCTGGAGTCCATGAGCCTCGTCGCCTCCCGGCGCCGCGTCGGTGTGACCGTCCTGCCCGCCGACGAGTGGAACGTCTACGACCCGCGCGTCATCCGCTGGCGCCTCGCCGGCCCCGACCGGCCGCGCCAGCTGCGTTCACTGACCGTGCTGCGCTCGGCGATCGAGCCCGCCGCCGCCGGACTGGCCGCCCTGCTGGCCACCCCCGAGCAGTGCGCCGAGCTCACCGAGCACGCCCTGGGTATGGTCGCCACCTCGCGCGGCCAGCAGCTGGACGCCTATCTGGTGCACGACATCGCCTTCCACCGGGTGATCCTGCGCGCGTCCGGCAACGAGATGTTCGCGCGGCTGGGCGACGTGGTCGCGGAGGTCCTCACCGGCCGTACCCACCACCACGTGATATTCACCGACCCCGACCCGGCCGCCGTCACCCTCCACGTGCGCGTCGCCGAGGCCGTGCGGGCGCGGGACGCGGCCCGCGCGGAGGCGCTGACCCGTGAGATCGCGACGGGGGCGATGGCGGAGCTCGACGTCTTGGCGCCGTAGCGCGCCGCTGGGGGTCGGGTACGTCATCACCTGCGGGTGCGTCGTGGCTGGTCGCGCCCACGCGGCGGTAGCCGCATATCGACACTGCCCCGCGCCCCTTCGGGGCGCTACTACTCCGGCAGTCCCTCCGGCCATGCCTCGTGCCAGCGCTGGTCCGCCTCCAGTTGTGCGGCCAGCGAGATCAGCAGCGGCTCGCTGTTCGACGGGCCCAGCAGCTGCGCCCCCAGTGGCAGCCCGTCCTCCGTGAAGCCCGACGGCACGCTCACGGCGGGCCAGCCGAGGACGTTCCAGGGCCAGGCGTACGGACAGGCCGCGATCATCCGGGAGTCGGTCTCCCGGCTGCCGAGCCCCGCCAGCGCGCCCGTGCGCAGCGGCGGTACGGCCGTGGTGGGCGTCAGCACGGCGTCGAAGCGCCAGAACATCTCCCCGATGCGCCGCCGCAGCGGCGCCTCCGCCGCCCGTGCGGCCCGCAGCACCTCGCCGCCGAGCAGCAGCCCGCAGCGCGCGTTGGTGCGCGTACGGCCGTCCAGGAGCGTCCGGTCGGGGACGCGCGCGGTCCAGTCCCTGATGCCGGCCATCGAGCGCGGCACGAAGGCGAAGCCGATGGGGCCGTAGCGCGGGTTCTCCTCCACGACCTCGTGTCCCATCGCCTCCAGGGTCTCGGCCGTGCGCAGGGTCGCCGTCCGTACGGCGGGGTCGAGGGCGTTGCGCACGGCGGCGAAGGCGGGCCGCAGCGACAGCGCGATCCTCAGCCGCCGCCGTGGTTCGTGCCCGGCCGCCGCGAGGGCGTCCACGGCGGGCGGGCGGTGGATGTCGCCGTCGTGGGGGCCGCTCGCCGCCGCCAGCAGCAGTGCCGCGTCGGCGACCGTACGGGCCAGCGGCCCGAAGCACGTGATGCCCCGGAACGCCTCGCGCTCCGGCCAGGTGGAGATCCGCCCGCGCTGGGGTTTGATGCCGACCAGGTGGGTCCAGGCGGCGGGGATCCGGATGGACCCGGCGCCGTCCGAGCCGAGGGCCGCCGGCACCAGCCCGGCGGCGACGGCGACGGCGGAGCCGCCGGACGAGCCGCCGGGGGTGTGCTTGGGGCTCCAGGGGTTGCGGGTCACCCCGAAGGCCGGCCCGTCCGTGACGGGCCACTGCCCCAGCTCGGGGGTGTTCGTCTTGCCGACGATCACCGCGCCGGCGGCCCGTAATCGCCGTACGGCCTCGCTGTCCGCCCGTCTCGGCGGGAAGTCCCCCGGGCAGCCGAACGCGGTCGGCTCGCCCGCCACGTCCATGTCGTCCTTGACGGCGACGGGCACGCCGAGCAGGGGCAGCCGCTCCCCCGCCGCGATGCGCCGGTCGGCCTCGCCGGCCTCGCGCAACGCGGCCTCGGCCCGGACGATCCGGAAGGCGTTGAGCGTGCCCTGGCTCGCCTCGATCCGCCGCAGCGAACGCTCCACGACCTCCCGGGACGACACCTGACGCCCGGCCAGCCCCAGGACCTGCGCCTGGAGCCCCTCGAACTCTTCGCTCACGAAACCGGTCACGCGAACCTCTTTCCCGCACGCACTCGAACGCACGCTAACGGGACAGGAGTTGTACGGACACAAATCCGTGGCGCAGACTCGCCGCATGCGCGAGGAGATGGAAGTGCACGGTGAACCGTTCCTGCTGCGGCCGTGGGCGGCGCGGGACGTCGCCGCCCTGCTGGAGGCCCACGCGGACCCGTTGATGCGATGGCAGGCGCCACAGCCGGTCGACACCGCCGACGAGGCGCTGCGGTGGATCCGGCGGCGGGCCGGGCAGTGGGAGGAGGACGCCGCGTACTCCTTCGCCGTCGTCGAGCGGGCGGATCCCGGCGTCGTGCTCGGCGACATCACGGTGAGCGCGGTCGACCGCCGGCATTCCACGGGCTGGGTCTCCTACTGGACGACGAAGTCCGCGCGGGGCCGGGGAGTCGCCACGGCGGCCTGCCGGACGGTGTGCCGGTGGGCCTTCGACGAGCTGGGGCTGTTCCGGCTGGAATTGGGACACCGCGTCGACAACATCGCCTCCTGTCGGGTGGCCACGGCCGCCGGTTTCGCCGTGGAGGGGTGCGAAAGGCAGCGGCTGCTCTACTCCGGCGTGCGCTACGACGTGGAGCGGCACGCCCGCCTCGCCACCGATGAGGAACCCGGCCCGGCGTCGACGGAAGGCCGCTGAGCCCGGCCCGGAAATACAACAACGCCCCGGCGCATATTGACGTCCGGGGCGTTTCTCTGCGTATATTGAATGTTTCCATGCATTGTTCAACTCAACGCATGGAGAAGCTTTATGAGGCCATCATATCCGTGCGGGAGTGGAATTGTCAAACACGGACATGCGCAATGAGCAGGAATTCATCGACCGTCTTCACGACCGGCTCGCCGAGCTGCGCACCGGCGCCGAGGCGGCGGTCAAGGGCGCCCTGGCGATGGACGGCACCACCTTCCAGGCGCGCCAGGAGCGCGATGTCATGGTGGCCGAGCAGTCCGGGCTGCTCGCGGCGTTCAACGCCGGGGAGCACGGGCTGTGCTTCGGGCGGCTGCTGTTCCGCGACGGCGCCGACCACCACATCGGCCGCATCGGCATCCGCGCCGCCGACGAGGACCGTACGCCCCTGGTGATCGACTGGCGGGCCGAGGTCGCCCGCCCGTTCTACCTCGCCACCGGCCACACCCCCATGGGGCTGCGCCGCAGGCGCCACATCACCACCGAGAACCACCGGGTGACCGCCCTCCACGACGAGATCCTCGATCTCGCCGACACCGCCCGCACCGGCCACGAGGGCAGCGACGCGGACACCGTCCTCCTCGCCGCGCTCGACGCCGCGCGCACCGGCCGGATGCACGACATCGTGCAGACCATCCAGGCCGAGCAGGACCGCATCATCCGCGCCCCGCACCAGGGCGTCCTCGTCGTCGAGGGCGGCCCCGGCACGGGCAAGACCGTCGTCGCCCTCCACCGGGCCGCGTACCTCCTCTACGCCCACCGCGAGCGGCTCGCCCGCCGCGCCGTGCTGATCGTCGGGCCCAACCCGGCCTTCCTCGGCTACATCGGCGAGGTGCTGCCCGCGCTCGGCGAGACCGGCGTCCTCCTCGCCACGCCCGCCGAACTCTTCCCCGGCGTCCGTGCCACCGGTACGGACACCCCCCGGGCCGCCGAGATCAAGGGCGCCGCCGGCATGGCCGACGCCCTCGCGGCGTACGTCCGCGACCGGCAGACCGTGCCCGAGCCCGGCGCGCCCGTCGTCATCGAGCACGACGACGGCGAGCTCGTCCTCGACACGGACATCGCCACCGAGGCCCGGCGCCTGGCACGGGAGACCAGGCTGCCGCACAACCTCGCCCGCCCCTACTTCGCCTTCCGCGTCATCGACGCCCTCACCGCCCAGATCGCCGACCGCATCGGCGCCGACCCCTACGGCGGGCCCAGCCTCCTCGGCCCGGACGACATCGCCCAGCTCGGCAAGGCCGTCGCCGCCAACCGCGACGTCCACGCCGCCGTCGACGACCTGTGGCCGGCGCTCACCCCGCAGCGGCTCGTCGGCGACTACCTCACCGACCCCACCCACCTCCCCGAGGAGGACGCGGCGGCGATCCGGCGCGCCGGCGGCCCCTGGACCCCGGCGGACATTCCCCTCCTCGACGAGGCCGCCGAACTCCTCGGCGAGGACGACTCCGCCGAACGCGCCGCCGCCGAGGCGGCACGCCAGGAGCGCGTCCGCTACGCCCAGGGCGTCCTCGACCTCTCCTACGGCTCCCGCACCCAGGAGTTCGAGGACGTCGACGACGAGGACTCCGAGGTCCTGGCCGCGCACGACCTCATCGACGCGGAACGCCTCGCCGAACGCCACGAGGAGGCCGACCACCGCAGCGCCGCCGAACGCGCCGCCGCCGACCGGACCTGGGCGTTCGGCCACATCATCGTCGACGAGGCCCAGGAGCTGTCCGCGATGGCCTGGCGCATGCTGATGCGCCGCTGTCCCACGCGCTCCATGACCCTGGTCGGCGACCCGGCCCAGACCGCCGAACCGGGCGGCTGCGGCGCCTGGGACGCCATCCTCACCCCGTACGTCGGCGACCGCTGGGAGCACGTGCGGCTGGGCGTCAACTACCGTACGCCCGCCGAGATCATGGAGGTCGCGGCCGGCGTGGTCCGGTCCGTGAACCCCTCCTTCGAGCCGCCGAGCTCGGTTCGGGCCACGGGGGAAGAGCCGTGGACGTGCCTCGTCGGCGGCGCCGGCGCGGTGGCGGACCCGGCGGACCTGGCGGACGCGGTGGCCGAGGCGGTCGTCTCCGAGACGGCCCGCGAGATGAGCCGCATCGCGGTCATCGCCCAGCCCTGGCACCACGCGGCCCTGCGCGCCGCTCTGCCGGCGGCGTCGGCGGGCGCGAACCCGGACCTGACCAACCCGGTGGTCCTCCTCGACCCGCGCCAGGCCAAGGGCCTGGAGTTCGACTCGGTGATCGTCGTCGAGCCGGGCGAGTTCGGGACGAGCGACCTGTACGTCGCCCTGACGCGCGCGACCCAGCGCCTCGGCGTCATATACGGCGACGGCGGGCCCGGGCTCCCGGCGGGGCTGGAGGGGTTGACCGGCGGGTGAACGAACGGGTCCGGGGGCTCGGCCCCCGGACCCGTCCCGTCCCCCTGGGCGTCAGTTCTGGTACGTCGCCTCGATCTTCAGATACGTGCCGGGCGTCTGTGGCTCCCACGTGCACTGGGAGATGTCACCCGAGTCGACGCCGCACTTCGTCGTCGTGCGGTTGGAGTTCCAGTCGCGCTGGGCGTCCCAGCCGCCGATGGAGCCCAGCCGGACGTCACGGGCGTGGGCGACGAGGTCGTGCATGTCCTGCTCGTGGAAGCGCTCGCCGCCGTCGTTGATGCCGTACATCGGACAGGCGCCCAGCCGCGCCCAGACCTCGGCGTCCGTGAGGTGGGGGTAGGCCTGTTTGACCGTGCGGTGCATGAAGCGCGTCGCGATGACGGCCTCCGTGCCCTGGGGGCGGTTGGGGTTGCCCATGGTCATGGTCATCCCGTTGAACAGCGACGGGAGGATGCCCGCGTCGGCGAGCATGCCGATGAAGGCCTGCCCGTCGGTGTTGAACCCGGCGACGAGGTCCGACGGGCAGCCCGGGTCGTCGGGCCCGTACACGTCGGCGGGGCGCCGCTCGCGGCCGGCGTCGACGGGCAGGGTGTAGGAGATCCGGAGCCGGGGGCGGGCGTCCAGCAGCTTCAGGACGATGGCGATGTGCCGGGCGAGGAACGCCTTGTCCTTCTGGGCCGCGCCCTCGATGTCGAAGTCGATGCGGTCGATGTCGTACGCGTCGAGGATGGCCGAGTACCAGCCGTAGACCTTCTCCACGTCCGTGTGGACGTATTCCGCGATGTGGTTGGTCCAGCCGCCGATGGAGACGACCGGGTGCCCGCCCAGCTCCTTGAAGGCACGGACGTCCTCCGCGTTGTGCTTGCCGTTGATGGCGTCGTAGGTGGGGATGCTGCCCCAGCACGGCTCCATCTGCTCGTTGGCCACGGTGATGAAGCCGAGCGACACGCCCCGGACGCCCGTGGCCCGGGCGATGGGCGTGATCTCGTTGATGTGCCAGTCGCCGGAGACGGTGTTGCCGCCGGCGTAGTCGATGAACGGCATCACCGGGATGTCCCAGGCGGGCCGTTCCCCCGAGGCCGCACCGGAGTTGAACGCGATCGTGGCGGGCTCGGAGAACAGGCCGCGGATGTTCATGGCGACGACGGTCGCCTCGTAGTCGGTGCCGGGCGTCAGCCGGCCCACGAGGGCGGGCGGCCCGGTGACCACGACCGGCTCCCGGCCGGGGATGTCGACGGTGATGTGGTACTCGATCACCGCCACCTCGTCGGTCGAGGGCGTCCAGTCGAGCAGTACGGAGCGCCCGAGGGGCCTGTCGACCCGCAGGTCGGTGACCGGGGTGGGCGGCGTGTCGTAGTCGGGCACGTCCGCCGGGACGCCGTCGACCTTGATGTTCTTGGGCAGCGGGTCGAGCGTGCCGCTGTAGGTCACGATGACGAACTGCGTGCCGTGCGCGGGCACTTTCCGCTTCCAGCTCTCGACGGCCCCCGTGACGTGCTGACCCTGCTGGGTCACCTGGAGGCCGACGTTGTTGCTGACGGTCTGCCCGGCCGCCACGTCGAACTCGACGACCGAGATGTTCTTGTCGTCGTCGGTGAGGTTGAAGACGGTGAGCCGGATGGAGCCTCCGCCGGCCCACTGCTTTTCGACGGAAGGCCGAACGAGGATCGTGTACTCGCTGTTGGACGTGGTCATTTCCGTGCCCCTTTTCCCGAAGGCCGGTCCCGTAGGGTCACCTGGAAAAATATTCGGCCGGACGGCTCCTTCTAAGGCCCCTATACGGCCTGCCGGAAACGACGGCCGGCCCGCGCCAGCCGGGGGCCGTATACAGGCAGGTCAGTCACCCCTCAACGCCATTACAGGCGGCGGGATTTGGCGCGTTCGAGCCGTTGTGGCGCGTCATGGCCATCTCCCGTACCCCACAACACCGCGATACCGGCCAATCATGAACAGTCCACCCCTAACGGTCATGACGCATTCATGGGGACCAATCACCCCGGTGACCGTAGCGACCGTGGGGATTTCCCCACCCTTAAGGGAACGGCGGGCCGGATGGGCAGGGCGGCGCCGACCGGCCACTCTTGTCGGCATGCCGACCCAACGCACTCGCAAATCCCTCCTGTTCGCCCTCGCCACCTCCGCCGTGGCGGCCACCCTCGCCGCACCGGCACAGGCCGCGCCGGCGGCCGCGCCCGCCCTCGGCTGGAAGCCCTGCGCCGACGCGCCCACCAGGGAGTGCGCCGACCTGTCCGTACCGGTCGACTACCGCGCCCCGGACGGCCCGCGGGCGCGTCTCGCCGTCTCCCGCCTCCGCACCGACCACCCGGAGGCGCGGCGGGGGACGCTGCTGCTGGTACCGGGCGGGCCCGGCGGCTCCGGCTTCGACCTGCTGAAACAGAAGGGCGAGGCCATGCGCGAGAAGACCGGCGGGGCGTACGACATCGTGAGCTTCGACCCGCGCGGCACCGGCACCCACGGCAGCAGCCTCGCCGACTGCGGGCTGGACAAGGACGACCTGGAGATCAGCCGCTTCATCCCCTGGCCCGGCCCCGACGGCGGCATCGGCGAGAACGCCGCCCGTGGCCGCCGTATCGCCGACGCCTGCGCCCGCAACGGCGGCCCGCTCCTCCGCTCGTTGTCGACCGCCAACGAGGTGCGCGACATCGATCTCCTCCGCCAGGCCCTCGGCGAGCGGAAGCTGTCGGTGTACGGCGTCTCGTACGGGACGTACGTGGCGGCCCAGTACGCGCAGAAGCATCCCGACCGGACCGACAGGGTCGTGTTGGACAGCTCGGGCGACCCCGATCCCTCCCGGGTCGCGCGCGGGTGGCTGGCGAACACGGCCGTCGGGGTCGAGGACCGCTTCCCGGACTTCGCGAAGTGGGCCTCGACGCCCGGCAACCCGGACCGGCTGGCCGACACCCCCGTGGCCGTCCAGCCGGTGTTCCTCTCCCTCGCGGCGAAGCTGGACGCCTCGCCCCGGAAGTTCGCCGACGGGCATGAGCTGACCGGCAACCGTTTGCGGATGGGTCTGCTTCAAACCCTCACCTCCCGGCAGGGTTTCGCGCCCCTGGCGAAACTGATCCGAGCCGCCCGCGACACCCCCGCCTCCGACGACCTGACGGTCCCCGACGTCCTGCCCTTGGCGGTGTCCCAGCACGACGCGGCCGTACGGACGGCGACCATCTGCAACGACGTCGCCTGGCCGAAGTCGCTCCCCGTCTACCAGCGGGCCGTCGCCGCCGACCGGATCCGGCACCCGCTGACGGCGGGCATGCCCGCCGGCGTCATGCCCTGCGCGTTCTGGAAGGACGAGCCGGCCGACAAGCCCGGCCGGATCACCTCCCGGGGACCCTCGAACATCCTGATGGTGCAGAACCTGCGCGACCCGAACACACCCCACAGCGGCGCCCTCAAGATGCGGGCGGCCCTGGGCGAGCGGGCCCGGCTGGTCAGCGTCGACTCCGGCGGGCACGGGGCGTACCTGGCGAACGGCAACGCCTGCGGCGACCGGGCCGTCAGCGCGTTCCTCAAGACCGGACAGCGCCCGGCCGAAGATGTCGTCTGCCGTTAGACGATGTTCTCCCGGGCCCAGGCCTTCGCCTCCTCCAGCTCCCCTTCGCGGAGCCCCGTGAGGATCACCCGGTTCCCGTCCGGGTCGTCGATGGTCAGGTCGGAGGTGAACCACAGGGTGTCCGTGGGGCCCTCGACCCGGGCTCCCGCCAGTGGGGCCTCCCTGAGCATGGCCGCCAGCTCCTCGAGGTCCTGCCCGCCGGAGGCGAAGCTCACGGTGGTGCTGCCACGGACCGGCTCACCGGGAGTGAGCAGGATGTCCTGGTACTTCATCCGCCGCAGGTGCACCAGCGCGGGGGACCCGTCCGGTCCCGGGATGGTGGCCAGGGTGAAGAACCCTACGGCGTGGTAGAACGCCTCGGCGGCCGCGATGTCCGCGACCTTGAAGTTGGCGAACATCGGCATGGGGTAGATGGTGCGGTCGAAGGCGACCACGGACTCGGCGGTGGTGTTCTCGCTCATGCCGTCGACCGTAGAAGTTGACGCTGCGGCAACCGCAAGCCGTCAGAACAGCTGCTGCTGGCCGTCCATCGGGGGCTGCTCCGGGTCGAAGAGCACCGGTTCCGTCGCCAGGAGCGGGGCCGAGCGGCGGGAGCCAGGGCAGGACATCAGCTCGTAGGTGAACGCGGGGCGGCGGCCCGGCGGGTCGTGACGGGCGATGCGGCCGCCGACGACGGCGATCTCACGGGCACAGACGGGACAGGCCCGGCGGGGGGAGGACATCTCACCAGTGTCCCTCACCTTTCGGCCACCGCGATTCGGTCGGATCAGAACGATTCCGCCGGTACATGTGTCCCCCACACCTCCCGCAGCGCCCCGCACACCTCCCCCACCGTGGCCCGGGCCCGTAGGGCCTCCCGCATCGGGGGCAGGACGTTCTCCGTCCCGCTCCGCGCCGCCCGCCGCAGCGCGTCCAGTTCGCGCGTGACCGCGCTGTCGTCGCGGTCCGCCCGGAGCCTCGCCAGGCGCTCGCGCTGCCGTGTCTCGATCTCCGGGTCGACGCGCAGCGGCTCGTACGGCTCCTCCTCGTCGACGCGGAAGCGGTTGACGCCGACGACGACGCGGTCGCCCGCCTCGGTCTCGCGGGCGACGCGATAGGCGTTGCGCTCGATCTCGCCCTTCTGGAAACCCCGCTCGATGGCGGCGACGGCGCCGCCCATGGCCTCGACCTCGTCCATCAGCTCCAGGGCGGCGAACTCCAGCTCGTCCGTCATCGACTCGATCGCGTAGGAGCCCGCGAAGGGGTCGACCGTGGCGGTGACGTCCGTCTCGTGGGCGAGCACCTGCTGGGTGCGCAGGGCGAGCCGGGCCGCCTTCTCGGTGGGCAGGGCGATGGCCTCGTCGTAGGAGTTGGTGTGCAGCGACTGGGTGCCGCCGAGCACGGCGGCCAGGCCCTGGACGGCGACGCGCACGAGATTGACCTCGGGCTGCTGCGCGGTGAGCTGGACCCCGGCGGTCTGGGTATGGAAGCGCAGCATCTGCGATTTGGGGTTCTTCGCCCCGAATTCGTCCCGCATCAGCCGGGCCCAGATCCTCCGGGCCGCCCGGAATTTGGCGACCTCCTCCAGCAGCGTCGTCCGGGCGACGAAGAAGAAGGAGATCCGGGGCGCGAAGTCGTCGACGTCCATTCCGGCGGCGATGGCCGTGCGGACGTACTGGACGGCGTCGGCGAGGGTGAACGCGACCTCCTGCACGGGCGAGGCGCCGGCCTCGGCGATGTGGTAGCCGGAGACGGAGATGGTGTTCCAGCGGGGGAGCTCGGTCCGGCAGTAGCGGAAGATGTCGGCGGTCAGGCGGAGGGAGGGCTGGGGCGGGAAGATGTACGTCCCGCGCGCGATGTACTCCTTGAGGACGTCGTTCTGGATCGTCCCGGTCAAACGGCTCGCGGGGACGCCCTGTTCCTCGGCCACCAGTTGGTAGAGCAGGAGCAGCAGGGCGGCCGGGGCGTTGATGGTCATCGAGGTGGAGACGTCGCCCAGCGGGATGCCGTCGAAGAGCTCCCGCATGTCCTCGACCGAGTCGATCGCGACGCCGACCTTGCCGACCTCGCCGCTCGCGATCGGGGCGTCGGAGTCGTGGCCCATCTGGGTGGGCAGGTCGAAGGCGACGGACAGGCCGTGGCCGCCGTCGGCGATGAGCCGGCGGTAACGGGCGTTGGACTCGGCGGCCGTGCCGAAGCCCGCGTACTGGCGCATGGTCCAGGGGCGCTCGGTGTACATCGTCGGGTACACGCCACGGGTGAAGGGGTACGCGCCGGGGGCGCCGAGCCGGTCCCCGGGATCCCAGCCGGCGAGGGCCTCCGGGTCGTAGACCGGCTTGACGGGCAGTCCGGATTCGGTTGATCGCGATCGGGCCGTCATGGGAAACGCCTCCCGCTGCTCGGGTTCCGGAAGCCTCCACTTCGGACTGTAGTCCTCCGGAGGTGCCCGTCCCGGTCGCCACACACGGCGAAGGGGGGAGGGGGGCGCGGGCAGGGCCGGGGGAAAAGCCCCGCCCGCGCCAGGTGCGCGGAGCCGACTAATGGGGGGGAACTTCGGCTCCGCACAGCCGATGACCAGTCGGCTCACTACCTACAGCGCCGACGCCTCGAAAAGTGTCACACCCGGTGTCGCCGCCGGTGTCGCACCCGCTGTCGCGGCGGGGGCCGGAACGCTGACGCGGGGCATGCTGCGCGTGCGCGGGGCGCGGTTGACGAGGTCGTCCCACACCGAGCCGTCGCCGTCCTCGTCGCCCTTGCCGCTCTGACCGCCCTTGCCGCCCGGGCCGCCCTGGCCGTCGGAGGCGAGGGCGCGCTCGCAATACGTCCGGACGGCCGACGAGCCGCCGGCGAACCGCTCCAGGGTGCGGGTCTCGTCCTCGTCGACGCCCTTGCCGTTGCGCTTGTCGCCGGCGAGGAACTCGCGGCAGGCCTTGGCGACCCAGGCGTGGCCCACCTTGGCGCCGTCGAAGGTGCCGGCTTCATCACCCTTGCCGGGCTTGTCGCCCTTGTTCCCCTTGTCGCCCTTCCCGTCCCTGGCGTCGTCCTCGTCGCCGTGGGACGGGCTCGCCGAGGAGCCGGACGCCGGTCCGGACTCCTTGTCGCCGGGGGTACGGGAGGGGTCCGGGCGGCCGCCGGGGCGGGCGCTTGCTCCGGGGGCGGGGGTGGCGCCGGGGGTGGGCGCGCCGGGGGCGACCGTCGCCACGTCCGTCTCGTCGGCGAGGGTCACGCTGGCGGAGGGCGACGGCTCCTTGCCGGATCTGCCGAACGGTCCGGGCAGGACGCCCGTGCCGGCCGCGACCGCGACACCGCCCACCGCGCAGCCCGCGAGGGCCAGCGCGAGGGCCGTCCGGGCAGGGCGGCGCAGGAAGGAGCGGAGTGCCTCGACGGGCCGCAGCCCGGCGCCGCGCGCGGCGAGGGGGGCGACCGGGGTCGCCGACGCGGCGCGCGCCTCGCGGAAGGCCGCGAGCGCGGCCTCCTCGCCGGGCAGCGGGACGTCGGCGACGGAGGCGCTCGCGGCCCCGGCCAGCGGGAGGCCAGTCGACGGGACGCCGGTCGACGGGAGGTCGGTCAGGGAACGGAAGGCCGCGTCCAGCCGCATGGCGACGACCGCCTCGGCCTCGCCCCCGGCAGGGAGCCCCGCGGAGAACTCACCGCGCAGCAGCCGCTCCACGGCGTCGTCATCCAGCCAGTCGTGGTCGTACCGGTGATCGTCCGCCATCACATGTCCTTCTGCGTCCGCGCGCGCAATTGCGTCACACCGGAAGAAACGTTCGCTCCGCCGGCCCGCCGGTCCTGGCCGGCGCCCGTGGCCGGGGGCCCGCCGGGGCCCGCCGTCACCAGCTCGGCCAGCCGCCGCAGGCCGCGGTGCGCGGCGGTGCGCACCGCGCCGGGCCGTTTGCCCAGCACTCCGGCGGCGCTCTTGGCGTCGAGGCCGACGACCACCCGCAGCACGACGGCCTCGGCCTGGTCCTGCGGGAGCTGGGCGATGAGGGCGAGGGTACGCCCCGTGCCGAGGGCTTCCAGCGCCTCCCCCGCGGTGTCCGCGTCGGCGGCCCGGGCGGCGAGCTCGCTCTCGTCGCCGCCGATGGCCGGCCGCCGGCCGCGCATGCGTATGTGGTCCAGGGCGCGGTTGCGGGCGATCCGGGCCGCCCAGCCGCGGAAGCGGTCGGCGTCGCCGGTGAAGCGCTCCAGGTCCCTGGCTATCTGGAGCCACGCCTCCGAGGCCACGTCCTCCGCGTCGGCCTCGCCGACCAGCGTGCGCACGTACCCGAGCAGGCGCGGCTGCACGGTCCGGTAGACCGTACGGAATGCCGTTTCGTCCCCGCTCTGCGCCGCGCGCACCGCGACGGTCAGCTCAGCGTCGTCCCCCTGCACGCTCACATCCTGCACCACTGGTCGTACTCGCGGTTCAGGAGGCCGCCGGACCGGCGCCGAAAGGATTCTGCTGAGGCGGCGGGCCGTAGGGAGCGCCCCCGGACGGCGCCCCGTGCGGAGGAACGGACGGCGGGACGGACGGAGGAACGGCGGGCGGTGCGAAGGGCGGGACGGGCGGGGCCGCGTACGGCTGGACGGGCGGCGCCGCGTACGGCGGGGCGGGCGACGGTACGTACGGCGCGGCGGGCGGCATCGCGAGGGGGCCGGCCATGGCCCGCTGCTCCTGCATCCGCGTCAGCTGCCGGACGACGAGCAGCGCGAGCACCGTGTCGGCCAGGAGCAGCAGTACGGAGAAGCCGCTGACGGCGAGGGAGCTGCCGAGCAGCTCGACGGCGCTCCTCCAGTCGGAGTCGGTGAAGGACCGTTCGAGCTTGCGCGAGGCGACCGAGGACATGCCGTCGCCGATCGTGCTGAGCACGTTGGCCACGATCCACAGCACCCACCAGGCGTTGAGCAGGCCCTTGGGGGCGCTCTGCGGGCCGTCGGGGGCGCTGGCCCGGTAGATGTCGTTCGCCATCTGCTTGGGGAACCAGAGGTTCACGACCGGGGTGAACCAGCTGCCCACCGCCCAGCCACTGCCGAAACGGTGGGTACCGGGCGCGAACACCTCGGCGTTGAGGCGCACCCGGCGGAACCAGATGACCCACACGACGGCCGTGGCCACCATGCCGAGGAACGACAGCACGGTCATCGCGTCGGCGAAGGAGTCGGCGTCGTCGACGGCGGCGTCGTGCGCGGACGAGCCCGGATGGCCGTTGTGAAGGATGTCCAGAATGACGCCGCGCTGCCGGCCGATGGCCGCGAGATACAGCATCAGCAGCAGGGCGACCACGCCCAGCAGGACGTTCAGGGTGATCCGTACGCCGCGCCGCAGATCCACCCCGCCGACCGGAAGCCCGCCGAGCGGAGGCGTGCCGGGCAGGCCGGGCATCGCGGCCGGGTACGGATACGGCTGCGGATACGGCTGCGGGTATCCGTACAGGCCGGGGCTCGGGGCGGGATGCGGCTGCACGGCCTGGTGCGGCTGCTGGTAGGCGCCACAGGCGGCGCAGCGGCCGTCCGGTCCCACGGCGGCAGCGCGGCATCGACCGCACGGGTACATCGGCAAGACCCCCAGGAATCGTGGCGTGGTCAAACGGCTACGAGCGGGTGATATTACGCGCTCCGGACGACCCGCCCCGGCCCGGGGAAGGAGGGAGTGACGAATTTTCGATTACCGGCGCTGTAAGAGATGCGTGCCCCACCAGGGTTCGCAGCGGACGGCGGTCGGGGCCTCTCCTGTGGGGGGTGGCGGCCCCGGCCGTCCCCGTCCGGTCCTCCCTCGGCGTCCGTTTCCCCCTCAGCGCCGCACCCGTCCCGCCAGGGCCGCGAAGTCCGCCCACGACAGCCGCGGCGGCCGCGGATCCCACAGCCGCTGGGAGACCGCCGCGAGCGGCAGCCGGATTCCCGCCGCCACCTGCTCCGGCGACTGCGCGTCGGCGCGGTCGCACCAGACCGCGAGCCGCCCGCCGGGCACCCGGTCCGCGCCGGACGCCACGTTCGCCGGTACGGGACCCGTGCCCCGCAGGACGGGCGGCGACCACGCTCCGTAGATCCGCTCCCCCGTCGGATAGCGGAAGTCGTTGGGCTCGCCGAGCACGTAATAGAGGTACTCGTCGTTCAGGTTGACCACCGTGCGTCCCTCGTTCAGGTAGTCCTGCGGGCGGCGCGCGCCGATCTCCTTGCCCGTCCAGTATTCGACTTCGATGGATTTGTCCGGGGTGACGACCCCGCCCGTGAAGAAGCCGTCGTTCCACGCCTTGGGGGTCTTGCCCAGGCCGCGCACCACGGCCGCCCGGTCGTTGAGCCAGGCCGTGGCCAGGTCCTGGACCCGGCCCTGGGAGCCGAACCGCTGCCGGGCCAGCTGGGCCAGCCGCGGATAGGAGGCCTGCGGGTCACGGGACATCAGGGCGCGGTACTCGTCCGCGCCCAGGTGGAACCAGGGGCCGGGAAAGAGCGGGGCGTATTCGCGCAGGAGGTCGTCGACGACCCGCCCGGACTCGGGGTTGCCGATGTCGACCGCGCCCCGCGCCGCCGTACCGCCCGCGTCGCGGAGCTGGAGGGCCGGGCGGGCGGCGATGACCGCGCCGAGGTGGCCGGGCGAGTCGATCTCGGGGACGACGGTGATGTGAAGGTCGGAGGCGAGGGCCACGATCCGGCGGAGCTCGGCCTTGGTGAGGTGCTGCGGGGAGACGACCTCGGGGTGGGAGGAGCTCTCGATCCGGAAGCCCTGGTCGTCGGAGAAGTGCAGACCGAGCTGGTTGAGCTTGAGGTCGGCGAGCTCGCGCAGCCGGGCCGCGATCCAGTCGGCGGTGAAGTGCTTGCGGGCGGTGTCGAGGTTGAGGCCGCGCTGGGGCCGGTCGGGCGCGTCCTTGATCACACCCTCGGGCAGTCCCCCGCCGCTGCGCACGGCCTGGACGACGGTCCGGGTGCCGTAGAAGAGGCCGGCGGCCTCGGGGGCGGTGACGGTGACCTTGTGGTCCTGGACGGTCAGCTCGTACGACTCGGGGCCGCCGGCCTGTCCGGCGCGCGCGATCAGCTCCACGTCACCGGGGCGGGCGGGCCCGGCGTCGTAGGTGAGCCCCAGGTCGCCGGCGAGCCGGCGGGCCTCGTCGGCCGGTTTCCCGGCCGCGGCCACCACCCGGGCACCGGGCGCGGGGCGCCAGCCGGGGCCGGAGCGCTGGGTGTACTCCCGGACGGCGGGGACCACGGCCGGGGGCCCCTGCGGGACGGGCGTGGACGGGGAGACGGTCGCCGGGGCCGGGGCGGCGGGGGCGGAGGCGGCTCCCGGGGCGGCGGCGGAGCCCTGGGCGGAGCGGGAGTCGTCGGCGCCCGGGTGCCCGGCGTGGCCGTCGCGCGGACAGCCCATGAGGGTCATGGTGGCGAGGAGGGCGCAGCTGGCCACCGTTCCCCGGACGGCCGAAGCCCGGGTGATCCTGACAGACCGTCCCATGGAGAAAACCTCCCATTTGGACCTTTGATGTCGAAGATATGGGTTTTCTCCCTGACTACCCCCCACATCCCGCCGGACACGCCGGAAGCGTGGGCCCAAGAGTCCGAAGGGGTCTCGGCGGGGTCTCGGCCCGGACTCGGGAAGGTTTCGGCGCGGCCCCCGGGCCCGTGGTTTCCCGCTCGGCCTAGGCCGTACGTGCCTGTTTGATCACACCTGCCGTACCCCGGGGGACCGAACCGACAAGGCGTCGCTACGATGGCCAGGGCCGGTGGACCGTACCCGGCCGGGCCCGACCGACAGTGAAGCCGGCAGGCCCCAATCCCCGCTCCCGGAGGGTTTTCCGTGCCGGCTGGAACGCTGTACCGCGGCCGGGAAGGCATGTGGTCCTGGGTGGCTCATCGAGTCACCGGCGTCCTCATTTTCTTCTTCCTGTTCGTACACGTCCTCGACACCGCTCTCGTCCGTGTCTCCCCCGAGGCATATGACGACGTCGTCGCCACGTACAAGACACCGATCGTCAACCTGATGGAGTACGGCCTCGTGGCCGCCATCCTCTTCCACGCGCTCAACGGTCTCCGCGTCATCGCGGTGGACTTCTGGTCCAAGGGACCGCGGTACCAGAAGCAGATGCTGTGGAGCGTCGTCGGTGTCTGGGTCGTGCTGATGGCAGGCGCTTTCTACCCCGTGCTCCAGCACACGCTGCGCACGCTGTTCGGGAGCTGAGTCGCGAGATGTCCGCTGAAACCACCCCCGCTGCCGTGAACGACGACGCCGTGTCGCTCTACGACGTCGACAACCCGGCCCCGGTCATCGAGGCGCCGCGCAAGCGCACCAAGAAGACCCCGAAGTCGACGCGCACCAACTTCGAGATGTACGGCTGGCTCTTCATGCGCCTGTCCGGCATCGTGCTCGTCGTCCTGGTCCTCGGCCACCTGCTGATCCAGCTCGTCCTCGACGGCGGCGTCAGCAAGATCGGCTTCGCCTTCGTGGCCGGCCGCTGGGCCTCCCCGTTCTGGCAGGCCTGGGACCTGATCATGCTGTGGCTGGCGATGCTCCACGGCGCCAACGGCCTGCGCACGGTCATCAACGACTACGCGGAGCGGGACAACACCCGCTTCTGGCTGAAGATGCTGCTGTACACCGCCACGGTGTTCACCGTCCTGCTGGGCACGCTGGTGATCTTCACCTTCGACCCGAACATCCGCTAGGCCACGGGGCTGAGGTAATCACGATGAAGATCCACAAGTACGACACCGTCATCGTCGGCGCCGGTGGCGCCGGCATGCGCGCGGCCATCGAGTCGACCAAGCGCAGCCGCACCGCGGTGCTCACCAAGCTCTACCCCACCCGCTCCCACACCGGCGCCGCCCAGGGCGGCATGGCCGCCGCCCTCGCGAACGTCGAGGAGGACAACTGGGAGTGGCACACCTTCGACACGATCAAGGGTGGCGACTACCTGGTCGACCAGGACGCCGCCGAGATCCTGGCGAAGGAGGCCATCGACGCGGTCCTCGACCTCGAGAAGATGGGCCTGCCGTTCAACCGCACCCCGGACGGCACCATCGACCAGCGCCGCTTCGGCGGTCACAGCCGTAACCACGGCGAGGCCCCGGTCCGCCGGTCCTGCTACGCCGCGGACCGCACCGGCCACATGATCCTCCAGACGCTGTACCAGAACTGCGTCAAGGAGGGCGTGGAGTTCTTCAACGAGTTCTACGTCCTGGACCAGCTGATCACCGAGGTCGACGGCGTCAAGAAGTCCGCCGGTGTGGTGGCGTACGAGCTCGCCACCGGCGAGATCCACGTCTTCCAGGCCAAGTCGGTCATCTACGCCTCCGGCGGCACCGGCAAGTTCTTCAAGGTGACCTCCAACGCCCACACCCTCACGGGTGACGGCCAGGCGGCCTGCTACCGCCGCGGCCTGCCCCTGGAGGACATGGAGTTCTTCCAGTTCCACCCGACGGGCATCTGGCGCATGGGCATCCTGCTGACGGAGGGCGCCCGCGGTGAGGGCGGCATCCTCCGCAACAAGGACGGCGAGCGCTTCATGGAGAAGTACGCGCCCGTCATGAAGGACCTCGCCTCGCGCGACGTCGTCTCGCGCTCCATCTACACGGAGATCCGCGAGGGCCGCGGCTGCGGTCCCGAGGGCGACCACGTCTACCTGGACCTCACCCACCTGCCGCCGGAGCAGCTCGACGCCAAGCTCCCGGACATCACCGAGTTCGCCCGGACGTACCTCGGCATCGAGCCCTACACGGACCCGATCCCGATCCAGCCGACCGCGCACTACGCCATGGGCGGCATCCCGACCAACGTCGAGGGCGAGGTGCTGGCCGACAACGACACCGTCGTCCCCGGCCTGTACGCCGCCGGCGAGGTCGCGTGCGTGTCCGTGCACGGCGCCAACCGCCTGGGCACCAACTCGCTGCTCGACATCAACGTCTTCGGTCGTCGCTCCGGCATCGCCGCCGCCGAGTACGCCCAGAAGGCCGACTTCGTCGAGCTGCCGGAGAACCCGGCCGAGCTCGTCGTGGAGCAGGTCGAGCGGCTGCGCAACTCCACGGGCAAGGAGCGGGTCGCCGAGCTCCGCAAGGAGCTCCAGGAGACCATGGACGCCAACGTCATGGTCTTCCGCACCGAGCAGACCATCAAGACGGCCGTCGAGAAGATCGCCGAGCTGCGCGAGCGCTACAAGAACGTGTCCATCCAGGACAAGGGCAAGCGCTTCAACACGGACCTGCTGGAGGCCATCGAGCTGGGCAACCTGCTCGACCTGGCCGAGGTGATGGCCGTGTCCGCGCTGGCGCGCAAGGAGTCCCGCGGCGGTCACTACCGCGAGGACTTCCCGAACCGCGACGACGTCAACTTCATGCGCCACACCATGGCGTACCGCGAGGTCGACGCGGACGGCAAGGACTCGATCCGTCTCGACTACAAGCCGGTCGTCCAGACCCGCTACCAGCCGATGGAGCGTAAGTACTGATGAGCACCCCGACTCTCGAGAAGGTGGAGGCCGAGGCGCAGGCCTCGCCGTACATCACGGTCACCTTCCGGATCCGCCGGTTCAACCCGGAGGTCTCGGCGGAGGCCACCTGGCAGGACTTCCAGGTCGAGATCGACCCGAAGGAGCGCGTGCTCGACGGTCTCCACAAGATCAAGTGGGACCTGGACGGCTCGCTGACCTTCCGTCGCTCCTGCGCGCACGGCATCTGCGGCTCCGACGCCATGCGGATCAACGGCAAGAACCGGCTGGCCTGCAAGACCCTGATCAAGGACATCAACCCGGCCAAGCCGATCACGGTCGAGCCCATCAAGGGTCTGACGGTCCTCAAGGACCTCGTGGTCGACATGGAGCCGTTCTTCCAGGCCTACCGCGACGTCATGCCGTTCCTGATCACCAAGGGCAACGAGCCGACGCGTGAGCGTCTGCAGTCCGCCGAGGACCGCGAGCGCTTCGACGACACCACCAAGTGCATCCTGTGCGCCGCGTGCACCTCCTCGTGCCCGGTGTTCTGGAACGACGGCCAGTACTTCGGCCCGGCGGCGATCGTCAACGCGCACCGCTTCATCTTCGACTCGCGTGACGAGGCGGGCGAGCAGCGCCTGGAGATCCTCAACGACAAGGACGGCGTGTGGCGCTGCCGCACGACCTTCAACTGCACGGACGCCTGCCCGCGTGGCATCGAGGTCACCAAGGCGATCCAGGAGGTGAAGCGGGCGCTGATCACGCGCCGCTTCTGACCTCCGGTCCGGTTGTCCGGGAAGGGCCCGCCGTCACCCGAAGGGGTGGCGGCGGGCCCTCCCCGTTTCAGGCGGACCGCAGCGCCGCCGCCGCCAGCATCTCGTCCTCCCGGCGGCGGACCTCCATCGCCCGGGCCACCCCGCGCAGCGCCGCCTTCTTCCGCTCCAGCTCGGCCATCTGCTCCTCCACGCGGGCGAGCTGATCGTCCAGGACCTGGACGGAGTGGGAGCAGGCGAGCAGCCCGGGGCCGCCCTGGGCGCAGGGCAGCAGGGTGCGGATGACCTCGGTGGTCATTCCCGCGTCGAGGAGTTCGCGGATGCGGTGAACACGCTGGGCCGCGTCCGGGTGATAACGGCGGTAGCCGTTGCCGTCCCGCTCGGAGCGGAGCAGGCCCTGCTGCTCGTAGTAGCGGAGCAGCCGGGTGCTGACCCCCGTGCGTTCCGACAGTTCACCGATGCGCATAAGCGAATCCCCCACCCACGCTTGACCTTGACACTGATGTCATACGGCAACCTCTGACGCATGACACGGATTCCCGCATTCGCAACGACCGTTCACGGCACCGGCCCCGGGCTGCTCCTCGCGCACGGCGCGGGCGGCAGCATCGAGGGCAATTACGTCCCCGTCCTTCCGGCCCTCTCGGCCGGGCACACGGTGGTGGCCCCCGACTACCCCGGCTCCGGCGCCACGCCGCGTGCCACCGGTCCGCTGGGGCTCGACGCGCTGGCCGACGGGATCGTGGCCGCGGCGGACGAGGCCGGGCTGGAGAGTTTCACCCTGGTGGGTTATTCGCTGGGCACCATGGTCTCCGTACGGGCGGCCGCCCGGCACCCGGAGCGGGTGCGGGGCCTGGTGCTGACGGCGGGCCTGGCCAAGGCGGACAACCGGACGCGGGCCTCGCTCTACCTGTGGAATCGGCTGCTGGAGCAGGGCGACCTGGAGGCGTTCGCCCGGTTCGCGGCGCTGACCGGCTTCGGCGAAACGTTCTTCAACGGCCTCCCGGAGACGACGGTGGAGCCCTTCCTGGAGATCGTGGCGCGCGGTGTCCCGGCCGGGGCGGCCGAGCAGGCCGCCGTGGTCGGCGCCTCCGACACCACCGGTGACCTCGCCGGCATCTCGGTGCCCACGCTGGTCATCGCGACCCTCCAGGACACGCTGGTCGCCCCGGCCAACTCCCGTTTCCTCGCGGAGCGGATCGCGGGCGCGGAGTACGCGGAGATCGACACGGGGCATGTGCCGATGGCCGAGCGGCCGGAGGAGTGGCAGAAGCTGATCCTGGACTTCCTGGGCCGGCACGGTCTCTAAGGCGGTCTCTAGGGCAGGCCCAGGGAGGTCGGCCGGTCGTACCCCACCGTGTTCGTGGCCAGTTCCTCCGCGGTGATCTCGGAGGCCCAGCCCTCGGGCGGTTCCTGGTAGGGGCTGCACGCGCCGCAGGCCGCGCACGTCCACCGGCCGTGGATGCCGTGCACGACGACGCCGCACCCGGCGCACGTGTCGGTCGTGTAGTAGGGCGGCTCGCCCGGCGAGGCGGGCGAGCGCCACGGGTGCTGGTCCATCCGGTCCATCCCCCCAGACTGCCACGCACCGCGCCCCGAAGGGGCGCGGGGAACTGCGCGATCAGCCCCCACCGGCCCGCAGTCGCAATGACCTCGCTGCCGGCGAATCGCTCAGGCGAGCGGCTTGCGCAGCAGCATCATGAAGAAGCGCGTCTTCTCCCGGATGATGGTGCGGACGCCCGTGTACGCGGCGTCCGTCTGCTCGACGAACTCGGCGCCCAGCGCGGCCGTGAGCTCCTCGCGCCGGTCGCGCAGCAGCAGGGCGATGATGTCCGCGCTGATCGCCAGGTTGGCGGAGAGGTCCTTGAATTCCAGGGTCCGGAAGCCGGTCCGCTCCAGCAGGGCGAACAACTCGGGCAGCGGAAGCGGGGGGTTGGAGGCCAGGACCGTCTCATAGAGGCCCAGCTCGACGGGGGTGAGCTCGGCGACCAGGGACGACTCCAGGATCATCAGCTGCCCGCCGGGGCGCAGCACCCGCCAGGCCTCGCCGAGGGCCTTGACGCGGTCCATGTGGCACAGGCTCTCCACCGCCCAGGCGGTGTCGAAGCTCTCGTCCTCGTAGGGCAGGTTCATGGCGTCGACGACCTCGAAGGTGAGGCGGTCGGCCAGCCCGGTGGCGCGGGCCATCTCATTGGCCCGGGCGATCTGTTCCTTGCTGACGGAGATGCCGGTGACGCGGGTGCCGCTCTGCTCGGCGAGGCGGGCGGCGGGGCGGCCGGGGCCGCAGCCTATGTCGAGGTGGTGGCCGCCGGGGCGGGCGTTCATCAGCCGGACGAGGTAGTCGGTGTAGCGGTCCTGCGCCTGTGAGGAGAGGGCCACGAGGTCCATGCTCGCCGGATGGGGCTCGTCCGGTGACACCCACAGGCCGCAGTGGACGCTGTCGCCGAGGGTCATGTGGTACAGGTCGCCGAACTTGTCGTACCAGGCTCCCACCGTCTCGGCCTTGATGAGGTCCTGAGGGTCCTGAGGAGCTTTCTGCTGCGGCACGTCGTCCCCTTCCGGGAGTTCCACGAGTCAGCCGTACTCGACCAGCGGTACTCGATCAGCCGTGCGCGATCACCACAAGACCGTCTGCCCGGTCCGTGGATCATTCCAGCCAGTCCTCAGATCCGGGCCAGCATCCACAGCCGCCAGATGCCCGTGCCGTCCGTCAGGTACTGCGTCCCGGCGATGCCCGAGTTGCTCAGCACGTAGTCCTTCCGCTGCCACAGCGGCACCAGCGGCACGTCCTCGGCGACGATCTTCTGGATGTTCCGGAAGTCGTCCGCGACCCGGCCGCGCTGGTCGTTCTGCTGGGCCTTGCGGATGAGCTTCTCCACCCGGGAGCTGGAGTAGCCGGAGTGGAGGGCGTTGCCGGCGCCGACCAGGGGCGTGGTGAAGGTGTCCGGGTCGGGGAAGTCGGCCAGCCAGTTGACGCAGTACGCGTCGTACTCGCCCCGGGCGTAGCCCCGCTGGAACTCCGTCCACTCCACTCGTTTCGTCGTCACCTCGAACAGTCCCGTGGCCTCCAGCTGGCGGCGCAGCAGGGCCGCCTCCTGGTCGGTGGCCGCGCCCTTGGAATAGGCGAGGGTGAAGCGGACGGGGGTGGGCACGCCGGCCTCCAGGAGCAGCCGGCGGGCCCGGTCCTCGTCGGGCTTCGGGTAGGCGTCGAAGAAGGACGTGGCGTGGCCGGTGAAGCCCTGCGGGACGAGCGAGTAGAGCGGCTCGACGGTGCGGAGGTGGACGTCCCGGGCGAGGTTCTGGCGGTCGACGACGGCCGCGACGGCCTGCCGTACGGCGAGCGGCTTCGCCGGGGCGCCGTCGCGGAGGTTGAAGACGAGGAAGCGGGCGTTGGCTCCGGAGGTCTCGGTCATCCGGGAGCCGGTCTCGGAGAGGGAGTACTTGGCCAGGTCGGCGGGCGGCATCTGGCGGGCGGCGACGTCGATGGTCCCGTGCCGCCAGGCGTCGCTCATCCGGGCCGGGTCGGGGAAGTAGCGGACCGTCACCGGGGCGCCTACGTCCTTGATCGCGCCCTCGTACCGGTCGTTGGGCGCGAGCTCGGCGCTCGTCCCCGGCCGGTAGTCCTTGAGGGTGTACGGGCCCGAGCCGTCCACCCGGTCGCCCCGGCGCAGTGTGTCGAAGGGGTACTCGCGGTGGTCGACGATGGAGCCGGCGCCGGTGGCGATCTTCAGGGGGAAGGTCGCGTCGGGGGCCTTGAGGCGGAAGGTGACGACGCGTCCGCCGCCGGAGGTCTCGACCGAGCCCAGGGTGTCCAGCAGCGGTCCGGGGCCCTGCGGCGACTTGATCCGGGCGATGCGGTCGAAGGAGAACTTCACGTCCTCGGCGGTCAGCTCGTGCCCGTTGGCGAAGCTCAGCTCCGGGCGCAGCTCGCACGTGTACGTCCGCAGGTCGTCGCCCTTGAAGCCGCAGCTGCGGGCCGCGTCCGGCACCGGGTTCTTCGATCCGGGGGCGAAGGTCAGCAGGGACTGGAAGAGGTTGCCGTACAGCGCCCACGACCCGGCGTCGTAGGCCCCCGCCGGGTCGAGCGCGGTGACCGTGTCGGTCGTACCGACCTGGACGGGCCCCCGGCCGCGGTCCTCCCCCGGGGTGAGCCGGCAGCCGCCGGCGCCCGCCGCGAGCAGCAGGAACGTCAGCGACGCCCCGGCAGCCCGCCGCCCACGTAACCCTCTTCGTACCCGGACCTCACGCATCCCCCGCGCCCCTCCCGCCCAGTGATGCGCATCACCGTAGAAGGGGGAACGGGCGTACGTCCCGGGAATGGGTCAACCGGCGGCTATGAACTACGCCGCAGCGCCCGCACGCCACGCAACCCGATGAGTCCTACAGCCGTCCCCAGAAGAAACGAAGTGATCGCGAGCAGCAGGTGGACCCAGAAGTACGCGGTCGGGGAACCCGCGTCGTCGAAGGCCAGCCCGCTGCCGTCCTTCCAGAGATTTTTCACGAAAGTGACCCAGATGACCCAGCTCCAGGCGCCGAACGCCAGCAGGAACCACGACACGGGACGGGAGAGGGTCGCGGGAACCGGTGCCGGAGCGGGAGCCTCCGGGGAAGCGGGGGCCTTGGGCTCGGTGGGGGAAGCATCGGTGGGGGAAGCAGGGGAAGCGTTCGCCATGGGTTTCAGTATGCGTTCCGGTGCCCGCAATGGTCCTATCGGGTCCTCGGTGGGCGCCCTCCGTGAGGCGCCGTCCCGGTCGGCGGAGCGTGACGGTACGTTCACCAGCGTGCCGACGACGACATCACACCCCCCGCGGTACTCCGCGACGCCCCGACGCCGCCGCGCGGCCCTGCTGGCCGCCGGTGCCTCGCTGTTGCTCCCCCTGGCGGCCGCAGCCCCCGCCCTCGCCGTTCCCGCCCCGGGCCCCAGCGGCTCGCCGGCGCTCTCCCCCGGCGCCTCGACGAAGCCCGGTGCTTCGGCGACCCCCGGCAAGGCCGCCGACGGCAAGGCCAAGCCCCCGCCGAAGCGGCTGCCGCCCGCCAAGATGTCGACGGTGGGCGGCGAGCTCCTGGGCCGGCCCGGCCCGCAGGTCCAGCTGGGCCCCGGCGCGCCCGAGCTGCCCCGGGACCTCAGCGGGAACTCGTGGCTCGTCGCGGACGCCGAGACCGGTGACATCCTCGCCGCCAACAATGCCCACTGGCAGCTTCCGCCCGCCTCCACGCTGAAGATGCTCTTCGCCGACACGGTGCTGCCGAGGTTCCCCAAGACCCAGAAGCACCAGGTCAAGCCGTCCGACATGGAGGGCATGGGCGAGGGCAGCAGCCAGGTCGGGATGAAGGAGGGGCTGACCTACTCCGTCCACGACATGTGGATGGGCGTCTTCCTGCGCTCCGGCAACGACGCCGTGCACACGTTGTCCGCGATGAACGGCGGCGTCGCCAAGACCGTCCGGGACATGCAGGACCACGCCGACGAGCTCCAGGCCGAGGACACCCACGTCGTCACGCCCGACGGCTACGACGCCGAGGGGCAGGTCTCCAGCGCCTACGACCTGACGCTGTTCGCCCGCTCCGGCCTGCAGAAGGCCGACTTCCGCGAGTACTGCTCGACGGCCCGGGCGCAGTTCCCCGACGAGGACCACCCGGGGAAGACGAAGGAGATCGTCAACACCAACCGGCTCCTCACCGGCCAGGACGGGGTGCCGGCCTACAAGGGCATGGCGGGGGTGAAGAACGGCTCCACCACCAACGCCGGCAACACCTTCACCGGCGTCGCCCAGCACGACGGCAAGAAGCTGCTGGTCACCGTGATGAACCCGGAGACCAAGGAGCGCAACCAGGTCTACAAGGAGACCCAGTTGCTCCTCGACTGGGGCTTCGAGGCGGTCGGCCACGTCAAGCCGGTGGGGGTGCTCGTCCCGCCGAAGGGCGGCTTCCCCGCCGACAAGGGCGGTACGACGGACGGGCAGTCCCCGCAGGGCGCCCAGGCCGCCGTCACGGGCGGCGGCGACGGCATGTGGACGGCCGTCGGCCTGACGGGCGGGGCGCTGGCGGTGCTGGCCGTGGCCGGGTTCGTCGTCAACCGCCGGCATCCGCTGCCGGAGCGGGGGCGGCGCCGCGCGGGTCACGCGGCGCCGCCTAAGAACCCGCAGAACCCTCCGTCGGACCCCCCGCAGGACTGATCTCCCGCTTCTCGCCGTGCCGCGTGGCCGCGCCGTCGGTGGTGGTCCACGCGGCACAGTAGAGCGTGAGCTTCGCCGTGAAGTTGATCCACAGCAGCAGGGCGATCGGGGTGCCGAACGCGCCGTACATGCTCCGGGCCGCCACGCCCCGCAGATAGCCGCTCAGCACCAGCTTGAGCAGCTCGAAGCCCACCGCCCCGAGCAGCGCCCCGGTGACCAGCCGGCGCCGCTCGGGCTGGACGCCGGGCAGCCTCGACAGGACGTAGAGCATCAGCAGGAAGTCCGCAAGGACGGCGATGCAGAAGCCGACGGCCGTCAGCAGCCCGCCGACGCCCTCCAGCCCGGCCCGCTCCACGACCCAGCCGACCGCGGCCGTCGCGAAGGCCGAGCAGCCGGCGGACAGCAGGAAGACCCCGCCGAGGCCCAGCAGCAGGGTGGCGTCCTTGACCTTGAGGAGCAGGACATTGCCGGGGTCCTCCTCCAGCTCCCACACCGCCCGCAGGCACTCCCGCAGCTGACCGACCCAGCTGACCCCGGTGAACAGCAGCAGGGCGCCCGCGACCAGCCCGACCGTGCCGGCGTTGTCGGTGAACGTGCTGACGTCGAGGGCGCCGGAGGGCACCTGCTCGGCGATCCGCCGCTCCAGGTCCTTGGTCTGCTGATCGCTGAGCACGGCGGCGGCCACGGCCGCGCCGAGGGTGAGCAGGGGGAAGAGCGCGACGAAACTCGAGAAGGTGATCGCGGCGGCGAGCCGCGTCCACTTCACACGATCGAGGGTGGCGTACGCGCGCCAGGCGTGCGTACGCATCGCCTTCGAGGCGAGTGGGCCGATCAGGGGCAGCCGGGTGAGCCAGTCCATGAGCTACGGATACCCGTGCCTTCCTGCCGGGGCACGGCCGCTGTCACGTCGTCGCTCCCAAAGGGAAAGTCGCGCTCGAGGCGCCAGATACCGTCCTCTCCCTGCTCGTAGAGGGCGAAGCCCTCGATCGTCCACTCCGCCTCGTAGTCCGCGAGCTCCGTGAAGGCCCGGTCCATGGCCTCCTCGGCGATGCCGTGGGCCACGGTGACATGCGGGTGGTACGGGAACTGGAGCTCCCGCGCGACCGGGCCCGACCCGTCCCGCACCCGCTTCTGGAGCCATGCGCAGGAGGCCGAGCCCTCGACCACGTTCACATAGACGACGGGCGAGAGCGGCCGGAACGTGCCCGTCCCCGACAGCCGCATCCGGAAGGGGCGCCCCGCCGCCGCGACCTCGGCGAGGTGCCGTTCGATCGCGGGGAGCGACGAGGCGTCCACCTCGGTGGGCGGCAGCAGGGTGACGTGCGTGGGAATGCCGTGGGCGTGCGGGTCGCCGAAGCCCTCGCGGCGCTTCTGGAGGAAGCTGCCGTACGGCTCCGGGACCGCGATCGAAACGCCGAGCGTTACGGTCCCCACTGCGTTCTCCCTCCTGGCGCCTGTACGTCCCCGTGGTCAGTGTGACGGCTGGGCCGCTCCCACTGCCAGATCTCCTGGTCCCGCCCGCCCGGGCCAAGGGTCCCGACGTGCGCGGACGCCGGTGAACCGTATCCGGATGGCTCAGCGGCCGGCGGGGCCGCCGAAACGCGACCCGTCAGTGCTTGGCGGGCAGGAAGCCCACCCGGTCGTACGCCCGGGCCAGGGTGTCCGCCGCGACGGCCCGGGCCTTCTCCGCGCCCTTGGCCAGCACCGCGTCCAGCTCGGCCGGGTCGTCCAGGTACTCCTGGGTACGGGCGCGGAAGGGGGTGACGAACTCGACCATGACCTCGGCGAGGTCGGTCTTGAGCGCGCCGTAGCCCTTGCCCTCGTACTTCAGCTCCAGGTCGGCGATGGTGGTGCCGGTGAGCGTGGAGTAGATCGTGAGGAGATTGCTGACGCCCGGCTTCTTCTCGGCGTCGAAGCGGATGACCGTGTCGGTGTCGGTGACCGCGCTCTTGATCTTCTTCGCCGAGACCTTGGGCTCGTCGAGCAGGTTGATCAGGCCCTTGGGGTTGGCCGTCGACTTGCTCATCTTCGCCGACGGGTCCTGAAGGTCGTAGATCTTCGCCGTCTCGCGGACGATGTGCGCCGACGGGAGGGTGAAGGTGTCGCCGAAGCGGCCGTTGAACCGCTCGGCCAGGTCGCGCGTGAGCTCGATGTGCTGGCGCTGGTCCTCGCCCACCGGCACCGCGTCCGCCTGGTAGAGGAGGATGTCGGCGACCTGGAGGATCGGGTACGTGAAGAGGCCGACCGTGGTGGCGCCGGCGCCCTGCTTGGCGGACTTGTCCTTGAACTGCGTCATGCGCGAGGCCTCGCCGAAGCCGGTGAGGCAGTTCATCACCCAGCCGAGCTGGGCGTGCTCCGGGACATGGCTCTGGACGAACAGCGTGCAGCGCTCCGGGTCCAGCCCGGCGGCCAGCAGCTGGGCGGCCGCGACACGGGTGTTGGCCCGCAGCTCCTTGGGGTCCTGCGGCACGGTGATCGCGTGGAGGTCGACGACCATGTAGAAGGCGTCGTGGGTCTCCTGCAGGGCCACGTACTGACGGACTGCACCGAGGTAGTTCCCGAGGTGGAACGAGCCTGCGGTGGGCTGGATACCGGAGAGAGCGCGCGGACGATCAAGGGCCATGCACAACATTCTCTCAGGTGCGGGAGCGGACTCGGTTCAGCTGTGGAAAACCGCGTCCACCGAGGGTGTACGGCGGGTGTACAAAGGCGTCAGCATCAGCCCCGGAGTGGAACGGAGCACATGGTGACCGCCACGGAACGCAGCATCGCCGCCGCCGAGAAGTACAGCGCGCACAACTACCATCCGCTGCCGGTCGTCGTCGCGACCGCGCAGGGCGCCTGGATGACCGACGTCGAGGGGCGCCGCTATCTCGACATGCTCGCCGGCTACTCGGCGCTGAACTTCGGCCACGGCCACCGACGACTGATCAACGCGGCCAAGGAGCAGCTCGACAGGGTGACGCTGACCTCCCGCGCCTTCCACCACGACCGCTTCGGCGAGTTCTGTACCGAGCTGGCGGAGCTGTGCGGGATGGAGATGGTCCTGCCCATGAACACGGGCGCGGAGGCCGTGGAGACGGCCGTGAAGACCGCCCGCAAGTGGGGATACCGCGTCAAGGGCGTCCCCGACGGCAAGGCGAGGATCGTCGTGGCGGACAACAACTTCCACGGCCGCACGACCACGATCATCAGCTTCTCCACGGACGAGGAGGCCCGGGCGGACTACGGTCCGTACACGCCGGGCTTCGAGATCGTCCCGTACGGCGACCTGGCGGCCCTGGAGGCCGCCGTCGACGAGCACACCGTGGCCGTGCTGCTGGAGCCCATCCAGGGCGAGGCGGGCGTCCTGGTGCCCCCGCCCGGCTATCTGGCGGGCGTCCGCCGGCTCACACGGGAGCGGAACGTCCTCTTCATGGCGGACGAAATCCAGTCCGGGCTGGGCAGAACGGGCCGGACGTTCGCCTGCGAGCACGAGGACGTGGTCCCGGACGTCTACATCCTGGGCAAGGCGCTCGGCGGCGGCGTGGTGCCGGTCTCGGCGGTCGTCTCCTCGCGCGAGGTGCTGGGCGTCCACAAGCCGGGCGAGCACGGTTCCACCTTCGGGGGGAATCCGCTGGCGTGCGCGGTGGCCCTGGAGGTCATCGCGATCCTCCGCTCCGGCGAGTACCAGGAGCGCGCGGCCCGCCTCGGCGACCACCTCCACCACGAGCTCGGCCTCATGGCCGGCGGCCCGGCCGTCACCGCCGTCCGCGGCCGGGGCCTGTGGGCGGGCGTCGACATCGCCCCGGAGATCGGCACGGGCCGCGAGGTCTCGGAGCGGCTGATGGCGCGCGGGGTGCTGGTCAAGGACACCCACGGCGCGACGATCCGCATCGCCCCGCCGCTGGTCATCAGCAAGGAGGACCTGGACTGGGGGCTGGAGCGGCTGCGGGAGGTGCTGGCGGGCTGAGGGGCCGCCGGGCCGGGGCGGGCGTCGACCTCACGACGGCCGGATGGGGCGAGGCCCTGGCCGAAGCGGGGTTCCGGGCGGCCGACGGGCCGACGTGCTGGCCGGCGGGCGGGAGCTGTCGGGGTGGCTGGTGGAGGCGGTGCGGTAGCGGTCGCCTCCCGTGGTAGCGGTCACCCTTCCGGGAGGATCACGTGGGGGACGAAGCGGGCGTACCCGTCCGTGACCAGGCCCGACGACTCCCGGATACCCAGGCCGGCGGGCTCGCCGTCGACCACCCAGGCGCCCAGCACCACGTGGTTGCCGTCGAATTCGGGGAGCGGGGCGAGTTCCTGGTAGCAGCAGGGCTCGTCCCGCACGGCGGATCCACTCCCGGCGGGGTGGAGGGTGACGCCCGCGCCCTCGCGCCCGAAGAGCGGCTTGGCGGCCCAGCCGCCTTCGCGCGCGAGTTCGCGGGGGCCGTCCAGATAGGCGGGCAGCAGATTCGGGTGCCCGGGAAAGAGTTCCCAGAGCACGGCCAGCAGCGCCTTGTTCGACAGCAGCATCTTCCACGCCGGTTCGATCCACAGCGTGGACCCCGTACCGCCGCCGTTGTCGAGCGTGTCGAGCACGTGCGGGCCGAAGTCGTCCTCCGCAAGCCATTCCCAGGGGTAGAGCTTGAAACAGGCGCGGATGAAATGGAGTTTCTTGTCGACGAAACGGCCGGAGAGGCCGTCCCAGCCGATGTCCTCCATCGAGATGACGTCCGTCGCGATGCCCGCCTGTTCCGCCGTCTCACGGAGATAGGCGACGGTCATCAGGTCCTCGCCCAGTTCATCGCCGATGGAATGCGCGAAATGCACGGGCGCGCCGGGCGGCAGCAGGTCCGCCTGGCGGCGCCAGGCGTCGACGAGCCGTTCGTGGAGGGAGTTCCACTGGTCGGCGTCGGGAACGCCGGCGAAGCGTTCCTCCATCCAGAACCACTGCGGACCGGCCGCCTCCACGAGGGATGTCGGGGTGTCGGCGTTGTACTCCAGCATCTTCGCGGGGCCGCCGCGTCCGTCGTAGCGCAGGTCGAAGCGCCCGTAGAGGGAGGGGAGTTCGTCGCGCCGGTGCCAGGACTCGGTGATCAGGGCCGTGAGCCGGGGGTCGGTGAGGCCGAGGCCGGCGAAGCGGTCGTGTTCCACGATGTGCGCGGCCGCGGCCAGGCACATCGTGTGGAGCTCCTCGACGACGTCCTCCAGCGCCTCGATCTCGGGCAGCGTGAAGGAGTAGTACGCGCTCTCGTCCCAGTACGGCCGCAGGGAGCCGTCCGGTTCCCGGGTGAGCGGATAGATCAGGCCCTGTTCCTCGACGGTGTTCTGCCAGCCGGGGCGAGGGGTGGCGCTATGGCGGCGCATGTTCCGCGATCAGCCGCCGCTCGAACCGGAATGACTCTTGGAGGAGGAACAGCCGAAACCGCCCCGGGAAACGGCCTTGCTCTTGTCGAACGTACCGGCCTTGGCGCGGCTGCCGGAATTGCCGGAGTTGTAGTACCAGGTGCCGGTGCCGGCGGCATGGCCACCGCTGCCGTTGCTCTTGCTCTTGCAGGCCTTCGAGTCGAGGACTTTGTAGCCCTTTCCCGCCTCGTAGCTGTTGCGGTCCACGCAGCGTTTGTCCGGCTCGGATCCGCAGGAGGTGAGGGCGGCGGCGAGCACGCCCATTCCGCCCAATATGACCGTGCTGGATCGCAGACGCCGTCGCGCCTTCTTCTCCATCTCTGACGCCCCCGTTTGCGTTCGAAAGTTCGTCCACCCTAAACCGTGCCTCCGGGCCTGCCGCCCGGCACCCCCGCGCGGCCGTATTGCCGGGTCCTCCGCCGCCCCGGAGACTGTTGCCTGCGAGCCGACCGTCAGCGCATGCGAATGGGGTTGCCCGTGACGCCGTCACTGTTCCGGATGCTCGACTGGCACGAACTGATCGAGGCCGAGCGGCAGCAGCCCGGCGCCCGGGTCTTCGTCTCCGACTACAACGGCGGGCACCCGTTCGTGGAGGAATTCCTCGGCGAGCTCGCCGACACCTCCCCCGGCCGCCTGGCGGACATCACCCGCTACTCCGGCCTGGACGAGGACGACGAGCTTCGCGCCAAGATCGCCACGATGCACCGCCGCTACGACGGGGCCGGCTGCACGCCCCGCAACGTGCTTCCGGGCGGTGGCTCCAGCAGTCTCCTCGGCACGTTCGCCACCTGGCTGCTGCTGACGGGACGGCGGCGGGTCCACTACGTCCAACCGGTGTACTACAAGCTGGCCTACCTCTTCAGACGCATGGGCATCGAGCCCGTCCCCGTCGCCCGAGGCCACGCCTACCAGCCGGACTTCGATCTTCGCCTGCCCGACGAACGGACCGTGCTCGTCCTCACCGACCCCGTCTGGTACGCGGGCAGAAGAGTCCCGTCCACGGTGCTGAAGACGATCGGTGACTGGCAGCAGGAGACCGGCTCGCTCGTCTTCGTCGACGGGACCTTCCAGTACATGCGCTGGGACGGGGAAGGCGGCGAGGAGTCGGCGGCCCATCTGCCCGGCGATCTCACCCTCCGCATGGTGTGCCCCACCAAATACCTGTCGATCCACGGCTATCGCTGCGCGCATCTGCTCGTCCCCGAGCAGATGCGCGAGGAGCTGGCAGAGCTGCATATGAATCTGCACGGTGATGTGGCGGTCTCCGACCGTCTCTTCGCCCACCGTGCGGCCGACCTCATGCTCGGCGAGGGCAACGGCGCGCTGATACGGCACATCCGCGACCGTCACCGGACGCTGGCGGACAGCGGCGCGCTCAGCGCGCTGATGCCGGTGGAGGCCGGTTTCTTCCTGTTCGCCCGGCCGCGGGTGCCGCACCGGTGGTTCCTGGCGCTGGACGGGAAGTACTTCGAGCTCGACGGCCACCCCGGTTACATCCGCATCAACCTTCTCAACCGGCCAGGTGTGGAGGCCCTGATGACCGCCGGTGTCCGTCAGCCCGGGAAGGCGTGACGTCCGGCCCAGACCCGCGCCGAGATCCGGGCCAGCAGGCGGGCGGCCGGATCGTCTGTGTCCTCGCCGTTGGCGAGGGGCCCGGTGTAGCAGACGGCGATCGTGTACGGCCCGGCGTCCGGCGGATGGACGACGGCGGCGCAGTGCCGCACCCCTGGGAACCAACCGTTCTTGCTCGCCAGCCGGGTCCCCGGCGGCAGCCCCGCCGCCAGGTCCACGCGGTGGACGTTGCCCTCCAGCAGGGCGAGCAGCTCCGGCTCCAGCGACTCCAGCAACCGGACGAGATCCCCCGCGGTGACCAGGTTGCGAATGCCTGCCGCGCGCCCCGGCACGTCCTCGATGCCGCGCGGTGTGTCACTGCCGCGCGCCCCCGCCTGCTTCCACACGCGAGCCACGGCCTCGTGGCCGGTCTCGGCGAGGCAGAGGTTGGTGGCCAGGTTCGAGGAGTGCGTCACCATCCGCTCGGCGAGCCAGCGCAACGACGCGGTGCCACCGAGGAGTTCCCAGGGCTCGTCGTCGCTGTCGTAGGAGCGGTCGTTGGCGAAAGTGCCGGTTCCCGTCACAGAGGCGAAACGATTGATGACCGGAACCCGCCTGTCGAGGTCCGTTCCGTCACGATGCAGCGCCGCGAGCACGGCGAGCTTCATCGTGCTCGCCGCGTCATGCGGCACGTCCGGGTTGCGTACGACGACGGGAGCGCGCCGCCAGGGCGCCACGACTACGGAAAGCACGACCCGACTCTAGGGTTGGGGCGGCCTCCGCGTCCTACAGTCGGAGGCGTGTTTCTCGGCATGCTCTGCGCACTCGGCACGGCGGTCTGCTTCGGCACCGCGTCCGTCCTCCAGGCCGCCGCGACCCGGGCCACCGCGCCCGGCACGGGCTCCGGCCTGGACCCGATACTCCTGATGCGGGCGTTGCGCCAGTGGCGCTACCTCGCCGGCCTCGCCCTGGACGGCGTGGGCTTCCTGCTGGAGCTCGTCGCCCTCCGCACCCTGCCCATCTACGCGGTGGGCGCCGCCCTCGCCGCGAGCCTGGCCGTCACGGCCGTCACGGCCTCACGCGTGCTGAGCGTGCGACTCAGCGGCGTGGAGTGGGCGGCGGTGCTGGTGGTGTGCGGCGGGCTGGCGATGCTGGGCCTGTCCTCCGGCGCGGAGGGCACGGGCACGGGCGACACCGGGCTACGGGTCGGTGTCCTGGTCACGGCGGTGGGCGTCCTCGCCTTCGGCGCGGCGGCGGGCCGGGCGCGGGGGCGGACGCGGGCGGCGGCCCTGGGGTTGGGCGCGGGGATCGGCTTCGGGGTGGTGGAGGTCGCGGTCCGTCTGATCGACGACTTCGCACCGTCCGCCGTGCTGACCAACCCCGCTGCTTATGCCCTGCTGATCGGCGGTGGAGCGGCGTTCCTGCTCCTGACGTCGGCGCTCCAGCGCGGTTCGGTCACGGCCGCCACGGCGGGCATGGTCATCGGCGAGACCATTGGCCCGGCCTGGGTGGGCGTCGCCTGGCTCGGCGACCGCACGAGGGAGGGCCTGCTGCCGCTCGCCGTGACGGGCTTCGCGTTGGCGGTGGTGGGCGCGCTGGCGCTGGCACGGTTCGGGGAGGCGCCGGCGGAGGAGTGACCAGAGCTTCTTCCGGCAGACGTTTCCAGCAGGTGTGAGGCTGGATGGAGTGGGGTACGCGCTGTTGTGTCGTCGGCAACGACAGCGGGGCGACCGGTCGGCCATAAGGCCGCCGATCGCCCCGCGCCGCGCGTGTGCGTGTGAGTTACTCCGAGTCGACCGGACGCACGAACTCCAGGGTCCAGGTCTCCTGGAACTCCGGCTTCGGCGGCACGACTTCGATCTGAGCGCCGCGGTGGCCCGCCCGCAGGGCGAGGCCCTTCTCGTTGAGGATCTTCACGCCGCCCAGGACGCCTTCGAAGGTGAACTTCGCCAGCTCGGAGCGCTGGACGGCGTTGACGAAGACCTTGTCGTCGGCGATCACCAGACCGGCGGCGTCGTGGCTCGCGAGCCGGATCACATACGGCGAGCCGGGTACGGGCTCGGCGGGCTCGATGATCCACTCCTGCTCGATCGGGAGCGGGTTGAACCGGTCGACGATCACGGGCGCGCCGTGCTTCACCGCGTACTCCGTGGCCGTCACCAGGGAGGACGGACCGATGATGTGCGCGTGGATCTTGTAGATACCAGGCTTGATCGGGATCGGAGGCATGGGCGGGATGTCCTCTCTCACGGTCCGCTTCAACCGACGGCGGGCCGCCGCCGGTGACACGCCCTCTACCTTTGCGGCGCGCCCGGGCGCCGCCTAGGGCGGGATATCGCCAAGGCGATTACGGCGAGGAGTGATCGGTCGCGCTTGCGAATCCGGGTCGACCTACCGGGGGACAGTGGGCACATCCGCCGTGCCAAGGGGAGGCGGAGCCGCTACCGTGATGGTGCGACGTCCACCCGGTCGGGCCCCCGGTGGCTGTGCCAGCCAGGCATGGTCGACGGACGTGGCGAAAGGCGAGACCCGCCGCCAGGGGTACGGCGGCAGACGAAGCCCCACCGCCGGGACCACGGCGGCAGGGCCTCTTGGAAGGATGCACGCTGCACCCCTCGCTAGTTCTTCTGGCGAGGGTTACAGCCTGTGAGTCGCCTCCAACCACCAGCGGATTGCTGCCACGGCCATGGCGCCTAGCATCGGCGCAGACCAGCGGTAGATCCGATGCAGCTGGGTCCAGAGACGGCTACGGTCCTTCTTTTTGCGATGGCGCACGTGCTGCGCCTTTCTCCCGAGGTGGGTACAGCCCACCGGTCACCCCTCTCAGCGGAGGGCTGACCATGGGCGCGGCCACCCGGTGGCTCCGGGGAGGCCGCGCCCCAAACAGCCC
The DNA here is from genome assembly GCF_042892945.1 of Streptomyces sp. NPDC001678. Classification (NCBI taxonomy): domain Bacteria; kingdom Bacillati; phylum Actinomycetota; class Actinomycetes; order Kitasatosporales; family Streptomycetaceae; genus Streptomyces; species Streptomyces sp. NPDC001678. The sequence continues at coordinate 365,594 of NZ_JBIAUP010000002.1, read as the reverse complement.
CCCGTGCGGGTGGCTGACCGTTGCGGGCGCCCCGGAAAGACCGGCACGTCACTGCGTCATCAGGCGTGACCCTAGGGGCAGTTCGCGTCACACGATGACGGAATGCGGCGAGTTGGCACCTATCGAGGGATTGGTGGCGCAACCGTTCTAACGGCACCGACGAACTCGACCCAGGCGCCGGCCGGGAGGAGCAGGGTGGGCCCTGCGGGGGCTTTGCTGTCGCGGACGGGTATGAGGTCGCCGGGTATGGGGTCGGCGACCTCCAGGCAGTCCTCTTGACCGTCGCTGTACGTCGACTTGCGCCAAACAATGCGACTCAGATCGACTCGCATGCGCCGAAATCCTCCATTGCCTTCTCGATCCATCTGGCGGACGCCTCCGGGGGAAGCGCCAGCGCCTGGACGCGGTCGTACCGGTGGGAATGGCGCGCGACTCCCCGCCGGTCCTTCACCATGCCTGTCACGGCCCCGCCTTCCAGGTAGACAATGTCCGGCGCGTTGTCGAACGACAACACAGTCACTGATCCACCCATGGCGGCATGACCGCCGACCGCGAACGGCAGAACCTGCATTTCGACGTTCGGCGCCTGGATCGCCTCCAGCAGGTAGGTCAGTTGAGCCCGCATGGCGGAGGGCCCGCCCACTGGTCGTCGAATCACCGCTTCGTCCAGCACGGACCACAAGAGCGGCGGTTCCTCCTTCAGGAGCACGCTCCGGCGAGCGAGTCGCGCTGCCACCTTCTCCTCGATCTCCCCCGGAGTGCACCACGGCAGCGCATGACGCATTACCTCGCGCGCGTAGGATTCGGTCTGCAACAAGCCCGGGACTGTATGCGCCTGGTACTTGTGCATGGCGACGGCCCTCGTCTCGTACCGCTTGTACTGGCGGAACGCATCCGTGGGCGGAAATCGCTGAGCGTACTCCCACAGATCGTTCAGGTCGCCGTCCGCGCCCAGGAGCTCATCTAGCTGCTCGGACACCTCTCGCGAAGGCATCTCCTTGCCCAGCTCGAACTGAGCGATACGGCTATGGGAGAGAAAGACCTTCTCCGCCAGTTCCTTCTGCGTCCAACCAACCCGCATGCGCAACTTGCGCAACTTCGTTCCGTACAAGGCCGGTAGAGAACTGCTCGGGTCGAGTTCCTTGGGCGCAGGCATGGAGGCAACCACCCGTTTTCGTCTTGTCGCGCCGAAAGCCGTTACCCCTGGTGAGCGTAGACCCACGCCCCGATGCTGAGAACCGGAACCGGAGCAACAGACACGACCGAGGTAGCCCACCCATGCCACACGACAGCATCCGTCACACCGCCGCGCGCACGGCACGCGAGCTCTCCGATGCCTTCAAAGCTCACGGCTGTACGGTCCAGGTCGTCCCCCAAGGACCTGTCGACGGACAGATGTTCCTCTCTATCGACGACGCGCTCACCGGCTACGAAGCCCAAATCCTCATCGCCGCCCTGACCGCCTACACGGGCCCGCCGCCCTGCGAGGAGTGCCGGACCATCAAGCGGAGCCGGGCCATGGCCGTGCGCGACGGAAACCAGGGCATGGCCATGGCGATGGCCACCGCCATGGGGGTCCATCAGCGCGTATCGCACGGTTGATCTACTCGCAACCGTACGGGTGTTGGAGCACCTGATCGTGCCCTTTGGCACGCCCCCGTGGGGTACGTTTCGGCGCAGACGAATCGACCCCCGGCGGTGCTCGCAACACCAGTCCGGGGGTCTACATCCACCAGGAGAACGGACCTCCCTCAAGATGCTCCGGCATGTTATCGCGCCCACGCGCTTCTACACCCCGATCTCCAACGAGATCATCCGCCATCCCCGCCTCTCCTCCGACGCCAAGTGCCTTCTCCTCTGGCAGCTTTCGCTCCCGCCCGGCGTCGACGAGTCCCTCTCCGAGTCCGCCCGGCGCGCCGGGATCAAGAAGACCGCCTTCGGTCACGCCAAGCGCGAACTCATCGCCGAGGGCTACGTCCACGAGTGGCGCCTCCCCGGGCCCCGAGGACGCTGGTCCACGACACAGCTCGTATCGAATGTCCCGCTGACGGAGGCCGAGGCTCTGGCGCTGCGCGATGGCGACGAGCCGCCGACGGCCACTCCTCCGGCCCCCGGTCAGCCGACCGATCGAGCCGTCGGCCGTCCCCAGGAAAACACCGGGGAGGAAACCCCCAACCCTCCCGACCGCGCCACCGGCGTCCTCGCCACCATCTCCGGCTCCGAGCGGAGGCTGCGCCTCTCCGGGCGGGACATCCGGGCGCTCGCGCCGCTCGCGGCGGAGTGGTTCAGCCGGGGTGCGACCGTCGCCGAGCTGCGCGAAGCGCTGACCTCCGGCCTCCCGGACGTCGTCCGCTCCCCCGCCGCACTCACCCGTGACCGGCTGACGCGCAAGATGCCCGACCCGGCCCCCATTCCCGTCCCCCCGCCCGTCCCCCTCCGCTCCTGCGAGGGCGGCTGCGGGCGCGTCTTCCGCCCTGTCGCCGACGAGGCGGCCTGCCGTGACTGCCGTACCCAGAAAGCCAGTGCCGACGCCTCCGGCGCCGTCGCCGCCACCAGACGCGGCATGGCCGCGATCCGGGACATCCTCGCAGCTCAGACGTGATTGTCAGTGGGGCCGTACATCATCGTCCACATGACTGAGAGCACGCTGCACGACCTCGCCCGGACGCTTCTGCCCGCCGACCTCGCCGAGCGCTGGATCTCCCTGTGCCGCCCGGCCGCGCGGCTGGTGGCGACCCCGGAGCCGGGGGCGGAGGACGTGGTGGTCGGGCGGCTGGGCGGGCTGCCCGAGCTGCCGGAGGGCATGGCGTGGCCGGTGTGGGAGGGGCACGGGCCGCTGTCGTTCATCGCGTCGGTCGACTGTGCCGCGCTGCCCAAGGGCGCGCTGGACATAGCGCTGCCCGCCGACGGGACGCTGTCGTTCTTCTACTTCGACGGGCAGATCGACGACGGCGACTCCCTGGTCTGGCCCGGGGAGCCGGAGACGTGGGCGGGCGCCCGGGTCGTCCACGTCCCGGCCGGGGTCGCGGTGGCCGAGCGTGCCTGGCCCGTCGTCGACGACGAGGACGTGGAGTTCGAGCCGTACCCGGAGGTGCCGCTGACGGCCCGTGTGGAGTGGACCGCGCCCGACTCCTGGCACCCGGACTTCGTCTCGGCCCTGTACCGCGACGGTGTCGTCAAGGACCACAGCAGTCACCCGGCGGAGGCCGAGGCGTTCGTCGAGGCGATATGGGATCTGGAGCGGGACGCCGACCATCTCGTCGGCGGCCACGCCAACCCCGTCCAGAACCCCGTGGAGTACGAGATCGCCCACGGTGTCCTCAACCGCGACGGCGGCGACGTCTCCTGGAGCGACCCGCGCGTCACCGAGGAGGCCCGGCGCTGGACGCTCCTCGCCCAGATCGACACCGATGACGACGCCGACATGATGTGGGGCGACTGCGGCGCCCTCTACTGGCTCATACGCCCCGAGGACCTGGCAGCCGGCCGCTTCGACCGGGCGATGTTCACCATGCAGTGCTGCTGAACGCCGCACCGCGCCGAGCCGAGCCGAGCCGCACCCACAAGCTGCCGGGCCTGTCAACCGTTGCTAGCCTGAAAGTGTTCCATTTTTCCCAAAAGCGCAGTTCAGAGCCGAAAAGCTCAAAGAAGCAACTTATTGGGGGCGGTCATGGAATTCGCCAAGCTTGCACCCACGCTGGCCGCCGCCTACGGGCGGTACCGCGAGGACGACATCCCCGCATTGCGCCGGCAGTCGGCGACACTCGGCTGGGTCTCCGTGGACGAACCGGCCAAGCCGACGCGAGCGGTCGTCAATCTCGTCTGCACCCCGGGAGCCGTCCTGGACGACCTCAAGCACGAGGGGCTGGACATCAACGGAGGTGGAGACAGAGTACGCACGGCCATCGTCCCGTTCGACGCGCTGGAGGCCCTTTCCGAGCACGAGGGCATCGAGCGCATCTCCTCCGCGCATCTGCTGCGCCCCTACCTCGACGCGGCCCGCAGCACCGTGGGGCTGGACACCTTCCAGCACAACTCGCGCCTCACCGGCAAGGGAGTGCTGATCGGCTCGGTCGACAGTGGCATCGATACGAAGCATCCGGCGTTCCAGGGACGCATCGAGCGCGTCTGGGACCAGACGCTGCGCGGCAATGGTGTCCCGGAAGGCCACTTCGGCCAGGAGCTGACAGGTGCGCAGCTCGCCCAGTCCGGGGACGAGGAGGGCCACGGCACCCACGTCAGCGGGATATGCGCCGGAGCCGACCAGGTCTTCCAGGGCCTGGCGCCCGACGCCCGGATCGTGATGGTCAAGACGAACTTCCTCGACGGCTCGATCATCGCCGGGATCCAGTACATCTTCCGGATCGGCAAGGAGATGGGCCTGCCGACGGTCGTCAACCTCAGCCTCGGTGGGCACCACGACTCCCATGACGGCAAGGACGCGCTGTCCCTGGCGATCGACGAGGAGACCGGCCCCGGGCGCATCGTGTGCTGCGCTGCGGGCAACGAGGGCACGGACGACATCCACGCCCACGTCGACGTGAACGGCACCGCCGTCAGGTCCGTGCCGTGCATCCCCGACGCCAAGGGGCAGGACCAGGACTTCATGCTCAACGGCTGGTACTCGACCGACAGCGACTTCGAGATCGCCATCGCCTCGCCGTCCGGACATGCGACGGACTTCCAGGAGGTTCGCGCCCTCACGGAGAACCCCACCGTGGCCCACCGGCTGCCGGAGGGGCTCGTGGAGCTCTCCACCCAGCCGGCCACGCCTCTGAACAAGGACCGTAATTTCTTCGTCGTCGTACAGCCCGGACCCAGCGTCGGGTCCCGGATGCTGTCGACATGGCAGTTGCTGATCCGTGGCGCCACGGCGTCGGACCGCGGTCCCGCGGACGTCTGGATCCTGGACCAGAGCGGCCGTGCGCACTTCAACGGCCCGATGACGTCCTCCGACATGAAGATCGGCTCTCCGGGCTGCGCCTCCTCGGCGGTCACCGTCGCGGCGTTCGCCACCAAGACGTCCTGGGAGGACATCGACAAGGAGTCCTTCTCCGCCCCCTGGTTGCGGCTGGCCGACATCGCGGACTTCAGCAGTGACGGGCCGCTGCGGGACGGCGGGCAGAAGCCCGATGTGACGGCCCCGGGCGCCTTGATCGCGTCCTCGCTGTCGCGGGACTCCGCACCGGACCGCCCGTTCACGCTCGACACCGAGCACGTGCTCATGCAGGGCACGAGCATGGCGTCGCCGTTCATGGCGGGCGTGTGCGCGCTCCTGCTGCAGAGGGACGGCACCCTCGGTCCCGCGCAGGTCAAGGCCCTCCTGAAGTCCCACTCCGCCATACCCCACCGCCAGGGGGCCGGGTTCGACCCGAAGTGGGGGTTCGGACTGATAGACGCCGCCGGCCTGTGACGAACGGGAGCACCATGGGCTCATGGACCACGCAAAGCTCGACGGCCCCCTCGCCCTCCGCGTCGAGAACACGACGGAGGAGGACCGGGAGGCCAGAGCGATCCCCGTGATCATCCGGCTGGCCGACGCCCCCTCGGAGGAGCAGTCCGCGATCCTGCGCGACTGCGGCGTCTCCGGCCCGCCCGAGGGGCGCAGGACCACTTCGGCCGACCTGTCGCGACGGGACGTCGAGCGGCTCTCGGACGAGCCGTGGGTGACGGCACTGTCCCTGTCGATGCCGCGCTATCCGATGCGGCCGGCGCGGAGGGGCGGGTTGTCCTGACCCCGGTCGCCCCCGCGGACGGCTAGGACATCGGTGGCAGGACGTCGATGAGCGTCTCCAGCGCCCCCGCGAAGGCGTGCTTCGCGGGCGTGCCGTAGGCCACGATCAGGCCGTCGCGGCCGTCCGGTACCGGGGAGGGGACGGAGTCGTCCACGGCCGAGTGGCGGAAGGCGCTCAGGCCTTGCACCGCCAGGCCCCGCCAGGCGGCGGCCTGGATCGTGGACTGCTCGGTGCCCGGGGGGAGTTCGAGGACGGCGTGGAGGCCTGCGGCGATGCCGGTGACGCGGATGTGGGGGGCGTGCCGGGCGAGGGCGGAGACGAGGTCGTCGCGGCGGCGGCGATAGTGGAGGCGCATGGCGCGGATGTGACGGTCGTAGCCGCCGGAGTCGATGAACTCGGCGAGGGTGAGCTGGTCGAGGACGCCCATGCCCCACTCGCCGGACCGTCGCAGGTCCACGACGTCGGCGACGAGGTGTTCGGGAAGGACGAGCCAGGCCAGACGCAGGCCGGGGGCAAGGGACTTGCTGGCGGTGCCGCAGTAGACGACGTGCTCGGGGGCCAGGCCCTGGAGGGCGCCGACGGGCTGGCGGTCGTAGCGGAACTCGCCGTCGTAGTCGTCCTCGACGATCAGGCCACCCGTGCGGGAGGCCCAGTCGGCGACGGCGGCGCGGCGATCGGGGTGGAGGGGGACGCCTGTGGGGAACTGGTGGGCGGGGGTGAGGAGGACGGAACGGACGTTCCGCCGCGCCTCGTCGTCCAGCTCGGCGACCCGCGCACCCTGGCCGTCCACGGTCAGCGGGGCCGCCCGGAGCCCGGCCCGTTCGATGATGTCGTGGTGGACCCACAGGCTGTACGACTCGACGCCCATCGACCGCACGCCGCGCTGCCGCAGCACTCGCCCCAGCAGGGCGAGCCCTTGGGCGAAGCCCGCGCACAGCACGATGCGTTCAGGGGTCGCACGGACGCCGCGCGCCCGCGCCAGATAGCCGGCGAGGGCTTCGCGCAGCTCGGGGCGGCCCCGGCCGTCGCCGTAGCCGAAGGCCTCGTGGGGGACGGCGGCCATGGCGCGGCGGGCGGCGGAGAGCCAGGCGGCACGGGGGAAGGAGGAGACGTCGCAGGGGCCGGGGCGCAGGTCGTGGACGGGCGGCGGCGGGGTGCGGGGCGGGGTGGCACGGCGGTGGGCGGGGGCCGGGCGGGGCGGCGCGGTCCGGGCGGCCACCCGGGTGCCGGAGCCCTGCCGGGCGGTGAGCCAGCCCTCCGCGACGAGCTCGCCGTAGGCGTCGGCGACGGTGTTGCGGGCGAGCCCGAGGTCGGCGGCGAGGGAGCGGGAAGAGGGCAGCCGGGTGCCGGGGGCCAGCCGCCCGGAGCGTACGGCTTCGCGCAGCGCGTCGGTGAGCGCGGCGCGCACGCCACGCTCACCCGCGCCGGTGCCCGCTCCCGTGCCGGTGCCAGTGCCGGTGCCCGGTCCGGCTTCCGTTCCCGCGCCCGCGTTCGCGTCCGCGCGGGGGAGGTCCAGGTGGAGGTCCACCCCGGAAATGGCCCACGTTTTCTCCATGGGAATGGACCATACCGCTGGGCTATCCCTGGCGTAGCGTCGGTGGCATGACGACGACGGAGAACACTCCCAGCACCCACCAGCACGGTCCCCGCATGGACTTCTACAAGCACGCCCCCGAGGTCCGGAAGGCGATGTTCGCCCTCTCCAAGGCCGCGAACCAGGGCGTGGACCCGGTCATCGGCGAGCTGGTGAAGATCCGCGCCTCGCAGCTCAACCACTGCGCGTTCTGCATCGACATGCACGTCAAGGACGCCCGTAAGGCGGGCGAGTCCGAGGCGCGCATCTACCTCCTCAACGCCTGGGAGGAGGCCACCGGCTACTACACCGAGAAGGAGCAGGCGGCCCTCGCCCTCACCGAGGCCATCACGGTCCTCACGGACGGCTTCGTTCCGGACGAGGTCTACGAGCGTGCCGCGCGCCACTTCTCCGAGGAGGAGCTGGCGCACCTCATCGCCGCGATCATCGTGATCAACTCCTGGAACCGCATCAGCGTCTCGACCCGCGTCCAGGCGGGGTCCTACCAGCCCTGATCCCCAGCTGTTCCCCATGGGCGTAGTGGCCCACGTTCTCCGAGGAGAAATGGACCACTCCACCCGCCTCTCGCGGGCCTACGGTCGTTCGTATGAGAGCGAACGACGCGGCAGTGGCCGCCTTCCGGGCCCGCCATCACAGCAGTGCCACCGACGGTCCGCTCGTGCTGCCCGGCCCCTGGGACGCCGCCAGCGCCCGGGCCTTCGCCGACGCCGGGTTCCGGGCACTGGCGACGCCGAGCGCGGGGGTCTCGGCATCGCTGGGGTACGCGGACGGGGAAGCTCCGGCAGCGGAAATGCTGACGGCGGTGGGCCGGATCGTGAGGGCTGTCGCTGCCGAAGGGGTGGTCGTCACCGCCGATGTGGAGGACGGCTATGGGCTACCGCCCCGTGAGCTCGTCGAACGCCTCCTGGAGACCGGCGTGGTCGGCTGCAACCTGGAGGACACCGACCGGCGGACCGGCCTGCTCAAGGAGCCGGACGAGCAGGCCGACTGGCTGGCCGCCGTCGTGGCCGAGGCGGACGGACGGCTCGTCGTCAACGCCCGTATCGACACCTTCCTGAAGGGCGTCGAGGGCGCCGCCCCCGCCGTCGAACGCGGGCTGCTGTACGCCGCGGCCGGCGCCGACTGCGTCTACCCGATCCTCGCGCCCGCCGAGTTGCTCGCGCCGATCGCCGAACGCGTCGGACTGCCGGTCAACGCCCTCGCCATGCCCGGCGGGCCCTCCCCCGCCGAGCTCGGCGCGCTCGGCGCCGCCCGGGTCACCTTCGGGGGCGGGCTGCACCGGCGGGCGATGGCGGCGGTGTCGGAGATCGCCGCCGGGCTGCAGCTCACTGCCGGGCTGCGGGACTAGCCCTGGTCCCTGGCCACTCCGACGGGCGGCTGCCCGTCCGGCAGCAGCGCCCCCAGCACCCAGCCCATGTGCTCGGTGGCCGCCAGGATCAGCACCTGCTTGTCACCGTCGCGGCACTCCGCGACCAAGGCCCCGTTCTCCATGTAAATGGAGGGGTCCGTGCGGTAGACGGGGCGGACGCGCTCCACGACCAGGGTGCCCGGCACGGTCGTGCGGAGGATGCGGCCGGTGGGGTCGACGGTCGTCGCGAGCAGGCCGGGACCCGCGACGAGCGTGTGGAACCCCTCCTTGCTGTACGAGACGTCGCCGGTGATCACGCCGCCGAAGACCTCTTCCCGAGTGGGCATCCGTGGGACGACCTCGACCGTGTCGGTCTCCTTCCGGCGGTCCCGGAGGGCGTTCCAGACCATCACGGCGGCCGCGACAGTCACGATGGGCACGGCGACGTAGCCGGTCCAGCGCAGTGCCCCCGCCATCGTGTCCTGGTAGTAGCCGAACGGCGCCCCGGCCGCCGCGATGCCGAAGGCCGCGATGCAAGGGACCGAGGTCTGCCAGGGCGCGCGTCGCGGCGACTTGGCGGACCGGCGGGCCAGCCAGTACGCCGTCCAGAGGAAGGCCAGGGAGAGGGGCGCCACCGCCAGGCCGATGGCGGTGGGGGTGCGGAAGTCGTCCGTCGGGTCCGCCTCGGCGTACTGCCGCTCGCCACGGAATTCGAACGCCCTGATCTCGCCCTTCCAGTACCAGGCGGTCACCTGGTCACCGGCCTTGACGACGTCTACGACCGGGCTCTGCCCCCGCAGTTCGACGAGCGGGCGCGAGCCGTCGCGTCCGGCGACGCGCAAGTAGTAGTGGGGGAACTTCTTCGTCTCGTCCCGAGCGACCTTGACCACCGTGAACGGCTCCGGCCGCAGGCAGTCGCCTGCCGCCGGGCACGTGGGTGCCGCCCGGAAGTCGCGTCCCTCGGCGTGCTTCGCGGGGACGGTGAGGAGGAGCAGGATGGCGGCGGCTGTCGCCAGGACGACGCCGACGGCCGCGTGGATGGCGGCCGCGCGGCGGTCCTTGCGGAGTGCGCGTGTTATGCGCCCAGGGTTGGACATATGGGCATTGTGCGCCTGCGGGTGGGAGGCGGTTCGGGTGGGGGTGCTACCCCTCGAACGCCGGCGAGGCTAGTTGACCCACTTCTTCCACTTGTCCGGGTGGCCGTCCACCCACTTCTTCGCCGCCTTCTCCGGCGCCAGCTTTTCCTCGGCGATCATCTGGGCGACCTCGTTCTGGTCGGCCTTCGTCCAGTGGAAGTCCTTCAGGAAACGGGCCGCCTTGCCGCCCTTACTCGCGAAGTCCGTGTTGAGGTATTTCTTCAGGGACGTCGTCGGGTAGGCGCAGTCGATCGTCGACGGGTCCTTCGCGCCCTTGTCCGCGCAGGCGTCCGTGTACTCCGGAAGCTTCACCTCGACCATCGGGACCTCGTTGAAGAGCCACTGGGGCTCGTACCAGTAGGTCAGGAAGGGCTTCTTCTCCTTCGCGAACTGCTTGATCTGGGTGATCTGCGCCGCCTCCGACCCCGCGAAGACGACCTGGTAGTCCAGCTTCAGGTTCTTCACCAGCGCCTTGTCGTTGGTGACGTACGACGGGGAGCCGTCGAGGAGCTGGCCCTTCCCTCCGCTCTCGGAAGTCTTCAGCTGCGCGGCGTATTTGTTGAGGTTCTTCCAGTCCAGGACGTCGGGGTGGGCGTCGGCGAAGTACTTGGGGACCCACCAGCCGATGTGGCCGGTGACCCCGAGGTCGCCGCCTTCCGTGATCGTCTTCTTGTCCCGGACGTAGCGCTTCTCCTGGTCCGGGTGGCCCCAGTCCTCCATGATCGCGTCCACGCGGCCCTGGCTGAGGGCGTCCCAGGCCGGGACCTCGTCCACCTGCACGGTGTCCACGCGGTAGCCCAGCTCGTGCTCCAGCAGGTACTGCGCCACCGCCGCGTTGGCGCGGGCGCCGACCCACGACTGGACGGAGAGGGTCACGGTCTTCGCGCCCGCCGCGTTGGCGTACGGGGACGCCTGCTTGGTCATGTCCGCCGCGCCGCAACCGGTGGCGGTGGCGGCCAGCAGGGCCGCCGCCGGGAGGGCGATCAGTGCCTTGCGCTTCATGCCGATGCGCTTCATGTCAGTTCGCCTCCTTCGTCGGCTGGGTCACCCGGTCGAGCATCAGTCCCAGGCACGCGATGGCCGTACCGGCCATCAGGCCCGTGGCCAGATCGCCCTGCGCGAGGCCGAACACGACCTCGTAGCCGAGCGCGCCACCGCCCACCAGGCCGCCGATGATGACGACGGACAGGACGAGGACGACCGCCTGGTTCACGGCCAGCAGCAGCTGCGGTCTCGCCAGCGGGAACTGCACCTGGCGGAGCTGCTGCCCGCCCGTCGCGCCCAGCGAGCGCGCGGACTCCATGGCCGACGGGTCCACCTGCCGCAGCCCCTGGTCGACGATGCGGACGACGGCGGGCAGCGCGTAGACGATCGCCGCCGCGGCGGCCGGGGCGCGGCCCACGCCGAAGAGGGCGACGACCGGGATGAGGTAGACGAACTGCGGCATGGTCTGGAAGACGTCCAGGACGGGCCGGAGCAGGCGCTCCACCCGGTCGCTGCGCGCCGCCGCGACGGCGATCAGCACGCCCAGGACCAGGGTGACGACGACTGCCGCGAGCACCTGGGAGAGGGTGTCCATGGCGGGCTCCCAGCGGCCCAGCACGCCGATCGCGGCCAGCGAGACCGTCGCGGTGAGGGCGGTGCGCCAGGTGCCGATCAGCCAGGCCAGGGCCGCGACGAGGGGGAGGGCACCCCACCAGGGGAGGGCCTGGAGGCCGCTGCGGAGGGGGTCCAGGATCCAGGCGGTGTAGTGGGCGGCGGCGTCGGCGGTGCCGCCGATTCCGGGGATTCCGCTGTAGAGGTGGTCGACCATCCAGTCCTTCGCCCGGTTCACCGGGCCGGCGATGGTGACGGTCCAGCCGTCGGGCCATGTCGTGCCGACGAGGCGGCCTGCGGTAACCACCACCGCGATGCTCGCCACCCACGTGGTCACCGTTCGGGTGCGGCCCGGTGGGCGGTTGTGCCCACCCGTTCCGCCCTGCGGAACGCCTGCCCACAACCGGCGCGGTGAAGCGACGCCCGCAGTCGAGCGGTCCAGGACTATCGCCAGCAGGACGATCGGGATGCCCGCTGTCAGGGCGCTGCCCACGTCGACCGTCGAGAGGGCTTGGTAGACGCGGTCGCCGAGGCCGTCCGCGCCGATCACCGAGGCGATGACGGCCATCGACAGGGCCATCATGATGCTCTGGTTGACGCCCAGGAGCAGTTCGCGGCGGGCCAGGGGCAGGCGGGCCGTCAGCAGGCGCTGGCGGGCGGTGGCGCCGAGGGAGTCGACGGCCTCCAGGACGCCCTTGTCCGTGCCGCGCAGGCCCAGCGCCGTGAGGCGGGCCATCGGGGGTGCCGCGTAGACGACGGTGGCCAGGACGGCCGGGGCCACGCCGATGCCGAAGACGAGCACGACCGGCAGGAGGTACGCGAAGGCGGGCAGGGCCTGCATCGTGTCCAGGACCGGGCGCAGGGCCCGGAACGTACGCTCCGAGAGACCGGCCGCCAGGCCCAGCAGCGCGCCCACGGCGACGGACGCCGCTACGGCCACGATCATCAGGGCCAGCGTGCGCATCGTGGGCACCCACATGCCCAGCAGTCCGCACACCGCGAACGAGGCCAGGGCCGTGACGCCCGCCCGTACGCCCGCCAGGCGCCAGGCCAGCAGTGCCGCGCCCGCCGTCACGCCCGCCCAGCCGAGGGCGAGCAGGACCACGTAGACGGCCCGTACCGAGACGACGATCGCGTTGCTGATGTGGCCGAAGAAGTACAGGAACAGCCAGTGGCTGTCGCGGTTGTCGATGATCCAGTCGTTGACCCGGCCGAGCGGGCCGGCGAGGTCGACGGTCAGCGCGTGCGGCCAGGCCCCGCTGCCCCAGCGGGCGGCGGCGAACGGTGCCACGGCCGCGGTGACGGCCGCGAGCAGGAGTAGTTTGCGGGCCGCGGGGTGATGCCACAGCGTGTGGGGGGTGGTGGTCCCGCCCTGGGCGGACGGGACCGTGGTGGTGCCGGCAGTGCTCATGCCGCGGTCTTCTCCTCGAAACCCCCTGCGATGACGGAAGGTGCCCTGTCCAGACCCGCCACGACTCCGAGCAGGCTCGTGGAGTCGACGACGCCCAGGCAGCGGCCCGCGTCGACGACCCGGGCGGAGTGGCCCGTACGGGCCACCGCCTCGATGGCGTCGGCGACGGTCGTGGCCGGGGACAGCGCCGGGCCGGTCGCGGCCTCGCCCGCGTCATGGGCGGGGCGCATGGCGCGGCGGACGGTGAGGACCTGCTCGCGCGGCACGTCCCGGACGAAGTCGCGGACGTAGTCGTCGGCCGGCGAGCCGACGATCTCCTCGGGGGTGCCGCACTGGACGACGCGGCCGCCGCGCATCAGCGCGATGCGGTCGCCGACGCGCAGCGCCTCGCTGAGGTCGTGGGTGATGAAGACCATCGTGCGGCCCTCGTCGCGGTTGAGGCGGACGACCTCTTCCTGCATGTCGCGGCGGATCAGCGGGTCCAGGGCGCTGAACGGCTCGTCGAACAGCAGTACTTCGGGGTCGGCGGCCAGGGCGCGGGCCAGGCCGACGCGCTGCTGCTGGCCGCCGGAGAGCTGGCCGGGGCGGCGGTCCTCCATGCCCGCGAGGCCGACCTTGGTCACCATCTCGGCGGCCTTGGCGCGGCGTTCGGCCTTGCCCATGCCCTGGATCTCCAGGCCGTAGGCGACGTTGTCGAGGACCGTGCGGTGCGGGAGCAGGCCGAAGTGCTGGAAGACCATGGCGGCCCGGTGCCGGCGCAGATCGCGCAGGGCGCCCTTGTCCATGCCGCCCACATCCTCGCCGTCGATGGCGATGGTGCCGGCGGTGGGTTCGATGAGGCGGGTGAGGCAGCGGACGAGCGTGGACTTGCCGGAGCCGGACAGGCCCATGACCACGAAGCACTCGCCGGGGCGGACGTCGAAGGAGACGTCGCGGACGGCGACCGTGCAGCCCGTCCGCTCACGCAGGGCGTCCGTCGACAGGTCGGCCAGCGGGCCGCCGGGCACGCGCTCGGCCTTCGGCCCGAAGACCTTCCACAGGTTGCGGACGGAGAAGACGGGCTTCTCGTCCTCCTGGCGTATGTCTCCCGTACTGTCGCCGGGGGCGGCCGTGGCGTTCATCGGGCCACCTCCTCGTCCGGGCCCTGAGCGAGCAGGGCGGCGCACTTCTCCCCCACCATCAGCACTCCGATCATCGGGTTGACGGCCGTCATCGTCGGGAAGACCGACGCGTCCGCGATACGGATGCCCTCGAGGCCACGGATGCGCAACTCCGGGTCCACGACGGCCTGCTCGTCCGTCGGCGCGCCCATGCGGCAGGTGCCCGCCGGGTGGTAGACGGTGTGCGCGACCTTGCGCGCGTACTCGCTGAGCTCCTCGTCCGAGGTGAGCTCCGGGCCCGGGCAGACCTCGCGCTTGAGCCAGCCCGCCAGCGGCTCGGTCTTCGCTATCTCACGGGCGACGCGGATGCCGTCGACGAGCGTACGGGCGTCGTAGTCGTCCTCGTCCGTGAAGTAGCGGAAGTCCAGGGCGGGTTTGACGGACGGGTCGGCGCTGGTGAGGTAGAGGCGGCCGCGGCTGCGCGGCTTGGGGATGTTGGGGGTCATCGACACGCCGTGCTCGGGCTTCTCGTAGCCGAGGCGCTCGGGGTTGTCGGTGAAGGGGATCTGGTAGAAGTGGAACATCAGGTCCGGGCCGTTCGAGGCCGGGTCCCGGCGGATGAACAGGCCCGCGTCGGAGTCCATCGCGGAGTTCTCGGGGATGGGCCCGTCCGTCTCCCAGACGATGACCGACTCGGGGTGGTCGAGGAGGTTCTCACCGACGCCCGGCAGGTCGTGGACGACGGGGATGCCGAGCTCCTCCAGGTCGCCCTTGGGGCCGATGCCGGAGTGGAGCAGCAGCCGGGGCGTGTCCACGGCGCCCGCGCAGACCAGCACCTCGCGGGCCGCCTCGACGAACAGCTCCTCGCCGTCCTTGGTGCGGACGTGGACGCCGCGCGCCCGGCCGGCCTCGATCTCCAGCCGGTGCGCCCAGGTCTCCAGCATCAGATGGAGGTTGGGGCGGTCGAGGAAGGGGTGGAGGTAGGCCACCGAGGCGCTGGAGCGCTTGTTGTTCTCGGGGTGGTAGGCGAGGTCGAAGAAGCCGACGCCCTCGTGGAAGGGCTTCTTGTTGAAGCCCTCGACGCGCGGGACGTCCGTGGCGCGCCGGGCGGCCTCGACGAAGTCGCGGGCGATGGCGTTCCGGTCCTTCTCGTCCACCGCGACGATGTTGTTGCGGAGCCGGGCGAAGTACGGGTCCATGGACTTCGCGTCCCAGCCCACGGCGCCGGCCTCGGCCCACTCGTCCCAGTCGCCGGGCAGCGGCTTGAAGGAGATCAGGGTGTTGTGGGAGGAGCAGCCGCCCAGCACCCGGGCGCGGCTGTGGCGGATGTGGGAGTTGCCGCGCGGCTGTTCGACGGTCGGGTAGTCGTAGTCCAGGTCCCCGCCGAGCAGGCCGAGCCAGCGGCGCAGGGTCAGGACGTCCTCGCGGTCGATGTCGGTGGGGCCGCCCTCGATGACGGCGACGGTGACGCCGGGGTCCTCGGTGAGCCGGGAGGCGATGACGGAGCCGGCGGTTCCGCCGCCGATGACGACGTAGTCGTAGACAGGCATGGTGGGGGTGAACTCCTTGTGCGGCAGGAAGGATTCAGCAGGAGCGGGCGAGGAGCGCACTCAACCAGCGAACCAGCGCACGGGCCTCGGGGCCAGGTTCTGGTAGACGTGCTTGCTCTCGCGGTACTCGGCGAGCCCGGCGGGGCCCAGCTCACGGCCGGTGCCCGACTTGCCGAAGCCGCCCCACTCCGCCTGCGGCAGGTAGGGGTGGTAGTCGTTGATCCAGACCGTGCCGTGCCGCAGCCGGCCGGCCACCCGGCGGGCCCGGCCCGCGTCCTTGGTCCAGACGGCGCCCGCGAGCCCGTACTCGGTGTCGTTGGCCAGCGCCACGGCCTCGTCCTCGGTGTGGAAGGTCTCGACGGTGAGGATCGGCCCGAAGGTCTCCTCCCGGACGACCGTCATGTCGCCGTGGCAGAGGTCCAGGATGGTGGGCTCGTAGAAGTAGCCCTCCGCAGGGCGGGTCTCCGACGGCTCGGGGCGCTTGCCGCCGCAGCGCAGGGCCGCCCCCTCGGCGAGCGCGGAGGCGACGTACGCCTCGACCTTGGCGAGCTGCTGCGCGGAGACGAGCGGGCCGCACTCGACGTCCTTCTCGGTGCCCCGGCCGAGCCTGATCCGCTCGGCGCGGCGGGCGAGTTCGGCGACGAAGCGGTCGCGCACCGATTCCTCGACGATGAGCCGGGAGCCCGCCGAGCAGACCTGGCCGCTGTGGATGAAGGCGGCGTTGAGGGCCTGGTCGACGGCGGTGTCGAAGTCCTCGTCGGTGGCGCAGGCGTCGGCGAAGACGACGTTGGGGTTCTTGCCGCCGAGTTCGAGGGCGACCTTCTTGACGGCCGGGGCGGCGGCGCGGGCCACCTTGGCGCCGCTGGCGAGGCCACCGGTGAAGGAGACCAGGTCCACGTGCGGGTGCTCGGCCAGCCGGGCGCCCACCTGGGCACCGGCGCCGGTGACGAGGTTGGCCACGCCGTCGGGCAGCCCGGCCTCGGCGAGGAGCCGCACCAGGTGCACGGTCGACAGCGGGGTGATCTCGCTGGGCTTGACGACGAAGGTGTTGCCCGCGGCCAGCGCCGGGGCGATCTTCCAACTCGCCTGGAGCAGCGGATAGTTCCAGGGCGTGATCAGCGCGCAGACGCCCACCGGCTCGTGCACGACGACGCTGTGGACGTCGTCCGAGCCCGCGTCGACCACACGGCCGACGCCCTCGTTGACGACCAGGTCCGCGAAGTAGCGGAAGGCGGCGGTGACATCGTCGACGTCGACACGCCCCTCCTCCAGCGTCTTGCCGGTGTCGCGGCTCTCGACGAGCGCGAGGCTCTCGCGGTCGCGCTGGAGCAGATCGGCCACGCGCCGCAGCAGCGCGGCCCGTTCGGCGACCGGAGTGCGCGGCCAGTCGCCCTGGCCGCCGCGGAAGGCGCGGCGCGCGGCGGCCACGGCCGCGTCGGCGTCGGCCGCGTCCCCCTCGGCCACGACCGCGAGGACGGTGGCGTCGGCCGGGTCGAGCACCTCCCGCTGCGCGCCGGACGCGGCGGCACGCCACTCCCCGTCGACGTGGATGGTCTCGGCTGACGCCATGTCTTCTCTGCCTTCCGGTGACGAACGATCCCGTGCGTCCCGGCCCTGTCCTCGACGAGGCCCAGGGCCGGCAACGGGTCGCGCCTAACCAGAAGGAACGAACCTATGCCCCTCCTTTCACAAAGAGTGACGCGCATCACTCAGCGTCGCGGGGTGGGATGTTGACCGGACGGCGTCATCCGGCGCAGTAGCCCGTGGGGCAGAACGAGCCCACCAATGACCGCATGACCAGGCCCTGAGTGGCCTCGGTGCCCACGGGACCGCCCACCAGCAGGGCGTACTGCTTGCCGTCGGGAGCGGTGTAGGCGTGGATCACCACGTGCCGGTACGTTCCGTCGCTCAGCGTGTACGTGTACTCGTACTCCGCGGGGTTGCCCGCCCCGGCGACCGCGCCCAGCCTGGCCTTCCGGTAGTTCTTGTACGTGGAGACGTACGTCTCCGTCTCCCGCAGCGAGTCGTACGGCGTCGCCCTCGGCGGGTCGAGCGTGAACACCTGGATCAGGCTCCGCCCGTCCGCCGTCCTGTAGAAGACGCTGCCCCGGTCCGTGCTGCGCGACCAGCCCGCCGGTACGTCCAGCCGGAAGCCGGCCGGGTCCGTGGTCCGCACGAATCCGGACGCGGCACCGGTGGTGGCGCCGGTCGCGGCGCCGCCGTATGTGCCGTAGGTGGTGGCGGTGGGGTAGGGATTGTAGGTGTGGGGGTTGGTGTATCCCCCGGAGAGACCGGAGGTCGTCCCGTACGTCGTGCCGTACGTCGTCCCGTAGGACGAGCCGTACGACGAGCCGTAGTTCGTGCCCGACGTCGAGCCGTAGGTGCCCGTCGGGCCGGGGGACGGCCAGGCGGAGGCGGTGGGTACGGGCCCGTCGCCCCCTCCCCCGCCGTCGTCCCGGACGAGCGCCCAGATGCCGACGCCGAGTCCGGCCGCCAGCACCACCCCGGCCACGACGCCCGCGAGGATCGAGGCGTGGGAGGGGCCCGTGGGCAACTCCTCGTACGGCTCCGGGGCACCGAGGATCACTTCGGGCTCGTCCGTGTCGTCGCCGGTCCCGGCTCTCGGCGGTTCCGGCGGCGGCCGCCATCCGGGTGGCGGTTCGTCCACCCACTTCTGCGCGTCCGCGTCCCAGTAGCTCATGCGCCTCGCCGCCTCACGCCACTAACCGGCTGATCGACTCGACGACGGCGGCCAGCGACGCCAGCCCGCCGACGGCCGTGGCGCCGCTGGTCAGCAGCGTCCGCAGCCGCGTCAGCCGGCTGCGCCGGCACTGACCGGTCAGCCCGGCCTCCGCCTGGAGCTCCGCGAGCTCCCCGTCGACCTCGTCCAGCCCGTCGCCCGGGGTGCGGATGCAGTGGGACAGCTCCATCCTCATCTCCCGGACGGCCAGGAGCAGTTCGGGCGTCAAGGTCAGCAACTGCCGTGAGGCGTCGACCGCCCGCGCCTCCCTGCCCTGGGCCAGCGCGCCGCCCGACATCGAGCCGACGGCCATGCCGCCCCGGCCGGGGGCCGGCGGCGGGGGCGTCGCGGCCGCCGTCGCGGGGCGCTCGCCCACCCGCTCGGAGCGGTCCTCGGCCCGGGCGCCGTCGCCCTGGGCCACGGCGCCGCCGCTCAGCGAGCCGATGGAGATGCCGCCGCCGCTCGGGGTGCTCTCGCGGCGGTGTTCGTCGTCCTCTTCCTCGTGGTGCCGGTCGTTCCCGTGCCGGTCGTCCGTCATCGTCCCCCGCTTCCTGTGAGGTGTTTGGCCTCGGCGCCCGCGCCCTGGGCCACGGCGCCGCCGCTCATCTGGCCGATGTAGATCGCGCCCTCGCTGATCTGCACGATCTGCTGCTCGAAACGGTCCGTCTCATAGCCCTGGGAGCGCAGCGCCTCCCGGACCCCGCTCGCGATGCGGTCCTGGACCGTCTTCACATAGCGGCTGACGTCCATCTCCTGGAACAGCGAGATCTCCTTCGCCGACGCCAGCTCCCGCACCGAGTGGGCCGGGCCGTCCGGCGCCGAGCGCCGGGGGTCGGCGAGCCAGGTGCGGAAGCCCGACACGCCGGAGCGGACCGTGGAGACCGCCGACGCGAAGCCCGCGGCGGGAGCGGTCAGCAGCGCCCGCAGCCCGTCGCGCAGCATGTCCTCCTCGCCCCGGCTCGCGATCACGTCGACCGCGCGGAACTCCGCCCGGATCGGGGTCAGCACGTGCGGGACGACCTCCAGGACCAGCATCCCGCCCTGGGTGTGCACCCTGACCAGCACCGACACCACGACCTGCTCGTCCCACGCGCCGACGCGCACGCGCAGGAAGTAGCGGCGGGCCTCGCCGCCCTCGTTGACGGCCTCGGCCAGGTGCATCCGCACCGTGCGCTCGTCGTAGGACACCATGGGCCGCTGCGGCCCGACCGGGAGATAGACGAACTCGTCGATCTCCAGATCCTTCAGCCGGTCCCGGCTGGTCGCGGCGGCCGCCTGCCGCAGGGCCTCCAGCCGGGGCCGGATGAGCTCCACGACCGTACGGCCGGTGAAGGGGGCACCGGCCGCACCGCCGGCCACGCCATGGGACGCGCCACTGGACGCGCCGCCGGCCACGCCATCGGTCACTCCATTGGTCGCGCCATTGGCGGTGGCGTGCGACGCCGACGGCGGCTCCTTGCCGCGCTTGAGCTCCAGGGCGAAGGACCAGGGCTCATAGGGGACGCCCATGCCGATGAACGGCCGGGACGGGTCGTAGATCGTCAGCCCCGCGTACTGCTCCCGGTCGATGGACCGGGCGATACGGCGGTGGTAGGCCGAGTCGGGAAGGGGCCGGTCCTCCTCGGCGAAGGCCTTCCGGCTCAGCTGTTCGCGCATCACGGCCGCCACCCGCGCCCGGTGCATCCACACCGGCACCACGAGCAGCAGCGGGAAGATGATGCCCGCCCAGTTGCCCGCGCCCTGCGAAAGCGCCCACAGGGCGAACAGCCAGTAGGC
Organism: Streptomyces sp. NPDC001678; assembly: GCF_042892945.1. Classification (NCBI taxonomy): domain Bacteria; kingdom Bacillati; phylum Actinomycetota; class Actinomycetes; order Kitasatosporales; family Streptomycetaceae; genus Streptomyces; species Streptomyces sp. NPDC001678. Next base: position 345,608 of record NZ_JBIAUP010000002.1, on the reverse strand, counting down.
GAGGGTGATGAGGGGCAGGCCCGGTAGCAGGGCGCGCAGGGCGCGCTGGGCGCCGCTGCCCTGGAGGGCCTCGCGGAGGGTGCGCCGGTCGACGACGTAGACGGCCGAGCCCCGCCCGGCGGCGGCGTGCGCGCCCCAGTGGAGCAGGCAGACCACGGCGTACGAGAAGGACCAGAGGCCCGCGAACGGGGTGCCGTCCGCGCCCTCGGGAGCGGAGGCGAAGTCGACGGCGATGAAGCCCACCCAGAGGGCGAGCAGGAGCAGGGCGGTCAGGGTGTCCTGGCCGCGGGCGCGCAGCGCGTGGGTGAGCACCGGCACCACATCGACCCCCAGGGACGGGGCGATGGGTCTTTCCTCATGTTCCACCAGCTCTTCGATGACACGGCGGCGGAACTCGATGTCGAGGTAGGTCCCCGCGCAGAGTAACCGGGTGGCCTCTGACGGGGACCCTTGGACGGAATGGCTCATTTCGGTCCCCCGATCCGTCGAACTCGTCTTCGAGGTAGCCGAGTTGACGTATTTTCGGAAGAACCCAGAATAAGCCAACGGGCCCGCCACCGACCCCCCTTGGAGGTGGATGGCGGGCCCGAAATCGTCGGGCACGGGTGTACGTCAGCACACCCGTACGGCGACGGTGGGTCCGGCTCGGCTCAGATCAGGCCGAGGGCGCGCACGGCGTCGCGCTCCTCCGCGAGCTCCTTGACGGAGGCGTCGATGCGGGCGCGGGAGAAGTCGTTGATCTCCAGGCCCTGGACGATCTCGTACTTGCCGTCCTTCACGGTGACCGGGAAGGAGGAGATGAGGCCCTCGGGAACACCGTAGGAGCCGTCCGACGGGATGCCCATGGAGGCCCAGTCACCGGCGGCGGTGCCGTTGACCCAGGTGTGGACGTGGTCGATGGCGGCGTTGGCGGCCGAGGCGGCGGAGGACGCGCCACGGGCCTCGATGATCGCGGCGCCGCGCTTGGCGACGGTCGGGATGAAGGTGTCCGCGAGCCACTGCTCGTCGTTCACGACCTCGGCGGCGTTCTTGCCGGCGATCTCGGCGTGGAAGATGTCCGGGTACTGGGTGGCGGAGTGGTTGCCCCAGATCGTCAGCTTCTTGATCTCGGAGACGGCCACACCGGTCTTCTTCGCCAGCTGCGAGATCGCGCGGTTGTGGTCCAGACGGGTCATCGCGGTGAAGCGCTCGGCCGGGACGTCCGGGGCGGCGGCCTGGGCGATCAGGGCGTTGGTGTTGGCCGGGTTGCCGACGACAAGGACCTTGATGTCGTCCGCGGCGTGGTCGTTGATGGCCTTGCCCTGCGGCTTGAAGATGCCGCCGTTGGCCTCGAGCAGGTCGCCGCGCTCCATGCCCTTGGTACGGGGGCGGGCGCCGACGAGCAGCGCGACGTTGGCGCCGTCGAACGCGACGTTCGGGTCATCGGTGATCTCGATGCCGCGCAGCAGCGGGAAGGCGCAGTCGTCGAGCTCCATGGCGGTGCCCTCGGCGGCCTTCAGGCCCTGCGGGATCTCCAGCAGACGCAGCTTGACCGGCACGTCCGCGCCGAGGAGGTGACCGGAGGCGATGCGGAAGAGCAGCGCGTAGCCGATCTGACCGGCGGCGCCGGTAATGGTGACATTGACGGGAGTGCGGGTCATGGCGATCTCCTGCGGCGAGCTCTGGTGGGTGTCCCTGCCCAAGGTGTGCGGATCTCTCTCGGTATCAAGAGATCCGGCGCCAGGCTATCCGACCGGACTCCTCTCGGGCCCCAGACCCGGTGTGGGACGCCTCACCGTCCCTGTTTGTGGGCAATCGTTCCGCAGGGCTGGGGGCACCTCCCAGCGGTAGCTGGGGGAGGGTGGGCACAAACCACCCACCGGGCCGCACCTCCCCCACGGGCCCGGCCCGCACCGGGCCCCGCCGGTCCGGCCCCGCCGGTAAGGCACCGCCGGACCACGCCGTCGTGGCCGAGCACCGCCGCGGCGGGAGGGAGCCCCGGTCCCGCCCTTTCACCGTTTCCCGGGGGCTCCGCCCCCGGCCCCCCCGGGGAACGGGGTCAACCCTCCGGTGCGCGTTCCGCCGTGCGCGGTGTCGTGCAGCCCTTGCGGCCGGAGACGAGGGCCGCGCAGGCCGACGCCTGGGCCGAGTCGGAGACGGGGATCATGCGGGTGTGCCCGTCGGCGCCCTTGTCGACGCGGCCGCTCTCGGTGACGGCCCGGGTGCCGGTGCCGCTTATGCGGAGGGTGTCGCCCGGCGCGGCCTGGGTGATCCGGGCCCACGCGGCGCCACAGGCCTTGCTGTACCGAACCTCAAGGAACGACGCCCCCACCGTCGCGGAACCCGCTGTCGTGGCGTGCGCGCCGCCGCAGCCCATCGTCTCGGGGTCCTTGCCCGCGCAGGCGGCGCCCGTGCACTTCACCCCGTCGGGCATGCTCGACGGGCTGCCCGCGCTCGGCGTGGCGATCGCGCCCCGGGCCGCCTGCCCCTCGTCCGAGCCCGTGCCGAGCAGCAGCACGCCCGCCGCGACGACGAGGAGGGCCCCCACCGCGCCGACGGCGAACAGCACCGCGTTACGGCGCGTGGAGGCGGGTGCCTTCGCGGGCGCCTTCGCGGGTGCATTGGCGGGTGCCTTGGCCGCCTTCGGCCTCTTCGGTTCCTTCGACCCCTTCGGCTTCCGGACCGGAATGGCCATCTCCCGTACGTCCCGCGCCCCCGGATCGCGCGGCAGCCCGGAATCCGGCATCGGCGGCATCGCGGGCGGCACGGCCGACGGCATCGCGCCCTCGTCACCCTCGTCGCGCACCGCCGTGCGGACCTCCCCGGCGGGGGCCGCCGAAGGCTCGGCCTGCTTCTTCGCCCGCCCCGCCTTCGCCGTCGGCGGCGGCGGCGGCCCGAACTCCCCCAGCGCCGCCTTCGCCTCCGCGACGCGGATCGCCTCCATCGTCACGTCGTGCCGCAGCTCGGAGCGGCTCCACGCCCGTTCGGCCAGCTCCCACAGCGTGCCCAGATGGCCGACATCGGTGCCCGTGACCTCGGCCAGCGCCTCGGCCGCCCCGCGCGGGGGCAGCAGCCGGCCGTTGAGATAGCGCTCCCAGGACGTCTTGCTGTAGCCGGTGCGGTCCGCCACGGCGGCGATGCCGAGCCCGCTGCGCTCGACGAGTCTGCGCAATTGTTCGGCGAACTCGCGCACCTGCGGGTCGAGTTCCTCCGGTAGCGCCCTCCAGCGAGGCATTGCCCTCCCCTGTCCCCCGGTACGTAAGCGTCTGTCCCCGTGCCACTCGCGCCGATGTCCGCCCCTTCTCGGCCCCGCCGCGCCCGCGGCCCCGCTCTCGGCTACCCACGGGGATGCCCGAAACCAGCATGTCAGTTCCCAAAGGGGCGGCGCACGGTGGCACTTGGGGTTGATCAAGGCCATGGGGCGCACGCCCCTGGGGCACGGCCGCCCGCCGCGCGGTGACCATACAGTGACATGCCCGGGCAGTTTGATACGAAAAGGGGACCCGGTACCGGAACGGTCACGCCCATGCCACAGCGGCCCGGCGGACCTTGATCCGGATTGTCGCGGTCATGATCCTCTTGGGTGAGCGGCGGGCGGTCCTCCCACGGGGGTGGAGGACCGGCCGCCGGCTCTCCTCCACCCGTCTTCTACCCACATGTCGCCTGTCACACGCGGCATCACCCACCCGGAGCGGGAGATTGCGGAACAAAGCACTCCGGGCTGCCGCCCGCAGGCAGTACGCAGGCCTGCGCCTTGGCCGGGTCCTTGGTGGCCGTCATGGCGGTCGACAGATAGACCTCCGTGTCCCGCTGGCTCGCCGCCTTGAGCTCCTTGGCGTCGGTGCCGGGCAGCGAGAGCACGACACGGTCGCCGAGTCGCAGGCGCATGGACCGCACCCACACGGCCCCGCACTTCTCGCTGTAGCGGATCTCGACCCGCTGGCCGCCGACCGCCCGGCGCTGGAGCAGGGTGACGAGCATGCCCTGGGCGCCGCAGCCCATCTCCGTGGGGTCCGCGCCCTCGCACTCCGCGCCCCGGCAGCCGGGTTCGTAGGACTGCGGATAGGAGGACGCCGCGAGGGGGTCGGGGTCCCGTCCGCCGGCCCCGGACCCGCCGCTCGTCAGGATCAGGGAGAGCACCACACCCGTCACGACGAGGACGGCGACACCGGCCGACAGCAGCACGCGCCGGGTGAAGGACGGCTTCCGCACCGGCTTCCGCACCGGCTGCTCCTCCGCCACTGCGGGCGGGGGCGCCTGCGACGCGGCCTCCCCGGCGGCCGCCCGTCCGCTCCACGACTGCTCGGCGAGCTCCCACAGCGCCAGCAGCCGGTCCGCGGGCTCGCCCGCCAGCCCGCACAGCGCCTCGACCGCCTGCCGGGGCGGCAGCTTCTTGCCGTTGAGATAGCGCTCCCAGGACGACTTGCTGTACGGGGTCCGCCCGCCGAGCGCGGCCAGGCTCAGGCCCGTACGGTCCTTCAGCTCCCGCAGTCCGGCGGCCAGCCGGCCGCACTCCGCGGGGACGAGCCGTTCCCCGCTCACCGGCGCAGCTCCTGCCAGGTGTCGGGGCCGACGATGCCGTCGACGACCAGGCCGCGGGCCTTCTGGAAGGCCTTGGCGGCGTTCTTGCTCCTCTCCCCGTAGGAGCCGTCGGAGATCCCGGGGTCGAAGCCGTGGTGCCGCAGCAGGCACTGGGCCTCCAGGACCTCCCAGCCCGTGCTCTTGAGGTCCATGAGCGTGGTCCGGGTCGCGCTGTAGCCGGCGCGCAGGTCGCCGTCGTGCCGCTGGACGTCGCAGGGGCGCGAGCGGCCCTGGACGAAGACGAACGGGGCCTGGGTGTTGCCACTGGCGGCGTGGTCGTGGCCCGCGGCCGTCCTGTCGTCCTGCCACGGGCGGGTGACCAGCAGGACGGCGGCCAGCGCGACCGTCAGGGCGACGACGGCCGCGACGAGCACGACGGTCGTCGTACGGCGCGCTCTTGAACGCGCCCCGGAACGCGCGCCGTCCCCGGTGGGGGGCGTCGTGGGCCCGCCGGGCGCCAGGAGGCCCTCGGCGGGCGACCCGGCCGCCGCTACTTCCTCTTCCGTCTCCGCCGCCTCGTCCGTCCACGCCTCCTCCGCGACCTCGTGCAGCACCAGCAGCCTCGTCGTGTCCGCGCCGCACACCCGGGCCAGCTCCTCGACCGCGTCACGCGGCGGGAGTTGCTTGCCGTTGAGATAACGCTCCCAGGAGGAACTGCTGTACGAGGTCTTGGCCGCCAGCGCGGCCAGGCTCAGCCCACTGCGGTCCTTGAGCCTTCTGAGCTGTACGACGAACTGCCGCACCCGCTGATCCAGCGAGGCGGGTAATTCCTTCCAACGCGACATGTTCCACCCCATACGCGCCACAAAGAGTCCCCCGAGGCGGTGAGCCGCCTCCTGCCGCACATCATGGCGAGGCGAACGCGCCAATTCCCGTAACCGGGGCCGGGAGCCGTGCTTTCCGGCCAGCCCGGCCGTCCCTCCCCCGTCCCACCACGACCTCGTGGGACCCGGCGTCCTCGCAGGTGGGGCCGTGGGACGTCCCACGGTGGCCCAATTCCCGGCGATCCTTTGGCAGGAGGGGATGTGGCGCATCACAGTCATTCCTGCAAGCCGGGGGGCGGCACGGTCCACCCCGTGCCGCCCCCACCGCTCACCGACGGGGAGGAACCCGGATCATGAACGTACGCAGGAGTGTTGCCGTGTCCGCCGCGACCCTCATGCTGGGCGGCGGTCTCGCCCTCGCGACCCCGGCCGCGAACGCGGCGCCGGCCACCGCGGGCGCCGGCACCACGGCGCAGGCCCAGGAGCACTGGCGGAATCTGTGGAACGCCGACATATCCAGCGACTACCTCGGCACCCACGGCAAGAAGTGGGTCTCCGGGCTCACCTCGGTGCCCTCGGGGGCGAACATGGCCCGCGGCGTCTTCACCTGCTGGGGCGGCGGCGAGGCCAGTCTGACCGTGAAGGTCGTGGGAGGCGGTTCCTATACCAAGACGCACCGCTGCAACGGCGTCAAGCACTACGCGACCGTCGCCGCCAAGCCCGGCCAGGCCTTCAACCTGACCCTCAAGGGCAGCAAGAACACCCATGTCGAGGCGTGGGTGAACGGCTGACCTGACGACCGGTACCGGTCGTGAGAACCCGGTGGTCCGTCCTCCCACGGGGGAGAGGACGGGCCACCGTCATGTCCGCCCGCGCGGCTACGTCCGTCGCGCGGCTACGCCGCCAACCGCTTTCGCAGGTTCTCGTCCAGCGCCGCCAGGAACTGTTCGGTCGTCAGCCACGGCTGACCGGGTCCGATCAGCTGGGCCAGGTCCTTGGTCATCTGGCCGCCCTCCACGGTCTCGACGCAGACCTTCTCCAGCGTCTCCGCGAACCGGACGACCTCCGGTGTGCCGTCCAGCCTGCCGCGGTGGGCCAGGGCCCGGGTCCAGGCGAAGATCGAGGCGATGGGGTTGGTGGACGTGGCCTTGCCCGCCTGGTGCTGCCGGTAGTGACGGGTGACCGTGCCGTGCGCGGCCTCGGCCTCGACCGTCCGGCCGTCGGGGGACATCAGCACCGACGTCATCAGCCCCAGCGAGCCGAACCCCTGCGCGACGACGTCCGACTGGACGTCGCCGTCGTAGTTCTTGCACGCCCAGACGTAGCCGCCCTCCCACTTGAGCACCGAGGCGACCATGTCGTCGATCAGCCGGTGCTCGTAGGTCAGGCCCGCCGCCTCGAAGCCCTCCCGGTACTCGGCGTCGAAGACCGCCTGGAAGATGTCCTTGAAGCGGCCGTCGTACTTCTTGAGGATCGTGTTCTTGGTGGACATGTACACCGGGTAGCCGCGGTCGAGGCCGTAGCGGAACGAGGCGCGGGCGAAGTCGCGGATCGAGTCGTCCAGGTTGTACATGGACAGCGCGACGCCGGCGCCCGGGAACTCGTAGACCTCCAGCTCGACGGGCTCGGAGCCGTCCTTGGGGGTGAAGGTCATGGTGAGCGTGCCCGCGCCGGGGACCTTGAGGTCCGTCGCGCGGTACTGGTCGCCGAAGGCGTGACGGCCGACGACGATGGGCTTGGTCCAGCCGGGCACCAGCCGCGGCACATTGCTCATGATGATCGGCTCGCGGAAGATCACTCCGCCGAGGATGTTGCGGATGGTGCCGTTGGGCGAGCGGTACATCGCCTTGAGGTTGAACTCCTCGACGCGGGCCTCGTCCGGGGTGATGGTCGCGCACTTCACCCCGACGCCGTGTTCCTTGATGGCGTGGGCGGCGGCGACCGTCACCTGGTCGCCCGTGGCGTCGCGGTTCTCGATGCCCAGGTCGTAGTACTTCAGCTCGACGTCGAGGTAGGGCAGGATCAGTTTTTCCTTGATGAACTGCCAGATGATGCGGGTCATCTCGTCGCCGTCGAGCTCGACGACGGGGTTGGCGACCTTGATCTTGGACATGATCCGGAACACCCCTTCTGACGATGTTCGTGGGGCCGGCGCACCGGGCGGCCCCACGTCACGCACCTTGCCCTACTGCACGGTGAAGTGCAGCACGTCCTCCAGCAACGGGATCTTCAGCCACGCGTGCGGCTGGGCCATCAGGGCGAGCAGCACGATCGCCAGGCCCAGCCCGCCGTACAGGAAGAGGTCGGTGAACCGGGAGCGCACGGCGAGCATGCCCACGGACGGCAGGGTCCAGCGCAGCACCGCGCCGCCGATCAGCGCCAGCCCGATGATCAGCGCACCGACCCGGAAGGCGTCGAAGGCCACGATCAGCAGGCCCAGGCCCGTGGCCCCCAGGACCGCCAGCAGCGGCCACTGCCGGGCCGGCGCCGGGGCGCGCCCGGGCGCGGCACGCCCGCCGCCCTCGGGGCGCGCGGTGTCCCGGGTGACCTGCGGGGGACGACGGGTGGGTCCGTGCGCGTGCGCGTGCGCCTTGCCGGCGGGCTCGGCGGACGGCTTGCCCGGCGACTTGCCGGCCTCACCATTCACCTTGCCGGCCTCACCGTTCACCTTGCCGGGCTTTTCGCTCGCTTTGCCGGGACCGGCGGCCTTCGCCGACCCGCCGGCCCTTCCCGGGCCGACGGGCTTTCCGGACCCGCCGGAGCCATTGGCCCCACCGGCCTGCGCCGACCCGTCCGAACCCGCCGACCGACCGGAGCCGGCCGCCTTGCCGGCTCCGTCGGGGCCGGCCGGGCCACCGGGCCCGTCGGCGTCCCGCCGGGAGCCGTTCGCGCCCGGACCGCCGGGCTCAGCCCTCATCGCCGGTTCCGTCGCGCCGCGAGGCATCCCGCTCGGCGGCCTCCACCACGTTGGCCAGCAGCAGGGCGCGGGTCATCGGGCCGACGCCGCCGGGGTTCGGGGAGATCCAGGCCGCGACCTCGCGCACGCCCGGGTGGACATCGCCGACGATCTTGCCGTTCTCGTCGCGGCTGACGCCGACGTCGAGGACCGCCGCGCCCGGCTTGACGTCCTCGGGCTTGATCAGGTGCGGCACGCCCGCCGCGGCCACGACGATGTCGGCCCGCTTCAGATGGGCCGCCAGGTCCCGGGTGCCGGTGTGGCACTGCGTGACCGTGGCGTTCTCGGAGCGGCGGGTCAGCAGCAGCGGCATCGGGCGGCCGATGGTCACACCGCGCCCGACCACGACCACCTCGGCACCGTTGATCTCCACACCGTGCCGGCGCAGCAGGGTGATGATGCCGTTGGGGGTGCAGGGCAGCGGGGCGGGCTCGTTGAGGACGAGGTGGCCGAGGTTGGTCGGGTGGAGGCCGTCGGCGTCCTTGGCCGGGTCCATCAGGCCGAGGACGCGGTTCTCGTCGATGCCCCTGGGCAGCGGCAGCTGGACGATGTAGCCGGTGCAGGCCGGGTCCTCGTTGAGCTCCCGGACGACCGCCTCGATCTCCTCCTGGGTGGCGGTCGCGGGGAGCTCGCGCTGGATGGAGGCGATGCCGACCTCGGCGCAGTCGCGGTGCTTGCCGGCCACGTACTTCTGGCTGCCCGGGTCCTCCCCGACCAGGATCGTGCCCAGGCCGGGGGTGATGCCCCGGGCCTTCAGCGCCTGCACACGGGTGGAGAGTTCTGACTTGATCGCGGCCGCGGTGGCCTTGCCATCGAGAATCTGGGCGGTCATGGTGCACATCCTCGCGGATCGGGTGGGGTTGGTTCCACTCAGGTCGGAGGTCGTCCGCGCGACGCCGCGCGGTACGACCGTATGTCTACGATTGCGCCGCCGTGGCCCGGGCCACGGCCGTCCCGTACGAACCCAGCCACCGCTCGAAGGACACGTCCAGGTGACCCACCCGAACCCGCCCTACCCGCCGCCCGTGCCGGGCTACGGCCCGCCGCAGCAGCCGGGACAGCCGTATCCGCAGCACCCGCCGTTCCCCCAGCAGCCCGGGGCCTACGGGGCTCCCGGGGCCTACGGCTACGGCGGCTATCCGCAGGACCCGTACGCCATGCAGCAGCGCCCGCCGCTGGCGGGCTGGGGGGCGCGCGTGGGCGCGACGCTGCTGGACAGCCTGATCCTGGGGATTCCCACGCTGCTCCTGATCGCGGCCGGCGCCGGCATGTGGATCACCGGATACGAGGACTGCTCCACGTACGCGGCGAGCCAGGGCTACTGCAAGCAGTCGACCGGCCTGACGACCGGCGGTCTGGTCGTGATGGGGCTCGGCTTCGTCCTCAGCGTCTTCCTCGGCTTCTGGTCCCTCTACCGCCAGGGCAAGACCGGCCAGACGCCGGGCAAGAAGGCCGTGGGCATCAGCGTCCTGCGCGAACGCGACGGCATGCCCACCGGCTTCGGCATGGCGTTCGTCCGCAACCTGTGCCACATCGTCGACGGTTTCTTCTACCTCGGCTATCTCTGGCCTCTGTGGGACGAGAAGAAGCAGACGTTCGCCGACAAGATCGTCGGCACGGTGGTCGTACGGGTCCGCTGAGGCGTTCCCGGAAGGCCGCGCTCCGCTGCCGGGGGCGCGGCCTTCTTCGTTCTCGGGGCTCAGTGTTCTCAGGGCTCAGTGGAAGAAGTGACGCGTACCCGTGAAGTACATCGTCACGCCCGCCGCCTTCGCGGCCTCCACCACCTGCTCGTCGCGGACCGAACCGCCCGGCTGGGCCACTGCCTTGATCCCGGCGGCGGTCAGCACCTCCAGCCCGTCCGGGAACGGGAAGAACGCGTCGGACGCGGCGTACGAGCCCCGGGCGCGCTCCTCGCCCGCCCGCTGGACGGCCAGCTTCGCGGAGTCCACGCGGTTGACCTGGCCCATGCCGACGCCGACGGTCGCACCGTCCTTGGCCAGCAGGATCGCGTTGGACTTCACCGCGCGGCAGGCCTTCCACGCGAAGGCCAGCTCGGCCAGCTCCGCCTCGGAGAGCGCCTCGCCCGTGGCGAGCGTCCAGTTGGCCGGGTCGTCGCCCTCGGCCTGGAGGCGGTCCTTGGCCTGGACCAGCAGACCGCCCTCGATGGGCCGGGACTCGCCGTGCGCCACGGGCGCGTCGGCGCAGCGCAGCACCCGGATGTTCTTCTTGCGGGCCAGGACCTCGACGGCGCCGTCCTCGTAGCCGGGCGCGACGAGGACCTCGGTGAAGATCTCCGCGACCTGCTCGGCCATCGCCACCGACACCGGCCGGTTGACGGCGATGACGCCGCCGAAGGCGGACAGCGGGTCGCAGGCGTGGGCCTTGCGGTGGGCCTCGGCGACGTCCGAACCGGTCGCGATGCCGCACGGGTTGGCGTGCTTGATGATCGCGACGCAGGGGTCGGCGTGGTCGTAGGCGGCGCGGCGGGCGGCGTCGGTGTCGACGAAGTTGTTGTACGACATCTCCTTGCCGTGCAGCTGCTCCGCGTTCGCGAGCCCCGTGCCCGTGGGGTCGAGGTAGAGCGCGGCGGGCTGGTGCGGGTTCTCGCCGTAGCGCAGCACCTGCTTGCGGGCGTAGGAGATCCCGATGAAGTCCGGCCACGGGCTCTCGTCCGCGCCGTAGCCCTCCGCGAACCAGTTCGCCACGGCCACGTCGTAGGCGGCCGTGTGCTGGAACGCCTCGGCGGCCAGCCGCTTGCGGGCGGCGAGGTCGAAACCGCCGTCGCCGACGGCCTTGAGCACGTCGTCGTAGCGGCCGGGGTTGACGATCACCGCGACGGAGGGGTGGTTCTTGGCGGCGGCGCGGACCATCGAGGGGCCGCCGATGTCGATCTGCTCGACGCACTCGTCGGGCGAGGCGCCCGAGGCGACGGTCTCCCGGAACGGGTAGAGGTTGACGATCACCAGCTCGAAGGGGCTGACGCCCAGCTCGTCGAGCTGCGCGCGGTGCGCCTCCAGGCGCTGGTCGGCGAGGATGCCGGCGTGGACGCGGGGGTGGAGGGTCTTCACCCGGCCGTCCAGGCACTCGGGGAAGCCGGTGAGCTCCTCGACCTTGGTGACGGGGACGCCGGCGGCGGCGATCCGGCCGGCCGTGGAACCGGTGGAGACCAGCTCGACGCCCGCGTCGTGCAGCCCCCGGGCCAGCTCCTCCAGCCCGGTCTTGTCGTAGACGCTGACCAGTGCCCGGCGGATGGGCCGCTTCATGGCCCCGGCTCCGGCGGTCACAGCTTCGGCGGTCGTACCTTCGGCGGTCACGGGATCCTTACCTTTCGTCCCTCTATGCGGTAGCCGTCGCGGGCCAGACGCCCCACGACATCGACGAGCAGCGAACGCTCGACTTCCTTGATCCGCTCATGCAGCGCGGACTCGTCGTCCTCGTCCCGGATCTCCACCACGCCCTGGGCGATGATCGGGCCGGTGTCGACGCCTTCGTCGACGAGGTGGACGGTGCACCCGGTGACCTTCACGCCGTACGCGAGCGCGTCGCGCACCCCGTGGGCACCGGGAAAGCTGGGGAGGAGGGCGGGGTGGGTATTGACGATCCGCCCGCCGAACCGGGCGAGGAACGCCCGCCCCACGATCTTCATAAAGCCGGCGGTGACGACGAGGTCCGGCTCGTACGCGGCCGTCGCCTCCGTCAGCGCCTCGTCCCACGCATCACGGGTGGCGTGGTCCTTCACCCGGCACACATACGTCGGCAGCCCGGCGCGCTCGGCGCGCTCCAGGCCCGCGATGCCGTCCCGGTCGGCGCCCACGGCCACGACGCGGACGCCGTAGCCGTCGGGGTCGGCGGCGATGGCGTCCAGCAGGGCCTGAAGGTTCGTACCGGAACCGGAGACGAGCACGACGACACGGGCGGGGCGGGCGGGGGCGGCCACGGTGGGGCCCTTTCTCGCGGGTGATGCGGTTTGTATGGTCGTACGAGTCGGAGGGGTCACCGATTACGGGGGACTCTACGAAGCCGCCGACCGCCAGCAACGATACCGGCACACCGAACCGCCCCCACGGGACGGGGGCGGGCACGGGAGGTAGCGTCGGGACCGGACCGGACGGCGGCACGGGAAACGGCACGGGAAAAAGAGCGTGTCACCGTAGGCTCGAAGGTGCAGGACGACCACACCAGGGGAAGACACACTCCACATGCCGGACCGACGCCGTCACGCGGTTCACCGCCTCCCGCGCCTCGCGCTGCGCGAGAGCCAGCCGCAGCCGTCCCCCACCGGGGAGGAGCAGGACAACCCCTTCGCCGCGCCACCCGAGGGCCGTCCGGACCGCCCGTGGCAGCCGCGCACGCCCGCGACGGGCAACCCGGGCGGTTCCGGCCACTCCGGTGACGGCGACGACGAGAACGGCCAGGAGCAGCAGCCTGGTGAGGAACGTCCGGCCTGGGGCAGCCAGTGGAGCAGCCGGCAGCCGGGCCGCCAGGGCGGCGGCTTCGGCAGTGGTCAGGGCCCCTCGGGCGGTCCCGGCGGCCCGGGCGGCCTGCGCTGGGACCCCACGGACCCGGCCCAGCGGCGCGCCCGCTACGCCCTGCTCGCGGGCATGTGGGGGTTCTTCTTCGCCCTCTTCAGCATTCCGCAGGTGGCCCTGCTGCTCGGTGCCCTCTCCGTCTACTGGGGCATCAGCTCCCTGCGGGCCAAGCCCAAGCCCCGCGACCCGGACACCCCGGCCCCGCCGCCCGCCCCCGGCGGCTTCCGCCCCCAGACGACGGCGGCGGTCAGCGGCCTGGTCACGGGCGGGCTCGCGCTGGCCATCGTGGCGGCGACGTTCGCTTTCCACATCGCCTACCGCGACTACTACACGTGCGTCGACGACGCGCTCACCCAGACGTCGCGCGCGGCCTGCGAGAACCATCTGCCGAAGCAGTTCCGGCCGCTGCTGGGCACGCAGGACTGAGCGCCGGGCGCCTCCTTCCCGCCGCAGCGGCGGTGCCGTGGCCCCCTCGCGCCCCCCCCCGGGGGGGCGGGGCTCCAGGGGGCGGCAGCCCCCTGGGAAACGGTGAAAGGGCGGGACCGGGGCCTACTCCCCCTTCCCCTCCCGCGGCTCGAAGTCCGGCATCAGCCCGCCCCCCGAATCCTTGAGCGCCGCCCACCGGTGCCGCCGCGCCGACGGCTCGTGCCAGTCCGACGCGGCGGCTCCGCGCCGCCGTCCTCGCTTGCCCCGCATCCTGTGCCGCCCCCGGGGCTCGGGCTCCTCCGTCTCCTCCGTGGCCCGCAGATGCCGCGTCGGCGTCAGCGGCAACGTCTCCGGCTCGTACACGACCGGTTCCGGCTCGGGCACGGCCTTCGGGCTCCCGGGCGGACGGAAGCCGAACCACGCCACCATCGCCGCCCACGGCGACCGCGAGGACACCGGACCGGGGCCGATGTCCGAGCCGGACTCGGACTCGGAGTCTGACCCGGGCTCGGACTCTGACCCGGGCTCAGGCTCAGGCTCGGCTCCCGGGCCGGATCCCGACGGCTCCGGCCCGGCTTCCGTCTCGCGGACCCGCTCCGGGGGATCCACCCCCGGCTCCGCCGCCGCACCCGGCGCCCCCACCGCCACCGCCAGCCCCAGCGCGTACCCGACCCGTCGCCACCCCGTCAGCGTCTCCTCCCCGCCCTCTTGGCCACCCTCCGCCCGCGCACCCCGCGCGGAAGGCACCGCCCCCCGCCGCCATCGCACCACCAGCGCCCCCGGCAGGCCGATCGCCGCCGTCCAGGCCGCCGCCGCGCCCCCGGTGCGCCAGCACGGCGGGCCGAAGCCGGCGAGCGCGTCGTTGCCGATCGCGCCCGACGACGCGTACGCCAGCACTGTCATCAACACCCCGCACAGCAACGCGCCCAGTACCGCTGTCGCGGCGGCCTCCCCATAGCCCACACGCCGGGCGCGCCTCGGCACGGCGGTGTGCGCGACCGCGATGCCCGCGCCGGCCGCGAGCGCCGCCGCGCCCGCCAGGACGAGCGGGCTCGCCGCGCCGGGCTCGGGCAGCGCCGCGAGCAGGGGGAAACGCGGCAGCCTGGGGCGGTCCGGCACGGCACTCAGCGGGGCGACCAGGCTGCCCGCGCCCACCGTGAAGCCGGGCCCGAGCCCGTACGCCACCGCCCAGACCATCGCGTTGGGCAGCAGCGCCGCACTGAGCAGCGCCAGCGCCACCCGTCCGGACCAGCGCGGTGCCAGCTGGACGGCGGCGTCCTGGGCCGTTCCGGCGTGCATGATCAGCGAGGCGGCGACCAGCAGCAGGCCGCCGCCGAGGAGGACGGCCACGGCCGTCGCCCCGGTGCGGGCGATCGCGTTCAGCCGGGCCCGGGTGAACCACCGTCGCAGCCGTGTGGGCAGCACCCGCCGGACGAAGTGCGGCGCCGGGAAGCCCGGCCGCCCGTCGGCCGTCCACACCCCGGCGGCGATGAACACCGCCGCGACGAGCGGCAACTGGAAGAGCGTGCTCAGCAGTGCGGGCCGCACCGGGCTGGACCAGGCGTAGACGACTGCCGCCAGGGCCACCAGGAGGTAGCCGCCGAGCATGGCGGTGAAGGCCGGGCGGGGCGCGGGGCCGGGGGTGTCCGGGGGCGCGTCCTCGGGGGGCTCGAGGGCGTGACAGGCGGCGCGGTAGAGCAGAGTGCAGGGCACGAGCGCGCACAGCAGCGGGGTCAGCGCGATCGGCGCGGGCGGCCCGGCCAGTGTCTCGGTCCGCACAAGACCGGCGCCGTGCGCGAGCAGCCACAGGTCGGCGGCGACGCGCAGCGCGCCCGCGGGGCCGCTGTCGGGGTACGGGGAGGTGATCCACATCGCCAGGACGGCCATGGCGAAGGCCCCGAGCCCCAGCCCGGCGGCGAGCACCCCGCCGATGAACGCCGTGCTCGCCGACCCGGGCAGCGCCGGCGCCCAGGGCACCGGGCCCGCCTCCGCGGGCCGGTACTCCGTCGTCGGCGACGGGCCGTGACCGGCGTATTCACTCACAGGGCCATGCTGCCAAGAACGCGCCTTTCGGGCGGGTAGCTGGCTTTTAACCGTCGTGTCGCTTGTATGGCAACGAATACGGTTATGAACCTTTTAGTCCAACCAGGTGCGGCAGCGGCCCCGTACAGGCGTGGCACCCGTATACGGGCGTGGGCCCGCACCCCCTGCCGGGATGCGGGCCCACGCCGTGGAACCTGGACGGCGTCAGCCGGCCAGCGCGGCGCGCGCGAGGCGAGCCGTCTCGGACGGGGTCTTGCCGACCTTCACGCCCGCGGCCTCGAGGGCCTCCTTCTTCGCCTGGGCGGTGCCGGACGAACCGGACACGATGGCACCCGCGTGGCCCATCGTCTTGCCCTCGGGCGCGGTGAAGCCGGCCACGTAGCCGACGACCGGCTTGGTGACGTGCTCCTTGATGAAGTCGGCCGCCCGCTCCTCCGCGTCGCCGCCGATCTCGCCGATCATGACGATCAGGTCGGTCTCGGGGTCGTCCTGGAAGGCCTTCAGGGCGTCGATGTGGGTGGTGCCGATGATCGGGTCGCCACCGATGCCGACGCAGGAGCTGAAGCCGAGGTCGCGCAGCTCGTACATCATCTGGTAGGTCAGCGTGCCGGACTTGGACACGAGACCGATGCGGCCGGGCTTGGTGATGTCGGCCGGGATGATGCCCGCGTTGGACTGGCCGGGGCTGATCAGACCCGGGCAGTTGGGGCCGATGATGCGGGTCTTGTTGCCCTTGGCCTGGGCCAGCGCCCAGAACGAGGCGGTGTCGTGGACCGCGACGCCCTCGGTGATCACGACGGCGAGCTCGATCTCGGCCTCGATGGCCTCGACGACGGCGTCCTTGGTGAACTTCTCCGGGACGAAGATGACCGTGACGTCGGCGCCGGTCTTCTCCATGGCGTCCTTGACGGAGCCGAAGACGGGGACCTCGGTGCCGTCGAAGTCGACGGTCGTGCCGGCCTTGCGCGGGTTCACGCCACCGACGATGTTGGTGCCGGAAGCCAGCATGCGCTTGGTGTGCTTCTGGCCCTCGGAGCCGGTCATGCCCTGGACGATGACCTTGCTGTCCTTGGTGAGGAAGATAGCCATGGTGTTCTAGTGACCTCGTTCCTTACTTCGCAGCCAGCTCGGCGGCGCGCTCGGCGGCGCCGTCCATGGTGTCCACCTGCTGCACCAGCGGGTGGTTGGCGTCGGTCAGGATCTTGCGACCCAGCTCCGCGTTGTTGCCGTCGAGACGCACGACCAGCGGCTTCTCGACCTTCTCGCCCTTGGACTCGAGCAGCGCCAGAGCCTGGACGATGCCGTTGGCGACCGCGTCACAGGCGGTGATGCCACCGAAGACGTTGACGAAGACGGACTTGACGTCCTCGTCGCCCAGGATGATCTCGAGGCCGTTGGCCATGACCTCGGCGGAGGCACCGCCACCGATGTCGAGGAAGTTGGCGGGCTTGACGCCGCCGTGGTTCTCACCGGCGTAGGCGACGACGTCCAGGGTGCTCATGACGAGACCCGCGCCGTTGCCGATGATGCCGACCTGACCGTCGAGCTTGACGTAGTTCAGGCCCTTGGCCTTGGCGGCCGCCTCGAGCGGGTTGGCGGCGGCCTTGTCCTCGAGCTCCTCGTGCGAGGGCTGACGGAACTCGGCGTTGGCGTCCAGGGAGACCTTGCCGTCGAGCGCGATGACGCGGCCGTCGGCGACCTTGGCGAGCGGGTTGACCTCGACGAGGAGCGCGTCCTCGGCGACGAAGGTCTTCCACAGGGTCACGAGGACCTCGGCGACCTGTTCGGCGACCTCGGCCGGGAACTTCGCCTGGGCGACGATCTCGCGGGCCTTCTCGATGGTGACGCCCTCGTTGGCGTCGACCGGCACCTTGGCGAGCTTCTCGGGGGTCGTCGCGGCGACCTCCTCGATGTCCATACCGCCGGCGACGGACGCCATGGCGAGGAAGGTGCGGTTGGTGCGGTCGAGGAGGTACGAGACGTAGTACTCCTCGGCGATCTCCGGAGCGGTCTCGGCGATCATGACCTTGTGGACCGTGTGGCCCTTGATGTCCATGCCGAGGATGTCCGTCGCGCGGGCGACGGCCTCGTCCGGGGTGGCGGCCAGCTTCACGCCGCCGGCCTTGCCGCGGCCGCCGACCTTCACCTGAGCCTTGACGACCGAACGGCCGCCCAGACGCTCAGTGGCCTCGCGCGCCGCCTCAGGCGTGTCGATGACTTCACCGGCCAGCACCGGTACACCGTGCTTGGCGAAGAGGTCCCTCGCCTGGTACTCGAACAGGTCCACGCGCGTCCGTCCCTTTTCCATGGATATCGCGGTTCGTTGTCTGCGCGGGCGTGCCGCGAGGCAGCGTGAGGGTCGCGATCTCCGCAAAGGTCCGGGGGTTTTGCGCCCCGGGGTAGCACGGGCGAGGGCGGCACACGTTCACCGTTGACGCGGCATGTCCGTCTCGCAGGTTATCCCCGAGGGAGGGGCGTCCCTAAATCGCAGATCACACTCCGGCCGTGATTACGCTCACAGATCGCGACGACGTCCGCACGCTTTCGGCCGCGTTCGGGGTAGCCGGGGCCGTCGGACGGCCGTCACGGGGGCCGTCAGACGGCCGGGTCGGGTATCGGCAGCGGGCGCTTCTCCAGGGCGGCGGCCATGACCTCCGGGAAGAGGTCCGGGGTGCAGGCGAAGGCGGGCGCGCCCAGGGCGGCCAGGGCCGCCGCGTGGTCGTGGTCGTAGGCGGGGGCGCCCTCGTCGGACAGGGCCAGCAGGCTGACGAACTGGACGCCGGACGCCTTCATCGCGGCGACCCTCTTGAGCATTTCGTCCCGGATGCCCCCCTCGTAGAGATCACTGATGAGGACCACGACCGTCTCGGCCGGCCGGGTGATCCGTGACTGGCAGTAGGCGAGCGCGCGATTGATGTCCGTGCCGCCGCCGAGCTGGGTGCCGAAGAGCACGTCCACCGGGTCGGCCAGCTGGTCGGTGAGGTCGACGACGGCCGTGTCGAAGACGACGAGACGGGTGTCGAGGGCGCGCATGGAGGCGAGGACCGCGCCGAAGACGGAGGCGTGGACGACGGAGGCTGCCATCGAGCCCGACTGGTCGATGCAGAGGATCACCTCCTTCCGCACGGCTCGCGCGGCCCGGCCGTGGCCGATCAGGCGCTCGGGGACGACCGTGCGGTGGGCGGGCAGGTAGTTCTTGAGGTTGGCCCGGATGGTGCGGTCCCAGTCGATGTCGCGGTGACGGGGGCGGGCGGTCCGCGCGGAGCGGTCGAGGGCGCCGGTGAGCGTGGCGCGGGTCCTGCCGGCGAGGCGGGACTCCAGGTCCGCGACGACCTTGCGGACGACGGCCCGCGCGGTCTCCTTGGTGGCCTCGGGCATCGCCTTGCCGAGGGAGAGGAGGGTGCCGACGAGATGGACGTCGGCCTCGACGGCCTCCAGCATCTCCGGCTCCAGCAGCAGCGCGGACAGCCCGAGGCGGTCGATGGCGTCCCGCTGCATCACCTGAACGACGGAAGCCGGAAAGTACGTCCGGATGTCCCCCAGCCAGCGGGCGACGCGCGGCGCGGACGCGCCGAGCCCGCCCTGGCGCCGGGCGCCCCCGTCCGTCTCGCCGTAGAGCGCCTCCAGCGTCCGGTCCATGGCGGCGTCGGCGCCCACGAGGCCGCCGCCCGGGCCTGCGCCCTCGCCGCCCTCCGCGCCCAGCACGAGCCGCCAGCGGCGCAGCCGTTCCGCTTCCGCAGTGGTGCGGGTGGCGTCAGTGGTGTGGGTGGCCTCAGCGGTCATACGAGTACTCCCTTACTCCCTTTACTCCCTTTGGCCGCACTGCTTCGCTCGGGCCCGGCCGCCGCTTCCGTCCCCAGCATCCCCAGCAGCAGCCGCATGACCGGCAGGACGGCGGCGGCGCGCTCGGGGTCGAGACCCGGGCCGAAGCCCCTTGTCGTGTCCTGGTCCGGCGACTGCGCGCCGGCGCCCGCCCCGCCCCGGCGTATCCGCTCGCCGAGCGTCCGCCGCACCCCCGCCTCGAACACGGCGAACGTGCGGCGCAGCAGTGGCAGTACGCCGGTGAATGCCTCGGGCGGCACTCCGGTGAGCCAGCCGTCGATGAGGCCGAGCAGCCGTTCGTCGTGGACGAGGAGCATCCCGCCGGAGCCGCCGCTGCCGACGAACCCCTCGATCCAGGCTGCCGCCTCGGCGGGCGGCGTACCGACGGAGAGGGCAAGGCCCATCAGCCGTTCCGCCCGCTCGTGCGTCAGCCGCCCGTCGTCGAGCAGCAACCGCGCGGCCCGCCCACGTATCCCCCCGGGCAGCCCGTCCCGCTCGGCGAGCACCATCAGGACGGCAGCCCAGCGCTCACGTAGCCCGGGCGGGGCGGCGGCCTCCGCCGTCTCCGCCGTCTCCGCCGTCTCCGCCAGTAATGCCACCGCCCGGTGCACCCCGTCCACATGGCCGCGCATCTCCGCCGCCGCGTCCGTGTCCAGGCCCGCGCAGGCGGCGGGCAGGCCGATGAAGACGCGTTCGGCGAGGCCGGTGGCCACTTCGGCGAGGGCGGCCGTGTCCGTGCGGCGGACGTCGCCGTAGCGCACGGAGCGGACGAGGGCGGGCAGGGCCTGGGCCAGGTGGCCGGCGTCCGAGTCGAGGGCGGCGCGGTCGGCGAGGGCGCGCATGACGACGGGCAGGGCGTCGGGCAGGTCCGCGAGCAGGCATCGCTCGGCCAGGGCGGTGATCCCGGCGAGGGCGGTGGCCTCGCGCGCCAGCGACTCCGCCTTGGCGGTCGCCGCGCCCTCCACCGTCGTGCCCCACGCCCCCGCCTCGGCGAGCCGTACGGACAACTCGGGCTCCCAGCACAGCCGCCAGCTCTCCCGGAAGGTGCCGAGCCCGCCGCGCGAGGGGAGGGGCTCGCCCCAGTCGACGCCGAGCAGCCGCAGCCGGTGCAGCAGCCGGCTGCGAGCCGCGTCCGTGTCCTTGCGCAGGTCGAACTCGCAGTCACGAACTGCCGCTTCGGGCTTGAGCCGCAACGTGCGCCGCTGCCGGTCCAGGTCGCGCTGGAGGGGCGAGGCGGGCGCGGCGGCGGGGACCTCGCCCAGTACGTCGCCGACGACCAGCCGGTCCCGGACGAGGGCGAGCGGCACGTCCGAGCCATCGCACATCACGGCGCGGATCGCGTCGACGGTCTCGGCGAGCCCGGCGAGCGGACGGCCGCGCATCGCGGCGAGGGTCTGGGCGAGCCGTACGGCCTCGATGACGTGCGCGGAGGAGACGGGGTGGCCTTCGGCGCGCAGCAGCCGGGCGACCTCGGTCATCCAGCGCTCGACGGGCCGGTCGGGGGACCGGAAGAGATGCCCGTACCAGCCGGGTGAGGTGACACCGGCACCGTAGCCGCTGTGGCGGGAGAGGCGCCGGTGGGTCCAGGGCACCCAGCCGATCTCGGCCTTGGCCTTGGGGAGGCCCTTGAGCGTCTGCCGGTCGGCGGCCACGGTCCGCCGCTCGGCGAGGGCGGGCACGTGCCAGGCGCCGCACACAACAGCGACGGCGTCCCCGAACTCCCGCCGTGCCTCGCGGAGTTTGAGCCGCATGTGGGCTTCCCGGATCGCGTCGCGCTCGGCGTGGGCGGCGTCGCCCTCCTCGCCGAGGGCGGATCGCAGTTCGCCCATGGCGTCGGCGACGGCCTCGAACGGGGCGAGCGCGTCGCCCTCGTCGCGCCGGTGTTCGACGACGTCCTCCCACCAGGTCTCCGGGTCGTCGTACCCGGCGGCTCCGGCGAGCACGGCGAGCGGGTCGGTGCGCGGAGTCGCGGCCTCCGACGGGCCGGGGCCGGCCTCGGGCCCGGGTCCGGTCTCCCCGCCCAGCGCGAGCGTGTGCGCGGCGGGCAGGTCGATGAAGCGGACCGGTACGTCGTGGGCGAGGGCCCAGCGCAGGGCGGTCCACTCCGGGGAGAACGCGGCGAACGGCCAGAACGCGGCGCGGCCCGGTTCCCCGGCGACGTGGGCGAGCAGGGCGACCGGCGGGCGCATGTCCTCCTCGGCGGCGAGGAGGGCGAGGGCGTCCGCCTCGGGCGGGCCCTCGATCAGCACGGCGGTGGGCCGGCACCGGTCGAGGGCGGCCCGTACGGCCCGTGCGGAGCCCGGGCCGTGGTGGCGCACGCCGAGCAGCACGGGAGCCTCCGGAGCGGCGGCGGTCCCGGTCACGCGGCCACCTCGCGGCAGGCGCGGTAGAAGTCCTTCCAGCCGTCCCGTTCGCGGACGACGGTCTCCAGGTACTCCTGCCAGACGGCCCGGTCGGCGGCGGGGTCGCGGACGACCGCGCCGAGGATGCCGGCGGCCACGTCCCCGGCGCGCAGGACGCCGTCGCCGAAGTGGGCGGCGAGCGCGAGCCCGCCCGTGACAACGGAGATCGCCTCGGCCGTGGAGAGCGTTCCCGAGGGCGACTTGAGCCTGGTGCGGCCGTCGGTGGTGACGCCGTCGCGCAGTTCGCGGAAGACGGTGACGACGCGGCGGATCTCGTCGATGCCGTCGGGCGTGGCGGGCAGGTCCAGGGAGCGGCCGATCTGGTCGACGCGGCGGGCGACGATGCCGACTTCGTCCTCGGCGGTGGCGGGCAGCGGCAGGACGACCGTGTTGAACCGGCGGCGCAGCGCGCTGGAGAGCTCGTTGACCCCGCGGTCGCGGTCGTTGGCCGTGGCGATGAGGTTGAACCCGCGGACGGCCTGGACCTCCTGGCCCAGTTCGGGGACAGGGAGGGTCTTCTCGGACAGGACGGTGATGAGGGTGTCCTGGACGTCGGCGGGGATGCGGGTCAGCTCCTCGACGCGCGCGGTCATGCCCTCGGCCATGGCCCGCATGACGGGGCTGGGCACGAGCGCGTCGCGACTGGGGCCTTCGGCGAGCAGCCGGGCGTAGTTCCAGCCGTAGCGGATGGCTTCCTCGGCGGTGCCGGCGGTGCCCTGGACGAGCAGGGTGGAGTCGCCGCTGACGGCGGCGGCGAGATGCTCCGAGACCCAGGTCTTGGCGGTGCCGGGCACGCCGAGCAGCAGCAGGGCGCGGTCGGTGGCGAGCGTGGTGACGGCGACCTCGACGATTCTGCGCGGGCCCACGTACTTGGGTGTGATCACGGTGCCGTCGGGGAGCGTGCCGCCGAGGA
This sequence comes from Streptomyces sp. NPDC001678, assembly GCF_042892945.1. Taxonomy (NCBI): domain Bacteria; kingdom Bacillati; phylum Actinomycetota; class Actinomycetes; order Kitasatosporales; family Streptomycetaceae; genus Streptomyces; species Streptomyces sp. NPDC001678. Next base: position 323,193 of record NZ_JBIAUP010000002.1, on the reverse strand, counting down.
GATACGTGGCGACGGCCCACGGCGACAGCCGCCAACGCTCGGGCCTGGGGCGGTCGTCGGCCGCCGCGAGGGCCTTCAGCTCGTGGGCGAAAGCGTCCTCGGCGTGCGGGCGCAGGGCATCGGTCTGGATTCCGGGCACGGTCACAAGTCCCCCTCGTCGTGCGGTTCCGGGTGGCGTGACCCACCCTGCACCACCCCACTGACAATGGCCCTGACCTGCGGATTCATCACGTCGAGGGCGATTGTCAGTGGGGTCCCCTACCGTCGGGGACATGAATCCGCAGGGGGAACGCTGGACGGCGGAACGCGTGCTGGAGCTGGCACCTGACGCCGCATCACGCAAGGCGGGCGCGAGGCTCGCGACGCCCGGCCCGTGGTCGGGCGCGGGCGCGCACACGGGCGCGGTCTGGGGGGAGTGCGAGGGCAGCGGCGGCAAGCCGTACCGGACGGTCGTGGATCTGTCGGGGCCGGGTTTCCACTGTTCCTGTCCGAGCCGCAAGTTCCCGTGCAAGCACGCGCTGGGGCTGCTGCTGTCGTGGTCGGAGGGCCCGGGTTCCGTTCCGGAAGGGACGCCGCCGGACTGGGCGGGCCAGTGGCTGGACAAGCGGCGGCAGCGGGAGGCCGCCGGGTCCGGTGGCGCCGCTTCCGGGACGTCCCGGGGCCCGGCCGACCCGGAGGCCGCGCGCCGCCGGGCGGAGCGCCGCGCGGCGCGGATCGCGGAGGGCGCCTCGGAGCTGGAGCGGCGCCTCGCCGATCTGCTGCGGAGCGGCCTGGCGTCGGCCGACGCCGCCTCGTACGGGCGGTGGGAGGAGACGGCGGCCCGCATGGTCGACGCGCAGGCGCCGGGACTCGCCGCGCGGGTGCGGGAGTTGGCGTCCGTGGCGGGCTCCGGCTCCGGGGCCGGCCGGACCTCCCGGCTCCTGGAGGAATGCGCGCTGCTGCACACCCTCAACCAGGGGTTCCTCCGGCTGGACGAGCTGCCGGAGCCCCTGGCGGCGACGGTGCGGGCGCGCGTGGGCATCACGCCGGACGCGGCGTCGCTGCTGGCCTCCGCCCCGCTCGTGCGCGACCGTTGGCTCGTCCTGGCCCAGCGGGACGGCGACGACGGCCGGCTGGTCACACGCCGCGTCTGGCTGCGGGGCCGGGACACGGGCCGGATGGCCCTGCTCCTCTCCTACGGCGCGGCGGGCCGCGCGCCCGAGTTGTCGCTCCCCGTCGGTCTCGCCCTGGACGCGGACCTCGCCTTCCACCCTTCCGCCCGGCCGCTGCGCGCGGTCCTGGGCACCCGGCACGCGGCCCCGGCGCCCGTCCCCGGCCCGCCGCCGGGCGGTGACGCGGAGGAGGCGCTCCGGGCGTACGGCGAGGCACTGCGGGACGACCCGTGGCTGGAGGGCTGGCCGGTGGTCCTCTCGGGGGTGGTCCCGGTCCCCGGCACGGACGGCGGCGACTGGCGACTGGCGGACGCGGACGGCCGGTCGGCCCTCCCGGCGGTGTCCCCCGGTGGCGACGAATCGGCCCTGTGGCGGCTGACGGCGATATCGGGCGGGCGCCCGGTGCGGGTGTTCGGCGAATGCGGGCACCGGGGCTTCACCCCCCTGCTGGCCTGGGCACCGGAACCGGTGGCCCTGTGACGGAAGACGGCACTGCGGCGGAAGACAACTCTGTGGTGGACAACAGCCCTGGGGCAGAACACAGCCCTGTAATGGAAGGCAGCTCTGTGACGGAAGGCAGCTCTGTGACGGAAAGACCTGCGTCGAGCACCACCTGGGACGACCTCGTCACCACCGCCCTCCTCGGCACGGACCGCCGCCCCGCCTCCCCCGGGGCGTTGCTCGACGAGGCCGCGCTGCGGACCGTGCAGCGCCGGGCCGCGCTCCTGCCGGCCACGCCGGGACCGCTGCCCGAGGCGGCGCCGGAGGACGTCCGGCCGCCCCTGCCGGAGGCCGCCAGGCGCAGGCTCGCGCTGCTGCTCGCCGAGCGCGCGGCGGGCCCCGGAGGCTCCGGGCGCCGGGGCGGCGGCCCGGACCTCACCGAGCTGCTGCCCCAGTGGCTGGCGGCCGCCAACGACCACGGCTACCGCGCCCCCGAGGCCCTGCTGCCCGGGCTGCTCGACGCGGCGCGGGCCCGTAGCGACCTGCGGCCCGGGGCGCTGGCCCTGGGCGGTCCCCGCGCCCTGTGGCTGGCGCGGCTCAACCCGCAGTGGAGATACGCGCTGCGCGACGCCCCGGCGTCGAGCGCGGCACCGGCCACGACGGGCACGGCGGAGACGGGCACGGCGGAGACGGGCACGGCGGAGACGGCGGGCAGCGCCGCGCACAGGGTCCAGGTCTGGCAGGAGGGCCTGTTCGCCGAACGCGTGGCCCTGCTGACGTCGCTGCGGCGCCGCGACCCCGCCGCCGCCCGGGAGCTGCTGGCCACGACCTGGCCCCAGGAGCGGGCGGAGGACCGGCTGATGTTCCTGGACACGCTGCGCGACGGGCTCTCCCCCGCCGACGAGGCGTTCCTGGAGCAGGCCCTGACGGACCGGGGCCGCACCGTCCGGGCCATGGCCGCCGAGCTGCTGTCGGCGCTCCCCGGGTCCGCGCTCGCGGGCCGGATGGCGGAGCGGGCCAGGGCCTGCGTCGCCCTGGACCGCACCGGCGGGCAGCCCACGGTGATCGTGGAGGCGCCGCACGAGTGCGACGCCGCGATGCGCCGCGACGGCGTCGTGGCCAAGCCCCCGGCGGGCCGGGGCGAACGGTCGTGGTGGCTGGGCCAGCTCGTGGAGGCGGCACCGCTGGGGAACTGGTGCGAACGCCTCGGTGTGGCGGGCGCCGCCGAGGCCGTGGCCCTGCCGGTGGGCGACGGATGGCGGGCCGACCTCCACGCGGCCTGGTGCCGGGCCGCCGTCCGGCAGGGGGACGCGGAATGGTCACGGGCGCTGCTGGGCCCGGCGGCGACCCCGCCCACGCCCACGGGCGCCTCGTGGCTGGACCCGGCGAAGCTGCTGTCCGCGCTGCCGCCCGGGGAACGGGCCGAATGGGTGGCGGAGTTCATCGCGGCGCACGGCCTGTCGGAGGCGTTCCGGCTGCTCGGTGTGTGCGCGGTGCCCTGGGCGGAGCCCCTGGGCCGGGCGGTGGTGGACGCGCTGGACACCGCGCGGGAGGCGGGCGGCTACCCCTGGAGCTTCAGCGGGGTGATGGGCATGGCCGAGCGCTGTCTGGACCCGGCCCAGGCCGACCTGCTGGAGGCGCTCACCGTCCTCCCGTCCGGTCCGGAGGACGCCGCTCCCCAGGGCGCGGCCTGCTACTGGGCGGAGGCGTATCAGCGGCTCATCGGAACGCTGCGGCTCCGCGCCGCGATGCTGGAGGAGCTCGCGCCCGTCCTCAGGCGTCCTGCCGCCGGACGTTGACGTTGACCCACTCCACGATCGAGGACGTCGTCGCCCCGGGGGTGAAGATCTCCGCCACGCCCAGCTTCTTGAGCGGGCCGATGTCGGCCTCGGGGATGATGCCGCCGCCGAAGACCTTGATGTCCTCCGCGTCACGCTCCTTCAGCAGCTCCATCACCTTGGCGAAAAGAGTGTTGTGCGCGCCGGAGAGGATGGAGAGGCCGATCGCGTCCGCGTCCTCCTGGATCGCGGTGTCGACGATCTGCTCGGGTGTCTGGTGGAGCCCGGTGTAGATGACCTCCATACCGGCGTCGCGCAGCGCACGTGCGATGACCTTGGCGCCGCGATCATGGCCGTCGAGCCCTGGCTTGGCCACCACCACGCGGATCGGACCGGTCACTCCCATCACTGCCTCCATGTACATGCGTGTACGTGCCGTAGGCCGCTGCGTTCAGCATCCCGCACCCGGCCGTTTCGCGGTGGAGGCCGAGGGGGAAATCACACGTGGGACACCACGTTCGCTACGCACCGCTCCCGTAACCCCCGTCTCACGGGCCACATCGCCCGCTCCGACCACGAGACGCGCCGGGCCACGAGACACCGGACCACGGGGCGGCCGCGAGGGGAGCCGCGACGAGGCGGCCGCCCCTCTGTGCCGACAGCCGCACGGCACAGAAGGGTGGCCCGCCACGCGCACAGCTGCCCATGAGGGCACACGGGGGACAAGGTCGCCGCTGTGTGCTGTTCGGGAGGTCGGTCGGCCATGGGGGCCTTGCCCTTTCTCTTTACCCTCATACGCTCCTTCACCGCGGCGCGCCCGCGCCCGTCGGCGGCGCTCGTCCGGTCCACGCTGCTGGAGCTGGCGATCCTCACCGTGCATGTGCTGCTCTACCCCACCGGGATCGCCCAGGAGCGCCGACCGCCGCCCCTCCCCCCACCGGCCCCCCGTCCCTCCCCCGCCACACCGGTGGAACGGCCCGAACGGCCCGAACCGGCCGAAGCGCCCGGCGCGCCCACCGGACCGGTCGGACCGGTGGCGGAGCGCCCGCCCGTCCTGCTCCTCCACGGCTTCATCGACAACCGCTCGGTGTTCGTCCTGCTGCGCCGCTCGCTGCGCCGGCACGGCTGGGACGAGGTGTGGTCCCTCAACTACTCCCTCCTGACCTGCGACATCCGCAAGGCGGCGGAGATGCTCGGCCGGCATGTGGAAGAGGTCTGCCTGAGCACGGGCCGGGAGCGCGTCGACATGGTGGGGCACAGCCTGGGCGGGCTGATCGCGCGCTACTACATCCAGCGACTCGGCGGCGACACCCGCGTCCGTACGCTCGTCACCCTCGGCACCCCGCACAGCGGGACCCTGGTGGCCCCCCTCATGACAGCCCATCCTTTGGTACGGCAGATGCGGCCCGATTCGGACGTCATCACCGAACTCGCCGGGCCCGCGCCCCATTGCGCAACGCAATTCATCGGTTTCTGGAGCGACCTGGATCAAATCATGGTGCCCGTGGAAACCGCCCGTATCGATCACCCCGACCTCCACGCGCGCAACGTACGGGTGTGCGGCGTGGGCCATCTCGCCCTCCCCGTGCACGGGGAGGTGGCCACGGGCATCAGGCAGGCGCTGACCACGGAAGAGCCGGCGACGGGAGCGGCGGGAGCCGCCTCGGTCGCCTGAGTTCCGCAGAAACATCGAACGCATATCGAACGTCAAGTCGACCCATCATGGCTCAGTCCACCAAAAGGCGGCTAAATGCCCAGCCCTTCGGTGACCGAAACGTGGGGAAGATTGTCGTCGTCGCATACCGCCGGGTACAGTCGCCGCTAATTCTCCTGACTGCCAAGGCGAAATGGATGTGGTGGTGAACGACCGTCACCCGTCGGCGGGCCCGGCTCAGTCCGTGCCCGCTCCCGATGCCTCCTATGGGCACGGGCACTACGTGGCGTACGAGCAGCCATACGCTCCGCAGGGCTACACCGGATACGGCGATCATGCCTCCGGCCACTGGGACACCAACACCACCGACCAGTGGGGCAACGGCGGCCACACCCAGACCTGGGACTTCGGCGGTTACGACCTCGGCCACGACGGCACGGGCCAGTACGCCGCCCAGCAGTGGGACACCTCCGGCGGATCCGGCCAGTGGGACCTCTCCGGCACGGCCGCCGCGTCCGCCCAGCCGTCCGCTCATCCGTCGGGGCAGTGGGACACGGGTGCCTGGAGCGCCGCCGGCTCGGCAGCGGGAACCTACGACACGGGCCAGCACCACTCCGGCCAGTGGGATCAGTGGGACACCACTGGGCAGAATCAATACTTCACCCAGCCCGCCCAGTCCCCCGCCCAGTCCTGGGACACCTCCGGGCAATGGGACTCCGGCCAGTGGGACCTGAGCGCCCAGGCGACCCAGACCTGGGACGCGAGCGCGTACGCGGCCGCCGACGAGCCGCAGGACCAGCGGCCCCCGGTACAGCACACCCCCACCGTCATGGTCGACGTCTCCGGCGTCCCCGGCCTCTCCGACGACGCCGGTGTCGCGAACGCCGAGACCCGAGCGATGGTGATCCCCCAGCCGCCGGAGGAGACCGAGGGCATCGGGAACGCCGGCGCCCCCGGGGACGACGCCGCGCCCGCACCGTCCCGGGCACGGAACCGGGCCGAGGTCCCGCACCAGTCCCGCGGCAACCGCCGCAAGGGCGCCCCCTCCCGCGCCGGTTACCGACCGCGTCGCAAGGCCCTGCTCACCGTCGCCGTCCCCTCGGTCGCCGTCATGGGGGTGGCCGGGATCGCGGCGGCGTCCGTCATCACCGGCGGACAGAAGGACACGTCGCAGACCACCGCGGCCTCCGCCCCGGACAACTCCGTCAAGCTCTCCGCCGCCAACAGCAAGCTGGACACCCAGCTCGCCGGCCTCAGCCAGGGCGCCGACGACTTCGCCACCCGCGCCAGCCGCACCCAGGAGCGGATCGACCTCAAGGTCCGCCAGGAGGAGGAGCGCAAACGCCAGGCCGAGGAAGCCGCCCGCAAGGAACGCGAACGCCCCAAGTTCGCCCTGCCCGTCGCCCAGCACGGACTCAGCGCCTACTTCGGCCAGGCGGGCGTCAACTGGATGTCGGTGCACACCGGCATCGACTTCCCCGTCAGCTACGGCACGCCCGTCATGGCCGCCAACGACGGCACGGTCAGCACGCAGTACAACGTGGCCTACGGCAACATGGCCAAGGTGACGTCGTCGGACGGCACCGAGACCTGGTACTGCCACCTCAGCAGCTACAAGCTCCGCTCCGGGCCGGTCAAGGCCGGGGACGTCATCGCCTACTCCGGCAACTCCGGCAACTCCACCGGCCCGCACCTCCACTTCGAGGTACACCCCGGCGGCTCGGCCATAGACCCCCTCCCCTGGCTCCGCAGCCACGACCTGGACCCGACGTAACCGAGGGCCGCGAAGAGGACCCGCGCCCCGTAAGGGGCGCGGGGCTGTGTCGATATGCGGCTACCGCCGCGTGGGCGCGACCAGCCACAACCGGCCCGCAGCCGAGCGAAAAGCTAAAGCTTCTCCACCGGCGCGTACCGCAAAAGCAACCGCTTCGGCTTCTCCCCGCCGAAGTCGATCGTCGCCTCCGCGTTGTCACCGCTGCCCTTGACCGCCACGACCGTGCCCAGCCCGAACGAGTCGTGCGTGACCCGGTCGCCGATGACCAGCGCCACGACCTCGCGCTCCTTCGCACGCCGCGTCGCGAAGCCGCTCGTCGCCGACTTGCCGCCACGTGCCGAGCCGAAGCCGGACGAGATGCCCGAACTCGTCCGGGAGCCCCCACCCGCGCCCAGCGAGGACGCCGACGGCGTCGCGGGCCCGGTGCGGCGCCACGTCAGGTGCTGCTCCGGGATCTCCTCCAGGAACCGCGACGGCGGGTTGTACGCGGGCTGGCCCCAGGCGCTGCGCATGCTCGCCCGGGTCAGGTACAACCGCTCGCGGGCGCGGGTGATGCCCACGTAGGCGAGCCGCCGCTCCTCCTCCAGCTCCTTGGCCTGGCCGAGGGCCCGCAGGTGCGGGAAGACGCCGTCCTCCATGCCGGTGAGGAAGACGACCGGGAACTCCAGGCCCTTCGCGGTGTGGAGGGTCATCAGCGTGATGACGCCGGTGCCCTCCGTGTCCTCGTCGGGGATCTGGTCGGAGTCGGCGACGAGCGCGACCTTCTCCAGGAATTCGGCGAGCGTGCCGGGGTTCTCGGCGCCCTCCTGGGACGTCCGCTCCTGCTCGAATTCCAGGGCGACGGCGGCGAGCTCCTGGAGGTTCTCCACGCGGGTCTCGTCCTGGGGGTCCGTGGACGCCTGGAGCTCGGCGAGATAGCCCGTGCGCTCCAGGACCGCCTCCAGGACGGTCGCGGGGCCCGCCCCGGACTCGACGACCGTGCGGAGCTCCTCCAGCAGGACGTTGAAGCGCTTGACCGCGTTCGCCGAGCGGGCGGCCATGCCGTAGGCCTCGTCGACACGGCGCAGCGCCTGCGCGAAGCTGACCTTCTCCCGGAGGGCCAGCGCCTCGATCATGGCCTCGGCGCGCTCGCCGATGCCGCGCTTGGGCACGTTGAGGATGCGCCGCAGCGGCACGGTGTCCTCGGGGTTGGCCAGCACCCGCAGATACGCGAGGACGTCCCGGACCTCCTTGCGCTCGTAGAAGCGCACTCCGCCGACGACCTTGTAGGGCAGGCCGACGCGGATGAAGATCTCTTCGAAGACACGGGACTGGGCGTTGGTGCGGTAGAAGACGGCGACGTCGCCCGCCTTGGCGTCGCCCGCGTCCGTCAGCCGGTCGATCTCGTCGGCGACGAACTGCGCCTCGTCGTGCTCGGTGTCGGCGACGTAGCCGGTGATGGCGCTGCCCGCGCCGGCCTGCGTCCACAGGTTCTTGGGGCGGCGGTTCTGGTTGCGCTCGATGACCGCGTTGGCCGCGCTGAGGATCGTCTGCGTGGAGCGGTAGTTCTGCTCCAGCAGGATCGTGGTGGCGTCCGGGTAGTCCTCCTCGAACTGGAGGATGTTGCGGATGGTGGCGCCGCGGAAGGCGTAGATCGACTGGTCGGCGTCGCCGACGACGCACAGCTCGCCGACGCCCTCCTCGCCCGCCGTCTCCGGCGTGCCCACGAGCTCGCGCACCAGCGTGTACTGGGCGTGGTTGGTGTCCTGGTACTCGTCGACCAGGACGTGCCGGAAGCGGCGGCGGTAGTGCTCGGCCACGTCCGGGAACGCCTGGAGGAGGTGGACGGTGGTCATGATGATGTCGTCGAAGTCCAGGGCGTTGGCCTCGCGCAGCCGTGCCTGGTACATCGTGTACGCCTCGGCGAGCGTCTTCTCGAAGCCGTCCGCGGCCTTCGCCGCGAAGGCCTCCACGTCGATGAGCTCGTTCTTGAGGTTGGAGATCTTCGCGCTGAAGGACTTCGGCGGGAACTTCTTCGGGTCGAGGTCGAGGTCCCGGCAGACGAGCGCCATGAGGCGCTTGGAGTCGGCCGCGTCGTAGATCGAGAAGGAGGACGTGAAGCCCAGCTTCTTGCTCTCGCGGCGCAGGATCCGCACGCACGCGCTGTGGAAGGTCATGACCCACATGGCGTTGGCGCGGGGGCCGACGAGCTGCTCGACGCGCTCCTTCATCTCGCCGGCGGCCTTGTTGGTGAAGGTGATCGCGAGGATCTGCCCGGGGTGCACCTGGCGCGCGCCCAGGAGGTACGCGATGCGGTGGGTGAGCACCCGGGTCTTGCCGGAGCCGGCGCCCGCGACGATCAGCAGCGGGGAGCCCGTGTGCACGACGGCCTCGCGCTGCTGGTCGTTCATCCCCTCCAGCAGCGCGGAGGGGTCCACGACGGGCCGGGCGGCGCCGTCGCGGTAGAACGCCTCCCTGGGCACGGGCGCGTCGAAGGCACCGCCGAAGAGGTCGTCCGGCAAGGGCTCCGGAGCCGTGTCCTCCGGAGGCGGAGGGGGCTCCTCCTCGGCAGGGGCCAGGTCCGCCAGGAAGCTGTCGTCAAAGAGGCTGCTCATCGCCTCCCGAGTCTAGGCCGCCCCACCGACAGCCGAGCCGGGATCCGCCCGACAGTGGTCAGACCCACAACACCGCGATGAAGATGTTCGCCGCCGTCAGCGCGCCCACCGTGCCGAACGCGGCGGCCTCGACCTTCTCCTCGTCCCGCTTCACATAGACCAGGCCCAGGATCACGACGAGCAGGGCGAGCTTCACGCCGATCTTCACGGTGTTGACCGTGTCGCCCTGGCCCTGGTGGAGACCGACCAGCGCGACCCCTGTGACCAGCATCGTCAGCGCGCCGTGCAGCATCGCCGGCACCATGCGGGCCTCGCCCTTGCCCATCGCCTTCATCTGCGTGAGGAACCCGCCGAGCAGGGAGGCGATGCCGATGATGTGGAGGCCGACGACGGCGTGAATGAGAACGTCCATGGGCACCGACCCTAGCCGGGGCCATAGCACCACCCCGCGCCCAGGTGGGGCAGGGACACCACCTCGGTCAGTCCCCGGCACCGTCCTTCCCAGTCCGGCAGGGGCGGCCCGCCAGGTGCGATCGCCAAACAGCCGATTCAGGGCAATAGCGGTCATGGCCGTTTCCCGGTGATCCAGAGGTTTAGCGTCCTCCTCCAGACGGCGGTGGCCCGCCCTCACCCCCCTCGTGCGGGCCACCGCCGGTCCCCCCTGCCGGACGGAAGGAAGTGACGGCCGCCGTGGCCACGCACCGAAAGCCCAAGCACCACCCTCTCGCCGGCAGCACCGCCCGTACCGCGGCAACTCTCGCCCTCGCGGGCGCGGCCACCGCCACCGCGCTCGAGGGCACCGGCCACGCCGCCCCCGCGCCCACTCCCGCGCAGGCCAAGGCCCAGGTGGCCCGGTACTACCAGCAGGCCGAGGTCGCCACCGAGCAGTACAACGGGGTGAAGGAACGCTCGGACCGCGCCCGCTCGGTACTCGCCGGGCTCCAGGACGAGGCCGCCCGCAAGACCGAGCGCCTCAACGCCGCCCGCAACGCCCTCGGCTCGTTCGCCGCCGCCCAGTACCGGGGCGGCTCGATGCCCACGAGCATGCGGCTGCTGCTGTCGACCAGCCCGGACCGCTTCCTGGAGAACGCCTCACTGGCCGACCGCGCGGGCCAGGGGCAGGCCGCCGCGATCTCCCGGGTCCGCCGGGAGCTGCTGGACGTCCAGCGGGTGCGGACGACGGCGGAGGCGCGGCTCGCCGAGATCCGGCGCGAGGAGAGCGCGCTCGCCGCGCACAAGCGCACCATCGACGCCAAGCTCGACCGGGCCCGGCAGCTGCTGAGCGAGCTGCCCGCCGAGGAGGCCACCGCGATCCGTACGGACTCCGGCACGGGCGTGGCGAAGGCGGCGGACACCGCGAAGGCGTCCGTCGCGACCGGCTCGGAGGCGGTCGGCGAGGTGGCCGGCGCGGTGTCGGGGCGCGCTGTGCCGGGACGTGCGGGGCGGGCGGTGGCCTTCGCGTACTCCGCGCTCGGCAAGCCGTACGAGTGGGGGGCGACCGGCCCGTCGGCCTTCGACTGCTCGGGGCTCACCCAGGCCGCGTGGCAGGCGGCGGGGGTGTCCCTGCCGCGCACCACCTACACCCAGATCAACGCCGGGCGGCGGGTCTCCCGCGACCGGCTCGCCCCGGGCGATCTGGTGTTCTTCTACTCCGGGATCAGCCACGTCGGCCTCTACGTCGGCGACGGCAAGATGATCCACGCCCCGCACCCGGGGGCCCCGGTGCGGGTCGCGCCGGTCGACGAGATGCCGTTCGCGGGGGCGACGCGGCCGGCGTGAGGCCCGGGGCCGGGGCGTACGGGGTTAGTGGGCCACCTGCTTCGTCAGCCACTTGAAGACGTCCGGAACCTGCCGCTTCCAGACGGCCGTGCCGTGGCCGCCCGCGCCCGCCGGCACCAGGACGGTCTGTACCGTCGTCGGCGGCTTGGCCGCCTGCTTGAGCGCCTGCCCGCCCTGATAGCCGTCGGTCTCGGCGCCGGAGACGAAGAGCGCCACCTTGGGCGGGGTCGCGGCGTGCTCGAGCATCTTCAGCGGGTTGTTGGCATCGCGCAGTTCCGGTGTCTTCGCGGTGAGCGCGCCGGGCTCGCCGGCGGGGTCGTTGTAGCCGGACAGGCTCACGCCCGCGCGGTAGCGGTCGGGGTGGGCGACGGCCAGCTTGGCGGCGCAGTGGGCGCCCGCGGAGTAGCCGGCGACGGCCCAGCCGTCGGCCCGGTCGTCGGCGCGGAAGGTGTCGGTGACCATCTTGCGGACGTCGACGCTGAGCCAGGTGTCGGCGTTGACCTTGCCGGGGATGTTGGCGCAGCCGGTGTCGGTGTCGCCGAGGAGGGTGGTGCGCGGCGCCACGATGATGAAGGGGGCCACCTCGCCCCGCCGCATCATGGGCCCCAGCTGGGTGTTCACCTCAAGGGTGCCGAACCAGGCCTTCGCCGAGCCGGGGAAGCCGGGCAGCACCTCGACCACGGGGAACTTCTTGTCCTTGTACGCGGGGTCGTCGTACTGCGGGGGCAGCCAGACGTAGACCTCGCCCTCCACGCCGGATATGTGGCCCTTGAGCTCGGTCTCCAGGACACCGGGGCCCATGCGCTTGTCGGAGGTGGGCTTGAACTTGGCGACCGCCTTCGGCCCCTGGTCGGGCGCCTTGCCGCCGGTGCCGTCCGGGCCGAGGTCGGCGGCCGCCCTGACGTGGTCGCCGGTGCCGAGGAGATCGGCCCAGGTGTCGAAGAGACCGTTGCTGTTGTTGACGATGACGAAGACCATCACGATCGCCGTGGCCTGCGCGAACAGCAGCATCAGAAAGCGCGTCGCGTGCCGGACGGGCCGCGGCCCGCCTATTCGGCCCCAGAGGCCGAGCGGCAGCGCGAGGGCCACCACGACCAGGGCGATCGTGATCAGGAGGAAGGGGGTCCCCGTCAGGCTCATCGGATCATCGGGCTCTCGTTTCCGGTGCTGTTCGTCGCCTGTGACTAGATGGCGAGGAGCTCCGGGAGGTTCCGCCGACGGCCGCCCGACGGGCGGGGGTCACACCAGGCGACGCGCCGTCGCCCAGCGTGTCAGCTCGTGCCGGTTGGAGAGCTGGAGCTTGCGCAGCACCGCCGAGACATGCGATTCCACGGTCTTCACGGAGATGAAGAGCTGCTTGGCGATCTCCTTGTAGGCGTAGCCGCGCGCGATCAGCCGCAGCACCTCGCGCTCGCGCTGGGTCAGCCGGTCGAGGTCCTCGTCGACGGGCGGGGCGTCCGTGGAGGCGAAGGCGTCGAGGACGAAGCCGGCCAGGCGGGGCGAGAAGACCGCGTCGCCGTCCTTGATCCGGAAGATGGCGTCGACCAGATCACCGCCGGTGATCGTCTTGGTGACGTAGCCGCGGGCGCCGCCCCGGATGACGCCGATGACGTCCTCGGCGGCGTCGGAGACGGACAGGGCGAGGAAGCGGACCGGGCTCTCCTGGCCGCCCATCAGCGCGGCGCAGCGGCGCAGCACCTCGACCCCGCCGCCGCCGGGCAGATGGACGTCCAGCAGCACCACCTCGGGGCGGGTCGCGGTGATCACCGTGACCGCCTGGTCGACGTCGGCGGCCTCGCCGACGACCTCGACGCCCGTACGGTCGGTGGCCCCGATCTCGGCCTGTACGCCCGTCCGGAACATCCGGTGGTCGTCGACCAGCACGACCCGGACATGGCGCTCCGCCGGCTCCCCTGCCGTCTGCTCGGTCGTCATGCGTTCTCCGCCCTCTCCATCTCCAGCTCCCATTCCGTCCCCCCGCCGGGCGCGGGTCGCACGCGTGCGGTGCCGCCGTTGCGCTGCATCCGGCCGATGATCGACTCCCGGACGCCCATCCGGTCCTCCGGTACCGCGTCCAGGTCGAAACCGGGGCCGCGGTCGCGCACCGAGATGAAGACCGTACGCCCCTCGACCTCCGCGTACACCTGCACGGCTCCGCCCTCGCCACCGTACTTGGCCGCGTTCACCATGGCCTCACGGGCCGCCTGGAGCTGGGCGTCGAGCCGGTCGTCGAGGGGGCAGTCGCCGACCACGACGACCTCGATGGGCACCCCGTGGTGGTCCTCGACGCGGGCGGCGGTGTCCCGGACGGCTTCGCCGAGGGTGCTGGGCTCCTCGGCCTCCTCCTTGCCGCGGCCCTCGGGGTCGTAGAGCCAGTTGCGCAGCTCGCGCTCCTGGGCGCGGGCGAGCCGGGCGACCTCGCGGGCGTCCTCGGCGTTGCGCTGGATGAGGGTGAGCGTGTGGAGGACGGAGTCGTGGACGTGGGCGGCGACCTCGGCGCGCTCCTGCGCCCGGATGCGCATGGTCCGCTCGGCGGAGAGGTCCTGGGCCATCCGGACGACCGAGGGCCCTGCCAGCAGCGCGATGCCGACCACCATGGCGAGCGACGCCTGGAGGACCGTCCCCAGGTGCTCGACGGAGCCCTGGAGGACGACGACGCCGGTGGCGCCGACGCCGACCAGCACCACGCCCGCGCCCGCCCGCGCGAGGGGCAGGACGCGCTTGCGGCGGCCGACCTCCACCCAGTGGGCGCGGCGGGCGTTGTCGGCCTGGCGCCAGACGAGGGCGACGCCCGCGCCGATCAGCACGAGGGGCACGAGGTAGGCGTTGGCGCGGCCGAGCTTGAGGCGGTCGAGGAAGACGAAGGCGCTGACGACGAGCGCGACGAGGGCGGCGGCCTGCCCCCGGTCGGGCTTGCGGGCGAGCAGCCTGCGGTGCCCGTCGGCGGAGACGGAGACCTCCGTGAACGGCCGGCGCGGCGCCTCGACACCGCCGACGCCGAGCGGCACGACGAACCAGAACACCGCGTAGAGCAGCGCGCCCATTCCCTGGGCCATCATCAGCGCGACGAACACCAGCCGTACCCAGGCCACCGGCACGCCCAGATGCCCGGCGAGCCCGCGCGCCACGCCGCCGAGCATCCGCCCTTCGTCGCTGCGGTAGAGCCTGCGCAGGGGCGGGCCGTCGGGGTGCGGAGCGGTGGTCATGCACTGATCGTCACATGGGCGGCCCGGCGCGGGCATCAGGGTCGACCCTGACGGGACCCGGGGAATACCGGAGGTGACGTGGGGTCAGGCCCGGGAAGCCAGGCCCGGGAAGTCAGGGCCCGGGAAGTCAGGGCCCGGGAAGTCAGGCCCGCCCCGGACCGGCCGGGCTCCGGTCAGGGCCGCTCCCCCGTGCGGAAGCCCTCGCGGGCCACGTCGAACACGGGCCGGTGGCGCTCCCAGTCGGCCTTCGGCGCGGACAGGTAGATGGCGTACTCGGCGCCGCCCTCGCGGCCGAAGCCCAGGTCGACCGCCTGGAAGTCCCGGGCCCGGCCGGACCAGGTGAACTCCCATATGGCCGCCGGTTCACCGCGGAAGGTCGTCTCCTGGAGCCGGCCCCGGCGGTAGTTCCGGATCTCCGAGGAGGCCTTGAGCTGCTGCTCGACGTCCTTCCAGTGCTGGACGTGGTCGCGACCCGCGAAGTCCAGGACGTTGATCTTGAGACCGACGAGCCCGGTCGGATCGATGTAGTCGACCTCGCGGGAGGACTTCTCCTGCCGGGTCCAGCCGTTGGGGACGGGGAAGGAGACGCCCAGCCGCTTCTCCTCGACCAGGTGGTAGCCCTGGGGGACGGGCGGGTAGGTCGGCGGCGGCTCCGGCGCCGGGGTGGCGCTGCGGGCCGGGGCCGGGGTCGGGGCGGTGTCGGGCCGCTCGGCCGGGGTGTCCTCGCCGCCGTCCCGGGTGAGGACGTACGCGCAGACCGCGAGGGCGCCCGCGACGACGGTCGCGGCGACCGCCCACCACCAGCGGGCCGCCCGGCGGCGGGGCTTGGCGGGGGCGGCCGGGGTGGACGAGGGCCGGGCGGCGGGACCGAGGGTGGGCCCGCCGGTGGGTGCGGTGGCCATCGGCACGGTCGCCGGGACGGGCGGGGCGGCCGTCGGGGCGGCCGTCGGCGCGGTCGCCGTGGCGTCCGGCCGGGGCGCGGGGGCGGGAGCAGGAGCCGGTGCGGGGGCGGCTTCCGCGCCGGTCTGCCGCTCGGCGGCCGCCTCCGGGCCGGGCGGGCCCGGGCGGGGCGTCGGATGGGCGGCCGTGGCGGCCTCGGCCGCCGGCTCCCGGAGGATCTGCTCGACCAGCTCGGCCGGGGGCCGCAGGGCCGGGTCCTTGGCCAGCAGCGTCTCGATCAGCTTGGTCAGCGGCCCCGCGTGCCGCGGCGGCACCAGCGGGTCCATGGCGATGGCGTACGCCGTCTCGACGGCGGTGTCCCGCCGGAACGGCGGCCGTCCCTCCAGGGCCTGATAGAGCGTGGCGCCGAGCGCCCACAGATCGGAGGCCGGTCCCGGCTTGGCGCCCTTGACGCGCTCGGGGGCGATGTAGTCGATCGAGCCGACCATCTCGCCGGTCTTGGTGAGGGTGGAGGTGCCGGTGGACTGGGCGATGCCGAAGTCGGTGAGGACGACCCGCCCGTCGTGCCCGAGAAGGACGTTGCCGGGCTTCACGTCGCGGTGCAGCACCCCGGCCGCGTGCGCGGCGCGCAGCGCGGCGGTCATGCCGCGCCCGATGCGGGCGGCGTCCTCGGGGCGGACCGGGCCGCGCTTGAGGACGTCGCCGAGCGTCGTGGACGGCACGTACTCCATCACGATGCAGGGCAGGCCGCCGTCCTCGACCACGTCGTGGACGACGACCACATTGGGGTGGGCGATCCGGGCCGCGCTGCGCGCCTCGCGCCGGGTGCGCTCGTAGAGGGTGGCGAGCTCGTCCTCCTCCAGGCCGGGGTTGACGTGCAACCGCTTCACCGCGACCTGACGGGCCAGCAGCTCGTCCTCGGCGCGCCAGACGGTGCCCATGCCGCCCCGGCCTATCCGCTCGGCCAGGCGGTACCGGCCGGCGACCAGCCGACCCGCCTCAGGCGCTGCACCGTGCACCGCGCGACCCCCTCCGTCCCCCGTCGTACGTTCGATGCGCCACCATAACCGGATCCATCTCAGGGGTGATCTCAGGGAACGTCCAGGGTCGGCACGGGTGCCGTACATACATTCCGGTTGACACCATGTCCCTATGACCGACGCGCCACCCACCCCCGAGCCCGCCGCCACACCGCCGCTGCGGCGCAGCCGTGATCACAAGCTGATCGCCGGGGTCTGCGGTGGGCTCGGGCGCTGCTTCGACATGGATCCCGTCATCTTCCGGGTGGCGCTCGGCGTGCTGGGCGTCACCGGCGGCCTGGGCCTGATCGTCTACGGCTTCGCCTGGCTGCTGATCCCCCTGGAGGGCGAGGAGGAGAACGAGGCGCGCCGGATGCTCTCCGGGCGTGTCGAGGGCGCGGCGCTGACCGCCGTGCTGTGCGCGCTGGTGGGCTCCGGCCTCTTTCTCTCCATGCTCAACAACAGCGGTGTGATGTCCTTCGCCCTGATGCTGATCGTCACCCTGAGCGGTGCCGCGTACTGGTCGCAGCACCGTCGGCTGGCCGAGGCCGGGCCGGAGGACGCCGAAGGGGCGGAGGGCACGGCGGCCGGGGCGGCACGACCCCACAAGGCGCACAAACCGCACAAGGCCATGGAGGCCCCGCCGGAGACCCAGGCCCCCCCGGCACCGGGCGCCCCCTCCTGGTGGCGCGACTCCGTCCGGGACTCCGCCCCGGGCGCCCCCGGCACGGGCTATCTCTGGGGCCCGGACGAGGACGTCCAGGACACCGCGGTCCCGATCCGGGACCGCGTCGCCAAGTGGGCGCACGGGTGGGCCGGAACGGTCACCGGCACCGGCCCGTCGGCGACCGGCCCGGGCCATGGCGCCCACCCGGCCCCGGCCTCCGAGCGTGCCGCCGAACGCGCCACCGGACCGGCGTCCGGGGCCGGGCTCGGGGTCGACCTCGGGGCCCGGTCCGGGGCAGGGGCGGGCCAGGGCCCATGGCTGGGCGGCTGGACGTTCCTGCTGGCCCTGGCCGCCTTCGGCCTCGGCACCGGACTGACCTGGCATCACCGCCCGTTGACCACCTCCCTGGAGTTCGGGCTGGCCGCCGCCCTGGTCGTCTTCGGCCTGGGCATCGCGATCAGCTCCCGGTACGGCCGCACGGGCGGCGGCACGGTCGTCGCGGCCGTGCTCACCGGCGCCCTGCTGGCCGGCGCCGCCGCGCTGCCGAAGTCCGTGACCGCCGACTGGTCCCGCACGACCTGGCGCCCGGCGAGCCAGGCCGAGATCCGTGAGCACTATGAACTCGGCACCGGCGTCGGCGTGCTCGACCTGACCGGCGTGCCCTGGTCCAAGACCGGCGGAGCGGCGCCGTCCGGCGTGACCGCGGCGGTCGGGGCGGGCAAGCTCCAGGTCGTCCTGCCGCAGGACGTCACGGCGGAGCTCAGCATCCACGTCGGCGTCGGCGACATCCAGCTCCCGGGCGAAGGCCCCCAGGACGTCGACATCCAGCCCGGCGGACACCGCCGGACCACCCTGTCCCCCGGCGCCGGGCACCCCTCGCACGGCACCCTGCGCCTCGAACTCAAGGCCGGCATCGGCCAGGTGGAGGTGATCCGTGGCACGGCATGACTTCGAACCGGGAAGGCTGGTCATCGGCCTGGTGCTACTGGGCGGCGGCCTGGCCTATCTGGCGGCGGCCGACGGCCGCTGGCGCATCCCCTCCTATCTGCTGCTGCCCGTCCTGGCGGGCGGATTCTGCCTGGCGGGCCTGGTCTCCTCCCTCTCCTTCGCCGCTCGCCGCCGCCGGGCGCGCCTCACCGACCGCGACGGGCAGCCGGAGCGACTCGGCTGAACGGCACCCCTCCCCGGGCACGCCCCCTCCACCGGCCGGCCAGCGCCGCGTCCGCCGAGAGCAGGGGCGCGCCCGCGAGTATCAGCGGCAGCCAGGCCATCAGATAGACGAGGTCATTGCCGTAGTAGTAGGGCGTGGCCGCCCAGCTGACGGTCAGCCAGAGGCTCAGCGATATCAGGGCGCCACCCGCCGCCGCGATCCGCGCGAAGAGCCCGAGGAGGGTGCCCAGGCCCACCGCGAGCTCGCCCAGCGCGATCGCGTAGCCGAAGCCGACGGGGCTCTTCAACGCGAGATCCACCAGCCCCGGGAGCGCGGCCGTGCCGCGCACCGACTCCATCAGGGCACCGATGGAGCCCTGCCCGCCGTCGCTCGCCAGAAAGGCGGAGTCGGTGAGCTTGTCGAGGCCCGCGTAGACGAAGGTGATCCCGAGGAAGAGGCGCAGCGGGAGCAGCGCGTAGCGCCCCGAGTCCCCTCGCGCCCTGTATGAGGGGCCCGCCTTGTGTGACATGCCGTCGGCCATCGCCGCCCTCGCCTTCGCTCGCCGTCCCCCGCCCGTCGTACTCCGACCATACGTACGGAACGCGTAACGCGTTCAGCCCTGTGGACAACTCCGGCCGGGGACCGGCGGGGTTGTCCACAGGGCTTGCGCGTTATGGGAACGGCGTGGTGGAGGTATGCGTCAGGCTCCGGAGCGGACGCCCAGTGCGCTGCCCTCCAGCCACTGCTCCCAGGTCAGGTTCCAGTCGCCGTAGCCGTTGCCGAAGTGGTCCATGGGCTTGGGCTTGGTGCTGCCGGTGACCTGGACGACGTCGCCCTTGAGGGTCAGCTCGTACAGCCACTTGGCGTCGGCGGTGGACATGCCGATACAGCCGTGGCTGACGTTCTCCTTGCCGAAGGACTCGGCGTTGTCGGGTGCCGCGTGGACGTACTCGCCGCTGATCGTCTCGCGCATGCTGTAGTCGTACGAGCCGTAGAAGCCGTCGGGGTGGTTGCGCGGGATACCGATGGAGAGCGAGTCCATGACGACGCGGCCCTCCTTGGCGAGGATGGTCTTGACGCCCTCGCGGGTGCCGAAGCCCTTCGACTCGTCGCCACCGCTGACCGAGATGGTGCGCAGGGTCTTGCCGTTGCGGACGACGGTCAGCTTGTGGGTCTTGAGGTCCACGGTGTTGACCATCGAGTCGCCGATGGTGAAGGAGATCGTCCGGTCTCGGTCGGCCGCGGTGCCCTCGGCGAGCTTCACGCCCGCGAGCCGCGCGTCGAGGGTGACCTTGGTACCGGCGGGCCAGTACTTCTCGGGGCGGAAGTGGACGCGCGTGTCGCCCTTGGACTCGTTCCAGTGCCAGGCGCCGGGGACCTGCGGGGAGGTGGAGACCTTCAGCCGTCCCTCGATGCCGGCGCGCAGCTCCTTGGCGACCTTCTGCTGCTTGAAGACGATCGCGATGGGCTGGCCCACGCCGACCTTCTCACCGTTGGCCGGGGCGATCTCGGGCCGTACGACCCTGGCGGCGCCCTTGAGCAGCGCGGCCTCCGGGGCGGGCTTCTCCGTGACGGGGGCGGGGGCCGAGGGGGTGGCGGCGGGCGAGGCCGGCGCGGAGGACTTCGCGGGCCGCTCCTCAGCCTCGGCGCCACCGCCGCACGCCGTGACGGCCAGCCCGGTCAGGGCGAGGGCGGCGGACAGCCCGACGGCACGGGTGAGGCGCATGGTTCTCCTACCGGTTCGTGGCACGACAGAGCCGAGGCGGGGCCGCCTCGGCTTCCGACCATCATAAACAAGGTAAAAGAACTGCAAAGACGCCCAAAAGAACGAGCCACCCCCGCCGAACGGCGGGGGTGGCCACCGGCCGGCGCCTCAGTCCAGCAGCTCCGGCTCACTGCGGGTGATCTGCTGATACAGCGGCTGGTAGTTGATCCACGCCACCAGGTCGTTGCCCAGCTGATCACGGGTGTGCTCGGCGCTCTTCGGGTCGATGAGCACGGGCTTCCCGGCGGCCTTCGCCGCCAGCTGCACCTGGCAGGACCGTTCCATCGTGATGAACCACCACGCGGCCGCGTCCACCGAGTCGCCCACGGTCAGCAGTCCGTGATTGCGGAGGATCACCGCCTTGTGCGACCCGAGGGCGGAGGCGATGCGCCGCCCCTCCTCCTCGTCCACCACGACGCCCGTGTAGTCGTCGAAGAGCGCGTGGTCCTGGTAGAACGCGCAGACGTCCTGGGTGATCGGCTCCAGCAGCTCCCCCAGGGTCGACATCGCGCGTCCGTAGGTGGAGTGGCTGTGCGCGGCGGCGACGACGTCGGGCCGGGCCCGGTGAATCTGCGAGTGGATCGCGAAGGCGGCCTGGTTGACATGGTGGCGGCCCTGGACGACCTGCCCCTTGTGGTTCACCAGGATCAGATCGCTGACGGTGATGTGCTTGAAGGACATGCCGAACGGATTGACCCAGAAGTGATCGGTGAACTCCGGGTCCCGCGCGGTGATGTGCCCCGCGACCCCCTCCTCGAACCCGAACCGCCCGAAGAGACGGAGCGCGGCGGCCAGCCGTTCCTTGCGGTGGCGCCGTTCGTCTTCGACGGAGTCGTGCTTGGGGGGCATGGCGAAGTGGAGCTGGTCGGTGGGGATGGGGGTGGGGGGCGGTGCGCTGGCGCCGGTCTCGGGCATGGGGCGGCCTCCTCCGTGATCCGTGACTGTGGCAGGGAAGCTACCGCCGGGTTTCGGAGGAGGCCAGGGGCGAGGCTCTGTCTCCCTACGCGCGGGGCGACGACGGTTGATCGCGGTGAGGTCGAAATGCCGCTGCCGCCACCCAAACGAATGAGCGACGGCACCGACGTGCGACCGGATCAAGCGCGCCGCGCTCCCGGCCCCTTCGCGTAGCCGTTCGCGATGACCACGTCCGCCATCCGCCCGAACGACGCCGGGTCCGCCGGCATGGAGGCGGCCAGGCCGTCCACGTAGCGGTTGTACATGCAGAACGCCGCCGCGATCAGCACCGTGTCGTGGATCTCCACATCCGTGGCGCCCGCCTTGCGGGCGGCCGCGACGGCCTCCTCGGTGACCTCCTTGCCGCCCCGCCGGACCAGACCGGCGATGGTGAGCAGAGCGCCGATCTTCTCCGGGAAACCGGAGAAGTCGTGGTCGTCCAGGACGCGGCGGACGGCCGGCATGCCGCCTTCGAGTTCGCGGGCGGCGACCTCGGAGTGGCCGCCGGTGCAGAAGGTGCAGCCGTTGCCGTGCGAGACATAGGAGGCGATCAGTTCGCGCTCGCCCCGGGAGAGCGGGCCGGGGGCGCGGAGCAATGCGTCCGCCAGGTCGTTCAGCGGGTCGGCGGTCTCCGGGCGGAAACGCATCAGGCCGATGATTCCGGGCGCGTCGTTCCCCACGTCTATGTGCGGCACAACATCTCCTCTCACTAGCGTGGATCCATCAGATCCATCAGCATTCCGCACCGGAAGCACGCCGCATAGACAGAGAAACGGCCGTGCCGCCCACTCCACACAAGGAGGGGCGGCACGGCCGTTTGTCATCGCGTGGGATTTACTCCCACTCGATCGTCCCCGGCGGCTTGCTGGTCACGTCCAGCACCACGCGGTTGACGTCGCGCACCTCGTTCGTGATGCGGGTGGAGATCCGCGCCAGCACGTCGTACGGCATGCGCGTCCAGTCCGCCGTCATGGCGTCCTCGGACGAGACCGGGCGCAGCACGATCGGGTGGCCGTACGTACGGCCGTCGCCCTGCACGCCCACGCTGCGGACGTCGGCGAGCAGCACGACCGGGCACTGCCAGATCTCGGCGTCGAGGCCGGCGGCGGTGAGCTCCTCGCGGGCGATGGCGTCGGCCTCGCGCAGCAGGTCCAGGCGCTCCTGGGTGACCTCGCCGACGATGCGGATGCCGAGGCCCGGGCCCGGGAAGGGCTGGCGCTGGACGATCTCCGCGGGCAGGCCGAGCTCCTGGCCGACCATGCGGACCTCGTCCTTGAAGAGCTGGCGGAGCGGCTCGACGAGCTCGAACTCCAGGTCCTCGGGGAGGCCGCCCACGTTGTGGTGGGACTTGATGTTGGCGGTGCCGGTGCCGCCGCCGGACTCGACGATGTCCGGGTAGAGCGTGCCCTGGACGAGGAACGCGACGTCCTCGCCGTCGGCCGCGCCCTCGGCGACGATCTCGGCCTGCGCCTGCTCGAAGACGCGGATGAACTCCCGGCCGATGATCTTCCGCTTGGTCTCCGGGTCGGAGACGCCGGCGAGCGCGCCGAGGAATCGCTCCTGCGCGTCGACGACCTTCAGCTGGACGCCCGTGGCGGCCACGAAGTCCTTCTCGACCTGCTCGGTCTCGCCCTTGCGCATCAGGCCGTGGTCGACGTAGACGCAGGTCAGCTGGGAGCCGATGGCCTTCTGCACCAGGGCGGCGGCCACGGCGGAGTCCACGCCGCCGGACAGACCGCAGATCGCGCGCTTGGTACCGACCTGGGCGCGGATCGCCTCGACCTGCTCGTCGATCACGTTGCCCGTGGTCCAGGTCGGCTCGATGCCCGCGCCGCGGTAGAGGAAGTGCTCCAGGACCAGCTGGCCGTGCGTGGAGTGCATCACCTCGGGGTGGTACTGCACGCCGTAGAGCTTCTTCTCGTCGTTCTCGAAGGCGGCGACCGGCACCAGGTCCGTGGAGGCGGTGACGGCGAAGCCCTCGGGCGCGGCCGAGCAGGCGTCGCCGTGCGACATCCACACGGACTGCTCGACGGGGGTGCCCTCGAAGAGGGTGGAGCCGGCCTTGCTGACGTGCAGCTCGGTGCGGCCGTACTCACGGGCGCCCGTGTTGTCGACGGTGCCGCCCAGAGTCACGGCCATCAGCTGGAAGCCGTAGCACATGCCGAAGACGGGGATGCCGGCCGTGAAGAGGGCCAGGGCGTCGTCCAGGCGCGGGGCGCCTTCCTCGTACACGGAGGAGGGGCCACCGGAGAGGATGATCGCCCGGGGCTTCTTGGCGAGCATCTCCGCGACGGGCATCGTGCTGGGGACGATCTCGCTGTAGACCCGGGCCTCGCGGACGCGGCGGGCGATGAGCTGGGCGTACTGCGCGCCGAAGTCGACAACGAGCACCGGTTCCGCGGTGTTGTCGTGGACGGCGGCGGGGGGTGCTGCTGACACGGGAGCGGCCTTCCGGCGGTCGGGAGGGGGTCTGTATTTGTCGATTCTACCGGGGAGCGGGGGGTTCCTTTTGTCTCACCATCCGAAAACCGGCCCGGGCCGCGTTGGCCATGGGGCCGTTCCCGGGCCATACTGGGCGCCATGCGCAAGCACCTGACCTTCGTCTTTACCTATGGCACCCGGCCCGTCCGGCTGCCATGGTCGTGCTGCTTGAGCAACTGACAAGCGACTTCCCAGGCGCCCCGGGCCGACAAGGCCCGGGGCGCCTGTCGTTTTCCCGGACCTGTCCGCCTCCGGGGGCCCCGGCCCTTTTGGAGAATCCGACATGACCATGAACGCCCACGGCGCCATCGCCACCACCGCCGCCGCTACGGTCCCCGCCGACACCGGCGCCCGTACCCCCGAGGCCGCCGGAGTGATCACCGACGCACGACAGCGGATCGACGATCTCGACGGCCGCATCATCGGCCTCGTACAGGAGCGGATGGCCGTCTCGGCGGTGATCCAGCGCGAGCGCATCTCCTCCGGCGGCCGGCGCGTCAACCTCTCCCGCGAGATGGAGATCCTCGGCCACTACCGCGAGCAGCTCGGCCGGCCGGGCACCGCGCTGGCCATGACCCTGCTGGAGCTGTGCCGGGGCCGGGTCTGAGGAGCGGAAAGCCGGGCCGGGGCCGTCAGCCGTGCGAACCGGGCCCGTCACCCGTACGGCGCCGTGACCGGCGGCTGATCATCTTCGTTAATACCGGTGACCGCGCCAGCCAGGAGCGGTCCTCTTGAGATCCACGCGTGGCTTCCGTCCTTGTCCGCCCGGGCGCCCGGCATCGGCAGGGCGGATCCACCGGAGTGGGAGACGCGCGAGCACGCGTGTCGTGGGACCCCCCTCCGGTGGCAAGGCGACCGGTCAGCAGGGGACAGCAGCCCGGCCGCCGCCCAAGGGACGGTCGGTTCCGGGGACGCCTGGAACCGACCGTATCCGGTCGAAACGGTTGCGCCCGGGAGGCGCATCCTCCACGATGCCAAGGGGAACCCCAAGTCCGCACCAATTCCCTTGCGTCCCATCGCCATTCCCACCGCCATTGGTTCAACCATCCGGTTCGACCAACAGGTTCGACATCCCCCAGCCCGCGGCGCTCCCCCCGGCGCCGCTCCGCGGCACCGACCCTGCCCTGACCTCGGTGCCGGCAGTCAAGGGCCCCGTGGCCGTCCGCACGCCCCCGCGGAGGCGGCCCGGGGCCCTTCGCCGTGCTCGCGCTACTCCGCCCGGCGCGGCACCCTCGGCACCGGCAGGCGCAGCGCCGCGAAGGCGTCCTTGGGCACGGCCGGGTGCCGGGGCTCCACGGCGGCCGTGCGCTCGTACGCCCGTCCCTGGGCGGGGCGGGGGTCGGCCTCCCCCTTGTTCGGCCAGAAGGACATCGCGCGCTCGGCCTGTGCCGTGATCGTCAGGGCCGGGTTGACGCCGAGGTTGGCGGAGACGGCCGCGCCGTCGACGACCGAGATGCCCGGGTGGCCGTGGAGCCGGTGGTACGGGTCGATCACGCCCCGGGAGGCGTCGGCGCCGATCGGGCAGCCGCCGATGAAGTGCGCGGTGAGCGGTGTGCCGATGAGCTCGCCGACGTTGCTGCCCGGGAAGCCGTTGATCTCCTCCGCGACGAGGGACGCCGCCCGTGCCGCCTGCGGGATCTGTACGGGGTTGGGCTCGCCGTGGCCCTGCCGGGCCGTGAGCAGGCCCTTGCCCGGGCCCCTCGGCCGCCGGTACGTGGTGAGGGAGTTGTCCAGCGACTGCATCACCAGGCCGATGATCGTGCGCTCGGACCAGCGGCGGTTGGACAGCGACCGCAGCAGCAGAACGGGGTGGCGGACGCACCGTCCCGCGAAGGCCACCGCCCGGGGCGCCTTCGTCCCGACCGGCACCTGGAGGACGGACAGGAAGCCCATCGCGTTGGAGCCCTTGCCGTAGCGGACGGGCTCGATGTGGGTGTCCGCGTCCGGGTGGACCGACGAGGTGATCGCGACGCCCCGGGTGAAGTCGGGCCGCTCGCCGTGGCGTTCGCGATAGCGGCGGTCGGTGGTCTGGGAGCCGACCACCGCTTCGGAGTTCGTCCTGGTCAGCATGCCGAGCCGCGGGGAGATCCCGGGCAGCAGGCCCTTGTCCCGCATCGTGTGCAGCAGCGTCTGCGTGCCGTACGTGCCGGCGGCGAGCACCACGTACCGGGCGCGCAGCGTCCGCGGGCGCGCCCGGCGGCGCCCGTTCCGCCGGTCCGTGGGGACGGTGACGACGCGGTACCCGCCGTCGCGGTGCTCGGTGACGGCCAGCACCGTCGTCATCGGGTGGATCACCGCTCCGGCGCGCTCGGCGAGGTGGAGGTAGTTCTCGCAGAGGGTGTTCTTCGCCCCGTGCCGGCAGCCCGTCATGCACTCGCCGCACTCGACGCAGGCCCGCCGGTCCGGCCCGGCGCCCCCGAAGTAGGGGTCGGGCACCTCCTCGCCGGGCCGGGCGCGGCGCTCGCCGTCGCCGTCCCGCCCGTCCCCGAAGAACACCCCGACCGGCGCCATGTGGAAGGTGTCCCCCACGCCCATCTTCTCGGCGGCGGCCTTGAGATGGACGTCGGACGGGGTGGTGGTCGGGTTGACCCGCACCCCCAGCATCCGCCGGGCCTGCTCGTAGTACGGGCGCAGCTCCCGCTCCCAGTCGGTGATCCCGGCCCACTGCGGGTCGTCGAAGAACGCCTTCGGCGGTATGTAGAGGGTGTTGGCGTAGTTGAGCGAGCCGCCGCCGACGCCGGCGCCCGCCAGCACCATGACGTTGCCGAGCAGGTGGACGCGCTGGACGCCGTAGAGGCCGAGGGCCGGGGCCCAGAGGTAGTTCCGCAGGTCCCAGGAGTTCCTGGGCAGGGCATCGCGGGTGAAGCGGCGGCCCGCCTCCAGCACGCCCACGCGGTAGCCCTTCTCCGTCAGGCGGAGGGCGGAGACGGAACCACCGAAGCCGGATCCGACCACGACGACGTCGTAGTCGTAGTCGTACGGCGCTTCCTGCGGCTCTTCCCGCGGTGCCTCGTGTTCTGCCGATGTCATCGCCATCCCCCCTCAGCGCAGCCGGAGCGCCTTCAGGGCGCGCAGCCCGCCCGTCATCAGCCGTGCGTACGCCTCGTCGTCCAGGCCGAACGCGGGTCCCATCGGCACCAGTCGCTGCTGGGCTATCGTCTGCGCCTCCGTGTACTTGAGGATGCCCTCCGCGCCGTGCCGCCGGCCCAGGCCGGAGTCGCCCATGCCGCCCATCGGCGCCCGGGCGCTGCCGTAGGCCGCCGCGTACGCCTCGTTGACGTTGACCGTGCCGGCCCGCAGCCGGGCCGCGACCGCCCGGCCCCGGCGCCCGTCCGCCGTCCACACGCTCGCGTTGAGGCCGTACGGGGTGGCGTTGGCGAGCCGCACCGCCTCGCCCTCGTCGTCGAAGCGGTAGACCGAGACCACCGGGCCGAACGTCTCCTCGGTGCAGACCGCCATGGGCGGTTCCACTCCGTCCAGGATGGTCGGTTCGTAGAACAGCGGCCCTATGTCCGGCCGGGGGCGGCCGCCCGCGAGGACCGTGGCGCCCTTGGCCACCGCCTCGTCCACGTGCCGGCTGACGTTCTCCAGCTGCCGCCGCGACACCAGCGACCCCATGTCGGCGCCGTAGGCGAGGCCGGTGCCCAGGCGCAGGGCCTTCGTGCGCGCGGCGAATCGCTCCAAGAAGAGGTTTGCGACGGAGGAGTGGACATACAGCCGCTCGATGGAGACGCACAGCTGGCCGGCGGAGGAGAAGCAACCGCGGACCGCGCCCGCCGCCGCCTTCTCGACATCCGCGTCGCGCAGCACCAGCATGGCGTTCTTGCCGCCCAGTTCGAGCGAGCAGCCGATGAGCCGGGCCGCCGCGCCCTGGGCGACCTCTCGGCCGGTGCGGGTGGAGCCGGTGAAGGAGACGTAGTCGGCGTGGGCGACCACGGCGGGGCCGACGACCGGGCCCTCGCCGAGCACCACCTGCCACACGTCTTCCGGAAGCCCGGCCTCTATCAGCAGCTCGCGGGCCCACAGGGCGGTCAGCGCGGTCTGGGTGTCGGGCTTCATCACCACGGCGTTGCCCGCGGCGAAGGCGGGCATGGCGTCCCCGACAGACAGCTCGAAGGGGTAGTTCCAGGGCGCTATCTGGCCCACCACGCCGCGCGGCACGCGCAGTTCGGTGACGCGGGTGAGGGTGGGGAGGACGCCCAGGTGCGCCTTGGGCCGTAGATGGACGGGGGCCCACCGGCCGTAGTGCCGGGCGGCGACGGCGACGGCCTGCACCTCCTCATGGGCGTGCAGCCGGGCCTTGCCCGTTTCCAGCTGGACGAGGTCCAGTATCTCGGACTGGCGGGCGAGCACGAGGTCATGGAAGCGCAGCAGTACGGCCGCCCGGCGCCGTACGGGCGTCTCCGCCCAGGCGCGCCGCGCCTCGCGGGCGCGGGCGAAGGCCTCCGCCACGTCCTCGGGCGAGGACTGCGGCAGGTCGGCCAGCTTCCACCCGGTGAAGGGGGCGTGGCTCACCGTGCGGCCGCCGGAGCTCACCACCGCGCGCGTGAGCCGGGCGACGAGCTCCGGGGTGACGACGTCGGCCGCGACGCGGGGGCCCGCCGGGGCGACGGGATTGCCGTCGGGGACGCGGTCGCCGTCGGGGACGGCGCCGCCATCGACGACCGGCTTGCCATCGGCGACTGTTCCAGTGTCCTGCGTGTCCGTCATGCGGGTGAGCGTATGCCGGGCGGAACGCTTTGGGTACCCGTCGGTAATGGAACGGTGCGGGCCGCGGCGGCTCACTTCCCCTTGATCTGCCAGTACTTGTTCGCCTGCTCGAAAAGCCGGTCGCCGTTCTTGCGCCCGTCGCCGGCGGCGGGCATCCAGACCTCGAACTTCCACAAGGCGGAGGCGTCCTTGTCGATCACGACCTGGATGCGGCGGAGCTGCCGGATGCCCTTCCCGTCGCTCTTGGGGCTGTAGTCGACCGTGATCTCCCGCGCCTCCAGACCGTCGTGAGAACCGGGATTACCAGTGGTGAACTTGAGGTCGTAGGTCTGGGAGTTGCTGGTGTCCTTGAAGTAGTCGGTGAGCTTCTTCGTCTCCTCCTCCATGGTGCCGACCTGAACACTGTCGGAGGACTGCGTGGACGCGGATCCCTTCGCCTTGTGGGTCACGAAGAGCGTGAAGACGCCGCTGGGATCGTCGAACTGGACGTACCCCTTGTCGGGGAAGCCCGTCCTGACGTAGTCCTTCGGCAGCGCCACCGACGACTTGACGATCTCGGCCTCCGGACGGACCTCCCAGCCCTGAGGAATCGTTTCCTTGGCGAAGGGGTCCACGATCACCAGCGTGAGCGCCACCGCAGCGGCCACCACGCCGCCGCCCAGCCCGTACCAGGCCTTGCGGTTGCCCTGAAGGACCGGCGGCACCCACTTGCTGCCGGTGACCGCGGCGACCGGTGCCGTACCGGCCGGCGCCGTGCCCATGGACGTCCGGGCCGGCGACGTACTCCGGTGAGCCGATGAGCGCGCCCGTCTCCGTCAGGCGCCGCTCGCCCTCGATCTGCGCGATGCCGAAGTCCGTCAGGACGACCCGGTCGTGCGCGCCGATCAGGACGTTGTCCGGCTTGACGTCCCGGTGCAGCACTCCGGCCGCGTGCGCCGCGGTCAGCGCGCCGAGGACGGACAGGCCCACGCGGGCGGCCTCGCGCGGGTCGAGCGTGCCCTCGTCGAGCCGGTCGCCCAGCGACCGGCCGCGCACGAGCTCCATCACGATCCAGGGGCGCCCGTCCTCGACGACCACGTCGTGGACGGTGACCACGGACGGATGGTCGATCCGGGCCGCGGCCCGGGCCTCGCGCCGCATGCGCTGGTGCATCTGCTCCCGCTGGTGCTCCGGCAGGTGGTCGGGCACGCGCGGCTCCTTGACCGCGACGTCGCGGCCGACGACCTCGTCGTGGGCCTTCCAGACCGTGCCCATACCGCCGTGCCCGAGGCGGGAGAGGAGGCGGTAGCGGCCGCCCAGCAGCCGGGCCGGGTCCGGACCGGAGGGCCGCGCGGAAGGCTGCGTGGCCATGTGGGTGTCCGCTGCGGCCCGTGCGGCAGCCGGGTCCGGTTCGGCAGCCGGGTCCGGTTCGGCGGCCGCCGAACCGGACGGCCGAGGCCCCTCCGGCGGCTGAAGGTTGTAGCTGGTGGGCGCCTCGGCCCGTCCCCCGTTGATCGTCATGGACATCTCTTACCAAGGGTCCCGCGCCCGACGCATCTCGCGGACCCGGTGTCAGGGGGATGAAACCGGCCTGGTCCGAACAAAAGTGGACAGCGCCGTGTCGAAGTACCGCTTGCCCTCGTCCGCCCTGCCCACCGGGGAGGACACCCACACGTCGTACATCTTCTCCCCCTCGTCCCAGGCGAGGTCGTAGGTGTGCCGGGGGCCGGCCGGGGCCTTGCCCTCCTTCTCGTCGAAGCCGTCCCAGGTGAACTCCCAGGACGCCGCCCGGTGACCGCGCAGTTCGGTCCGTTCGACCGTGCCGTCCCGGTAGCCGGGGTAGCGGTCGGGGGCGAGGGCGGCGGAGGCGCGCATGACCGTGATCGGGCCGCCCTCCTGGGCGTCCTGGATGAGGAAACCGATGCGGAAGTCCTTGCCGGGCGAGTAGTAGAAGATCCGCGGCGGCTCCAGGGAACGGGTGAACCCGTCGGGCACGGCGAAAGCGAAGCCCGCCGGGTCCTGGACGGAGCGATAGCCGGCGGGCGCGGTGACGGAGGCACTGGCGGGTGGTGGCGGTGGCGTGGACGGCGACGCGGAAGCCGCCGAGGCGCCGGGCGTCAAGGGCGCGGAGAAGGGCGGTTTCCCGTCCGCGAGCCCCCTCTTCGCGCCCTCCTCGTTCATCAGCAGCGCCACCGCCCCGGCGCCCATGCCGGCCAGCGCGACCACGGTGAGCGCCACCGTCAGGGCCGTACGGGCGTGGTTCCCGGACAGCGCCGGGGCACTGGGCACGAGCGGGAGGGCGGGCCGCGTGGGCAGCCGGTCCGGGGGCAGCCGGCCGGCCTCCAGGAACGCCCTCAGCAGCGCCTCCGCCTCGTCCGCGCCCATCCGCCGCGCCGGGTCCCGCTCCAGCAGGCCGCGGACGACCGGCAGCAGCGGGCCGGCCGCGACGGGCGGCCGGATCTCGTCGTAGACGACGGCGTGGAGGATGCCGCCCAGCGAGTCCCGGTGGAACGGCGACTCACCACTGAGCGCGGTGCACAACAGGACTCCCAGCGACCACAGATCGGACTCCGGACCCGCGCGCCCGCCCGACATCCGCTCCGGCGCGGTGTATTCGGGCGAGCCGACGAACGCGCCCGTCTCCGTGATCGTCGTGACGCCCGAGACCTGGGCGATGCCGAAGTCGGTGAGCACGACGCGGCCGGTGGCCTCCTCCAGCAGGACGTTGGGCGGCTTGATGTCCCGGTGCAGCACGCCCCGCGCGTGCGCCGCGCGCAACGCGCCCAGCAGCGCGATCCCGATCCGCGCCGCCTCCTGGACGCCGACCGGCCCCTCCGCCGACAACAGGCCCGACAGGGAACGGCCGTCGATCAGCTCCATGACGATCCAGGGCCGGCCGTCCTGCTCGACGATGTCGTGCATCACGATCACGTTCGGATGCCTGATCAACGCGACGGCGCGCGCCTCGCGCAGCATCCGCCCGTACTGCGCCCGGGTCTCCCGCTCGGACGGCTGCTCGTCCACGTGCAGTTCTTTGACCGCGACCTCGCGCGCCAACAACTCGTCCGTGGCACGCCATACAGTGCCCATACCGCCGCGCCCGATCTTCCGGCCCAGCCGGTACCGCCCGGCGATGAGACCGCCGTGTGCAGCGAAGGTGCCCATGAGCCCATATTGCCCCACACCCACCCGCCCGACCGGGCCCGTACCGGACGCTTCACCCCCTGGCACGCCCCCCGCCCGCTCGGCGTCACGCCCCCCGAGTGGGGGTTACGTCCCATTTGCGACGTTCGCCCGCCTGCCCCGCGCACGCCGGGAAAAGCACCCTCAACATTCATGTACAGTTGTTCCCGCAACGCCGACCGGCCAGCGGAAACGCCGACCGGGACGCCGAGCGCTCGTAGCTTAACGGATAGAGCACTTGACTACGGATCAAGAGGTTGCAGGTTCGAATCCTGCCGAGCGCACTCTCTCAGACGGGAGCCAGACATAACGAATGTCCGGCTCCCGTTCTTCGTTTCCGCTGCCGTCCGTGCGCTCCGCCGCCGTGAAGCCGTGGCGTTCGTAGAAGCGGTGGGCCGGGGCGTTGACCTGGAAGGTCCATAGCTCCAGGCCCTCGGGGCGGCGCTGCTTGGCCAGCGCGACGAAGCGGTCGCCCAGGCCCTGGCCCCGGCGTTCCGGGGCCAGGTAGAGCTGGTCGAGGTGGTCTTCCTGGAGGACCAGCACGCCCACGATCGCCCCGGCCTCCCCCTCCGCCACCCATGTCTCGCGCTCGGGCACGACCACATGGCGGAACCACGCCCGTACCTCGTCGTCCGTGTGGGCGCGGCGGACGGCCGGGAGGGCGGCGTCGTACGAGCGCAGCCACACCTCGGCGGCTCCGGCCGCGTCGGCCGGCTCGGCGCGGCGGATGATCACAGTGGTCGTGTCGGTCATAGCGGTCGTGTCGGTCATACGGCGCACCGTCTCAGCCCTACGGGCGTTCGCGCAGCTCTATTTCCCGCGGTCTAGGACGGATGCTGTCCTATTTCCCCTCTACCGTCACCCCCATGAGCAGCAGCGCCCTCCCCCGTATCAGCGACGACGCGCGACGTGCCCGGCTCGGCGGCCGGCATCTTCTGGCGCCCGCGCACCGGGCGGCCACCGTCGAGGAGGTGGCGGACGCGCTCGTCGGGCTGCACGCCAGCGACGCGGCGACCGTGTATCTGTCCGCCTGCGCGCGACTCACCGAGCCGGATCCGGCCGAGGTGGAGCGGGGGCTGTACGACGACGTGACGCTGATCAAGCTGTTGTCGATGCGGCGCACGATCTTCGCCGTGAGCACCGAGGTGGCGCCCTGCGTGGAGTTCTCCACCGCGCGCGGCATCGCCCGGCGCGAGCGGGCCGGGCTGCTGAAGGCGCTCGGGGAGGCGTGGGACGAGCGGCGGCTCGCGGGGGCCGAGAAGGCGGTGCTGGAGGCGCTCGCCGCGCGCGGGGAGGCGACGACGGCCGAACTGGCCAAGGACGTGCCCGCGCTCCAGGAGAAGATCACGACGTCTCCGGGGAAGCCGTACGAGTCGCGGCAGAGCGTGGGCAGCCGGGTGCTGCGGCTGCTGGCGTCGGACGGGCATGTGCGGCGGTCCCGGCCGCGCGGGTCGTGGACGAGCAGCCTCTACGCGTGGGCGCCGGCGCCCCGTATCCCCGAGCTGTCCGAACGCGAGGCCCGGGCGGAGCTGGTGCGGCGGTGGCTCGCCTCGTACGGGCCGTCGGCCGAGGCGGATCTGAAGTGGTGGACGGGCTGGTCGCTGCGCGATGTGCGGGCGGCGCTGGCGGACGTGGGGGCCGTGGGTGTGCGGCTCGCCCAGGGGCCGGGGGTGGCGCTGCCGGACGATCTCGAGCACGTCGAGCCCACCGGTGACTGGGCGGCGCTGCTGCCCGGGCTCGACCCGACGGCCATGGGCTGGCGGGAGCGCGACTGGTATCTGGACCCGGAGCACGTCCCCTTCCTCTTCGACCGTGCGGGGAACATCGGGCCCACGGTGTGGTGGAACGGCCGGATCGTCGGCGGCTGGGCCCAGCGGGCGGACGGCGAGATCGTCTGGCGGGCCCTGACGGACACGGGACGTGACGCGGCCGCCGCCGTCGGGGCCGAGGCCGGGCGGCTGGCCGCGTGGCTGGGGGACGTACGCGTCACGCCCCGGTTCCGTACGCCGCTGGAGCGGGAGCTCGTGCGGTGATCCCGCCGGGCCCTCAGACCTCCGACCGGCGTGTCGGACGCTTGGTCGGCTCGTCCCCGTACGGCGTGGTCATGAACTCCAGCGCGACCGTGCCGCCCGGGTCGCGGAGGTAGAGGCCCCGGCCGCCGTACTCGTGGTTGATCGTGCCCGCGGTCTCGGCCCTCATCAGCGGGTCGGGGTAGTAGGACAGCCCGCGCTCGGTGATCCGGCCGTGGATCGCGTCGAACTCCGCGTCGGTGACGAGGAAGGCGAGGTGGCTGGTGTTGAGGTCGTCCGGCGCCACCAGGTCGTCGCAGAAGTCGATGCCGACGCCGTTGGAGCTGGTGATCTGGGTGAAGTGACCCCAGTCGAGGGGGGCTTCGCCGGCCATGAGCTCGGCGACGAAGGCCGCGGTCTGCCGGCGGTCCTTGACGTGGACGATGATGTGGTTCAACTCGCTTGCCATGACTGCTCCTTGTTCCAATACCGGTGGGACGACGCCGATGGGACGAGGTCGGTGGGACGAGGTCGGTGGGACGAGGTCGGTGGGACGAGGTGGTCAGGAGGTCTGCCGGGCCGGGCGGCCCGGCAGGGCGAGGCCGCCGAGCGCCGCGCACGCGGTGAACGCGGCGGCGAGCAGCAGCCCCCTTCCGTAGCCGGCGGCCAGCGCGGAGGCGACGTCGTGCGCGCCGGAGGCGAGGCGGTCCGCGGTGACGTGCGCGGCGACGGTGCCGACGACGGCGAGGCCGACGGCTCCGCCGACCTGCCGGGAGGTGTTGACGAGCCCCGAGGCGAGCCCGGCCTCCGCGCGGTCGGCCCCGGCGGTCGCGGCCACCGTGGCGGGCATGGTGGCGAGGCCCGTACCGAGGGTGGCCAGCACGAACGGCACCAGGACGTCGGTGGTGTAGCCGCCGCCCGCGTCGACGCGCGAGAGCCAGAGGAAGCCGACCGTGCTGAGGGCCATGCCGCCGACGAGCAGCGGGCGCGGCCCGGTGCGGCCGATGAAGCGGGTGGCTATTCGGGCGCCCAGGATGATCGCGAGGGAGCCGGGCACGAAGCACATGCCCGCGCGGACCGGGCTGTAGTGGAGGACGCGCTGGAAGTAGAGGGAGAGCACGAACCACATCGAGAACATGGCCGCGCCGATGACGACGACGACCGGGTTCGCCGTCGCGACGGTCCGGCGGCGCAGCACCCGCAGCGGTACGAGCGGATGGGCGACGCGGGCCTCGACGGCGACGAAGGCGGCCAGCAGGACGGCGGCGGCCACGAGCGGCCCCCACACCTGCGGCGAGCCCCAGGCGTGGGTCTCGCTGGCGACGATGCCGTAGACGAGGGCGGTGAGCCCGGCGGTCACGGTCACCGCGCCGGGCAGGTCCAGGCGGCGCAGCCCGCCCCCGCCGGAGGCGGCGGCCGGGACGTACACGAGGGCGGCGGCCAGCAGGGCGATGCCTATGGGCACGTTGACGAACAGTACCCAGCGCCAGCCCGCGTACTCGGTGAGGATGCCGCCGATCACGGCGCCCACGGCGCCGCCGGCGGCCATGACGGCGCTCCAGGCGCCCATGGCCCGGGTGCGGGCGGCGGGCTCGGTGAAGGTCGTCATGATCAGGGTGAGGGTGGCGGGCGCGAGGACGGCGCCGCCGACGCCCTGCACCGCGCGGGCGGCGATCAGCAGGCCGCCGTCGGTGGCGAAGCCGCCGGCGAGGGAGGCGCCGGTGAAGGCGGCCACGCCGGTCAGGAAGGCCTTCTTGGTGCCGACGAGGTCGGCGAGCCGGCCGCCGAGGAGCAGCAGCCCGGCGAAACCGAGGGTGTAGGCGTTGACGATCCACTGCTGGCCCGCGCCGTCGAGGTGGAGCTCGGCCCCCATGGACGGCAGCGCCACGTTAACGATCGACACATCGAGGATGACCATGAACTGGGCCACGCAGGCGATGGCCAGGATCGCGGCGGCGGAGCGGGGGGCGGGGGCGGCCGTCGGGCCGTCCTCCGTCCGCTGGGGGGCGGCGGCGGTGTGCATGCGTGCGATCCCACTCCATCGAGAGCATCGAAACTAGAGCGACTACAAAAATATAGCACCTCTACTTCTGCTTGTCCGGCGGTTATTCTTGGCTCCATGACAAAGGCCACGACCAGCGCCGGCAGCCCCTCCACCGGCGCATCGCCCGCCACGGGGATGCGCGGCCGCAAGCGGGAGCGGACCCGCCGGGCCATCTCCGACGCGGCCTTCCGGCTCTTCGCCGAGCAGGGCTTCGAGGCGGCGACGCTCACGCGGATCGCGGCGGAGGCCGATGTGGCGCCGGCGACGGTCTTCACGCACTTCGCGTCGAAGGAGGACATCTTCTTCAGCCGCCGCGAAGAGTTCCGGGAGGGCCTGCCGGAATCGGTGGCCCCGGCCCGGACGGGCGCCGAGCTCATGGCGGGCCTGCGGGAGTTCTACGCCCACGGCATCGAGCTGGTCCTCGACCCGGACCGGCTGGAGACCGGGCGGATCTTCGCCCGGGTACTGCGCGGCAGCCCCGCGCTGATGAGCGGCTATCTGCCGATGGGCCGGGAGCGGCAGCGGCTGCTCACCGAGGCGCTGACGGCACGGGCGCCGCGGGCCAGCCGGGCCGAGCTGGAGCTCTTCGCCGCGCTGGCCGTCGCCGCCGGGGAACGGGCCTACGACGTCCTGCACACCGCCCTCGTGGCGGACGAGCCCGTCGAGCGGGTGCGTGCCGCCGCCACCGAGGCCCTGGACCTGGGCTTCTCCCGGCTCGCCCACGCCTATGAGGGCTCGCACGTCCTCGACGCGGACGCGGAGCCCTCATAGAGTCACGAGCCCTCATAGAGTCACATCGGCGGGTCGTCTCAGCCCGCGACCTTCCACGACAGCTCGCCGCGCAGCCGCTTGGCCAGCTCCGGGTCGCGCACCGCGTCCGTGCGGTCGACCGCCCGGGCCGTCAGCGTGTGCGCGCGGCCGTCGCGGGGGACGCCCACGGCGGCCGGCACGACCGTCGTCTTCCCCCGGAACCAGGCGGCCTCGTGGCCGTCGACGTACCAGTGCACGGTGCTCGTCGCGGCGGGCAGCCGGACGCCCACGCGCGTGCCGCGCCCGACCGATGAACCGGCGGCCGCCGTTCCGTCGGCGGCGGTCAGCACGCTCGCGTGGCGGTAGAAGCCCGCGATCATGGCCTCGCGGCCGGGGAGGTTGAACTCCCGCCCCAGCGACCGCATGATCGAGTTCTCGGTGGGGCGGAAGAGGCCCTTGGGGTAGTAACCGCCGCCCTCGAAGGACCCGACCGTGCCACCGTCCGGCGACGACTGGCCCAGCCAGCGGTACCACTTGGTCCGCTGCGCGGCCATCCGGCCCGCGTCGAGCGTGCTGATGTTGACGTCGCGGGGCTCGGCGCCGGTGTAGGTGCCGTACTCGTCGTACTGGTACTCGTCGGCGAGCTTGCCCAGCGAGTGACCGGTCTCGTGGACGGCGATCTGGTCGGAGCGGTCGTTGTCGGAGGAGGCGGTGGCGATGCCGTCGTAGCCGACCTTGGAGACGACGTCGTTGTAGCCCGCCCCGCCGTACTTGGTGGAGTTGGCGAGCACCACCACGAGATCGGCGGCGGGCGCCTTGGCGGCGTACGACTCGACCTTGCCGGTGTCGACGCACAGCAGCCGCTCGACTCCGTCGCAGAAGAAGCCCGAGCCGAGGGCGGTGTCCCGCTTCACACCCTGCGCCGGGTCGCCCGAGACGCCCGAGTCGCGCGAAACGGCGTCCACGGCCCAGACGTTGAAGAGGTTCCGGTACGAGGCGTAGGGCTCGACCGCCGTCATCTTCGCCCACTTGGCGCGGACGGCCGCGTGGAAGGCGTCCTGCTGGGAGGCGGTGTAGCCGTCGCCGATGAAGACGACGTCGAGCTTGCTGCCGATGGGGCCGTTGTTGACGACCGAGGTCACGGCGCCGTCGCCCTTGACGGCCGGGGCGGCCGGGGCGAGCGAACGGCGCGGGGCGGGGGACGCCGGAACGGTCCTGTGGTGGGGGTGACCGCCGGGCTCGGTGAAGTACTCCACCCGCTGGGTGGGTTTGGGTGCCGGCGTGGCGCCAACGGCGGATGCGTGCGGGGCCGTGGCGGCGAGCGCGGCCGTTAAGGCAGCGCCCGCCACTATGGATATTCGTCTGTACGTGTGCATGGGGGGTTCCTCCCGAACCGAAACCCGCCACGTAAGTGGCGAGTTAAGTCGCGTTAAGGCGCCGCTCAACGTAGAGGCTCAGGAGGTCCATGACAATGGATGTGACGGGAAACGACCGACGTCGCTACCGAGCGGTGGTCAGCACTCGTCCCTGACGAGCCTCAGCAGCCGGTCCAGCACCCTGCGGCCGCTCGCGCGCACGCCGTCGTGCTCGTACTCGTCCGTGACCCACGTCCGCAGCCCCGCGATCGAACGGGCCGTGCGCAGGGAGTGCTCGGTGTCCACATAGAGGTCGTCGTGGTAGACGGCCGCCGCCACCGGCACCGTGTTGCGGGCGAGCCTGTCGGCGTCGTAGAGCGGCGTCCAGCCCTCGCGCTCCGCGAGGAGTTCGGCGGTGCGCCGCAGGGGGCGGAGGGCGGGCTGGGTCTCCAGCATCCAGGGGTGGACGGTCTCGCCGGTGAACAGGAAACGCCCCTCGGGCTCGAAGTGGCGTTCGAACTGCGGGAATTCCGCGCGGACGCGCTCGGCGGACCAGTGCGTCGCGCGCCCGTCCTGGGCATAAATGACCTCATGGAGGAGGGTGTAGAGCGGGCTGGCGGTGCGCGAGAGCACCGCCGCGACCTGCTCGCCGAAGGCGTCCGACAGCCGCGGTCCGGCGGCCGTCGGTACGAAGGCGTCCTCCAGGAGGTAGTGCAGCCGGTGGGAGCCGTCGCCGGTGCCCAGCAGGATGCCGAGCTGCTGGAAGGCCGCCACGGTCAGCACGGAGCCGTCCGGGAGGATCTCCTCCGTCTCCGCCAGGTGCTCGGCTATCCGCCGTGCCACCGCCTCGTCGCCCGGGTAACGGGCGTAGTGGGCCAGCGTCTTGCGCTCCATGCGCGGGTAGGCGGCACGATAGACGGCGTCCGCGTCGCCGTCCAGCGAGGGCAGCCCACCGGTGATCATCACCTCGGACAGTCCCTCCGGCGCGTACGACAGGTAGGTGACCGCGCAGAAGCCGCCGAAGCTCTGCCCGAGGACGCTCCAGGGCCGGTCGCCGGTCAGCAGCGGCCGGATGTACTCGCAGTCGCGGACGATGGAGTCGGCCCGGAAGTGGGCGAGGTACGCGGCCTGCCGCTCGGGAGTGCCGCGCAGGGGCAGGGTCTGCCGGTTGGCGGGGGTGGAGCGGCCGGTGCCGCGCTGGTCGAGCAGGAGGACGCGGTACTCCTGCAGCGCGCGGTCCAGCCAGTTCTCCCGGCCCACGGGCCGGCCGGCGGGGAAGCCCGGCCCGCCCTGGAGGAAGACCAGCCAGGGCAGGTCCTCCCGGACCCGGCCCGCGGCGACGACCTCACGGGCGTAGAGGCGGATCCGCTCCCCGCCCGGACGGGCGTGGTCGAGCGGCACGTCGAAGAAGTGGTCGGTCATGACGAGACCGGGCTGGCGGACCGTGCCCGCCGAGGAACCCCCGATGGGCCCGGTGTTCGCGGTGTCACCGTTTCCGGTGGTCTTCGGTATGGGCGGCACGGACGGCACAGGCGGCACGATTACATCCTCACGTAAGCAGATTTAACGTACGGCTTGGATCACGGCGCAATGTACCGAGGGGCGGAAGTGGCCGAGAACAGCACCCACGGCATACGGGCGGACGAGCCCTCCGACATCGGCCGCCGCGTCCTGCGGCTGCGGACCGAGAAAGGGCTCACCCAGAAGCAACTGGCAGAGCCCGCCTACACGGCGGCGTACATCTCCACCCTGGAGGCCGGCCGGGTCCGGCCCTCCGAGACCGCCCTGCGCCATCTCGCCGGGCGGCTCGGCACCACCGTCGAGGAACTGGCCACCGGCCGGCCGCCCCACCTGGCCACCGAGCTGCGGATGCGGCTGACGGACGCCCGGCGCACCCTGGCCACCGGGGACGCGGAGGACGCCGCCGTGCTCTTCCGCGCCCTGCGCGCCGAGGCGGCCGCGCTCTCACTGGTGAACGAGGAGTCCACGGCCGTCCTCGGGATCGGCGACTGCGCGCTGGAGAGCGGCGACCTCACCGCCGCCCGCGACCTCTTCGCCGAGGCCGAGACGCTCCTCGCCGACCAGCCGCTGCCGCGCCGCGTGCCCGCCCTGCGCGGCCGGGCCGTCGCCCACCTCCTCGCGGGCGAACTGCGCTACGCCTGCTACCTCCTGGAGACCGCGCTCGACGAGCTCAACGC
Source organism: Streptomyces sp. NPDC001678 (assembly GCF_042892945.1). Taxonomy (NCBI): domain Bacteria; kingdom Bacillati; phylum Actinomycetota; class Actinomycetes; order Kitasatosporales; family Streptomycetaceae; genus Streptomyces; species Streptomyces sp. NPDC001678. Next base: position 283,652 of record NZ_JBIAUP010000002.1, on the reverse strand, counting down.
CTCCGGGATGCACGACCCCGACGCCCTGCTCCTCCTCTACACCGCCTCCATCGCGCCCTATATGGACATGGGAGCGCACGCCCGCGCCGCGCACGCCGCCGAGCTCGCGCTGGCGCTCGCGCCCCAGGTGGACGACCCGGCGCTCGTCGCCGCCATGCACCGGGGCGTGGCCCGCAGCCTCATCGCCGAGGGGCGCATCGCCGACGCGGACGCCTCCCTCGCCAAGGCCCAGGAGCTCTACCAGCAGCTGCACATACGGACCGAGCTCGCCCACTGCCACTGGATGCGCGGCTACGTGCACGCGCAGGACGGCAATCTGCGCAAGGCCGAGAGCGAGCTGCGCACCGCCCGCGACATGCTGGCCTCCAAACGTGCCGTGCTGTTCACCGTGCAGGTGGAGGTGGAGCTCGCGGACGTGCTGCGGCGCCGGGGGAAGGCGGCGGAGGCGGCGGAGCTGCTGCGCCCGCTGCTCGCGCCCACGGCGCTCGGCGCCGAGCGGGGCGCCGTCCACGCGGGCGGGGCGCACCGGCTGCTGGGGCTCATCGCGGAGGACCGGGGCGACACGGAGGCCGCCGAGGAGCACTACTGCGCGGCACTGTCCCTGCTGGAACGCACGGGCGCGGCGGGCGACCTCGCGGACCTGTGCCGGCTGCTGGGCGATCTGCTGCGGCGCACGGGGCGGACGGAGGCGGCGCTCGACGCGTACCGGACGGGACTGGGGCACCGGGCGGCGCCGGGGACGACCACGCTGGGGCCGGCACCGAAGGCACCGCCGCAGTGGCCTGCCGGCCGGATCTGAGGACGGTCGGGGGCGGTACGGGGCGGTAGGGGGCCGGTACGTCCGGGGGCTTCGCCCCCAGACGCCCCAGGGAAACACGGACAGGCCGCCGCAGGGGGGGTGCGGCGACCTGCGACCGTGGGCCGCACGCGGCGGTGGCCGGACCGGCGCCCCGCCACCGCATGGTGCAGCATGGACTGCACTCTGCCGCCCGGGCCCCGGAAGGTCCATCCGTCCCGGGTCCCGGTCCACCCCCCGCCGGTCGGCGGGGGTCGTCCGGCCCGCGGGCGGAGCCCTGGGCTCCGGCGGCCGCCGCCGGTACGGCAGGCTGGAGGGGCGGGGCCGCCGACGGCCCCGGTGGACGAGGGAAGAGGTAGCGGACGGTGATCCGTGTGGCGGTGGTGGACGACGAGCAGCTCGTCCGGTCCGGGCTGCGGATGATCCTGGGCACGGCCCCGGACATCGAGGTGGTCGCGGACTGCGGTGGCGGCGAGGCCGTGGCCACCGTCGCCGCGCACGCCCCCGACATCGTGCTCCTCGACATCCGGATGCCGGACGTCGACGGCCTGACGGTGCTGCGCACGCTGCGGGCCGCCCCCGACCCGCCGCGCGTCGCCATGCTCACCACCTTCGACACCGAGGAGTACCTCGCCGCCGCGCTGCGCGCGGGCGCCGCCGGGTTCCTGCTCAAGGACACCGATCCCGAGCAGCTGGTGCGGGCCGTGCGCACGCTCGCCGACGGCGGGAGCGTCCTGGATCCGGGGGTGACCCGCGCGGTCATCGGCGGCTATCTCGCCGCCGAGGCCGAGAGCACCGCCGCCGAGGCCGTACGGGGGCTGACCCCGCGCGAGCGCGAGGTGCTGGGGCTGCTCGGCGCGGGGCTGGCCAATCCGCAGATCGCCGAGCGGATGGGGCTGGCGCCCAGCACGGTCAAGGACCACGTGCGCGCGGTCCTCGGCAAGCTGGGCGGGCTCAACCGCGTCCAGGCCGCGATCGTCGCCGACCGGGCGGGGCTGGTGAGCACGGGCCCGGGCGCGCGCGGAGGGTCCCCCGGGACGGGCGGGGGAAGCGGGGACGGGCGGCCGTGACGATGCCGTGGCGCGCCTCCTTGCCCTCCCGGTTGCCCGACTGGGCGGCGGTGGCGGGGCCCGCGTTGTTCGCGGCCGGGGACGCGCTGCTGGTCAACGGCGTCACTCCCCGGCTCTCACTGTGGGTCTCCCTGCTGGCGTCGGTGGCGCTGCTGTGGCGGCGCCGGTTCCCCGCGCTGGTCTTCCTGGCGACGCTGCCGGGGATGTACTACGCGTACATCTGGATCGCGCCCATGTTCGCGCTCTACACGTTGGCGGTGCGGCGCACGGCCAGGCCGCGCGCCGACAAGTGGCTGCTGGGCGCCGCCGGGCTGCTGATGGCCGCCGCGCAGTTCCTGCCGTACCCGGTGTCCGACCTGGCGCTGGGCGACCGCCGCGAGACGGGGGTCAATCTGCTCGACTCGCTCGTGGTGGCGACCACGCCCATCGCCTTCGGGCTGCTCACCCGCGCCCGCCGGGAGCTGGTCGCCCGGCTCGACGAGCTGACGCGCAGCCGCGCCCGGGAGGACCGGCTGCTGGCGGACCGGGTGCTGGCCACGGAGCGCGCGCGGCTCGCCCGTGAGATGCACGACGTGGTCGCCCACCAGGTCAGCCTGATCAGCCTGCAGGCGGGGGCGGTGCAGATCAGCACCGGGGACGCCACGGCCCGCGAGGGCGCCCGGACGATCCGGGAGCTGTCGGTGCGGACCCTGGACGAACTGCGGCACATGGTGGGCATCCTGCGCGCCGCCGGGGCCGACACCGAGGAGCTCACACCGCAGCCCCGGCTGTCCGACCTGCCCCGGCTGATCGAGCTGAGCGCGCTCGACGTCGCCTTCGAGGACGGCTCCGACCCGGGCGCCGAGCGCCCGGAGGCCGTGGAGCGGGCGGCGTTCCGCACGGTCCAGGAGGCGCTCACCAATGTGCGCAAGCACGCGCCGGGGTCGAAGACGCGGGTGCGGGTCGCGGAGGGGCCGGGGGAGCTGGTGGTCGAGGTCCGCAACGGCCCGGCGGACGCGGCGGCGGTCGCTCCGGAGCTGCCCGGCGGGGGTCACGGCCTGGTGGGGCTGCGCGAACGGGCGCAGAGCCTCGGCGGGACGCTGGAGACGGGTGCGACGGACGAGGGCGGATTCGCCGTACGGGCCTGCTTCCCGCTGACGGATCGCTGACGTCGACGGGACGCCGACGCCGGCGGGGCGCCGAGGTCGACGGATCGCTGAATCACCCGTGCCGGTGCCACGGTCCGGCGGGTTGTTGACGATGCAACCATTCCCCCGTCCGGTGGACGGTGCGGCGGCCTGATGACGGGTCAGGGTGACGCGTCAGGCCGACAGCGGGTCCGTGCTCTCCTCGGTCGCGCTGTCCAGGTCCGGGTAGACCTCGAAGAGCCTGCGCACCCCCAGCGCGGCGAGCACCCTGTTGACGTGGGAGCCGTCCACCGCGCCCTGGGCGGGCAGGATCAGCCGCAGCCGCCCCTGGCAGGAGCGCATCAGCCGGCGGGCGGCGATCAGCACGCCCACGCCGCTGGAGTCGCAGAACCGGACTTCCGCGAGGTCGAGCACCAGACTCCGCCGCCCGTCCGCGACAGCCTCGTGCACGTGCTGCCGCACCGTTGGGGAGGTCACCAGATCCATCTCGCCGCAGACCCGGAGCACGGCCCAGTCCCCCCGGCCGTGCTCCACCACCTTCAACGTCACGCGCTCGAGCCCCTTCACTCGGTCTGTCGTTCCTATGGAATGGACCCTTCCGCGGTATGGCTGCCTGGCGCTTCCCCCGTGCGGCACCGAGTGAAACACCGCGGTCTCGTACGCGGTACAAGCCGACCACTGTTGAGCCTATGCCCAGCTCGAACCCTTCATCCCCATAGATCCGGTCACACCCGCATAACACATCGGCACATTCGTGCACGTACGATCGACCCCGATCGCCATATCCGTGGATCATGCACTTACAGTGACGACCCCAATACCACATGCGACATGGATCGGGCGGCGACTTTCCGGGATTCACCCCAAGCGCTCGTGCGGTGTCGGAGCCGCCCGTTACATTCGGCGTGAGGGCGTACAGCAGTGCGTACGTAAGGGGGCCGGGCCAATGACGAACGACGCGCCACCGCGCTGGGACCGCAGGATGCAGCAGCGCCTCGCGCACGGCGAGGCGGCGGCCCTCGGCGAGCTCTACGACCGTTTCGCCTCACTCGTCCACAGCCTCGCCCACCGCGTCCTGGGCGACGAGACCGGGGCCGACCGCGTCACGCGCGAGGTCTTCGGCCACATCTGGGAGCACCCCGAGGAGTTCGACCCCCGGGAGGGCTCCCTGCGCTCCTGGATCGCCGGCCTGACCCACCGGCACGCCGTCAGCAGACTGCGGCGCACGGAGGCCGACGACGAGCGGCCGACGGCCGAGATCGAGGAGAAGGTGCGCGCCGCGAGCGCCGCCGCCCGCGCGGACTACATCGTCACGTCCATGCCCGCGCCCCTGCGGGCCGCGCTGGATCTCGCCTACTTCCGGCGCCTCGACTACCGCCAGACCGCCGTACGGCTCGGCGTCACCGAGGACGAGGCACGGCGCAGACTCCGGCTGGGCTTACAACTGCTGTCCACGGCCCACGAAGGCCCGCGCGCGGTCTCGCCGCCCGGCGGTGGGGCGGCGCTGCGATGAGCACGGCACCCCGACCGGGCGAGAACGGCGGGCACGGCGTGCCCGGGCCACGCGTCCCCGTGCCGCGCGCCGCCGTGGAGGACGGCGCGGGCTGGGCCGCGACCCCGCTCGTCCGCTCCCACCCGCTGCTCAAGTCACTGCTCGGCGCCTGGGCGCTGGCCGCCTGCTCACCCGAGGAGACCGCCGCCGTCGAGGCCCATCTGACCGACTGCGCGCCCTGCGCCGACGAGGCCGTCCGGCTGCGCGACGCCGTCGCGCTGCTCCACCCCGAGGACAGCCTCGACCTCGACCCGGGGCTGCGCGCCCGGGTACTGGCCGGGGCGCTCAGCCGCAGACCCGCGCGGATACCGGTCCCCGACTGGGCCGCTCCCTACGACGCGGAGGCGTCCCGGCTCGACGCGCTGCTGCGCGACATCGGCGAGGCGGAATGGCGGGCCCCGGTACGGCTCGAGTGGTTCGACGGACGCTCCGCGGCCACCCGCGAGGTGACGGTGGCGGATGTCATCGGCCATCTCACCGCGGTGGACACGGTCGTAGCGGGCGCGCTCGGCCTGGCGGACCCGCTGCGCGGGGCGTCGCCCGAGGAGCGGACGGAGGCCCGGTGGGCGGCGGACGCGGCCGATCGGACGCCCGCGTCGGTCCGGGCCGCGTGGCGCGACCAGGAGCAGGCGCTGATACGGACGGTGTCCTTCGCGGGCGGCGCCGCCGCGGAGCTGCCCGTGGAGTACGGGCCGTTCGCGCTGCCGCTGCGCGACGCCTTCCTGGACCGGGCCTTCGAGTGCTGGACGCACGCCGGGGACATCGCAGAGGCGGTCGACTACCCCTACGCGCCGCCGTCGCCGACCCACCTCAACGGCATGATCGACCTGGCGGCCCGGCTGCTGCCCGGCGCGATAGCCGCCCGGCGCCGCGCCGGCCTCGCACCGCCGGCGCGCACCCTGGTGGCCGCGGGGGCACCGGGTCGTGCGCTCCATCTGGAGATCGAGGGGCGGGGTGGCGGACACTGGTACATCGCCCTGGACTCCCCCGGGGCGACCGGGACACCCGAGGGGGAGGTGGCACATGTGGCGCTGGACGGGGTCGAGTTCTGCCGGCTGGCCGCGGGCCATGTCCCGCCGGAGGAAGCGGCGGTGGGCTCGCTCGGCGACGCGGAAGCCGTGCGCGACGTCCTGTACGCGACGGCATCGCTGTCACGGCTGTGACACGCCACTGACCCGCTCCTGAACCCTCCCCCGGCTCGAAGCCGGGGGAGGGTTCAGGGACGGAGTCACGCGAAGACGACCGTGCGGGTGCCGTTCAGCAGGACGCGGTGCTCGCTGTGCCACTTCACGGCACGGGCCAGCGCCTGGCACTCGACGTCGCGGCCGACGGCGACGAGCTGCTCCGGGGTGACCTGGTGGCCCACCCGCTCGACCTCCTGCTCGATGATCGGGCCCTCGTCGAGGTCGGCCGTCACATAGTGCGCGGTGGCACCGATCAGCTTCACACCGCGCGCGTGCGCCTGGTGGTACGGCTTCGCGCCCTTGAAGCTCGGCAGGAAGGAGTGGTGGATGTTGATGATCCGGCCGGACAGCGCCTTGCAGAGGTCGTCGGAGAGGACCTGCATATAGCGGGCGAGGACGACCAGCTCGACGTTCTCCGCCTGGACGAGCTCCAGCAGCCGCGCCTCGGCCTCCGCCTTGTTCTCCCTCGTCACCGGAATGTGGTGGAAGGGGATGCCGTAGGAGCCGACGAGCTCGGCGAAGTCCGTGTGGTTGGAGACCACCGCGGCGATCTCCACCGGGAGCGCGCCGATCCGGGAGCGGAAGAGCAGGTCGTTGAGGCAGTGCCCGAACTTGGACACCATCAGGACGATGCGCATCTTCTCGTCGGCCCGGTGGATCTGCCAGTCCATCTGGAAGGAGTCCCCGACCGCCGCGAAGCTGGCCCGCAGCTTCTCCAGCGTCACCGGCGCCTCGGCGCCGAAGTGGACGCGCATGAAGAACAGGCCCGTGTCGCGGTCACCGAACTGCTGGCTGTCCTCGATGTTGCAGCCGGTCATGAAGAGATAGCTGGACACCGCGTGGACGATGCCCTGCTTGTCCGGGCAGGAGAGGGTGAGGACGTACTGCTGGGGCTGTTCGGTGGTCATAGCCCAATAGCGTCGCACACCCGGGACCCTGTCAGTACCTCGTCGCGAGCTCCAGCACCGCCAGCGGGGGCGGCGGGGCGTCCGGGTCGTGGCCGTCGCCCAGCGCCATCCGCACATGCGCCTCACGGGCGGCGCGGACGGCCTCCGGCCAGCCGTGGTGCTCCAGATACGCGGACACCGGTGCGTCCGCCCCGACCTGGTGCATGATCCGCAGCACACGCAGTACGGCGACGTCGACGAGCGCGGCCTCTCCCGAGTCCCGGAAGACCGTGCCGACGTATTTCTCGGCCGACCAGTTGTCCAGCCAGGTGTCCTCGACCAGGCGGTAGACGGCGTCGGTCAGATCCCCGTACCCCTCCCGGCCCGCCACCCAGCACTCCTGCTGGAAGACCGGGTCCGAGAGCATGTGCAGCGCCGAGCGCACGTTCGCTCGCCAGCGCCACCACGGCATGTCATTGAGCGGCATACCGCCCATGGTGGTCGAGCGGCGGCCGCGACGGGAAGACTTCTCTGAACCCTGCACAACAATCGATCGTACGTTCCCGTGTGCCGGGCCGGGGCCCGGCCCCGGCTTTCACGGCACCCCGGCGCTCACCGAGCCCGACGATCACAGAGCCCCGGCACTCACAGCTGGGTCCAGTCGTGCGGCGTCAGGCCGTACTGCCGCGCGATCGGGTTCCACAGGTCGGCCGCCTTCTTCTTCGCGGCCGTCGCGTCGGCGCTGGCCCGGTCGCCGTCGACGCTGTCGCGCGTCGGCCGGGCGTGGTCCTTCACACAGCCCTTCTTGTCCTTGGCCTGGCGGGCCCAGGCCGCGTAGTGGCTGTCCGCCGACGCGGACGACTGCCACGCCTTCGTCAGCTGGGCGGTCAGGGCGGCGCTGTTGGACAGCTTGTCCGTGGGCGTCTGCCCCAGCCGGCCGACGAGGGCGTTGCGGTCGCTCGCGGCGGCGGTGAGATCGGCGGCGGACTTGTCGAGGTCCTTGCAGTTCCGGGTGGCGTCCACGGCCTTGATGACCGCGTCCCGGCTGTTGTTGCTGTCCTTCAGCAGCGCGTCCAGCGCCTTGGCCTGCGCCAACGCCGGGTCGTCGGTCTTGGCCGACGGCGAGGGCGTGGCACTGGGGGTGTCCGCGGGCTTGGGCGGGGCGGAGGCGGAGGGGGCGGTCGTCGCGGGGCTCGCGGCGGCGGCGTTCTGCCGGTCGCCGTCGTCGTCCCCGCCGCTGAGCAGCGCGCCCGCGCCGAGTCCGGCGACGGCACAGCCCGCGACGACGGCCGCGACCACCACGGCCGGGGACTTCTTGCGGCCCCCCGGGCGCGGAGCGTCATGGCCGCGGCCCGGCGCCGCCGGGGCACCGGGCATGCCGGGCCCGCCGGGCATCCCCGGACCGCCCCGGTGACCCTGCGGGTTCGCGGGACCCTGCGGGCTGGGATGGCCCTGCGGGCCCGGGGGGTAGCCGTACCCGCCGCCGGCGCCGTGGGACGCCTGCGGCTGCCCGGGAAACGGCCCGGGCACCTGTCCGGGAACGGGAAAGGGCGCGGGCACGGACCCGCCCGGCGGTACGGGCGGCAACTGCTGCGTGGGCGTGGCGGAGCGGAACAGCGTGTCGAACTCGGCGGGCGGCGGCCGCTCCCCGGGCCGGGCCATCACCGAGAAGGGGGTGGCGGGCGTGGGCGTGGAGGTGGTGGGCGCGGCGGGCGGCGGGACGGACGGGGAGCCCGTGGCGGGTGAGGACGCGGCTCCCGGTATTCCCGGTGCCCCCTGCGCTCCGGGCGCGGCTGCCGGCATCGCCCCGGCCGGAGGGACGGGCGGCATGAGGGTGGTCGCCGCCTCGGCGTTCGCCGCGTGCGCGGGGGCGGACTCGTCGTCGCGCTCGTTGACGACGGGCGGGAGGTACTGCGTCGCGGCGGCGGAGTCCGCGCCGGGGACGGGCGGCAGGTACTGCGTGGCCGCCTCGGCGGCCATGGGGCCCGCGTTGCCCGTGACGGGCGGGAGGTACTGGGTGGCGGCCTCGGCACCGGGCCCGGTCATGGGCGGCAGGAAGGCCGTGGCCTCCGCGTCTCCGTGGGCGCCAAAGGCGGCAGGGGCCGCGTGAGCGCCATGACCACCATGACCACCATGACCGCCGTGGCCGCCGTGGCCGCCGTTGCGGTCGTGGCCGCCGTGGCCGTCGAAAGCCGGTGGGTTGCCCGGGTGCGGCGGCAGCAACTGCGTGGCCTCCGCGGCGGATTCGGGTCCGGAGTGTCCAGGACCCGTGCCGGGTATACCGGATATCTCGCGTATCCCCGGTATCTCCGGTATCGCGGGTGCACCGGCCCCGCCGCCCGGCGGCGGGTTCTCCGGCGGGAGAGGGGCACCGGCCGTGGGCCAGGACGTGCCCCAATCGGGGGCAGGCCGAACTGGCGGCGCGGGCGGGGCCGCAGGGCGCTGCGGCTCGTTTCCCTGTCCGCTCTGCGTCACCGGGACTCCTCAGGCTGTAACGGGACTTACGGGACCGGCGGCTCACGCTACCGGGTCCCGCGGCCGGTCGGCCCATGTGCCGCCCGTTCGCCCCGAAACGCCCCCTTGCGCGGGGCAGGAGGGGAGCCCCAGCCCCCCAGCCCCCAGCCCCCCTAGTCTCCCCAGCCCCCCGGTCCCGCGCTGACGCGCGGAACCGGGGTCCGCGGGCGAAGCCCCCGACTACGCCGCCTGCATCTCCATTCGTGCGCCGAACTCCCGTACCACCGGCTCGTCCCGGTACGGCTCCAGCCGCTGCTGGAAGTCGTCCAGGTACTCCGCGCCCCGGTTGGACCTCAGCGAGCCCAGCAGTTCCAGGGCCCGGCTGCCGGTGGCGACCGCCTCCTCCACCTCCCTCTGCTGCACGTGCGCCGTGGCCAGGAGCAGCAGGTCGATCGCCCGCCGGCGGACCCGGCCCGGCGGGTGCGCGGCGAGCGCCTCCTCGGCGTGGCGCCGCGCCGGTTCGGCCTGGCCCAGGTCACGGTGGCAGTGGGCCAGCTCGTCCGAGAGATACGCCTGGTCGAAGTGGCGGATCCACGGCGGCTCGTCCCCCGTTTCCCGGCCGCTGTCGGCGGCTTCGAGCCGGGAGACGGCCCGGCTCGCGACGACCTGGCAGGAGCGCGCGTCGCCGAGCAGCGCGTGGCCGCGCGCCTCGGCGGCGTAGAACATCGCCTCGGCACGGGGCGGTACGTGCCCCCGCGCCCCCTCCTGCGCGGCCTTCGCCAGCTGCGCGATCTCCCGTGGGTTGCCGAGCGACGCGGCGAGGTGGCTCATGCTGGCGGCCAGCACGTATCCCCCGTAGCCCCGGTCGCCGGCCGCCTGGGCGAGCCGCAGCGCCTGGATGTAGTAGCGCTGGGCGAGCCCGGGCTGGCCCGTGTCGACGGCCATGTAGCCGGCGAGCTCCGTCAGCCGGGCCACGGCCGCGAAGAGCTCGCGCCCGACCGCCTCCCGGTAGGAGCCGGCGAGCAGGCCGGAGACGACGCTGTTGAGGTAGTGGACCACCACCGGGCGGACGTGCCCGCTGCCGTAGCGGTGGTCGAGCTCGACGAGGGCCTCCGTGGTGGCCCGGACGGCCTCGACGTCGGCGATGCCGACCCGCGCCCCCGCACTCCGGGCGACCTGCGCGTCGGCGGCGGTGATCAGCCAGTCGCGGCTGGGCTCGACGAGCGCGGAGGACGCCACCGAGGTGCCGCTGAGGAAGTCGCGCCGGCCGACGTCGCTGCGCCACAGCTCGCAGACCTGCTCGATCGCGCCGAGCACGGTCGGGGAGAACTGGAGCCCGACGCCGGAGGCCAGGTTCTTGCCGTTGGCCATGCCGATCTCGTCGATCGTCACCGTGCGGCCCAGCTTGCGGCCGAGGGCCTCGGCGATGACGGCGGGGGCCCGTCCGCGCGGCTGCTGGCCGCGCAGCCAGCGGGCTACGGACGTCTTGTCGTAACGCAGGTCCAGTCCGTGCTCGGCGCCGCACATGTTGACCCGGCGCGCCAACCCGGCGTTGGAGCAGCCGGCTTCCTGGATGAGCGCCTGCAACCGTTCGTTCGGCTGCCGCGCCACAAGTGGCCTCGCGGCCATGCTTTACCCCCTGAGACTGCTGATACCGCTATGCGTTCGCGATGAGTTCCGCCGGATGCGGAACAGCCGGTTCGGCCGTGAACGCTCTCACCCGTGATCTTTGCCCCCTGGATATCCGGAGAATGCAGGACTTGCCGGTATTCGCGCCAATCGCGGTGATCCACGCCTGTAGCCACCGTCTCGGTGGCCTTCGCCGTCAACCGCCGGACAGGTGGCTACCCCTTCGCGGCGGCGAACCTTCGCCTGCGCCCCCGTACATGCATCCGTGCGCCCCGTGTGCTGTTACCGGCAGTTGCAACTAGCCTGTGCCGCTGCCGTAACCCCTGATGTCAAGGGGAGTTGTGTTGAACGTGGAAGAGACCATCGGAGTAGGAGCCCCGCACATTCCCCAACAGCGCGGCGAGCGCGTGCTCGACGCCGCCGTGAGATACGCGGAGGACCGGCACTGGGACGTTTTTCCGGGCACCTGGCTGGAGGCCGTCGGGGGGCGGGAGCGCTGCTCGTGCGGGGAGTACGAGTGCCCCGCGCCCGGCGCCCACCCGGCCCGGCCCGACTGGGCCTCCCAGGCCACGGGGAGCGCGTCCACGGCCCGCCGGATGTGGACCAAGCAGCCCCGCGCCTCGATCCTGCTGCCCACGGGCCGCACCTTCGACGCGCTCGAGGTCTCCGAGTCCGCGGGCTTCCTGGCGCTGGCCCGCATGGAGCGGATGGAGATCCAGCTGGGCCCGGTCACCTGCACGCCCTTCCGCCGGATGCTCTTCTTCGTCCTGCCCGGCGGCTCCGTGAAGGTCGCCGACCACGCCCGCAGGCTCGGCTGGTCCCCCGCCACGCTGGATCTGGTCGCCCATGGCGAGGGCGGCTACGTCGTCGCGCCCCCCACCCGGATCGGCAACCGGGGCCGGGTCCAGTGGGCCCGGCAGCCCACGCCCGCCAACCGCTGGCTGCCGGACGCGGAGGAGCTGGTCAGCGCCCTGGCCTACGCCTGCGGCCGGGGCACCGCCCCGGCGAGCTGCCGCTGACGGGTGGGCCGCGGCTGACCCACCGGCAGCCCGCGAACTCCTGACAAACCTCATGCCCCGGCCCCTCGACGCGCCTCTAGGCTGGTTCCGGGGGCAGGGCGGTGCCCGTCCCCGGAACAGCACTCGGGGATTTGAGGAACAGCACGTGGGACGGGAAGCGACAACGGAGACCGGCAGGACCGGCATACCGGCGGTCCGCGTCGAAGGACTGTGGAAGCGGTTCGGCGAGCAGGTGGCGGTCGCCGGGATCGATCTGGAGATACCCGCGGGCCGGTTCGTGGGCCTGGTCGGCCCCAACGGCGCCGGGAAGACCACCACCCTCTCCATGGTCACCGGGCTGCTGCGCCCGGACTCCGGCCGGGTGGAGATCGGCGGCGCCGACGTCTGGCAGGACCCGGCCGCCGTCAAGGCCCGCATCGGAGTGCTGCCCGAGGGGCTGAGGATGTTCGAGCGCCTCTCGGGGCGTGAACTCCTCGCCTACACCGGACGGCTGCGCGGCCTGCCCGGTGACGAGGTCGACAAGCGCGCCGCCCAGCTCCTGGACGTCCTCGACCTCGCGGGCGCGCAGAACAAGCTCGTCGTCGACTACTCCACCGGTATGCGCAAGAAGATCGGCCTGGCCGCCGCGCTGCTGCACAACCCCGAAGTCCTCTTCCTCGACGAGCCGTTCGAGGGCGTCGACCCGGTCTCCGCCCAGACGATCCGCAAGGTCCTGGAGCGCTACACCGCCTCGGGCGCCACCGTCGTCTTCTCCAGCCATGTGATGGAACTGGTGGAGTCGCTGTGCTCCTGGGTCGCCGTCCTGGCCGGCGGCCGCATCCGCGCCCAGGGCGCCCTCGCGGACGTCCGCGGCGACGCGCCGACCCTCCAGGACGCGTTCCTGGAGCTCGTCGGCGTGCGCGGGCACTCGGACGGCGACGACCTCGACTGGCTCGGCGGCGGCGCCCGATGAGCACGGCCACCGCCTCCTCCGTCCCCGCCGCCGACGCCACCGCCTCCTCCCCCGCCACGATCAAGGCCTCCACGGCCGTCTTCGTCCGGCTGAAGCTGTCGCTGCTGCGCAACGGACTGCGGCAGTCCGCCGGCCGCAAGGCCGTCTGGATCACCTCCCTCGTCATCGTCTCGCTCTACGCCGCGCTCCAGCTCCTCGGCTTCATCGCGCTGCGCGGCCACGCCCACGTCGGCGCCCTGACCGTGTGCACGGCGGCCCTGCTGGCGTTCGGCTGGGCGGTGATGCCGCTGTTCTTCCCCGGCGGCGACGAGACCATGGACCCCAGCCGGCTGGTGATGCTGCCGCTGCGTCCCACCCCGATGCTGGCGGGCCTGCTGGCCGCGGCCCTGGTGGGCATCGGCCCGGTGTTCACCGTGCTGGTGCTGATCGGAGCGGTGATCGCCAGTGCCCACGGCGCCGCCGCCTTCGCCGTCGGCGTCCTGGCCGTCCCGCTGGCCCTGCTGGTCTGCCTGGCCCTGGCCCGGGCCGTGGCCACGGCCAACGTCCGGCTGCTGACCAGCCGCAAGGGCCGTGACCTGGCCCTGCTGAGCGGTCTGTTCATCGCCGTGGGCGGACAGCTCCTCAACCTCGGCATGCAGAAGCTCAACGGCGCCGGCATGGGCCGGCTGGAGTCCGTGGCCGACGTCCTGCGCTGGATCCCGCCGGGCTCCGCGCTGGACGCCGTCCGGGCCACGAGCGACGGCGCGTACGGACGGGCCGCCACCGGGCTGGCCCTGACCGTCGTCGCGCTCGTCGCGGTGCTGTGGTGGTGGCAGCGCGGCCTGACGAAGGTCATGACCGCGGGCGACGCCTCCACCCTCGGCGCGGCCTCCGTCGCGGGGCCCGAGAAGGCCCGCGCCGACGGCTCCGGCCTCGCCCGGCTGCTGCCCGCCGGACGCACGGGAACCGTCATGCACCGCTCGCTGCGGTACATCTGGCGCGACCCCAAGACCAAGGCCTCCTGGGTCTCCGGGCTCGCGGTGGGCGCGCTGGTGCCGATCGTCAACGCGGCGCAGGGCATGTCCAGCATCTGGTTCGCCATGTTCGCGCCGACCATGCTCGGCCTCCAGATGTACAACCAGTTCGGCCAGGACGGCCCGGCGTTCTGGATGGTGCTCCAGACCATCGGCTCCCGCCGCGACGCCTACGCCGAACTGCGCGCCCGCGCCCTGTCCTTCTCGCTGATCGCCGTCCCGTACGTGGCCCTCGTGGTCACCGGCACGACGTACTTCACCGGCCGGTGGCAGGACTGGGCCGAGGTCCTGGGCATGTCCTTCGCCCTCCTGGGCGCCCTCTTCGCCACCGGCGCCCTGGCCTCCGTCCTGGCCCCGTACTCGATCCCCCAGGACAGCGGCTTCAAGAACGTCGCCCCCGGCCAGGGCGCCCTCGCCTGGTTCGGCATGCTGGGCGCCCTGATCGGCGCCGTCCTGTGCGCCCCGCTGGGCGCGCTGACGATCGGCCTGCACATCGCGGACGCGCACGGCTGGCTGTGGATCGTGCTGCCGCTGGGAGCGGGCTACGGCGTCCTGACGACCTGGGCGGGGCTGCGCCTGGCGGCACCGCGCATGCTGGAACGCCTGCCGGAGATCCTCACGGCGGTGAGCAAGGGGTAGCCGAGAGGGGTTCCGAACGCCGGAGGGGCTGGACGCGCGTCCAGCCCCTCCGGCGTTTCCAGGACCCGGGGCTCAGCCCTTGATGTCCGCGTAGCCGGGGATCTCGCGGGGGTCGCGGGGGCCCGGGCCCACATAGCGGGCCGACGGTCGTACGAGACGCCCCGTGCGCTTCTGCTCCAGGATGTGCGCGCTCCAGCCCGCCGTGCGGGCGCAGGTGAACATCGAGGTGAACATGTGCGCGGGGACCTCCGCGAAGTCCAGCACGATCGCCGCCCAGAACTCGACGTTCGTGGCCAGCACCCGGTCCGGGCGGCGGTTGTGGAGCTCCTCCAGGGCCGCCTTCTCCAGGGCCTCGGCGACCTCGAAGCGCGGGGCCGCCAGCTCCTTCGCCGTACGGCGAAGGACGCGGGCGCGGGGGTCCTCGGCGCGGTAGACGCGGTGGCCGAAGCCCATGAGGCGCTCGCCCTTGTCGAGGGCGCCCTTGACGTAGGAGACGGCGTCGCCGGTGCGCTCGATCTCCTCGATCATGCCGAGGACACGCGAGGGCGCGCCGCCGTGCAGCGGCCCGGACATGGCGCCGACCGCGCCCGACAGGGCCGCCGCGACGTCCGCGCCCGTGGAGGCGATGACGCGGGCGGTGAAGGTGGAGGCGTTCATGCCGTGCTCGGCGGCGGAGGTCCAGTAGGCGTCGACGGCCTTGACGTGCCTGGGGTCGGGCTCGCCCCGCCAGCGCTTCATAAAGCGCTCGACGACCGTCTCCGCCTTGTCGATCTCCCGCTGCGGCACCATCGGCAGTCCCTGGCCGCGGGCCGACTGGGCGACGTACGACAGGGCCATCACGGCGGCCCGGGCGAGGTTGTCACGGGCGGTGGCCTCGTCGATGTCGAGAAGGGGTTTCAGGCCCCAGACGGGCGCGAGCATCGCCAGCGCGGACTGCACGTCGACGCGGATGTCGCCCGAGTGGACGGGGATGGGGAACGGCTCGGCCGGCGGAAGCCCGGGGTTGAAGGCGCCGTCGACCAGCAGCCCCCAGACGTTGCCGAAGGAGACGTTGCCCACCAAGTCCTCGATGTCGACGCCTCGGTAGCGGAGGGAACCGCCTTCCTTGTCGGGTTCGGCGATCTCCGTTTCGAACGCGACGACTCCTTCGAGTCCGGGGACGAAGTCGGACATCAGGCGGCTCCTCATGATGTGTGCGACAAGCGGCTGCCGACCGGCGGACCGTCCGGGGTCTCCGGAGGCCGGCCATGGGTCGGACGAGGTCAAAGGGGTTGGGCTTGCGTCTGTTGCTTTCCGGTGGGGGTGGTGCTTCCGGTGGGGTGGTCCCTCCGGTGGGGGGTGCTGCGCTCCGGTAGGAGGGCCGGCGCGGTTACGCGGCAGCGTGCGCGGCTCGCGGTCCGTTCCGGTCTACCCGGTCATGCCCCGTGCGGATGTACTTCACCCCGGACATCACCCGGCCTCCGCAGAAGTACGGTGCCGGGACCGGGGCCGGACACGATAGCCGGTGCTGCCGGGAAGCCACAGCTGTCCACCGGTGATTTTGGGGGGTTCAGGGCTTGCGGGGAAGGTGATGTCCGGCACACCGAAGTTTCCGCTGGTGACAGGGTTATGGGACGGGAATCCGGGCAGGAGCGACGGTCCACCCGTGGCGTCGGCCGCCCCGTGCTGCAAGATGTGCACGTGTCCCACGCCGACGACTTCACCTCCGACACATCCGACGACGCCTACGACAACGACAGCGATGACGGGCTCGAGTACGGACTCGCGTTCGATCTCCAGCACGACCTGACCGCCATGCGGGCGCACTACCGCTCCGCGGGCCTGTCCGAGACGGAGCTGACGGCCGATCCCTACGAGCAGTTCGCGCACTGGTTCACCGAGGCCGCCGCGAGCGAGCTCCACGAGCCCAACGCCATGGTCGTGTCCACGGCGGACGCCGCCGGACGGCCCAGTTCCAGGACCGTGCTGCTCAAGGCGTACGACCGGCGGGGGTTCGTCTTCTACACCAACTACAACTCCCGCAAGGCCAGGGAGATCGCGGCGAACCCGCGGGTCTCGCTGCTGTTCCCCTGGTATCCGCTGGCCCGTCAAGTCGTCGTCACCGGTACGGCCGAACGGGTGTCGCCCGAGGAGACCGCCGCTTACTTCCGCGCGCGCCCCTACGGTTCGCAGATCGGCGCCTGGGCGAGCGAGCAGTCGACGGTGGTCGCCTCCCGCGCCGAACTCGACGCGGCGTACGAGCGAATGGCCGCCCGCCATCCGGAGGGCGAGCCGGTGCCGGTGCCGCCGCACTGGGGCGGCTTCCGGGTGACGGCGGAGACGGTGGAATTCTGGCAGGGCCGGGAGAACAGGCTCCACGACCGGCTCCGGTACCTCCGCACCGAGGGGAACGGCTGGCAAGTGGAACGCCTCTGCCCATAGGCCTCTGCCCATAGGCCTCTGCCCGTAACAACAGCACGAGAACAACAGCACGAGAACAACAGCCACGGGCGGAAACGCAGACGGCCCGTGGGCTGCTACCGCCCTCCGCCTGATGGCGGAGCGACGACGGTGCCGAGCGGACGACTCGGCGGCCCACGGACCGGGTGACTGCTTGGGATTGGCCGGCACAGCCGGCGCTGCGTAGTAACGCGACGACGGGCGCTAGCCCGCAGTCACCTCACGCGTCCGGAAAGAAATCATGTCCCGAACCACCTCCCTTCTCGTGTGCCCCACAGCCTAGGAACGGCCGCTCGCCCCCGGCAACCGAATTTCCTTGGGCATCGATTTCGGCGAAGACGGTGTGGGGTGCGCCGGGGTCGAGTTGAATGCCGGTCGTGCAGGACTTGCAGGGCACGCGGACACGTCCAGCGGGGGGTATCTCGTGACGGCTCCACACCAGCCCGGCCCCATCGGCCACCGGGCGGCCCCGGAGAGCGAGGACCACGACCTCCTGGCGGCGCTTCTCGACGGCATGGACGCGGCACTGTGCGCGTTCGACGCCGACGGTCACGTCACCCACTGGAACCGCGAGGCCGAGCGGATACTCGGCTGGACGCCCGACGAGGCCGTGGGCCGACGGGGCCTGGGCGGCTGGGCCGCCCGCGAGGCGGACGCCGAGGAGGTCACCGGGCGGCTGCTGGGCGTGATGAAGTCGGCGACCCGCCAGGTGGACGAGTTCGCGCTGCTCACCAAGGACGGCCGGCGGGTGCTCGTCCGCGTCCAGTCCTCCGCCGTGCCCGGCCCGGACGGCAGCCCGGCGGGCGTGTACTGCGCGTTCAGCGAGGTGCACACCCAGATCGACCTGGAACGGTCCGTCGCGCTGAGCGAGGCGCTGTTCGGCGACGCGTCCTGGGGCGTGGTGCTGGTCGACGCCGACCTCCGCCCGGCGCTGGCCAACGCCCATGCCGCCCGCGCCCTGCGGACGAGCCGTACGGCCCTGCTGGGCCGCCCCCTGGGCGAACTGCTCGACCAGGGCGTGGAGGAAGTGGAGGGCGCCCTCCAGCACGTCCTGGCGGCCGGCGCGCCGCCCGCGCCCACCGAGCTGTGGGTGACCGTCCGCGACCACGGCGGCGGCCCCTCGCCCGTACCCGAACGGCGCTGCTGGCGCAGCGGTTTCCTGCGGCTGGCCACCCCGCTGGCCGAGGAACCCGTCCCCCTGGGCGTGGCCTGGCTGTTCCTGGACGTCACCAAGGCCCGGATGGCCGAGCAGGAGAGCGCCCGGCTGCGCTTCCGGGGCAGCCAGCTGCACCGGGCGGGACGGGCGGTCGCGGAGTGCGAGGACCCCATGGAGGCCGCGGCCCTCTACATGGACTTCGCGCTCGCGGGCTTCGCCGACCACGCCCTGATCGATCTGCTGCCCGAGCCCCGGCCCGTCCCGGAGGGCCCGTTCCGCCTGATCCGCGCGGCGGCGACGCCCGCCTGGGCGCCGGGCCAGGGCCCGCCGACCTCGCCCGGCGGCGTCCCGGTGCCGTACCTCGACGGGCATCCGGCGCTCCAGGCCGTCGAGCGCTGCGGCTCGGTACGGGCGGCGGCGGACCGTTCGGAGGACTGGGCCACCGCCCGCAAATGGCCCGAGGGCACCCGCCACGCCCTGTCCACGGCCCTGCGCAGCCGGGGCCGGACGGTGGGCGTGGTCACCTTCCTGCGGGGCGGCTCACGCCGCGCCTTCGACCGCGCGGACGCGATCTACGCGGAGGACATCGCCTCCCGGGTGGCGGCGTCGATCGACCTGGCGATGGCGACGGCCGGGTGACGAAGACGGGGTGACGAAAGCGGGGTGACGAAGGCCGGAAGGGCCGGGGCGGGACGGGCCCTTCCGGGAGCGGGTCAGCGGTTGTCGCCCAGTTCCTGGTGCATCTGGGGCTGGTCGTCCTGGTCGTGGGTGAGTGCGTAGCGCTGGATCTCGTTGTACGCCTTGGAGGCGATGCCGACGATCTCCTTGTAGGGGTTGACGCCGGTGACCTTCTCGGCGCCGCCGCCCAGGAGGCCGCCGCCGATGCCGCTGACCAGGCCGTGTCCGGCGGCGAGCGGCTGGGCGGCGAGGTCGAGGACGCTCTTGGGCAGTCCGGCCATGTCGGCGTACTTGTCGGTGAGCGCGTGGCGGACCATCGCGACGAACGCGTCGTGGACCGGCCCGGGGTAGAACTTCTTGTAGAAGTCGAGGGCCTGCTTGGTCATGAAGACGCCGTCGTCGGTCTTCTTCCACTCGTTGTCGCGCACCTGCTTCCACAGGCGTGTGGTCTCGTCGGCGTCCTTGGACACCAGCCACTTCTCCGGGGTGCCGAGGTAGTGGTTGACGTAGTACCAGGCGCGCATGAATCCGTTGGCGTCGTCCTTGGAGACGTCGATGCCGAGGTTCTTCATGGCTTCGAGGATCTGCACGCTGAACACGCAGATGGCGCCGGTGGTGTATTTCTGCGGGACGGGCTCGCCCCACTTGTCGTAGTCCCAGACGCCGCTCTTCTTGTGGAGCTGGCGTACCGAGGCGTGGACCAGGCGGACCTTGGTGACGTTCGCGGCGAGGGTCCCGTCGCGGGTGGCGTTGTCGTTGCCCATGTCGAGGAACAGCCGTGAGGACTGCGACAGGCGCCGGCCGGGGCCGTCGACGCCGCCGAGGCGGCCGGTGGAGCGCAGGGTGAACGCCCCGGTCGGGGACAGGTAGGTGCCGATCAGGCCGACGGTGCCCTGCAGCATGGACGCCGTGCCGTGGTGGTGGCGGAAGAAGCCCTCCACCGCGGTGGAGTCCGCGTCCGTCCAGTCCGGCGGCGGCGCCTCGGCCTGCTTCAGGAAGTCCGCCAGCCGCGGCGGCAGGTCCGAGTAGTCCTGACCGGGCCTGAGGGTGCCGATGGTGCGGAAGAGGGCGTTGATCCCGTCCACTTCCTTGTTGTCGATCAGGTCGGACACCAGCTGGTCGGCCGGCGGATCACCGGCCTTGTTGGCGAGCTCCAGCTCCTGCTCCACGTTCCGGGTCGTCAGGGGCACAGGGATTGCCTTCTTCCGTTCGAGGGGGCGTCCACTGGTCGCGTGGCGGCGTCCGCGCCGCCGGCGTGGTGCTCGGACAGAGCGGACCGGCGAACAGGAGCA
The DNA here is from genome assembly GCF_042892945.1 of Streptomyces sp. NPDC001678. Lineage (NCBI taxonomy): Bacteria > Bacillati > Actinomycetota > Actinomycetes > Kitasatosporales > Streptomycetaceae > Streptomyces > Streptomyces sp. NPDC001678. Next base: position 263,765 of record NZ_JBIAUP010000002.1, on the reverse strand, counting down.
TGCTTCCCGGCCCTGCCGACACCACGGGGAGGAAGCGAGAGGAATCGTTTCTTCCTCACCCGAACGGGAGCCCCCGCCCGTCCGGGGCCTATCCGGGGCGACGACTCAGCGCCGGAAGAAGATGACGACTCAGTGCCGGAAGAAGATCCGGTCCCCGTACTCCTCCAGCACCCGCCCGTTCCACTCGTGCCCGCCGTCGACGTTGCCCGAGCGCAGCATCGGCGGGTCGATGCCGCGCGCGGCGAGTTCCCCGGCCGCCGCGGCCATCACGGCCTGCATCACGGCGCTCGCCACGACCGTCGACGCGGGCCCGAAGGGCGCGGCGATGCCCTCGGCGGTCAGTTCCGCGTCCCCGACCGTGATCTTGGTGTCGACGACGACGTCGCAGTGGTCCTTCAGAAACGTTCCGGACGCATGGCGGGAACGGGTCTCCTCGGCATAGGCCACGGACGTGACGCCGATGACCTTGAGACCGATGGCGCGGGCGTTCATGGCCATCTCGACGGGCAGCGAATTGCGCCCGGAGAGGGAGATGACGACGAGGACGTCGCCGGGCCGCGCGGGGCTGGTGTCCAGGACGGCCCCGGCCAGCCCGTCCACGCGCTCCAGCGCGCTGCCCAGCGTGGCGGGCATGACGTCGATGCCGACCACGCCCGGCACGGCCAGCAGGTTCACCAGGGCGAGCCCGCCCGCGCGGTAGACGACGTCCTGGGCGGGGAGCGAGGAGTGCCCGGCGCCGAAGACGAAGACCCGGCCGCCGGCCGCCACGGTGTCGGCGATCATGGCCCCGGCGTCCGCGACGGGCCCCGCCTCCTCGTCGCGCACCCGCCGCAGCAGGCCGATCGCGGCGTCGAAGAACTGCCCGGCCGGCTTGCTCTCGCTCATCGCTGCGGGGCTCCTTGGCGCTCGACTTGGCCGGACTCGGCCCGACATATCCGCTCGGTTCGTGCCCGGGGCGTACTCTCGTGGCGCGGATCACGTTGCGTGCTGGACCGGGGCGCTGTCAATACGGACGGGGCGGGCGGGGGCGTGGGCGGCCCCGTTGTCGGTCCCATGCGTCAGAATTGAGTCCAGGGCCAGCGCACGACTTATCGAGGGGCACGGCATGTCCGGACTGATCGACACCACGGAGATGTACCTCCGCACCATTCTCGAGCTGGAAGAGGAAGGTGTGGTCCCCATGCGCGCCCGCATCGCCGAGCGGCTCGATCAGAGCGGCCCGACGGTCAGCCAGACCGTGGCCCGTATGGAGCGCGACGGACTGGTCACGGTCGCGGGCGACCGGCACCTGGAGCTCACGGAGGAGGGCCGGCAGCTGGCCACCCGCGTGATGCGCAAGCACCGGCTGGCCGAGTGCCTGCTGGTCGACGTGATCGGCCTGGAGTGGGAGCAGGTGCACGCCGAGGCCTGCCGCTGGGAGCACGTGATGAGCGAGGCCGTCGAGCGGCGGGTGCTGGAGCTGCTGCGCCACCCCACGGAGTCGCCGTACGGCAACCCGATCCCGGGCCTGGAGGAGCTGGGCGAGAAGGCCGAGGCCGACCCGTTCCTCAATGACGGCATGGTCAGCCTGATGGATCTGGAGCCGGGCACCGACGGCAAGACCGTCGTCGTGCGCCGCATCGGCGAGCCGATCCAGACGGACGCCCAGCTGATGTACACGCTGCGCCGGGCCGGTGTGCAGCCGGGCGCGGTGGTCAGTGTGACGGAGTCGCCCGGTGGAGTGATGGTGGGCAGCAGTGGCGAGGCCGCCGAGCTGGCCGCGGACATCGCCGCGCATGTCTTCGTCGCCAAGCGCTGACCTGCCTCGACGCCGGGCTCGGACCGGCCGCGCCGGGTACGTATACCGCCTTACGTAAAGCTGCCGAGCCGCGGCGGAATCGGCGCGCCCGGGGCCGAGCCGTGCCAGGCTGGCGCTGAGTGCCGAAACGCATATGCGCGCGCAGCCGACCGGGGGGAGGGGCTGGGATGAGGCCGGCGGACCGGCGCCGACACGAAAACGGGCACGGAGACGGGCACGGAGACGGCCGCGAAGACGGGCGCGGCAACGGCCACGGAAACGGAAAAGGGCCCCGGCGCCCTCACGAGCGGCCGGGGCCCCACCTCCCCGTTCTCCCCCACGGCGCCCCGGAGCCCCGAGCTCCCAGGGTGCGCCGCGCGGACCTTCTTCCCCGAACGGTCCGCGCCCAGATCGATTCCTCCCCTGGGCGCAGACGGTCAATCCTGCCGTCCGGTCACTCGAACGAGGGGTGTTGCGCGCGACAACGGTTCATTCGAATGGAAGTTCCATAGGGTGGAGCTGCTCGGGGGAGACGAGGGGGTGCCAGGGCTCATGGTGCGGCGTATCGAGGTGACGGGGAGCGGCGGGGTGCGGCTCGCCGCCTGGGAGTTCGCCGATCCGCCGAAGGCCGGCGGCCGCGGACGGTACGACGGCGGCCCGGTGCCGGGCCCCGGTTCCCGGGCGGGCGGGGTGCTCCTCCTCCATGGCCTCCTGGGCCGCGCCGCGCACTGGGCGCAGACGGCCCGCTGGCTCTCCACGCGCTATCGCACGATCGCCCTCGACCAGCGCGGCCACGGCCGCAGCGACAAGCCCGTCAGCGGCCCCTATGCCCGGGAGGCATATGTCGCCGACGCGGAGGCCGCCGTCGAGCAGCTCGGCCTCGCGCCCGTCACCCTGATCGGTCACGCCATGGGCGCCCTCACGGCCTGGCAGCTCGCCGCCCGCCGTCCCGATCTCGTCCGCGCCCTGGTCATCTGCGACATGCGTGCCTCGGCCCTCGGCGCGGCCACCCAGCGCGAGTGGATCCAGTGGCTGGGCTCCTGGCCGGTGCCGTTCGCCACCCTCGCGGATGTGCGGAAGTGGTTCGGCGAGGACGATCCGACGCTGGAGCGGCCCGCCCCCAGCCGCGGGGATTTCTACGCGGAGGTGATGGCCGAGCGCGCCGACGGCTGGCGGCCGCTGTTCTTCCGCCGCCAGATGCTCCAGGCCCGCGAGGGCTACGCCCATGACGCGCACTGGGAGGAGCTGGCCCTGGTCGAGTGCCCGACGCTGGTCGTCCGCGGGCTGGACGGCGCGCTGGGCCGCGCCGAGGCCCAGGAGATGGTCCGCGTGCTGCCGCGCGGCCGCTACGCCGAGGTGCCGGACGCCGGTCATCTGATCCACTACGACCAGCCGGACGGCTGGCGGCGCGTGGCCGAGCCCTTTCTGGAGGCGGCCGTTCCGGCGTAGGAGCGGGATCGCTCCCATTAATTCAACAGCCGTTGACATACCCGGGCGGGCGGGTGTGCACTGGTAGTACGAGCCGAGCCCCGGCCGTGCCACAGCGATTCACCGGGAGCCGTCATGACCTCCGCACGCGTCCCATCCGCCTCGTCCGGGTTCACCGCGGACGTCCTGGTCGTAGGGGCCGGTCCGACCGGCCTCCTCCTCGCCGGCGATCTCGCCGCCGCGGGAGTGCGGGTCGTGGTGCTGGAGAAGCGCGCCGAGGAATCCAACCTCACCCGCGCCTTCGCCATCCACGCGCGCACCCTGGAGGTGCTCGACGCCCGCGCGCTCGCCGAGCCGCTGATCGCGACCGGCACGTTCCTGCCCGGAGTGCGGCTCCCCGGCGGCACCCGCGTGGAGATGACCTCCCTCGACAGCCGCTTCCCCGGCATCCTGATCACCCCTCAGTACGAACTGGAAGGGCTGCTGGAGAAGCGCGCGCTCGCGGCCGGCGCCGACATCCGGCGCGGCGCGCGGGTCACCGGGCTGCGGCAGGACGCGGAGGGCGTCGACGTGGACGTCGCGCCCGCCGAGGAGGGCGGGGAGCCCGTCACCTTCCGGGGCCGCTACGCCGTCGGCGCGGACGGGGTGCACAGCGCCGTCCGCGAGGCGATCGGCATGCCCTTCCCGGGGGAGGCCGTCGTGCGTTCGGTCATGCTCGCCGACGTACGGCTGGACGCCGCGCCGGACGAGGTGCCCGCCTTCAAGAGCACGACCGAGTGCTTCGCGCTCGTCGTCCCCTTCGGCGACGGCTGGTACCGCGTCATCGCCTGGGACCGGCACACGGATCTGCCCTCCAGCGCCCCCGTCGACTTCGAGAACCTCAAGGCCGTCACCCGGGCCGCCTTCGGCAAGGACTTCGGCATGCGCGACCCCCGCTGGACCTCGCGCTTCCACAGCGACGAACGCCAGGTGCCGCGCTACCGGGACGGCCGTGTCTTCCTCGCGGGCGACGCCGCGCACGTCCACTCCCCCGCCGGCGGCCTGGGCCTCAACGCGGGCGTCCAGGACGCCGCCAACCTCGGCTGGAAGCTCGCCGCCGTCCTCGCCGGCCGGGGCGGCGAACGCCTCCTCGACAGCTACCACGAGGAGCGGCACCCGGTCGGCGCGATGGTGCTGCGCATCAGCGGCGCCCTCATCCGCGCGGTCCTGGCGTCCACACCGCTCACCAGGGGCGTGCGGGGTGCGGTGGGCACCGTGGCACGGGTCGCGCCGTTCGCGGTGCGGCGTGCGGCGCTGTACGTCTCCGGCATCGGCATCCACTACCCGGCCCCGCCCGGCTCCCACCCGCTGACCGGCCACCGGGCCCCGGACCTGCCGCTGGCTGAGCTGGACGGCCGCCCGTCGCGGCTGTACGAGGCACTGCGGGCGGGGACGTACGTACGGGTGGTGCCGCGCGGGGTGGAGGCGAAGGACGAGCCGGCGGTCCTGACGGTGACCCGCGCGGACGCCTCGCACACGACCCTGCTCGTCCGCCCGGACGGGTACGTGGAGTCCGCGTCGGAGGGGTGAGCCCGGGGGCGCGCGCCGCATGAGCGAAGCGCGGCATGAGCGAAGCGCGCGCGCCCTCTCATCTCCCCCCACCTGCACAGTTGACACATCAACCACACAAAACATAGCTTCACGGTTGACACGTCAACCCATCGGAAGGGGACACCCGTGAACCGCACCCACCGCCGCATCACCCTCGGCCTCGGCATCGGGGCGGCCGCCGCGCTGTCCACCGCGCAGCTGGCACTCACCCCGGTCGCGGCCCAGGCGGACGCCCCGGCGGACGCGGGCCGCGCGCCCGCCCGCGCCGCCGCGACGCACACCGCCACCGCACCGGACTTCGCCGGCAAGACCCTGCGGATCTCCTACGACAACGGCTACAAGTTCGAGCTGCGCTTCGAGGGCGCGGACACCGCCCACTGGAAGGTGCTCGCCGGCCAGGACCCGGCCGAGGGCACGGTGAAGGTCGAGCACCACGAGCAGTCCCCGGGCGTCCACCGGCTGAAGTGGACCGAGGCCGACGGCACGACCGTCGAGCAGGTGCAGAACTGGAACACGGACACGGTGACGGCCCTCATCGAGTTCGAGCAGGACGGCACCAAGCAGCGCCTGGACCTCAAGGGCACCTTCGACGTCGTGTGCTGAAGGGCCCGTGCGCCCGCCCCCGCGCCCCGGTCCGGCCAGGACCGGCCAGGACCGTCCTCCACCGCCGCCCGGCCGACTCACTAAGGTTGGCCGACGTGGACGAACCGAGGTGGCTGGACCGGGACGAGGCTCGCGCCTGGCGCGGCTATGTCGCCATGAGCGAGATGCTGGAGGCGCGGCTGAGCCAAGACCTGCGCAAGGTGGGCCTGTCGACCGCCGACTACACCGTGCTCGTCCTTCTCTCCGAGGCCCCCGGCCACCGGATGGGACTGAGCGAACTCGGCACCGAGGCCCAGTGGTCCAAGAGCCGGGTCTCCCACCAGATCCGCCGCATGCAGGAGCGCGGCCTGGTGGTACGGGCGGAGGACCCGGACGACCCCCGTCGCGCCCACGCCGTCCTCACCGACGCAGGCGCGGACTCACTGCGGGCCGCCGCCCCCGTGCACGTGAGCGGCGTCCGCCGCTATCTGCTGGACCACCTCACACCGCAGCAGCAGGCCAACATGGCCGACATCGCCCTCAGCGTCCTGCCCCACCTGAGCCCGGCCCCGCTGCCCCCGGAGTTGCGGGCCTGATCATGACGCGAAGTACAGGGTCGGGCCACGGGGGCGGCCGTGAACCGGGCCCGGGATTCCTCAGGGCCTGGTCTCATCGGCCGTCGGCACCCCCGCGTTCGCCTGTATCACCCCGAACGCCGCCCCGAAGGGGTCGCGGAACATCGCCACCCGGCCCACGCCCGGTACGTCGATGGGCGGGATGAGCGTCCCGGCCCCGCGCTCCGCGGCCGTCGTCGCCACGCCGTCGCAGTCGCGGGTCGCGAAATACGGGTGCCATTCGGAGCGTGAGCCCGCTGCCACGTTTTCCGGGAGCAGCTGCATGATGGCGCCGTGCTGGGCCTCCCGGCCTGAGGGAGAGGAGGGGGAGACGGAGGGGCAGATGATGGCGAGGACGTGGGTGCCGACCTCGATCTCCCAGCCGGTGTCCCAGGGGAAGACGGCACCGTAGAAGGCCTTGGAGGCGGTCGCGTCCGTGGTGTACAGCTCGGTCCAGCACAGCGCGCCGGCGGTGTTGATCGCGTCCAGGGAGTCGACCTCGCCCGGCTGCCAGACGGCGAAGCGGGCGCCGGTCGGATCGGTGAACCCGGCCGCCCGGCCGGCCATCAGGACGTCGTGGGCCGGGAAGCGGACCGTACCGCCCGCCTGTTCCACGGCCTTGGCCGTGGCGTCGGCGTCCGCGGTGCGGAAGTAGATCTGCCACTCCCCCGCCGCCCCGGGCTCCGCCGACGGGCCGCAGCTCGCCACGATCCTCCCGGCCAGCCGGAACAGCCCGAACCCCCGTTCCTCCGGGCCCACGGGCTCGTACGTCCAGCCGAAAGCGGCCTCGTAGAAGGCGGCGGACGCGGCGGTGTCCGGGGTCGTGAGACCGAGCCAGTTGGGCCCGCCCGGTACATGCGTCGCTGTGAGCATGACGTACTCCTCGTCCTCAGTTCGTCCTCGGTCAGGAGATCCGGCTATCCGGCGACTCCCACAGCATGCCCACGTGGAGCACTCCACGCGCCCGGTTCGGTCCGCTCAGCCCACTCAGTCCGCTCAGTCCGTTCCGGCCGCTCAGTCCGCCGTCGGCCAGTCCCAGCCCAGCTGGAGGAACATGCCGAGGCGGTCGCTCACCGCGCGTATCTCGGAGATCAGGCCGTCCCTCAGCGTGAAGATCCAGATCTGCTCCACCTCGAACGAGCGGTGCGTCGGCTCCGGCATCCGGGGGTGCCGGCCCGTGTGCGTACCGCTGACGATCAGCCGGGCCACCACCGTATTGCCCTCGGCGACGAGCTGTTGGGGAGCCATCCTGCCCGCGCCGAAGGCCTCCAGCTGCCGCCGGAAGCCGTCGAAGGCCGCACCCGGCTCGTCCGGCTCGCCGTAAATGATCTTGTTGTGATCGATGACGTCGGCCGCCATATAGCGCGGGAAGTCGGCGATCCGCCGCTCGTTCACTGCCTGGAAGAAGCCCATCACGACCTCGCGGTTGCCCCGTTCCACACCCATCCCCGTTCACCCATTCTTACGTCGTAAGAGTTCGTCGCCGACCACTCTGCCCTTACGATGTAAGAAAGTCAACGCCGAGCGAAGGCCGATCCATGACGAGCAAGCGCACCCGAGGCGAACGAGCGGGCCTGACCAGGGAAATCGTCCTGGACGCCGCCCTGGGGCTCATCGACCGCGAGGGGCGCGCGGCGCTGACGATGCGCCGGCTGGGCGCCGAGCTCGGTGTCGAGGCCATGACCCTCTACCACCACGTGCCCAACAAGGACGCCCTGCTGGACGGCCTCGTGGAGCGGGTGTTCGCGGAGGCGCTGCCCCTCCCCGAGGGTCCCGGGGACCCCGAGGACCGGGAGGACCCCGAGGACCGGGAGGTGACGGACTGGCGCGCGTTCCTGCGCGCCTACGCCGGCTCCCTGCGCGCGGCCCTGCTCCGCCACCCCGGCGTCCTCCCCCTGGTCACCGGCCGCCCCGCCGTCACCCCGGCGACACTCGACGCCGTCGAGCGCGGGCTGCGCACCCTGACCTCGGCGGGCTTCGCCCTGGGCCCGGCCGTCGACACCCTCAACGCCCTCTCCCTCTTCGTCGTGGGCCACACCGCCGCCGAGGCCGACGCCCACTCCGCGCAGCCTTCCCCCAAGGCCGACACCCCCGCCCCCGGCACCAGCGCCTGGCTCGCCGAACTCGACTGCGAGCGCTACCCGCTGGTCGTCGAAGCGGCCGGCACCGGAGCGGGCACCGACGACGCCGAACGGTTCGGCTTCGCCGTCGACGCGATGCTCACCGGTTTCGGCGCGGCCGCCGGGCTCGCCCGCTGAGCGCTCCGACGGGAGTCCGGTACGTCATCTGCTGGCGCGTCGTGGCCGCGTAGGCCCTGCCGCGCCGGTCCGGGCCGTGCACGATGGCAGGCTTGGGACATGCGTCCCCTCCGCCCAGCCGCCGCCGTTCCAGCCGCCGCCGTTCCAGTCGCCGCCGTTCTGGGAATCGCCGCATCGGCCCTGCTCCTCCCGCCGGGCGCCACGCCCGCGCGCGCCGACGAGGGCGGCCCCGGCACGCCCTCCGGCTTCACCATCGAGGACCCCCGCATCAAGGAGTCCAGCGGTCTGGCCGCCAGCCGCGCCCACCCCGGCGTCTACTGGACGCACAACGACAGCGGCGACGGCCCGTACGCCTACGCCGTGGACAGCCGCACCGGGCGCACGGTCGCCAGGGTCACGCTCGAGGGCGTCGACGCCCGGGACGTCGAGGCGATCTCCATCGGCCCCGACGGGAACGTCTACCTCGGCGACATCGGCGACAACCTCGGCGGCACCTGGCCCGACGTCCGTCTCTACCGCTTCCCCGAGCCCAAGGAGCTCACGGGCGACATCACCGTCGCCCCCACCACGTACACCGTCCGCTACGAGGACGGGCCGCGCGACGCCGAGTCCCTGATGGTCCACCCCCGCACCGGCCGGGTCTACATCGTCAGCAAGAAGCAGTCGGGGAAGGGGGCCCTCTACGAGGCCCCGGAGCGGCTCTCCGCGTCCGGCGTGAACACCTTCCGTCGCGTCGCCGACATCGACGTGTGGGCCACGGACGGGGCGTTCTCCCCGGACGGCACCCGGCTCGTCGTCCGCGGCTACTTCGACGCCCGCGTCTACCGCTGGGAGAACGGCCGTCCGGTGAAGGAGCTCGGCCGTCCCGTCGTGCCCCTGCAACGCCAGGGCGAGTCGGTGGCGTTCACGCCCGACGGCCGGACGCTGATGTACGGCTCGGAAGGCGACCGCAGCAAGGTCGTCCCGATCGAGCTCGGCGACGAGCTCCTGCCGGACAGCGCCGCGAAGGAAAAGCGGAACGACAAGAACAAGGGAGGCACGGGGCAGGCCGCCGACGCGGGCCCGGACGGCGACAGCCGCACCCTCACCATCGGGGCCGGAGCCGTCGCCGTCGTCGCCCTGGCGCTGAGCCTCCGGTGGTTGTTCCGGCGGCGTAGCGCATAAGCGGCCGGGGGGTGCCCCCCCGGCCGCAAATGATCGTCAGCCCAGCCGCTCGATCACATAGTCCACGCACGCCGTCAGCGCCTCGACGTCCGCCGGGTCGATCGCCGGGAACATCGCCACCCGCAGCTGGTTGCGGCCCAGCTTGCGGTACGGCTCGGTGTCCACGATGCCGTTGGCCCGCAGGGCCTTGGCGACGGCCGCCGCGTCCACGTCGTCCGTGAAGTCGATCGTGCCGATGACCGCCGACCGCTTCGCCGGGTCCGCGACGAACGGGGACGCGTACTTGGACGCCTCCGCCCAGCCGTACAGCGTCCGCGCCGACGTCGCCGTACGTCGCACCGCCCAGTCCAAACCACCCTGGCCGTTGAGCCACTCCAGCTGCTGGTTCAGCAGGAACAGGGTGGACAGGGCCGGAGTGTTGTACGTCTGGTTCTTCAGGGAGTTGTCGATCGCCGTCGGCAGCGAGAAGAACTCCGGGACGTGCCGCCCGGACGCGTGGATCCGCGCCGCCCGCTCCAGGGCCGCCGGGGAGAAGACCGCCAGCCACAGGCCGCCGTCGGCGGCGAAGGACTTCTGCGGGGCGAAGTAGTAGACGTCGCTCTGGGCGATGTCCACGGGCAGGCCGCCCGCGCCGGACGTGGCGTCCACCAGCACCAGCGCGCCCTCGTCGGCGCCCGCGACGCGCTTGACGGGCGCGGCGACACCGGTGGAGGTCTCGTTGTGGGTGAGGGCGTAGACGTCGACGCCCGCCTCCGCCTCCGGCTCCGGGTGGGTGCCGGGCTCGGAGGAGATCACCGTCGGCTCCGCCAGCCAGGGCGCCAGCTTCGCGGCCTTGGCGAACTTCGACGAGAACTCGCCGAAGGACAGGTGCTGCGACTTCGACTCGATCAGACCGTGGGTGGCGATGTCCCAGAACGCGGTGGAGCCGCCGTTGCCGAGGATCACCTCGTAGCCCTCGGGGAGGGAGAAGAGCTCCCGGATGCCGTCGCGCACGCTGCCGACGAGGTTCTTCACCGGGGCCTGGCGGTGGGACGTGCCGAGGAGGGAGGTGCCGGTGGCGGCCAGGGCGTCGAGCGCCTCCGTCCGCACCTTGGACGGGCCCGCGCCGAAACGACCGTCGGCGGGCTTGATGTCAGCGGGAATCTGGATATCAGCCACGGCCGCAGCCTAGTGCGTGCCCTCTGCCTGCGGAAACGTCTCGTCCACCCGATGAGACGATTCCGCCGGTAACCTCCCCGCTCCATGGGAAGGGTGACCGTATGGGCGATCACAGAAGCCACGGCAGACCCGCGAACAAGCTCCACACCTCCCTCCGCGCATCCGTGCGCGGAGACGTCGACTTCTCCGCCTCCGCCCGCGCCCTCACCACCATGGACGCCTCCAACTACCGCCGCGTGCCGCTGGGCACCGTCGCGCCCCGGGACGCCGACGACGTCGCCGCCGCGCTCGCCGTCTGCCGCGAGCACGGGGTGCCGGTGGTGGCACGCGGCGGCGGGACGTCGATCGCCGGGCAGGCGACCGGCGAGGGCGTGGTCCTCGACTTCACCCGGCACATGACCGGGGTCGTACGGATCGACCCCGAGGCGCGCACCGCCGTCGTCCGGCCCGGTGTCGTCCTCGACACGCTCCGGGCAGCGGCCGGCGCGTACGGGCTGACCTTCGGCCCGGACCCGTCGACGCACGGCCGGTGCACCCTCGGCGGGATGATCGGCAACAACGCCTGCGGCGCCCACTCGGTGGCCTGGGGCACCACGGCCGACAACGTCCTCGCGCTGGACGTGCTGACCTACGGCGGCGAACGCGCCCGGATCGACAGAGCCGGCGGCAACGGGCTCGACGGGCTCCCCGCCCGCCTCGCGAGGGGCGTACGCGCCCTCGTGGACGGCCACTTGGCCCTCCTCCGCACCGGCTTCCCCGCCCCCTCCCTCCCCCGCCGCATCTCCGGTTACGCCCTCGACGCCCTGCTGCCCGAACGCGGCACGGACCTCGTCCGGGCCTTCACCGGCACCGAGGGCACCCTCGGGCTGATCACCGAGGCGACCGTCCGGCTCGTCGACGCCCCCGCCGCCCGCGCGCTGGTGGTGCTCGGCTACCCCGACGAGGGCGCGGCCGCCGACGCGGCGCCCACCCTGCTGCCGTACGCGCCCCTGACGGTCGAGGGCATGGCGGCCGACCTGGTCCCGGGCCCGGCGGACCGGGACGCGTTGCCGAAGGGCGCGGCCTGGCTCTTCGTCGAGGTCGGCGGCGCCACACCCGGCGAGGCGGCGGCCCGGGCGGAGGAGCTCCGCCGCGCGGCCGCCGACGGCGCGAGCGGGCACGCCGTGCTGACCGACCCGGCCGCCCAACGGGCCCTGTGGCGCGTGCGCGAGGACGCGGCCGGCACCGCGACCCGGCTGCCCGACGGCGGCGAGGCCTGGCCGGGCTGGGAGGACTGCGCCGTTCCGCCGCAGCGGCTCGGCTCGTACCTGCGGGAGTTCCGGGCGCTGCTGGGCCGCCACGGGCTGCGCGGGGCGCCCTTCGGGCACTTCGGCGAGGGCTGTGTGCACGTCCGCCTCGACGTCGACCTGCTGACCCCGGCGGGAGTGCGCCGCTACCGCGACTTCTCCCACGACATGGCCGACCTGGTCGTCGCGCACGGCGGCTCGCTCTCGGGCGAGCACGGCGACGGCCAGGCCCGGGCCGAGCTGCTCCCCCGGATGTACGGGACGGAGGCCGTCCGCCTCTTCGAGCGCTTCAAGGACCTGTGGGACCCGGCGGGCGGCCTCAACCCCGGCATGGTCGTCCGCCCCTACCCCCTGGACCGGAACCTCCGCTTCGAGGTGCTGCCCAAGGGGCCGGTCCCCGTGGAGTTCGGCTACCGGGAGGACGGCGGGGACTTCACGGCGGCGGTACGGCGGTGCGTCGGGGTGGCCAAGTGCCGGGAAACGACGGTCGGGACGGGCGGTACGGGCGTGATGTGCCCCTCCTACCGCGTCACCCGTGACGAGCGGCACTCCACCCGGGGCCGGGCCCGGCTGCTGCACGAGATGCTGGCGGGCGAGGCGGGCGGGCTCGTCACCGACGGCTGGCGCTCGGAGGAGGTGCGCGAGGCCCTCGACCTGTGCCTGGGCTGCAAGGGATGCCGCAGCGACTGCCCGGTGGGCGTGGACATGGCCACGTACAAGGCCGAGTTCCTCCACCACCACTACGCGGGCCGGCGGCGGCCCGCGGCCCATTACGTGATGGGCCGGCTGCCGCTCTGGCTCCACGCGGCCGCCGCCCTACGGGCCGCGCCCCTGCTCAACGGCCTGGCGCGGGTACGGCCGCTGGCGGCGGCCGCCAAACGGCTGGGCGGCATCGCCCCGGAGCGCGACATCCCACCGCTGGCGGCCGAACCGTTCCTCCGCTGGTGGCGGGAGCGGGAGCGTCGCGACAGCGCTGATCCCAAGGGACACACCCCGCCCGACGCCGCGAACCGCGTGATCCTTTTCCCCGACACCTTCACCGACCACCTCTCCCCCGGCGTGGGCCGCGCCGCCGTCGCCGTACTGGAGGACGCCGGGCTCCACGTGACCGTCCCGGCCAGGCCCGTTTGCTGCGGCCTGACCTGGCTGAGCACCGGCCAGCTCGACCGCGCCCGCGCCGTCATGCGCCGGACGCTCGACGCCCTGGACGCCCCCGCCCCCCTCCTCGTCCTCGAACCGAGCTGCGCCGCCGCCCTCCGCACCGACCTCCCGGAGCTGCTTCCGGACGATCCGCGCGCCGCGCGTCTCGCCGCGTCCGTACGGACCTTCGCGCAGGTCCTGGAGGAGCGCGCCCCGCACTGGGAGCCGCCCCGCGTCGGCCGGCCCGTCGCCGGGCAGACGCACTGCCATCAGCACGCCGTGCTCGGCGACGCGGCGGAGCGTCGGCTACGGCAACGCGCCGCGCTCACCGGCGACTTGACGGGCGGATGCTGTGGCCTCGCCGGCGACTTCGGCTTCACGCGCGGCCACTACGACGTGTCCGTCGCCTGCGCCGAGGAACAGCTGCTCCCCGCCCTGCGCCGGGCGCCCGACGGGGCGTACGTCCTCGCGGACGGGTTTTCCTGCCGTACACAGATTCGTCAACTCGCCGACACCGAAAGCCTCCACCTGGCGGAGGTACTGGCCCGCCACCTCCCCTCCTCGCCCTCCTCACCCGGCCGAAAATGATGCAAGCGCGCTTGCTTGTTTCCGGGCCCGCTGTCACCCTCCGGTGCCATGCCCGAACCCGCTTCCGCCCCGGTGCTGCGTGTCGGCAACGCCTCCGGCTTCTACGGCGACCGTTTCGACGCCCTGCGCGAGATGCTCACCGGGGGCCCTCTGGACGTCCTGACCGGCGACTACCTCTCCGAGCTGACCATGCTGATCCTCGGCAGGGACCGGATGAAGGACCCCGGCGCCGGCTACGCGCGCACTTTCCTCGGCCAGTTGGAGGAGGGCCTGGGGCTGGCCGCCGACCACGGGGTCAAGCTCGTCGCCAACGCGGGCGGCCTCAACCCCGTGGGGCTCGCCGAGCGGATCGCGGAGCTCGCCGACCGCGTCGGCGTGCCGGCGCGGGTCGGCTACGTCACCGGTGACGACCTGCTGGCCGAACGCGCTGAACGCACCGAACGCGCGGACGGGCCTCCCAAGGGCCTCGCGGACGGGCTCCCCGAAGACCTCTCGGACGCGCCCTGGGTCAAGGGCGCCCTCACCGCCAACGCCTACCTCGGCGGCGCGGGCATCGCCGAGTGCCTGCGGGCGGGCGCGGACATCGTCGTGACCGGCCGGGTGACGGACGCGGCGCTGGTCACCGGCCCGGCGATGGCCCACTTCGGCTGGACCGCCGACGACCTGGACCCGCTCGCGGGCGCGGTCGTCGCCGGGCACATATTGGAGTGCGGAACGCAGGCGACGGGCGGCAACTACTCCTTCTTCCAGGACGCCCTCGGCGGGCACGGCGGTGAGCACGGCCTCCTCCGTCCCGGCTTCCCGCTGGCCGAGATCCACGCCGACGGCTCCGCCGTGATCACCAAGCACCCGGGCACGGGCGGCGCGGTGACCGTCGGCACGGTCACCGCGCAGCTGCTGTACGAGACGGCGGGCGCCCGTTACCCCGGCCCCGATGTGACCGCCCGGCTGGACACCGTCCGGCTCACCGCCGACGGCCCGGACCGGGTGCGCGTCGACGGGGTGCGCGGCGAGTACCCGCCGCCCACGCTGAAGGTGGGCGTGACCAGGGCCGGGGGCCACCGCTACGAGGTCACCTTCGTGCTGACCGGCCTGGACGTCGAGGCCAAGGCCCGGCTCGTCCGCGCCCAGCTCGACGGCGTCCTCGCCGCCCGCCACCCCGCCGAGGTCCGCTGGACCCTCGCCCGTACGGACCGGCCCGACGCGCCCGTCCAGGAGGAGGCGAGCGCACTGCTGCGGCTGGTGGTGCGCGACCGCGACCCCGAGGTGGGCCACGCCGTCCGGGCGGCGTGCGTGGAGCTGGCCCTGGCCAGCTACCCCGGCTTCCACATCGCCGCGCCGCCCGGCAAGGGCACGCCGTACGGGGTCTTCGAGGCGGCGTACGTGGCCCCGGAGGCGGTCCGGCACGTGGCGGGGCTGCCGGACGGCACCCGGGTGCCGGTCCTGCCGCCGCCGGTACGGACCGGGGGCCGGGGCGCGGCCGTGGGCCGGCCGGCGGTGCTGCTGCCGGACCCGCTGCCCGCCGGGCCCACGCGCCGGGCGCCCCTGGGGCTGATCGCGGGGGCTCGTAGCGGCGACAAGGGAGGCAGCGCGAACATCGGTGTGTGGGCGCGTGGCGAGGGGGCGTGGCGCTGGCTCGCGCACGAGCTGACCGTGCCGCGGTTGCGACAACTGCTGCCGGAGACGGCCGGGTTCGTCGTGGAGCGGCACGTCCTGCCCAACCTCCGGGCGCTGAACTTCGTCGTGCACGGACTGCTGGGCGAGGGCGTCGCCTCCCAGGCCCGCTTCGACCCGCAGGCGAAGGCGGTGGGCGAGTGGCTGCGCTCCCGGCACGTGGACCTTCCGGAGGCGCTGCTGCGGGAGTTACGGCAGACGCGGGGGCTGGAAGAGGCAGGGGAGGACGTCCTGTGACCGTCCTGCCCTCCGCCCTCGACCCCGCCTCCCCCGGCCACGCCGCCAACCGCGCCGCCATGCTGGCCAGGCTCGCCGAGGTCGAGGCCGAGCACGCCAAGGCCGTCGCGGGCGGCGGGGAGAAGTACACCGTCCGGCACCGCGCCCGCGGCAAGCTCCTCGCCCGCGAGCGCGTCGAGCTGCTGCTCGACCCCGACACCCCGTTCCTGGAGCTGTCACCGCTGGCGGGCTGGGGCAGCGACCACACCGTCGGCGCGTCGATCGTCACGGGCATCGGCACGGTCGAGGGCGTGGAGTGCCTGATCACCGCCAACGACCCGACCGTGCGCGGCGGGGCCAGCAACCCCTGGACGCTGAAGAAGGCGCTGCGGGCCAACGAGATCGCCCGCGCCAACCGGTTACCGGTCGTGTCGCTGGTGGAGTCGGGCGGCGCGGACCTCACCGGCCAGAAGGAGATCTTCATCCCGGGCGGCGCGCTCTTCCGCGACCTGACCCGGCTGTCGGCCGCCGGGATCCCCACGATCGCCGTCGTCTTCGGCAATTCGACGGCGGGCGGGGCGTACGTCCCCGGGATGTCCGACCACGTGATCATGGTGAAGGAGCAGGCCAAGGTCTTCCTGGGCGGCCCCCCGCTGGTGCGGATGGCCACGGGCGAGGAGAGCGACGACGAGTCGCTGGGCGGCGCCGCGATGCACGCCCGGACGTCGGGGCTCGCGGACCACTTCGCCGCGGACGAGCGGGACGCGCTGCGCCAGGCGCGCCGGATCGTCGCCCGCCTCAACTGGCGCAAGGCCCACCCCGACCCGCCGCCCTCCTCCGTCGGATCACCGGCCTCCGCCGCACCGCCGCTGTACGACGAGGAGGAGCTGCTGGGCGTCGTACCGGACGACCTCAAGGTCCCGTTCGATCCGCGCGAGGTCATCGCGCGGATCGTGGACGGCTCGGACTTCGACGAGTTCAAACCGCTCTACGGGCCGAGCCTGGTGACCGGCTGGGCCCGGCTGCACGGCTATCCCGTCGGCGTCCTCGCCAACGCCCAAGGCGTGCTCTTCAGCGCGGAGTCGCAGAAGGCCGCGCAGTTCATCCAGCTCGCCAACCAGCGCGACATCCCGCTGGTCTTCCTCCACAACACCACGGGCTACATGGTCGGCCGCGCCTACGAGCAGGGCGGCATCATCAAGCACGGCGCGATGATGATCAACGCGGTGTCCAACTCCCGGGTCCCGCACCTGTCCGTCCTCATCGGCGCCTCCTACGGCGCCGGGCACTACGGGATGTGCGGCCGGGCCTACGACCCGCGCTTCCTCTTCGCCTGGCCGAGCGCGAAGTCCGCCGTCATGGGGCCGCAGCAGCTCGCGGGCGTCCTGTCGATCGTCGCCCGCGCGTCGGCGGCGGCGAAGGGGACGCCGTACGACGAGGACGCGGACGCGGCGCTGCGCGCGATGGTGGAGGAGCGGATCGAGGCGGAGTCGCTGCCGCTGTTCCTCTCCGGGCGGCTGTACGACGACGGCGTCATCGACCCGCGCGACACGCGGACCGTGCTGGGCATCTGTCTGTCGGCCGCGCACGGCGCCCCGGTGGAGGGCGCACGGGGCGGCTTCGGCGTCTTCCGGATGTGAGGTCCGAGTGATCGAGTCAATCCTGGTGGCCAACCGCGGCGAGATCGCCTGCCGCATCTTCCGTACGTGCCGGGAGGCGGGCATCGCCACGGTCGCCGTCCACGCGGACCCGGACGCCGGCGCCCTCCACGTGCGCTCGGCCGACACGGCCGTCCGCCTGCCGGGCACCACGGCAGCGGAGACGTACCTCCGGGGCGACCTCGTCGTGAGGGCAGCGCTGGCGGGCGGCGCGGACGCCGTGCATCCGGGGTACGGCTTCCTCTCCGAGAACGCAGGCTTCGCGCGGGCCGTCACGGACGCGGGCCTGGTGTGGATCGGCCCTCCGGCGGAGGCCATCGAGGCCATGGCCTCCAAGACCCGCGCCAAACAGATCATGGCGGCCGCCGGGGTGCCGCTCCTCGCCCCGCTGGACCCGGCGGCGCTGACGGCGGACGACCTCCCGGTGCTGGTCAAGGCGGCGGCGGGCGGCGGCGGACGCGGGATGCGGGTGGTGCGGGAGCTGGCCGTGCTGGAGGAGGAGTTGAGGTCGGCGCGGGCGGAGGCGGCCGCCGCGTTCGGCGACGGCGAGGTCTTCGTCGAACCGTACGTGGAGGGGGCGCGCCATGTGGAGGTACAGATCCTCGCCGACGCGCACGGCACCGTATGGACGCTGGGCACGCGCGACTGCTCCCTCCAGCGCCGCCACCAGAAGGTCGTCGAGGAGGCCCCGGCGCCGGGCCTGCCGGACGCGGTGCGCGCCGCCCTGACCTCGGCCGCCGGGGCGGCGGCGCGGGCGATCGGGTACGTGGGCGCGGGGACGGTGGAGTTCCTGCTGCCGAAGGGTGGAGGGGGGCCGTACTTCCTGGAGATGAACACGCGGCTGCAGGTCGAGCATCCGGTGACGGAGGCGGTGTACGGGGTGGACCTGGTGGCGCTGCAGATCAGGGTGGCGGAGGGGGAGGCGCTGGGGGGCGCTCCTGAGCCGCATGGCCACGCGGTGGAGGCGCGCTTGACGGTGGAAGGGGGTGCACTCCAGCCCGTCCGGCGTTTGAGGACCGGGGGTTCGGGGGCGGAGCCCCCGAAAGAAACGGGAAGGGGCGGGATCGGGGACTCTCTCCGCCTGGACACCGGCTACGCGGAAGGGGACACCGTACCGCCCTACTACGACCCCCTCCTGGCGAAGGTCATCGCATGGGCGCCGACAAGGCCGGAGGCGATCCGCAAGCTCGCCCACGCCCTCGAACACGCCGCCGTCCACGGCCCGCACACCAACCGCGACCTGCTCGTACGCGCCCTCCGGCACCCGGAGTTCCTGGCGGGCGCGCCGGACACCGGCTTCCTGGAGCGCGACCTCGCCGCGCTCACCCGCCCCCGCGACGCCCGGCTCGCCGCCCTGGCGGCGGCCCTCGCCGGGCCCCACGCGCCCGGCGCCTGGCGGAACGTCCCGTCCCAGCCGCAGGTCAAGCGCTACCGTTCCGAGCCCGACGGCGCGGAGTACGAGATCCGCTACCGCCGCACCCGCGACGGCCTCGTCCCCGAGGACCCCGAGGACTTCCCGGGCGTGCGCGTCGTGTCGGCGGCCCCCGGCCGCGTCGCCCTGGAGACGGACGGCGTCACCCACACCTTCGAGGTGACCGCGTACGCCGACGCCAGGGTCCACGTGGACACGTACACCCTCACCGCCCTCCCCCGCTTCCCGGCCCCCGCCGCCCGGGCGGCCGAACCCGGTTCGCTGCTCGCTCCCATGCCCGGCACGGTCGTGCGTGTGGCGGACGGAATCACGGTCGGCGAGCCCGTGAAAGCGGGGCAACCGCTGTTGTGGCTGGAGGCGATGAAGATGGAGCACCGCGTGACCGCCCCCGTCGACGGCACGCTCACCGCGCTGCACGCGACGCCGGGCAGGCAGGTGGAGACGGGCGAAACGCTGGCTGTCGTCACAGAGACGGAGGAGACATCATGAGCACGCTCATCGAAACTCCCGAACAGCGCGCCCTCCGCACCGCCGTGGCGGCCCTCGGCGCCCGCTACGGCCGCGCGTACTTCGCCGCGTCCGTACGCGACGGCAAACACGCCGACGAGCTGTGGGCGGAGGCCGGCAAGCTCGGCTATCTCGGGGTCAGCCTCCCGGAGGAGTACGGCGGCGGGGGCGGCGGGATCACCGAACTCGCCGTCGTACTGGAGGAACTGGGCGCCGCGGGCTGCCCGCTGCTCCTGCTGGTCGTCTCCCCCGCCATCTGCGGCACCGTGATCTCCCGCTTCGGGACGGACGCGCAGAAGCGCGCCTGGCTGCCGGGGCTCGCGGCCGGGACGACGAGGATGGCGTTCGGGATCACCGAGCCGGACGCCGGCTCCAACTCCCACCGGCTGACCACCACCGCCCGCCGCGACAGGGGCGACTGGGTCCTCACCGGCCGGAAGGTCTTCATCTCGGGCGTGGACGTCGCCGACGCGACCCTGATCGTCGGGCGCACGGAGGACGCGCGGACCGGCCGACTCAAACCCTGCCTGTTCATCGTCGGCCGCGACGCGCCCGGCTTCACCCGTCGCCCGATCCCCATGGACATCGCCTCCCCGGAGAAGCAGTTCGAGCTCGTCCTCGACGAGGTCCGGCTGCCGGCGGACGCACTCGTCGGCGACGAGGACGCGGGCCTGCTCCAGCTCTTCGCCGGGCTCAACCCGGAGCGCGTCATGACGGCGGCGTTCGCGATCGGGATGGGCCGGTACGCGATCGCGCGGGCCGTCGAGTACGCCCGCGACCGCCGGGTGTGGGACGAACCGATCGGCGCCCACCAGGCCATCGCCCACCCGCTCGCACGGTCGCACATCGAGATCGAGCTGGCGCGGCTGATGATGTACAAGGCGGCGCACCTCTACGACGCCGGGGACGACGAAGGCGCGGGCGAGGCCGCCAACATGGCGAAGTACGCGGCCGCCGAGGCGGCGGTCCGGGCCGTCGACCAGGCGGTGCACACCCTCGGCGGCAACGGCCTCAGCGTGGAGTTCGGGCTGGCCTCGTTGATCACGGCGGCGCGGGTGGCACGCGTGGCGCCGGTGAGCCGCGAGATGATCCTCAACTACGTCTCGCACCGGACGCTGGGCCTGCCCAAGTCCTACTGAACAGGAGCGATTCGATGCTGGTCCACAGCACGTACGAGCGGGGCGTCGCCACCGAGCAGGACCCGGCATGGGCACGCTGACGAGCCGCACCACCGCCCCCAACGGCCGCAACATCCGCAACGTCCCCAAGCAGGACCGCAGCCGGGCCACCCGTCGCGCCCTGCTGGAGGCCGCCGTCGCGTGCCTGGCGGAGCACGGCTGGGCGGGCTCGACGGTCGCGGTCGTCGCCGAACGCGCGGGGGTGTCGCGGGGCGCGGCCCAGCACCACTTCCCCACCCGCGAGGACCTGTTCACGGCGGCGGTGGAGCACGTGGCGGAGGAGCGCTCGGCGGCGCTGCGGGAGCCGGCCCTGCGGGAGCTGCTGTCCACCACCCGCCCGGTCGTGGGCCCGGCCCGTACGCACGTCGTGGTCGAGGGCATCGTGGGCCTCTGCACCGGCCCGCTCTTCCGTGCCGCCCTCCAGCTGTGGGTGGCGGCGGCGAACGAGGAGCCGCTGCGGGGCAGGGTGGTGGACCTGGAGACACGGATAGGGCGGGAGGTACACCGGATGGCCGTGGAGCTGCTCGGCGCGGACGAGAGCGTCCCCGGCGTACGGGAGACGGTCCAGGGCTTCCTCGACATGGCGCGCGGCCTCGGCCTGGCCAACCTCCTGACGGACGACAGCGCCCGCCGCGAGCGCGTGGTGGCCCACTGGGCGGCCCTCCTCGACGACATCCTCGGCCCACGCGGGAGCGGCCCGGGCGGACACGGCCCACGCGGGAGCGGCCCACGCAGGAGCGGATGAATCCCACCAGTGCGTTTCGACCACGGCCGAACGCTGAGGCGCGCCCCGTACCCCCTGTGGACACTGGCTGCCGTGCCCGTCGCAGAAGCGGCGGGTGTGAGACCGGGATCCACAAGGGGGAATCTCGTATGGCACTTCACGAGACCAACAAGCGCAAGCTGTTCCGTCGCGCCGCGGCCGTGGCCGCCGCGACCGCCACGGCGGCCGTGATGGCGGTGGGCACGGCCGAGGCCAAGCCCGCGGACGGCCCGTGGGCCGGCTGCCCGTGGGGCGCGGTCTGCGTCTACCCGCAGGACCAGAACCCGGCCGTCAGCCCGTCGCTCGTCTTCGAGAGCTACGGCGCCCACAACCTGAGCAACCAGTACGGGAACCACTGGGTCCTCAACAACCAGTACGGCGGAGCCTACGCACGCGCCTGCACCGGCTACAACGGCGGCGGCTCGTGCACGGACATCGCCCTGGAGAACGGCCTCTACCTCAACCTGACGCCGATCAACTCGATCGTGCTGGTGCGCCCGTGAGGCGACCGCAGCGCCTCGGAGCCCCTCCGTGCGCGAGAACCGGCGGGGTGCGGGGCCGCCGCGTCTGACAGCCGGGGCCGCGTCGTGGACGCGGCCCCGGCGTGACGTACGTGCGGGCGGACGTGCGGGCGGGCGGGCGTGCGGGCGTGCGGACGTGCGGACGTGCGGGCGGGCGGGCGTGCGGACGAACGGGCTAATGGACGACCCCGCTCCCGTCCACGGTGAACTTCCCGCTCGACGCCCCGTTGAAGGTGCCGTTGGTGATCCACTCGGCGAGCGCCGAGGTGACGGTGCCGTGCGGCCCCGCCCACGGCGTACCGGGCTTCTGGCCGTAGGCCACCGACGGGCTCGGGGGGTTGCAGCGGTCGCCGGAGCAGCCCTCCCACATGAACACGTGGCTCGCGCAGGTGACCTGGACCAGCACCTTGTTCTGCGTCGATGCCGGGAGCGCGTTGTAGATGGCAGTGGAGTTCGCCACCGGCGCGGTGCCGTCGCCGAGGCCGTGGAGGATCAGGGTCGGCACCTTCACCTGCCCCGCGACCGTGGCGTTCCACCCGTACGTGGAGAACGTGGGCGAGCGGTTGAGACCGGCGGGGTGCTGGGGGTCGTCGCCGCCCCACTTCCGCCCGATGCCCTCCCCCTGCATGAGTTCCTTCCAGATCTCGTCCTGGCTGCCCGGCGCGATACGGCCGGTGCAGGTCTGCTCGTCCGTGCCCGGGCCGTTCGCGAGCGGCATGGCCGTCATCGTCTTGCGGTCGCCGAGCGTCAGGGGGAAGGAGACGAACCCTCCCGCCGGTGTCGTCTCCTCCGTCGGCAGGCCGAAGAGCGACGCCATGAAGACGGCGCGGTCGACCTTCCCGATCCAGTTCGCGCTGTCGGGCAGGAGCGGGTTGGGGTTGGCGGCGTAGAGCGTCCGCCCGACGCGGGGGCCGCCGAGCGAGTACCCCAGGAGGGTCACCTTGCCGTTCGTCGGGTTGGCCTTCGCGATGGCGTCGTCGATGACCTGGCGGATGTCGCGCACCCAGGTGTCGACGGTCGCGAAGCGGACGTCGCTGGAGTGGGCGAACATCTTGCCGTCGAGGGGGTTGGTGGCGAGCTTCGTCCGCTGCTGGTCGAGCGGGAAGATCTGGGCGTTGTGGGTGCGGTCGCAGCCCGTCGGGAAGGCGCAGGTGGTGCCGCCGGCGTTGAAGGCCGGGCGGCTCGCGTTGTGGGGGTCGTCCAGGCCGTGCGGGAAGCGCGTGGACTCGCCGTAGCCGAGCATGTCGGGCGCGAAGGTGTCGACGCCCGCCCGGGCGAGCCCTTCTTGCACGCTGAGCTTGTTGTTGTTCTGGTCCTTGCCCTTCAGGTCGAAGACCGGCCGCCCCGGGACCGAGCGGCCGTGGATCAGCACGGCGGCCCTGGCGGGCGTCTGCGAACACTTCCCGTGCTCGTACACCGGTGCCACACGGTGGACGCGCAGCTGCGCCTTCTGCCCGTTGAACTGCGGGTCCGGCATCATCCCGTTCGGCACGGTGAAGTCCAGCGTGTAGTCGCTGGTGACGGTGTCGGTGGGCTTCTCGTCGCAGGGCGCCTGCTCGATCCGGATGGCGTCGACGGCCAGCAGTCCGCCCACGCCGAAGGCGCCCACGGCGAGGCAGGTCCCCACGGCGATCCACCACTTGTGCCGGACCGGCCTGCTCCGCCACCACCGGCCCGGCGACCGCCCGCGCTGATTCCCCTGACTGCCGTCGTCCACCGCGCCTCCTGACCGGACTCCGAATTCACGACTTGTACGGCGCATCCTTCGCCGGGCGCGCGGGACGTGCCACAGGGGCGCGTCCGAATGGACCGACGGCCGAATGGACCGGCGGATGAATTGGCTGGCGCGATCGACCCTAGAGCCACTAGGTTCACCCCCAGGAGCCCTAGGAACGAGGAGGCGCCCGAGTGGTGCGCGCAGGAATCACCGCCGCCAAGCTGACGGCGGCGGCCGCGACGATGGCGGACGAGCACGGCCTGGAGAAGGTCTCGGTCTCGGCGCTCGCCCGCCACTTCGGGGTCAAGGACGCCAGCCTGTACTCGCACGTCAAGAACCTGCGGGAGTTGCGCGTACGGATCGCGATGCTCGGCGCCGAGGAGATGACCGACCGCATCGCGACGGCGGTGGCGGGCCGCGCCGGCAAGGACGCGATGGTCGCCTTCGCGAACGCGTACCGCGACTACGCGCTGGCCCACCCCGGCCGCTACGCGGCCACGCAGATGCGGTTCGCGCCGGAGGAGATCGAGGAGCTCGGGGACTCCCCCGGCTTCCGCCGCAGCGTAGAGCTGACGTACGGCATGCTGCGCGCGTACGGCCTCGCCGAGCCGGACCTGACGGACGCGGGACGGCTGCTGCGCAGCACGTTCCACGGCTACATCCACCTCGAACTGAGCGGCGGCTTCAACCACTCCCGCCCCGTGCGGGAGTCGTGGTCGCGCTCGCTCGACGCCCTCCACCTGCTCCTTACGACCTGGCCGACCCATGAGGAGGGGGACAAATGATGGACAAGCCCGTGACCGGCACGCTCGACGTATCCGGCGCCACCCTGCACTACGAGGTGCGGGGCAGCGGCCCGCTGCTTCTGCTGATACCGGGCGGCGCGGGGGACGCCGGCATGTACGCGGGCATGGCCGCCGCCCTGACCGCCGCCGGCCACGCCGTGGCCTCCTTCGACCCGCGCGCCCTGTCGCGCAGCCGCCTCCACGGCCCCCTCGGCGACCAGCGGGTCGCGGAGTGGAGCGAGGACGCGCGGCTGCTGATCGACCACCTGTCGCCGGACGAGCCGGTGTCGGTGATGGGTTGCAGCTCGGGCGCCATCGTCGCCCTGGACCTGCTGGCCCGCCACCCCGACCGCGTACGCCGCCTGATCGCGCACGAGCCGCCGCTGCTCGATCTGCTGGAGGACCCTGCCCCGTACCGCGAACTGTTCTCGGACGTGCGCGACGCCTTCCGGGCGGAGGGCGTGGGCGCGGCGATGGCACGCTTCGCCGAGGGGGTGGGGGAACAGCGCCCGGACGGCGAACCCGAACGGGACGCGACGGAACTCCCTCCGGCGATCCAGGAGATGGCGCCCCGTATGCACGCCAACATGCCCGTCTTCCTGGAGCACATGCTGGTCCCGTTCACCTCGACGACCCCGGACGTCGCGGCGCTGCGGAACGCTGCCGCGAAGCTCGTTCCGGCGGCGGGACGCCTGTCGCGTGACCAGGTGCCGTTCTACGGGCCGGCCGCCCGGCTGGCGGCGCTGACCGGCTGTCCGCTGGAGGAGTTCCCGGGCGGGCATTTGGGCGCGGTCGAGCGTCCGGGGGAGTTCGCGGAGCGGGTGCTGGGGGTACTGGGCGGGGCGGCATAAGCATGGCATAGGCATGGTCCTGCCGGGCCGAAACCGAACCTTGCGGGGGTGCTGAGGCGGGCGTGACGATGGCGGCATGACGCAGCCGGGCGAGGACGCGGACAGCAGACACAGCGGTCACGACGGAAACGGCGAGCACAGCGGAAACGGCGGGCGCGGTACGGCGAGGCGTACGGTGCTCGGCGCGGCCACGGTCGGTGCGACGGCCCTAGGGCTGCCGTCGGCGGCGGCAACGCCATCGACAGCGGCCGACCCCACATTCCCCCACCACCGTCCCACCCAACAGCACCCTTCGCCCGCACTCCGCGCGCTACTGCGGGAGATCGACCCGCGCCATGTCGAGGCGACCGTCCGTAAACTGGTCTCCTTCGGCACCCGGCACACCCTGTCCGCCCAGGACGATCCCGTACGCGGCATCGGCGCGGCCCGCGACTGGCTCCTCGCCGAGCTGCGCCGCTGCGCACAGGCCTCCGGCGGCCGGATGACCGTGGAGCTGCGGTCGTACGTGCAGCAGCCGGCGCCCCGTGTCCCGGTGGCGACCAGGATCACCAATGTCGTCGCCACGCTCCGGGGTTCGGTCACCCCGGACCGGATCTATGTGGTCTCGGGGCACTACGACTCGCGGAACAGCGACCCCATGAACGCGACCGGCGACGCGCCCGGCGCCGACGACGACGCCTCCGGGGTGGCCGTCGTCCTGGAGCTGGCCCGGGTCTTCGCGACCCGGCGGCCGGCCGCGACCGTGGTGTTCATGGCGGTGGCGGGCGAGGAGCAGGGGCTGTACGGCGCCGCGCACATGGCGCGGACGTACCGAGGCCAACAATCCGACGTCCAGGGCATGTTCACCAACGACATCGTGGGCAGCCCGACCGCCGAGGACGGTTCGCGCGACCCGTACACGATCCGGCTGTTCGCCGAGGGGGTGCCGACCTCGGAGACGCCGGAGCAGGCCGAGGTGCGGCGCTCGGTGGGCGGCGAGAACGACTCGCCGTCGCGCCAGCTGGCCCGGTTCGTCCGGGACACCGCCGAGAACGACGCGACGGGGATGCGGGTGCGGGTGGTCCACCGCCGAGACCGCTATCTGCGCAGCGGCGACCACATCCCGTTCCTCCAGCAGGGCTATCCGGCGGCCCGGTTCACCGAGCCGGCCGAGAACTACGCGCACCAGCACCAGGACGTGCGGATGGTGGACGGCAAGCAGTACGGGGACCTGCCCGAGTTCTGCGACTTCGCCTTCATCGCCCGGGTGGCCCGGGTGAACGCGGCCGCCCTGTGGTCGCTCGCCCAGGCCCCCGGCACCCCGCGCGGCGCGAAGATCCGCACCGCCGCCCTCGGCAACTCCACCGAGCTGGTCTGGGACCGCGGCCCGGAGCCGGACCTCGCCGGGTACGAGGTGGTGTGGCGGGAGACCACCGAACCGGAGTGGACCCACGTCATCCCGGCCGGGAACACGACCCGGCACACCGTCGCCTTGTCCAAGGACAACGTCTTCTTCGGCATCCGCGCGCTCAACCGTTCCGGCCTCCGCAGCCCGGTCGCTTTCTGCGCGCCGCAGCCGTAAGGCCCGAGCGACTGCGGGCGGCGCCGGGCGGGGCGGCTCAGGCCAGCTCGGCGAGGTCGTGCACGGTGGCGATGCCTGGCGATCGGACGACCCAGATGCCGCCGCCCTTGTCCTCCGAGCGGCTCTTGAGGTCGTCGACGTCCACGGTCGCGGGCCACCGCGTCCCGTTCTCCGACCAGCGCACGCCGGCCAGGTCGACGCCCGTCAGGTCGGCCTCGCGCAGGTCGGATGCCGTGAAGTCGTCCAGGAATGCCCGCACGGTGGCGCTGCCGAGCGGGGGCGGTTCCGTATCGAGGACGAAGCCGATGGTACGACCGACCTCGTTGGCACGAACTTCGACCACGACTCGCCGGAAGGCGTGATCACCGCTCAGGCCTCGGGCGACGAGATCACCAAGAGGGGCGAAATCGCCGCCTCGAGCTAGGCCGAGGGTGTAGTCGATGCCTTGAGCAAGATCGCGGGCGAGCTCCTCGGCCGCTCCAAGGACACGCACGAGTCCACGAATGCGGTCGCGCGCGCGACTACGGGCGAGGCGGGAGCAGTCGCGGACCTGAGCGATGACGCTCGTATGCGTCCGAGCCACGGAACGGGCGAAATCACGGTCACGAGTGAAGCTCTGGACGAGTTCATGAGCGTAAGCGGCACCGACCGAGGGGGAAGTACGACGGTCCTTCACTTGCTGAATCCTCCGGTCGAGGGCACGGGCTTGAGCACGGCCGAGTTCGTGCTCGAAGCCCAGGTCTCGTGTGGCATCGCGACCGACATCACGAGCGAGTTCAAGAACGACGACATGCATGGCCTCAAGTGCGAAGGCAAGGAAGAGAAGGGCTTCCTCATAGTTCCGTTCGGCATCTGACCAACCGAGCAGATCTCGTACACGAGTGAAATCGGCGCCTACTTTGTAAGCTTGAAAGTAAGTGCGGTTGAGGGCCTGGTAGGCCACTGCGACATGGGGATCGGCACGCAAGGCCAGCCGCGTCACCGGGTCGACCTGCCACGCCGGAGGCGGGGCGGAGACGACGCTCTCCGGCCCACCGGACGCCAGGTCCTGCGGCACGGCGGGCACGATCGCCGCCAGCCCACCCTCCACGTCGAGAGCATCGCCCAACGCGTCCACCGCCGCGTCGTGCCGCGACTGAAGCAGCGCCTCGCGCAGCCCCGCCTCGACGTCGAGCACGCCGTCCAGCCCGTCCGCCAGCTCGCGCTGGTGCCGGTCGAGCCACTGGTCGACGGGATCGGGACCGGGCCGACGGGCGCTCACCGCTCCCCCTCCCTCGCGGCGAGGTAAGAGGCGGCAGCCCGACGCGCCTTGGCGAGGTTGCCGCGTACCGTCTCGGCCGGCAGCCCGAGGAGATCGGCGATGTCGCCCGGGGTGTAGCCGGCCAGCGTCCAGGCCAGGATCTGCCGCTGCCGGGGCGGCAGGCTCGCGAGCATCGGGCGGGCGTCGTACCGGGCCTCCCACTCCGCGATGGCGTCGGGACGGGCCAGCAGCGACGTGGGCTCGGGGACCGCGCCGACCAAGTCCTCCTCCACGGACGCGAACGTACGGACCAGCGCCCGCGAGGCCACCGTGTGCGCCCATGCGCGCGGGTCGCGGAGCTCGGGCCAGCTCTGGTACGCCTTCGTCATCGTGTCCTGCGCGATGTCCGCCGCGACGGGCAGCGACGCTCCCTGGTTGATCAGGAATCCCACGAGCGGGCGGACGGTGCGGCGGTAGAAGGCGGAGAACTCCTCGTCCACTTCCTGCCGCGCCCGGCGGCTCTCCTCCAGCGAGCCGCTCCGCGCGCCGGGGACGACCGCCGGTTGCTCCGTACCGTCCGACGAAGCCTGATCGTTCAAGCTCCTTCACCCCTCCCGTGCGACGGCGTGCAAGTGATCGTCACCCGCAGCCGATTCCCGTCGCCGTCCTGCTCGTCGACCTCCACTCGTCCCCCGGCGGCCACCGACTCGACGACGCCGAGCAGATGCCGGCGCCAGCGCAGACGTAACCACAGTCCCGTGACAGCGCATACCTCCGCAACAACAAGCGAGACAATGGAGATAACTGCTGTGGCAGTGTCCACGGTTAGGGCCTCCTCGTCCGGCGACACGGCCTCGGCGGAGGCCCGTCACGAGTAGGAGCCCGAGCGACCCTTGATCGTGAACCCGGCGCTCAGATCAGCCCCAGCCGCCCGAACCCGGGCCGGTCGTGTTCGATCCACCACTCGTACGCGGCCTCGACCTCGTCCCACAGGCTGCGGGGGCCGGACTGGTGGACGGTGAACTCCGCCCCGTCGTCTCTGTCGTCGCGATGAATCACGCACGCCCAGGACCGGTCCGACAGGCTGTAGAGCCAGACGGGCCGCCTGCCCTCACCCGCCGCCCGGTCGGCGAAGTACGTGCAGTCGGGCACGCGCAGGCCGAGAACGAAGCGGTTCACGTCGTATGTGCCGGCGAAAACCTCCCGGTGGGTGCGGGATGTCGTTGAGATCCGCGCTGTCTCACGGCTCTCCTCGGTGACGTACGCGTCGTACGAGGCGTGTGCGAGCCGCTGGGAGCGCAAGCGCATGAACGTCACGGGCCGGGTGAACGTCCCCTGGGCACTCAGCCCGTCCTCGGCGACCACGAGCCGGGCCGTGGCCTCGGTGGAGGAGAAGTGGGTGCCCCAGGGGACGAGAACGACGCCGCCCGGCCGCGTCTGCTCCACCCACGCGAACGGCAACGTCCGCACACCGCACGTGACGACGATCCGGTCGTACGGCGCCCCCGGCCCGTACCCGGCCGATCCGTCACCGTGTACGACCTCGACCGCGAGCCCGAGCCGCGCGAGGCGGCTCCGCGCCGCCTCCACCGCGCCCTGGTCCACGTCCACGGACACCACGCACCCGGCGCCGAGCCGGTGGGCAAGGAGCCCGGCGTTTTGCAGACGATTGCAGAGGATCACCCAAGAAGGTCACGTAGAAGTTCGTGCAACTCGCTGGAGCACACCGGACCGACAGAGCATGCTCGTTCACGCTCGCATCATTCAGCGACGCAGGAGGCGAATGATGGCTCTGCACAAGCTCGGCCAGGACCCCGAGAGCCCGGACGGCAAGTCGCCGACCGTCTACTACGACGATCAGACGGGCAACTACGTGCTCCAGGGTTGGCGAGTCCTCGATGCCGAGCGGCTGACCCAGATGGACATCCCCGACCACGAGACCGTGATCGAGTTTCCCCGGCGGATGATGCCGTTCTTCCCGGAGGTGAACGGTGGCGGACCCGACGCTTGAAGACCTCCTGCGCCGGAGTCAACGTTCCGCCGTCCACCTGGAGATGCGCGACGGCTACATGAGAGACGATCCGATGTTCCTGGCGTGGCAGAAGGGGCATAGGGACGACCCTGCCGACCGGGACTCGTGGTGGCGGCCATGGCTCACGCTCATCGAGCAGATCACGGCCCGTGGTGTGCAGGTGCGCCGGGCCCGCGTCGTCAGCGCGCCGGTCTCCGACTACGTGCAGTTCGAGTACGACGTGACGTTCACCAACATCGCGGCGGGCGAAAAGGTCCGCTGGCTGCCGCGCCGGCGCGCCACCGACCTCGCACTGCCGGGGAACGACTTCTGGCTGGTGGACGATTCCATGGTGGTGATCAACCACTTCGACGGCGACGGCCGGTTCACGGGGGACGAATTCATAGCGGAACCGGAGCTGGCGAAGCTCTGCTCCTCGGCGTTCGAAGCCGTGTGGGCACGGGCCGTGCCCCATGAGGAGTTCCGACCGGCCTGATCCTCATGCCCTCGTCCTCGTCATCAAGCGTTCAGCAGGCACGATGCGCCCTCGGCCGGCGTCTGCGCGAGATCCGGAAGGATTCCGGTATGACCGCGCGGGCTCTGGCCGCGCTGGCAGGCTGGCACGCGTCGAAGTGCTCCCGCATCGAGAACGGCCGCACCGCCCCTTCCGACAGCGACATCAGGTCCTGGACGCTGCACTGCGGCGCCCAGGACCAGACCGCCGACCTGATCGCCACCGCCCGCAACATCGACGGCATGCACGTGGAGTGGAGGCGCATCGAGCGGGCGGGGCTGAAACGCGCGCAGGAGAACGCCCTGCCACTGTTCGAACGCACCCAGCGCTTCCGCATCTACCAGTCGTGGGTGATCCCCGGCCTGTTCCAGACAGCCGCCTACACCACGGCAGTACTGAACACGGTCGTGAATCTGCGGCAGACCCCTGACGACGTCGCGCAGGCGGTAGCCGTACGCATGGCACGGCAACGCGTTGTGCGGTCGGGCAACCACCGTTTCGCCGTCCTCGTGGAGGAGTGGGTACTGCGCACCGTGATCGGGGACAGGGGCATCATGGCCGAGCAGCTGAAGCAGCTGCTCACGGCCGCCTCCCTGCCGTCCGTCAGCCTGGGCATCATCCCCATGGGCCACCCACGTGGCTTCGGCTGGCCGACGGAGTCGTTCACCATGTACGACGACCGGCAGGTCAACGTCGAGTTGGTGTCCGCCCACTTGACCATCACGCAACCCCGCGAAATCCACGACTACACCGTGACGTTCAACGAGCTTTCCGCTGTCACCCGGTACGGGGCCGACGCGCGATCCCTGATCACGGCGGCCATCGGCTCCCTCGGGTGACACGACTGGCGCGCTACCGCTTCGCGACGAAGGATCCCATGCCGGGGGTCGTGACGATCAGGCCCTCGGCGCGGAGGGCGGCGGTCACCTTGCGGACCGTCACACGGGCGACGCCGAATTCCTGTTGAAGCTGCGCTTCGGAGATCAAGTGGTGCGTCGCGTACTCGCCCGTGGCGATCCGCTGCCGGAGGACTTCCACGATCTGGACCCACTTGGGCTGCGTCGGGTCGAATTCCATCACCCTAAAGACTGTATGTATTCGCACACGGTCGAACATAGCGGCCTACGAGCGTGACGGGCTATAGACAACCCCATACCGTCTGCCTAGCCTGGCCGCACAAAGCACCCCCGCGACCGCTCCAACGGTCCGGGGGCATGGCCACCAGCCCGAGGAGCTGATGACATGCGCGACCTTATCTCCCGCCTGCTCCGCCGGAACAGGGCTCGCGGCACTGTTCGTACGGCGCCCGAACCCGTCCCCAACCCACCCGTCATCTCCCTCCCCCACACCAGCGGCATCCGCTACAGCTACAGCTCCCCTCCGACCTGCATCTGTCCCGGAACGTTCGTCTACGACACCCACCGCGACCGCGTCGGCCAGGTCATGGGCCACGAAGGCCCCCGCCTTCAACTGCGGCCGCCCGCCGGTGGGTGCGAGTGGGAGGCGGAACCCACAGCAGTACGGCCGCCCACCGACAACGAGCGGCTCAGCGCCAAGCTCGCCGTGGTGAATTCGCGGGGACGGTGGGGCAAGTGAGCGTGCCGGACGTCGCACTTGGCACCCTCGCCGTGGACACTTTCAGCAGCGCCGTCGGCGTGGTGACCGAGTTCGCGAACGGGTTGGTCCGGATGCAGCACCCCAATGGGGTCAGCTGGCGGGCCTACGCCAGCAATCTCCGGGCACCCGACACGGCGGAGAGAGCGCAGTTCGAGGCCGCGGAGCGGGCCTGGTCACCGGTTGTCGTACCGGCGTCCGCGCCGCAGACGAAGGGAACATAGAACGCCATGAGAGTGTCGAGCCGCACCCGGAACCGCGACTGCGAGCACGACTGGGTCCAGTGGAGCGGCGCGTCACGCTGTCGCAAGTGCGGGACGACTCAGCAGTAGTCGTTCGTGAAGGGGTGCCATGACGTCGCGCGCCGAATGGCATGACCTGCCCCGTCCCCTACGGGCGGCCGTCGAAGAGCGCACCGGGCCGATCGCGACGGCCCGGGCGCTCACCGGCGGGCTCAACTGCGCCATGGCCGCCGCGCTGACGGCAGCGGACGGCACGGCCACGTTCGTCAAAGGCACGCCCTTGACGAACAGCGCCGCCCGCACAGGCCAGCGCTGGGAAGCGCTCGTCAATCCCTACACCCGCGCCGTCGGGCCCCGGCTGCTGTGGCGCGTCACGGTCGGTGGCTGGGAGCTGCTCGGGTTCGAGTTCGTCGACGGCGCGCGGCACGCGGATCTGTCGGCCGGGGCGGTGGATCTCCGCCTGGTGGCCGAGGCGCTCGGGGACGTTCACGGGCTACGGCCGCCGCCCCCGCACCTCCGCGTGCCGTCGTTCGCCGGCCGCTGGGCCGGGTTCCTGGAGACCGGCGAACTGCCGCTCCTCCACGGCCGTACGCTCCTCCACACGGACACCCACCCCCACAACCTCCTCGTCACCGCCGACCGCGCGCACCTCGTCGACTGGGCGATGCCCGCCCTCGGCCCGGCATGGGTGGACGTCGCCAACACCGCCGTACGGCTCATGGAGGCCGACTGCCCGCCCCGCGACGCCCTCGCCTGGGCAGCCGGGTTCACCGCGTGCTGGCGGACGGCGAGCGCGGCCGCCCTCCGCGCCTTCGTCGCCGCCAACTGCCGTGCCTGGACCTCCCGCGTCGGGCCCGTCGGCGCCCGGCCCAGCAATGACCGGTTCGCCGCGCTGCTCGGCCTCCTCTAGGGCACAAGCGCGCGAGAAGCGACCAAAGTTACGTATGGCTACTCCTGATTACGTGGGGTAGTCATCCCTCGTATTGCCGCACTCGCACCCCCCGATGGGAGCAGCATGGGATTCCACCCCCGACAGCGCGCCGCGTCACGCCTCCTCGCCGGGCTCGCCCTCTGCGGATCGTTCCTGATCGGCACACTGCCGGGTGCCACACCCGCAGCAGCAACAGCCGGGGCGGCGCGGGCCGGGCACGCCGATCGGGTGCGCGAGCGGGCCGACTTCCTCATGGCGAGGACCTACCGTGAGTTCCCCGCCTACGCACGCCGGCACGAAAAGCCCTTCGACTGGGACACCGACGGCTGTTCACCCCCCACCCCTCGCTCATGGGCGAAGGTCTTCAATGACGCATGCGTCATTCACGACTTCGGCTACCACAACTACGGCGGACGAGGCCTGCGCCTGGACCCCACCGAAGCCCGGCGCAAGAGCATCGACGACCGCTTCCTCGAGGAGATGCTCCGGATCTGCCACGACCGGCCGGACGCGCTCACGAACTGCCCCGGCACGGCACGGATGATGCACCAGGCCGTGCGGCAGTACGGAGGCCCGGCGTTCTACGGCGAGTAGGGCCGCAGGTCCTTCTCCCGCAGATCCTTCCCCCGCAGGTCCTTCTCCCGCAGGTCCTTCTCCCGCAGGTCCTTCTCCCGCAGCGTGAACGACTTCGGCGGCGCCCCGCCCGGCTGCGGCTTGCCCTCCTTGTGACCCACGACCCGGTAACCCTCCGCCTCGTAGTAGGCGTTCAGTCGCGCGTTGCCGGCCAGGCAGTCCAGGCGCACACAGGTCCGTCCCACCTCCGCCACCCGGCGTTCCGCCGCCGTCAGCAGCAGCCGTCCCGTCCCCGGCGCGGCGGCGTCCCGGTCCACCATGAGCCGGTGCACGTATCCGGCCACCGGCGGCTGCGGGCCCCAGGCGGCCTCGTCCTCCCACCACAGCTCCCAGCCACCGACAGCACGCCCACCCACCTCCGCGAGCCAGACCTCGCCGTCGCCATCCGCCATGACCCGGCGGAAATGGTCCTCGTCCAGCTCCCCCGGCCGCCACTGCCCGGTGATGCCACGGGCCAGCATCCAGCGTGCCGCGTCGTCGCGGAGGCGGACGAGGGCGGACAGATCGGCCTCGCCGGCCGGACGGACGCACAGATCACGGACGCACAGATCACCCATCCGGGGATCCTCGCACACCCGTCCGACACCACAGACGGGGCAAGGTAACGGAACGGAGCGGAGGTTGCCGTTCCGGCAGCATCATCTTTCGGCCAGAGCTATACCGTTGGTGTGACGGTTCCCAGGGATGTGGATGAAACGCGCGGCGAGCTGCGCGACGTTCTCGACCGGTCCGAGGCGTGGCTGCGCGACGCGGCCGGTCTCCCCGAGGTCCCGGCGGAGTGGCCGGAGGAGTTACGGGCGGGCGCGGCGACCGTCAGGCGGTTGCGGACGCGCGCGGCCTCGGCCCTGATCAACGTGGCGCTCCTCGGCGCCTTCTCGTCCGGCAAGAGCTTCCTGCTGAGCGGTCTGCAGGGCGGTCTGGAACTGTTCGAGGTGCAGACCGCCGGCGGCGAGACGGCGGACAAGTTCGTGGGGCTGCTCCCGTCCTCGCCCGTGCCGACCACGGCCTGCCCCGCGACCGTCGTACCGGTCGACGGGACCGTCGTACCGGTCGAGGGCGGCCAGTCCACGGTCGACGCGTCCAGGAGCGGCTATCTGCGGGTGCGTTTCACGGACTCGGCCGACGGCGAGTGGGAGGACGTCGGGAACTCCCCGGCCCCCTCCGTGGTCGCGGCGTACGCCATGCAGGACGCGGACGTCACCAACCGGCTCAGGGCGCACTGGGGCCGCGAGGTGGCCGAGGTCGAGGTGCTGCTGGCGGACACCAGGCTGCCGGCGAAGTTCTACGACCTGCCGGGCTACGGCTCCCCGAACCCCGTCCACGATCTGATCGTGCGGACCGCGATGGCCGACGCGGACTGCTTCATGTACGTCGCCCACGCCAGCCGGACGCTCTCCGAACGGGACCTGGAACTCATCCGCTTCCTCTACGACCACTACCTGCTCTCCGGCAAACGGGTCGTGTGGGTGGTCACCGCGATCGACTCGGCGTCGAACCTGGATCTCCACGACGTCCCCGAGTGGAAGGCGACCATCGACCGCAACACCAGATACCTGAAGGAGAACTTCACCCTCCCCGACGGCCGCCCGGACCTGGACTTCATCGGCGAGGGGTTCCTGCCCGTCTCCCCGGCCCTGGAGGCACGCGCGGCGAAGCTGGAGGCCGAGGAGGCCGAGGCGCCCGCACGGCGGTACCGCGCGGAGAGCCGGATGGACACCCTGCGCCAGGCGATCGAGGACCTGATCAGAACGGGGACCGGCACCCGGCACATCGCCGCCGTGGCGGCCGAGGCGCGGGTCCTGCTCGTGCCCCGGCTGCGGGTGGTCGACGAACGGCTGCGGGCCGAGCGGCTGGAGATCGACGGGCTGAAGGAGCTGCTGGACGAGCACCAGCGGCGGCTGGAGCTGCTGGACCGGGCGCTGCCGGAGCTGCGCGAGCAGCTGGAGCGGAAGCTCCGGACCCGGGTCGAGCGCGCCGTGCGGCCGTTCGGCCGGCTGGCCGCCCATCTCCACGGCGCGCTGGACGCGACCATCCGGCGGACCGACGTGAGCAAGCCGGCCAGGGCGCACCAGGTCCAGGTGTCGAAGGCCCAGGCGCTGCGGACGTGGATGGAGGCCCCGGCCGGCCCGGCGACGCTGTGGACCGAGCAGTTCCAGGCGTTCAAACAGGACGTGTCGCAGGCCGTCGAGCACTTCTTCGGCGACAAGGACCTCGCGGGGCGGCTGCCCGACTCCGTCTTCGACGTGAACGACCTCTCCCTGCCCCAGCGGGCACAACGCCCCTTCACCGCGCAGGACATCGTCCAGCGCGCGGCGGCGCTGGTCAGCCTCGCGGCGCCCGTCGCCGCGGGCGGGACCTATTTCTACGGTCTGGCGGCGGCCGGCACCGTCTTCCCTCCCGCCGGGGTCGTCGCGGGTGTGGCCGGGATGGTCTTCATGGGGATCGAGTACCGCAAGAGGAAGCTCAACTCGCTCCAGGTCCTCCAGGGTGAGTGGATCAGTTCCATCGACGCCGAAGTCCAGGCGGTCAAGGAGCAGTTCGCGCTGTTCACCGCCGTCCAGGGCACCGACGTCATCGATCACCTCAGCGACAATCTGGCCCAGTACCGGGAGCAGCTGGAGAACACGCGCGACTTCGCGCGGCAGCGCATCGCCAACCCCGAGAACCGGGTCCGGCAGGACCTGATCGACCGGCTCACCCCCGTCCACGAGGAGGGCCGGGCCCTTGTGGAGGCCCTGCGGCGGCTGGAGAAGCACTGATCCGGTCCACCGCCGGCCACCGCCGATCGAGTGACGCTCTTGCCCGCACCCGTCCCCAGGGCGTTGGCTTAGGGGCCATGGAGTACACGCAGCTCGGACGTACGGGACTGAAGGTCGGCCGGATCGTGCTCGGGACGATGAACTTCGGGCCCCACACCGACGAGGACGACAGCCACTCGATCATGGACGCGGCGCTCGACGCCGGCGTCAACTTCTTCGACACCGCCAATGTCTACGGCTGGGGTGAGAACAAGGGCCGCACCGAGGAGATCATCGGCAGCTGGTTCGCCCGGGGCAACGGACGTCGCGACAAGGTCGTCATCGCCACCAAGGTGTTCGGCGGGATGAACGCCGACGGGGAGCCGTGGCCCAACGAGGACCGGCTCTCCGCGCTGAACATCCGCCGCGCCGTCGACGCCAGCCTCCGGCGGCTGCGGACGGACCACATCGACCTCTACCAGTTCCACCACGTCGACCGGCGCACGCCCTGGGACGAGATCTGGCAGGCCATGGACGTCCTCGTCCAGCAGGGCAAGATCCTCTACGTGGGCTCGTCCAACCACGCCGGCTGGCACATCGCCCAGGCCAACGAGACCGCGCGGCGCCGCGGCTCGCTGGGCCTGGTCAGCGAGCAGTGCCTCTACAACCTCGCCGAGCGGCGCGCCGAGATGGAGGTCGTCCCGGCGGCGCGGGCGTACGGGCTCGGGGTGATCCCCTGGTCGCCGCTGCACGGCGGGCTGCTCGGCGGCGTCCTCCGCAAGGAACGGGAGGGCGGCGGCGCCCGTTCCGCCTCCGGCCGTTCGGCGGACGCGCTCGCGAACAGCAGCA
This sequence comes from Streptomyces sp. NPDC001678, assembly GCF_042892945.1. Taxonomy (NCBI): domain Bacteria; kingdom Bacillati; phylum Actinomycetota; class Actinomycetes; order Kitasatosporales; family Streptomycetaceae; genus Streptomyces; species Streptomyces sp. NPDC001678. The sequence goes on along the minus strand of NZ_JBIAUP010000002.1, from coordinate 226,545 downwards.
TCCGCGCCCAGATCCAGGCGTACGAGGACGTGGTCGAAAAGCACGGCCTGGCACCCGGCGAGGTGGCGCTGGCGTGGCTGCTGACCCGGCCCGGGGTCACCGGGCCGATCGTGGGGCCGCGTACGGCGGAGCAGCTGGAGTCCGCGCTGCGGGCGGTGGAGTTGAAGCTTCCGGAGGAGCTGCTCACTTCGCTGGACGAGATCTTCCCGGGGCCGGGGCCGTCGCCGGAGGCTTTCGCCTGGTGAGTCGCCTGGTCATTCGCTGGTGAGCGGAGATCAGTCCGGCGGCCCGCCGCCCATCATCCTGAGCATCGCCTTCCCGCCCGTCCTCGCGAAACGCACCACCAGCACCGCCGCCAGGGCCAGGAAGGCGATGTTCAGGTATGTCGTGTAGTTCCAGCTCATCCCCTCCATCGGCACCTTCGCGGCCGACTGGTCCGGGATCAGTCCCAGTCCGCCGAAGACGGACTCGACGACGTATCCCGCGATCACCATCGCGACGTAGAAGGTGCCGAGGAGGAACAGCGTGACCCGGCCGCCGTAGTACTTCCGGTAGATGGCGAGGATCGGCAGGATCAGCAGGTCGGCGAAGACGAACGCCACCACGCCCCCGAAGCTGATGCCGCCCTTCCACAGCACGACCGCCAGCGGCACGTTCCCGATCGAGCACACGAACGACACCAGCGCCACCAGCGGCCCCACCAGCGGTCCCCACAGCTTCACGGCCAGCGGATGGCCCTCGAAGAAGAAAGCGCGCCAGAAGGAGTCCGGCACCCACGCGGCGATCGCCCCCGCGATGAACAGGCCCAGCACGAGATCGCGCAGGATCGCCGCCCATTCCATGACGAAGACGTGGGACGTCGCGGTGAACCCCGCGCGCGACAGCAGCCGCCGGGCGAACGAGCCCTCGCCGCCCACGGACATGTCCATCGCCGCGTGGCCCTCCATCGCGCCCGCCACACCCCGCTCGGCCTGCTCCCTCGCCCGGCGCAGCAGCGGCTCGCTCAGCAGCAGCCGGAAGAGCACCGCCAGCACCGCGATCATCACGGGCCCGCCCAGGAACTCCGCCACCGTGAACTGCCACCCCATGAGCAGGGCCAGGATCACCCCCAGCTCCACGACCAGATTGGTGGAGGCGATCTCGAAGGCCATCGCGGCCGTGAAGTGCGCGCCCTTGACGAACAGCGAGCGCGCCAGCGCCACGGCGGCGTACGAGCAGGAGGACGAGGCCACGCCCAGGCCGGCGGCGACGGCGAGCGTCCGGGGCCGGTCGTCGCCCAGCAGGGCGACGACGGCTTCCTTGCGGACCACGGCCTGGACGACGGCGGAGAGCGCGAACCCCAGGATCAGCGCCCAGGTGATCTCCCAGGTCATGGACCCGGTGACGGCCAGGGCGCGCAGGACGGCGTGGATCACTCCCTCAGCATGGCCGAGCGGCACCCGGCTCCGGGACGGACACCACGGGCCCGTTCAACTGAAGCAATTCTTCCTACAGTCGTTCCGCGGCTGGCTATCGTGTGCGCCATGGTGAACCAGACAGCGGTTCGACGGCGGCGCCGGCCCCTCGGTGCGGCCTCGGTCCCGGCGATCTCGGCGGTCTCCGCGCTCGCGACGGTCGTGCTGGCGGGTTGTTCGGGCTCCTCCTCCGACGAGGGCAAGGAGGTCCGGTTCGGGGAGACGGCGAGCGTCACCGGCTACAAGGACGCCAAGCTCGACGTGACCGTCGAACGCCTTGAGCAGGGCGGCAGCGGCGATCTGAGCGTCCTCAAGGACGCGTCGAAGTACGCCGGCAGGACGCCCTACTACCTCCGCTACAAGCTCACCAAGACGGAGGCCGTGCAGTCGGGCGGCGCCTCCACGTACTTCTCGGTGACCGACGGGAACAAGAAGCGGCTGACCAAGCTGACGATCCTCGGCGCCCTGGACACCACCGGCGATCCGAAGAACCCGCTGAAGTACCGGGGCTTCGAGAAGTGCGAGACCTCGAGCTCGACCGACTTCGAGAAGGCCGCGCCGGGACAGAGCGTGACGGGCTGCGCCGTCTATGTGGCGGACGCGGGTGCCGGGGCGCCGACCAGTGTCACCTGGGAGCAGGGCAGCAAGACGCTCGCCACCTGGAAGTGACGGCGGCTACTTCACAGCCGACACCACGGCGACGACGACGAGCAGTACGGCGAGAGCACCGGTCATGATCCGGTTCCTGGTCTTCGGGTCCACCCCACGAGCGTAACCGGACCGGCCGTGAGCACGGCCCCCAGCCCGGCCCGGCGGCCTCAGCCGCCCAGCTCCCACGCCGCGATCGTCTCGTAGCGGGGCCGCTCGCCCGGGACGCCCCCGCCGGGGAGCCGGCTGCGGACGAGCTCCAGGCGCTCGGCCCGCCACTCCCGGCCCCGGAAGCCGACCAGGGCCGCGACGTAGGGGCGGAGGTTCACCCGGCCGCCGCCGGAGCGGGCGAGGGTGAGGTGGGGGTGGAAGGAGTGCGTCCCGTCCACGACGACGCCCGCCCGGCGGGCCCCGGCCGCGACGGAACGGGCGAGTCCGCGCAGGGCCTCCACCTCGCCCTCGGCCCCCACCCACAGCACCCGGTCCCCGAACCGGCCCCCGCCCGCCAGCCGCAGCGCGTGCGCCGGGTGCCGGTGCGCGGCGCGCCCCAGGCGCTCGGTGAGCTCCGGGAGCAGCGCCTCGTCGACCTCGCCGAGGAAGGCGAGGGTGAAGTGCCAGCCGGGCCGCTCGGCCCAGCGCAGCCGCTCCGCGCCCGGCAGGGCGCGCAAGTCGTGGACGGCGGAGGCGAGTTCGGCGAGGGCCGGCTCCGGGGGATTCACCGCGACGAACAGGCGCATACGGCCAGTGTCCCGCACAGGGAGATCAACACGGGGTAACCGGGGGCGACGCCCCCGGCCCCCGGCCCCGGCCCCTTCCGCCCCGAAGCGATCACACCGCCGCGGTCACCGCTTCTCTCTCCCCCCGGGACGGCTGCCGCGGTACGAACGCCACCACCGGGTGCCCCCGGCGGAAGCCGACCCGCATCCGCATGCCGCCGGCGCGCACGAGCACCAGTCCGACGGCCGTCGCCGCCAGCGTCGAGACGACGCCGCCGGCCAGGAAGCCCACCCGGGGCCCGTACACGTCCGTGACCCAGCCGACGAGCGGCGCGCCCACGGGCGTACCGCCCATGAAGACCATCATGAACAGGCTCATCACCCGGCCCCGCATCGCGGGGTCGGAGGCCAGCTGGATACCGGAGTTGGCGGTGACGTTGATGGTCAGACCGCACATGCCGATCGGTACGAGCAGCAGGGCGAAGACCCAGAAGGAGGGCGCCAGCGCGGCGGTGAGCTCCAGCAGGCCGAAGGCCAGGGCCGCGCCGACGAGCAGCCGCATCCCGGAGCTGCCGCGGCGCGCGGCGAGCAGGGCGCCCACCAGGGAGCCCGCCGCCATCAGCGTGTTGAGCAGCCCGTACGTACTGGCGTCGGCGTGGAAGACGTCGTTGACGAACGCCGTGAGCCAGATGGGGAAGTTGAAGCCGAAGGTGCCGATGAAGCCGACCAGCACGATCGGCCAGATGAGCTCCGGGCGTTCGGCGACGTACCGCAGCCCCTCCTTGAGCTGGCCCTTGCCGCGCGGGACGCGGTCGACCTTGTGGAGCTCGGAGGCGCGCATCAGCAGCAGCGCGGCGATGGGCGCGGCGAAGGACAGCCCGTTGAGGAGGAACGCCCAGCCGCTGCCCACAGCGCTGATCAGCACACCGGCAACAGCGGGGCCGACGAGACGGGCGGACTGGAAGTTCGCCGAGTTGAGGCTGACGGCGTTGCGCAGGTCGGCGGGGCCGACCATCTCGACGACGAAGGCCTGCCTGGCGGGGTTGTCGACGACCGTGACGAGGCCGAGCGCGAGCGCGGTGAGGTAGACGTGCCAGACCTGGACGTGCCCGGTGAGGGTGAGGACGCCGAGCGCGAGGCCGGTGACGGCCATCGCGGCCTGGGTGACCAGCAGCAGCTTCCGCTTGGGGTAGCGGTCGGCGATGACGCCTCCGTAGAGGCCGAGCAGCAGCATGGGCAGGAACTGCAACGCCGTGGTGATGCCGACGGCGGCGGAGGAGCCGGTGATGCTGAGGACCAGCCAGTCCTGGGCTATTCGCTGCATCCAGGTACCGGTGTTGGAGACCACCTGGCCGGTGGCGAAGAGCCGGTAGTTGCGGATCCGGAGTGAACTGAAGGTGCCCCCCTTGGAACCGGTCTCCGGGCCGTGGCCCGGGCGCGGCAGGGAGGTGGTGCGTGCGTCGTGGTGGCGGTTCGGTGCGGGTGCGGAGTCTGCTCCGGGTCCCGTACTCAAAGTGGGTTCGCCTCCTTCTCCGTGCGCTTACAGGTGCGCGAGTTTCTCCAGGACGGGCGCGGCGGCGCGCAGCGTCTCCCACTCGTCCTCGTTCAGTTGCCCGGCCAGTTCGGCCAGCCAGGCGTTCCGCTTCCGCCGGCTCTCCTCGAGCATGGCCTCGGCCTGCTCGGTCTGGCGGACCACCTTCTGGCGGCGGTCCTCGGGGTGCGGCTCCAGCCGGACCAGGCCCTTGCTCTCCAGCAGCGCCACGATGCGCGTCATCGACGGCGGCTGCACATGCTCCTTGCGGGCGAGCTCCCCGGGCGTGGCGGAGCCACAGCGGGCGAGCGTGCCCAGCACCGACATCTCGGCGGGGCTGAGCGATTCGTCGACCCGCTGGTGCTTGAGCCTGCGGCCCAGCCGCATCACCGCGGAACGCAGGGCGTTCACGGCGGCTTCGTCGTCTGGGGTGTCGCGCGGCGTGTGGTGCGGTGCGCTGGACAGGTCCGGCATGTTCATTAGATTAACTCATTACCTGAACTAAAGAAAGTGGGCACTGGGGCGCATGGGGGCACGAACGGAACACGGCCCCGGTGAGGCTGTCGCCTCACCGGGGCCGTACGGGCCGTACGCGCGGTCCGGAGCGCTCCCGGGTTACTTCACACCCAGCGCCCGCTCGATCGGGTCGAGCAGGAAGTAGATCAGGAAGCAGGCGCCGACCGCGTTGAGGAGCCAGGGGATCTCGCGGGCGCGCTTGTCGGCGATGCGCAGCGCGATGAAGGCGAGGACGCCGATGCCGATGCCGTTGGTGATCGAGTAGGTGAACGGCATCGCGACGATCGTCAGGAACGCGGGGATGGCGATCGTGAAGTCGCTCCAGTCGATCTCCTTGACGTTGGACGCCATGATCAGGAAGCCGACGACCAGCAGCGCCGGGGTGGCGGCCTGCGAGGGGACGATCTTCGCCAGGGGGGTGAAGACCAGGGCGAGGAGGAAGAGGCCACCGGTCATCAGGTTGGCGAGACCGGTGCGGGCGCCCTCGCCGACGCCGGCCGTGGACTCCACGAAGCAGGTGTTGGCGGAGGCCGAGCCCGCGCCACCGGCGGCGACGGCGACGCCGTCCATCATCAGGATCTTGCCCATGTTGGGCAGCTGACCCTTCTCGTCGGTCAGCCCGGCCTCCTCGCCGACGCCGATGATCGTGCCCATGGCGTCGAAGAAGCCGGACAGCAGCACGGTGAAGACGAACAGGCAGCCGGTGAGCCAGCCCACCTCGTGGAAGCCGCCGAAGAGGCTGACCTTGCCGACGAGCCCGAAGTCGGGGGTGTCCACGATCTTGTCCGGCCAGCTGGGGACGGACAGGCCCCACTCGAGGTCCGGGACCTTCACCAGCGAGTTGATCACGATGGCGACGAAGGTCATCACAACGATGCCGATGAGGATCGCGCCGGGCGTCTTGCGGACGAGCAGGACGAACGTCAGCAGCAGGCCCGCCGCGAAGACCAGCACCGGCCAGCCCTGGAGCTGGCCGCCCTGGCCGAGGGCGAGCGGGACGGTCGTGTGGGCGGCGTCGGGGTTGCGGCTGACGAAGCCGGAGTCCACCAGGCCGATCAGCGAGATGAACATGCCGATGCCGATCGCGATGGCGCGCCGCAGCCCGCCGGGGATCGCGTCCATGACGCGCTGCCGCAGACCGGAGGCGACCAGCACCATCAGCACCAGGCCGGCGAGGACGACCATGCCCATCGCGTCCGGCCAGCTCATCTTGGGCGCGAGCTGGAGCGAGACGACGGCGTTGATGCCGAGGCCGGCGGCACAGGCGATGGGGACGTTGCCGACGGCGCCCATGAGGACGGTGCTGAGACCGGCCATCAGCGCGGTGGCCGTGACCAACTGGCCGTTGTCCAGCTGGTGGCCGTACTTGTCGTGACCGGCCCCGAGGATGATCGGGTTCAGCACGATGATGTACGCCATCGCAAAGAAGGTCGCCAGTCCACCCCGGAGCTCCCGGGGGACGGACGAACCCCGCTCGCTGATCCGGAAGTACCGGTCGAGGACGTTCCGCCCCGTGGGCGGCGTGGGGGACGCGGGGGACGGCTGCGGGGCGTCGACGGCTGGGGTGGCCGAGGTGGGCATGCGTGACCTCAGTCGTGAGGGCGGCCGGGAGGCCGTCGGGACAAAACAAATGGATCAAGAGAGCGCTTTTTCGATCTCTCTTGTATGTTTGAACAAAAGCGAGCAAACAAATCCAGTTCGATTCAGTATGAATAAACAAGCGCCACTTGGCTATCTCCGCGCGTAGACCCCACTGGCGCAAGGGCTCCACCGCCGCCCGCCCACCCGGACGCACTAGGCTGGCCGCCATGACGAAGTGGACACCGACGCACGAAGCGCCCGAGCCCCTGGAGGGCCCGGTCGTCGCGACGATCACGGGCGGCACGATCGTGTGGTTCGTCCTCTTCCTCGGCCAACTGCCGTTCTACGGCTGGTTCCGGGACCACGGGCACCTGTGGTGGCTGTGGACCTGCCTCGCGGGCGGCGGGCTGGGGCTGATCGGCGTCTGGTACGTCCGTAAGCGCGACGCGGCGATCAAGCGGCATGCGGCGGGACGCGCCGCCCAGGACGCGGAGCAGCGCTGACTTCCGGCTGAGCAAGGGCGAAGCCGTCCGGTTACCGTCGGAACATGAGCGGTCCCTCGCAGGATCCCTTGCCGGCCGTGACAACCACGCACCCCGGGCTGAGCGCCGCCGAAGTCGCCGAGCGCGTGGCACGGGGCGAGGTCAACGACGTACCCGTACGGTCCTCCCGCTCCACCCAGGAGATCGTCCGGGCGAACGTCTTCACCCGGTTCAACGCCATCATCGGCGTCCTCTTCCTGATCATCCTCGCCGTGGGCCCCCTCCAGGACGGCCTCTTCGGCTTCGTCATCATCGCCAACACCGCGATCGGCATCTTCCAGGAACTGCGCGCCAAGAAGACCCTCGACTCGCTCGCCGTCATCGGCGAGGCCAAGCCCACCGTCCGCCGCGACGGCACCCCCGTCCCCCTCCCCACCGGCGCGATCGTCCTCGGCGACGTCATCGAGCTCGGCCCCGGCGACAAGTGCGTCGTCGACGGCGAGGTCGTCGAGGCCGAGGGCCTGGAGATCGACGAGTCGCTGCTCACCGGCGAGGCCGACCCGGTGCTCAAGAAGCCGGGCGATGCGGTGATGTCCGGCTCCTTCGTCGTCGCCGGCGGCGGCGCCTTCACCGCCACCAAGGTCGGCCGCGAGGCCTACGCCGCACAGCTCGCCGAGGAGGCGACCCGCTTCACCCTCGTCCACTCCGAGCTGCGCACCGGCATCAGCACCATCCTCAAGTACGTGACCTGGCTGATGCTGCCCGCCGCCATCGGCCTCGTCGTCAGCCAGCTGGTCGTCCAGGGCCACGACTGGCGGGAGGCCGTACGGCGCATGGTCGCCGGGATCGTGCCGATGGTCCCCGAGGGCCTGGTGCTGCTCACCTCCGTCGCCTTCGCCATCGGCGTCATCCGGCTGGGCCGCAAACAGTGCCTGGTGCAGGAGCTGCCCGCGATCGAGGGCCTCGCCCGCGTCGACGTCGTCTGTCTCGACAAGACCGGCACCCTCACCGAGGGCGGCATGGACGTCAGCGAGCTGCGCGTGCTGGCCGGGGCCGAGGACCGGGAGTCGTCCGTGCGCCAGGTGCTCGGCGCCCTCGGCGAGGCCGACCCCCGGCCCAATGCCAGCCTCCAGGCGATCATCGACGCCTACCCCGACGGCTCGGGCGGCTGGCGCTGCACGGAGGCGCTGCCCTTCTCCTCCGCCCGCAAGTACAGCGGCGCCGCGCTCAACGGCCCCGACGGCGAGTCCGGCACCTGGCTGCTCGGCGCCCCCGACGTCCTGCTGCCCGCCGGCGACCCCGCGCTCGCCGAGACCGACCGGCTCAACGCCCAGGGCCTGCGCGTCCTGCTGCTCGCCCGCGCCGCCCGCGACCTGGACGACCCGCGCGTGACCGAGGACGTACGCCCCACCGCCCTGGTCGTCCTGGAGCAGCGGCTGCGCTCCGACGCGGCGGAGACCCTGCGCTACTTCGCCGAGCAGAACGTCTCCGCCAAGGTGATCTCCGGCGACAACGCGGTCTCCGTCGGCGCCGTCGCCGCCAAGCTCGCCCTGCCCGGCGCCGAGGCCCCCGTCGACGCCCGGAAGCTGCCGCGCGAGACGGAGGCGATGGCCACGGCCCTGGACCGGGGCGCGGTCTTCGGCCGCGTCACCCCCCAGCAGAAGCGGGACATGGTCGGCGCCCTCCAGTCCCGGGGCCACACGGTCGCCATGACCGGCGACGGCGTCAACGACGTCCTCGCCCTGAAGGACGCCGACATCGGCGTCTCCATGGGCTCCGGCTCGGAGGCCACCCGGGCCGTCGCCCAGATCGTGCTCCTGAACAACAGCTTCGCCACCCTGCCCTCGGTCGTGGCGGAGGGCAGGCGCGTCATCGGCAACATCACGCGCGTGGCCACGCTGTTCCTGACAAAGACCGTCTACTCGGTGCTGCTCGCCGTGCTGGTCGTCTGCACCCGGGTCTCCTACCCCTTCCTCCCCCGGCACCTGACGCTGCTGTCGACGCTGACGATCGGCGTCCCGGCGTTCTTCCTCGCCCTGGCCCCCAACAAGGAACGGGCCCGTCCCCACTTCGTCCGCCGCGTGATGCGGTACGCGATCCCGTCCGGCCTGATCGCGGGCGCCGCCACCTTCGCCGCGTACCTCCTGGCCCGCGCCCACTACGCGGACGCCGGCCTCGCCCCCGCCGACACGCTCGGCGCGGAGACCAGCGCGGCGACGCTGACCCTCTTCCTGATCTCCCTGTGGGTGCTCGCGATCATCGCCCGCCCGTACACGTGGTGGCGCGTGGCGCTGGTGGCGGCGATGGGGGCGGGGTTCGTGGTGGTCCTCGTGGTGCCCTGGCTCCAGCGGTTCTTCGCGCTGAAGCTCATCGGGGCGACGATGCCGTGGACGGCGGTCGCCATCGCCGCGGCGGCGGGGCTGGCGCTGGAGCTCACGTGGCGGTGGGTGGGCCGGCGCTTCCCGGCGTGATCGGCCCTCTCGCACGGGGGCCGGAAACGAACGATGGCCCCACCGAACGGTGAGGCCATCGTCACTGTGTGCGCCGCCAGGGACTCGAACCCCGGACCCGCTGATTAAGAGTCAGCTGCTCTAACCAACTGAGCTAGCGGCGCGTGACTCATCCATAATACCCCGGGACGGGAGTGCTCCCGACCATGGCGGACGGCGGCGGCTCGACGGCACACACGGCACGCACTGACCGGATATTTGGCCGGTGGGGCTCTCGTCCGCGCCGGGCCCGGTACGAAGACTTCGATCGTCCGTTCCCGTCCATGCCCGTCCACCGGGCGAGGAGATCCGTGACGATGAAACTCCACAGACGCATACCGGCGGCCGCACTCGGCATTGCGGTCGCGACCGTGCTGGCGCTCCCGCTCCCGGCTTCCGCGCTGGCCCAGCCGGCCGCCGACCACCCGGCCACCCAGGCGGCGCTGAACTCCTACCAGGCACAGGCCGGACCGGGCGCCGGGCTCTACGCCGGTGACAGCGCCGGCTCCTGGAACCTTTCCGCCGGTACCGCTGTCGTCAACACCAACAAACCGCTCCAGCCCATCTTCCACTTCCGTGTCGGCAGCCAGACCAAGACCTTCACCGCGGCCGTGGTGCTGCAACTGGTCGACGAGGGCAAGGTCTCCCTCGACACGGCGATCGAGCGGTACCTGCCGGGTGTGGTGAACGGAAACGGCTACGACGGCAACGCCATCACCGTCCGGCAGCTCCTCCAGCACACCAGCGGAGTCGCGGAGTCCAGGCAGCCGACCTCGCAGAACCCGGATGGCACCTTCGCGCTGTCCGCGCTGGTGCGCGAGGGACTGAGCTACCCGCCGGCGTCCGCGCCGGGCGCCGCCTTCCACTACTCCAACACGAACTTCCAGATCGCCGGCATGCTCATCGAGAAGATCACCGGCATGCCGGTCGCCCGGGCGATCACCAGCCGGATCATCGAGCCGCTCGGCCTGACCCAGACCACCTTCCCCGCGGCGGGAGACCGCACCGTCCCCGTCCGGTTCGTACCGGGGTACGTCGGCAACAGGGTCGGCCCGTTCTTCTTCTGGGTCGACAACACGTCCGAGGTGGAACCGTCCGCGTACAGCTCGGCAGGAGCGCTCGTCTCGACGCAGCAGGACCTGACCACGTTCTACCAGGCGCTCATCGGCGGCAAGGTCGTGTCCAGCGCGAGCCTGGCCGAGATGCAGAAGACCCGCGACCTCGGCCAGGGCGTCGGCTACGGGCTGGGGCTGCAGAGCTTCGCCCTGCGCTGCGGCGGCACGACATGGGGACACGGTGGCGACGTGCCGGGCTACAGCTCGCTGACCGCGGTCACCGCCGACGGCCGCCATGCCGCGCTGATGACCAACACGATGCAGATCAGCGCCGACGCGGGCATGAAAAAAGTGGACGTGATCAACTCCGCGTTGTGCGACTGACGCCAACGCCCGGCGGTCAGAATCAGAACATGCGCGGCTGACCGCTGGACGCGCTGAGCCCACCGTCGACCGGGATGTGGGCGCCGTTGACGAACCGGGCGTCGTGGCCGGCCAGGAAGGCGATGACATCGGCGACTTCGTCCGGTTCGGCCGGGCGTCCCATGGGGATGCGCTGCCGGAACGCCTCCATCGCCTCCTCGATCTCGAGGAGCGGCGCGGCGATCGGGGTGCGGGTGAGGCTCGGGTGCACGGCGTTGACGCGCACGCCCTCGTGGCCGTGGTCGACGCGCGGGACGATCACCGAACCGGCGGGGGCGCCCGCCGCGGCGTGCTTCAGCTTGTCCTCGGTCCGCCCGACGGCGATCACCGTGGCGCCCTCGCGCCCGAAGCGGTAGGCGGTGGCGGCGCCGATGCCGGATCCACCGCCGGTGACGATGACGACCTTGCCGGTGAATCGTTTCCCGTCCACGGCGACTCCCTCGACGGTAGGCGTGCGTGCGGCGTACGTACGTGCGTCCGCGCGTCCGTGCGACTACGGGCCACGACCCTACGAGCGACGGCCCGCCGCCGCATACCCCCGGGACGAGGACGCCCGTCCCTCACCGGCGGGCGTGGAAGATCCCCCAGGACAGCAGGCCCTTCTCGCAGGCGTCCACCCACAGGGGCAGGTTCGCGCGCAGCCGCTCCAGGTACGCGTCGCTGAAGGCGCCGGTGGGTTCGCCGGCGAGTTCGTCGCCGTTGCGTCGTCGTCGGCGTCGTACGTCCTCGGCAAGGCGGGTGTAGTGCGGGAGGAGGTTCTCGCTGAGGTCGTCGAAGCGCACCTGTCCCAGCCCGAGGCGGGTGAGCTGTTCGCGGACGAAGTCCGGTGTCGCGAGGTCGGCGACGTTCAGCCGCTCGCACACCGGGCGCAGCTCGTCCCTGTGGGCGTCGTCGGCCGCCATGACGTCGGTGAGGACGAGGGCCCCGCCGGGCGCGAGGACGCGCACCGCCTCCGCGAGCATGTGCGCCCGGTCGCCGCTGTGGACGAGCGCCTCCTGGGTCCAGACCACGTCGAACCGACCGTCCGGCGCCGGGATCCGGTGGAACGACCCGGCGACGACGTCGATGAGCGCGTCCAGCCCGTGGCGGACGTTGAGCTCGCGGTGGCGCCGGTTCTGCACGTCGCTGATGTTGAGCGCGACGACACGGCAGCCGTGGGCCCGGGCGAGGTGGCGCGCCGCGCCGCCGTAGCCCGAACCGAGATCGACGACGGTGCGGCCGGGCCCGAGGAGGTCGGCCACCCGCTCGGCCATCCGGGCGTCGGTCCGTTGTGCCGCCCGGGCGACCGGCTCGTCGGGGTGCTCGTAGATTCCGGTGTGGATGTCGTCGCCGCCCCACACGGCGGTGTAGAAGCCGTCGACGTCGGCGGAGTCGTAGTAGGCGCGGGCCACTTCCGCCGCGTGCGTGGTTGTCGGATCACCCATGCCGGAATCCTCCGCACGACCCGGCACCCCCAAACCTCAGCCGAACCTCAGCGGCCGAGCGCGGCGTTCCACACGGGGCTGTCCACGTAGTGGTTGTCGAAGCGCTCGGAGGAGTCTTTGATCTCCTGCGGGCTCGCCTCGCCCCGCATCACGCGGTTCAGCAGCCGCATGTAGTCGAAGCGCGCCATGCCGGGCGTGAAGGTGATCAGCACATCCGCCTCACAACCGGGCGCGGCGGCGAAGGCGTGCGGGGTGCGCGGCGGTACGAGGAGGAAGTCCCCGGCCTCCAGCACCTTGATCTCCTGGTCCACGAGGACCCTGAGGGAGCCGTCGATGACGTAGAACATCTCGGCGGCCCGCGTATGGAAGTGCGCCGGCGCGCCCGGCGCCCCCTCGGCGAACGTCGAGCGGTAGCTCGTCATCAGACCGCCGGTGGTGTCGGAGTCGGCCAGCAGCGTGATGACGCTGCTCGGGTCGCTCGTGACCTCGGCCTCCGCGGCGCGGGTGAGCAGTGCGGGGAAGTGTGTGTTGTTGCTGGTCATGGCTGTGGCCTCCGGGTTCTGCGATGCGTTCGCCCTCGTCGTGATCACGACTCTAGGCAGCGGGGAGACCCGGTGGATGGTGCAATTCCTGGCAGGGATGGAGGGTCAATTTCTAGCTGCTGCCGGTGATTGGCTTCCGGTGAGGGGGCGGTAGCCCCGCCCCCTCCGGTCACCGGTCTACGGGGCGTGGTCGGCGCGGCGGTGGTCTTCGAGGCGGGTGTTCGCCTCACGCGACGCCGTCCAGTCGTTCCGCGCTTGCGACTCATGCCTTTTCTCGACGAGATCGAGGCATGTCGTGCAGGTTTCCGCTGGCGCGAGGACGATGACGCCGGGGCCGGAGGAGTGCGGCACGGCGACGGGGGTCCCGGCTGTGGCGATCCGCAGCAACTGCTGCTGTTCCAGCAGCGCTTCGGAGCCTCTTCCCAGGCTCCTGATGCGGATGATCGCTGACATGTAGCCGTCGCCAGCCGTCAGCCCGAGCCGGGCACGGGCCTCCCTGACGACCGTCAGGGCGTCCATGCGGACGGGGTCGTCGGCCGGCCGCCCGCCCACGGCCGCCTCGACGGCGGCGGCCGTGACCCGGATGTACGCCACGAGCTGATCGCTCAGCACGTTCGCCCTGGCGGGGGTCGGCAGGTGGCGCTCCGAAGCGACGGCTTCGTGGATCACCTCCTCGATCCCGGGGCGTGGGCGTGGGCGCGTGGGCAGCTGCGGGGGCGGTACGCGGGTGTGTCCTCCACCGGTGTTGCCGGTGAGCGGGTACGGAGGCATGGCGGCTCCTTGAGCAGGGGGTGATTACCGACGGCTCGCCCGCCTGTCGGCCCAACCAGGCTTCCGCACCAGCGCTTTGAGTCGCAACCGCATCAGCGAAACGCTGCTCACATTGGCATATGACAAACCCCGGACAGAGCTTGCCGGAGATGGGGCAGGGGCTGGAAGACTGCCAACAGGGCTTCCTCAAACCCCAACAGGGGCTCATGGGGACCCAACAGAGACACATCGGCGGGGTACAGAGACGCGCCGACGGGGAACAGCACCAGGAGGACACGAGGGTGGCAGCACGACGCGGTCCGACGTTCAGAAGGCGAGAACTCGGCAAGGAACTACGACGGCTGCGGGAGAAAAACGGGATCAGCGTCAAGGACGCCGCTGCGCACATCGAGGGCTCCGAGACAAAGCTCAACCGAGTCGAGACCGGCCAGAACCAGCTCCCGCGTGTTCGCGATCTGACTGACCTGCTGGACCTGTACAGCGTCACAGACCGAGTCGACCGCGAAACCCTGCTCACGCTGCACCGTGATTCACTCAGCAAGGACTGGTACAGGCCGTACCAGAACGTGATGCCGTCGGGCACGACGATGTACGTGGGACTGGAGTCCGATGCCCGCACGATGCGTGCCTGGCATGCCCAAGTGGTCTTCGGACTCCTTCAGACCGAGGCCTATGCCCGCGCGTTGTTCATGTCGGCCAAGCACGTGGAGGAGAGGACGAGTGAGTTCGTTGACGAATCCGTGGCCCTGCGCATGGAACGCAAGAGCATCCTCACTTGCGAAGACCCCGTGGAACTGCGCGTAATCCTGGACGAGGCGGCCCTGCGCCGAATGGTCGGCAATCCGGACGTCATGCGGGAGCAATACGCGGAGATCGAGCGGGTGTCGGCGCTCGATCACGTGACGGTCCAGATCCTTCCGCTGTCACTCAGCACCTTCCGCGCGACCGCGAACTTCGTTCTTCTGGAGTTCGATTACAACCTCGATCCGGTCGTCATGGAAGAGGGGCCTACGGTCATGACGGTGTCCGACCGAACCCGCGAGGTCTGGAAGTACGGCCGGAGGTTCGACGCGATGCGCGATGGCGCCCTGGCCCCTGCCCAGACGGCCGAATTCCTGCACCGACTAGCAAGAGAGATCGATGACCACTAACACCTGCCCGACGGCCCTCTCGGTGGCCGATGAGACTTCTTGGTTCAAATCCTCCTACAGCACCCAGGACAACGGCGGCGGGTGCGTTTCCATAGCGGTCCTGACCAGGCACGTTGGCATTCGCGACTCGAAGCAGTCCGATGGCCCGGCGTTTGTCGTGTCGACCCCTGCCTGGGGGGCGTTCATCCGCCAGGTGCAGCGCGGCGGGATTGGGCGAAGCGATGGCTGACCTTCATACGGGCACCTGGTTCAAGTCCTCATACAGCGGCGACAACGGCGGAGGCGGCTGTGTATCGATCGCGGTGCTGACCTCGCACGTCGGCATCCGCGACTCGGAGGAGCCGAACGGCCCCGCCTTCGTCGTCCCTGCTGCGACCTGGGCCTCGTTCGTCACCCAAGTGCGGCAGGGCGAGCTTGGCCGTGCCCGTGGCTGATCGTTCAACAGGCGCCTGGGTGAAGTCCTCCTACAGCAACGCTGGACAGAACTGCGTCGAGGTCGCGGGCATCGCGACTCGGGCCGGGCTGATCGGCGTCCGCGACGCCAAGGACAAGGGCGGTCCCGCGATCCTGCTGGAGCCGGCGGCCTGGGCCTCGTTCGTCGACGAGGTCCGCTCCGGGCGGCTTCGCCGCTGAGCGCAGCGCACACGCGGTCCTCCCCTCCCCGCGGCGGCGGGGAGGGCGCCGCGCATGAGATCAGGCGCCCGGCGCCGTTTCGTCCTCCAGCAGGCCGCGGATCATTTCGCGGAGCTCGGGCGTGTCCTCGTGCTGGTGCACGGACACCGCGTGCTCCGTGGCGGCGCGGACGACTTCGTCCTCCTCGCCCGCGATCGTCAGCGTGCAGTGGGATTCGCTCGGCGCTTTGCGGCAGTCGGCGACTTTTCTGGTCATGACGGCCTCCTGGCGGATGGGAATACCGTCCTTGATTCCAGAGTAAGCGCGAGCACGGCGTACCTCAGGAACGCGACGAGGCTGATCAGGAGCAGGCTGGCCACCACGAGGGTCACGACGACGGGCGTGGTCGTGACCGGCGCGTACGCCCACTCCCCGTACGCTCGGGCCTCGCCCGTGAAGAGCCATCGGCCCGGTTCGGGCTTGCTGACGTTGTCCCCGTCGGCGATCACCGTGCCCGCGCCCGCCGCGCCGTCGGCGGTCTTCCATTCGGCCCGGCAGATGGCCTCGAAGTGGCCGTGGCCGCTCGTCCCCACCCATTTCGACGTACAGGGGGCGGGGCGTTCCACGGTGACGCGGGTGCCGAAGAAGTAGGCGGCGGCCGGCCCCTCCCAGAGCCGTGGGCGGTCGGAGAGGAGGACAAAAGTCAGCGTGATGCCCAGGACCAGGCCGCTGACCAGCGCCCGCTGGGTCAGTCTCCGCCGTTCGGACCGCTCCGGTGGCGCGGGCCGCGCCGGTTTCGCGGGGCGGATGGCGCGGAGCCACGGGACGTCCGTCAGGGCTTCCCTGATGCCCAGCTCCCCCGCGTCGGCCTCCTCCAGCGTGCCGTCCGTCCGCAGCGACGCGACCCGCAGTGCCGAGAGTCCCCGCTCCGGCCAGTGCGCCACGGCCACCACCAGCCGGCCCGTACGGGTCTGCGACGGGCCCCTCGGGTCGGCCGACTCGTGTGCGTACACCGCGCATTCGGCCTTCCATGCCCACAGCTTCGTGCTGACCGACTCCGGTCGTGCCTGGAATCCGCCCCGCACCTTCTTGCTGTCGATCGTCACGACCGCGCGTGGTTTCGGCGGGCGGAAACCACGGACCGTCTCGCGCACGGCACCGTGTTCCCCCATCGCCACGCACGCCTGCCAGAAGGTGTCACCCAGGACGCGCCGCAGGTACTCGTCGGGATCTTCGTCGGTCATGCGGCGGAGCGTGCCACCGCCGGACGGGCGCCCGGGGGCTTCCTTCGGAACCTTGTTCCGGATTTATCGCTCTCGGGGCGACACGCGGTCGGCGTGTCACTCGTGTGGGGCGGTGGAAACGATCCGCTACGGGGTACGCGGGGGTTGCGGTCAAAGGCCTCACCCGCCAAGGGCATTACTCACAACCCGGTACGCACCCTGGCGCCCCGTCCCACGAGCAACCTTTCGCGGCGGGCGGGAAAGACTCACCGCAGTCCAGCCACATTGGAGGAGACGCCTTGAGCCGTACCCGACGAACCGCCCTCGCTCTCGCAGCGAGTACGGTCCTCACCGTCCTGGGAGCCGTCGTCACAGCCCCGGCAGCGCAGGCCGCCCCCGCCGCCCCCATGTCGACCGGTGGCGACCTGTGCAGGGGCGCACAGAACTTCCTTGCCGCCCAGGGCATCAACATCAACGGGACCTGCCCTCCGTGAGCCTCCTCCCCCGCCGGGCTCACGCCCCTCCGCGTGGACCCGGCACCGGGCGAAGGAGCCCTAGCAGGGAGTGTCCGGGCCGTTCTGCCGGGTGATGTGGCCGCTGTACATCCAGCCCATCGTCTTCGTGCCCTCGATGCGGACGTAAGTCCACTTATGGCCGTACGCGTTGGTGATGTAGCAGTGGAACCAGACCTTCACGCCTGCCTTCGCCTCGGGCAGGGTCGGGCAGGCCGCGTACGGGGCGGTGCCCAGCTGGTGGGTGTCGGCCATATAGCCGTAGGTGCCCGGGTTCGGGTCCTTGTGGTTCCAGCCGAGGCAGCTCTTCGACACCGTCGACGACGGGGAAGGCGACGCCTTCGGGGACTTGCCGCCGCTCGGCGACGCCGAAGGGTTCGCCTTGTCGCCCTTGCCGTCGCCGGGCGTACCGCTCGGTGCCGGGCCCGAGGGGGTGCCGGACGGCCCCACGGCGGGGCCTTCGGACGGCTCGGTGATCGTGTCGCCGTCCGACGGGGAGCCGGGCGTGGGCGGCGTCTGCTGTGCCGCGTTGCCGCGCTTGTCGTCGTGCTCGCCCATCAGGGCGTAGCTGACGCCGCCACCGGCGAGCACGACGGCGGCGGCCGCCCCCGCGATGAGCGCACGGTTGCGGCGCCGCCGCGCACGGCTGCCCGCCTCCGGCGCGGCGGGCTGGGCGGCAGCCACGGGCGGGTAGCCGTATCCCCCGCCGTACGACGGCTGCGGTTGAGGTTGTGGCTGTGGCTGCGGCTGGAACGCCGTGGGCGCGGGGCCGAAGGCCTGCGGTGCGGCGGGCGCCTGGGGCGTCGGCACGGCGGGCGCGGGCGCCGACGTGGCCGCCGGAGGCAGCGGCGTGGAGGACGGCTGCGCCGGGGACTTCTGTCCGATGTTCATCGTCCTGCCCGCCGCCACCCCCTCCAGCATCTGCCGTGCCTCGTCGGCGGTGGGCCGGTCGCCCGGCTCCTTCGCCATCAGCGCGCGCAGCACCGGCGTGAGCGCACCCGCCCGCTTCGGCTCCGGCAGCGGTTCGCCCACGATCGCCTGGAGTGTCGACCACACGGACGTACGGCGGAACGGCGAAGCGCCCTCCACGGCCGCGTACAGCGTCATTCCGAGCGACCAGATGTCCGACGCGGGGCCGGGCTCCACGCCCTGCGCGCGCTCCGGCGGCAGGTAGTCGAGGGAACCGATGATCTCGCCGCTGCGGGTCAGCTTGGCCATGGCGTCGTCGCCGGTGGCCTCCATGGTGGCGATGCCGAAGTCGGTCAGTACGACCCGGCCGCCGCGCTCCAGCAGCACGTTCCCCGGCTTGACGTCCCGGTGCAGCACGCCGACGCGGTGCGCGGCGTCGAGCGCGTCCATCAGCTTGGCGCCGATCGCGGCGGCCTCGTGCGGCTCCAGCGTGCCGCGCTCGGCCAGGACGTCGTCGAGGGAGGGGCCGTCGACGAGTTCCATGACGATGACCGGCAGGCCCTGCTCCTCCGTCACGTCGTGGACCGTGACCACGCCACCGTGCCGGATACGGGCGGCGGCCTGCGCCTCGCGCCGCATCCGGGCCCGCAGGTCGGCCAGGTCGGGCGCGGAGGCGTCGGTGTAGGCGCGCAGGACCTTGACGGCGACCTCGCGGCCCAGCAGCTCGTCCGTCGCGCGGGCGACCACGCCCATGCCGCCACGGCCGAGCGTGGCGGTCACGCGGTAGCGCCCGCCGAGTATCTGGCCGGTCAGCTCGCCGGCGTTCGGGTCCCCCGTCGTCACCGCACGTCTCCGTTCCCTCACGCTTGTCACATACGCCACCACTGCATGGCGGGCACCAAGGGTAGAGAGCCCGGGGGCGGGCACGCCCCCGGGGGTGTCGACGCTCAGGCGGCGCTCTTCTCCGTCTGCTCCGTGCGGGCGATCGCCTCGCGGACGGCGGTGACGAAACCGTCCCAGTAGTGGGCCGCCGTACCGTCGGCGGCCCGGCCGTACGTCGCGGCCCGCGTGGCCGGGGAGGCGAAGTCGCCGAACATGGCCCTGCGCAGGTCGGTGGAGACCTCCAGCTGCCCGCCCGCGCCGCTGTAGGTGCGGTTGCAGATGTTCAGCGGCTCGTCGCCGTCCAGGCCGCCGTCGGGCAGCGTGAGGGTCACGCCGCTGCCGAGCCGGTCACGGAGGGCGTCGTACAGGTTCTTCTTCAGCGTCGCGTCGCGGCCGCCGATCTGGATCAGCTTCTGCGTCCCGGAGCCGCCGGGGTTCTTGCACCCGTGGACGGAGACCGCGTGGCGGCTGCCGCCGACGACGGCCAGCGCGGCGGGGTCGTCGCAGTGCGTCGACGTGACGTGCATCTGCTGGACCGTGCGGCTTTCGGTAGCGAGAACCTCGAACATCCAGTAGTCGTAAGCGGGGCCGCCGCTGCCGGAACGGGTCATGGGGTCCTCCGGCGCGTACCCCGCGATCGCCAGGCACAGCTCGCTGGTGCCGTCCTCCAGGTTGCCGCCGTGCGGGGCGACCACCGACGTCAGCGGGGGCGTGGCCCGGGAGTGCCCCGGGACGGTGTCCAGGCCGGTACGGCGGTAGCGGCGGGCCCAGTCCGTGCCCTCCTTGAAGAGGGGGCTGGCGTAGAGCTCCGTGTTGGAGGCGAACAGTTCGTCGCGGGGAGCGGCGGTAGCCGCAGGGGCCGCGGTGGCGGTGGCGGTGGCACCGACGGGGACCGAGACGGCGGCCGCCGCCAGGCCCGTCAGCAGGGATCGTCGAGTCGTGGATCGTCGCATGGCGGCATTCTTGGCGAAAACCGACAGGTCGTCAGCTGTTAACGGGAGTTACGAGGTTCCCGAAAGCCCTGGAGTCCGTCTTCCGTTGCGGTCGAAGCCGGCTTTCGAGCCCGGAGGGACTACAGGTCGGAGTAGCCTCGAACCGGAAGAGTGAACGCATTCCGAGCCGCCGGCGCAGGCCCCGAAATCGTTTCCCATCCGAGGTCGCCATGCCCAAGCACAAAGACCGCTCCGGCGGACAGGGCCATGCCCGTCCGCCCTTACGGCGCGAGCACTCCCAGGGGGCCGCCCCACCACTGCA
The DNA here is from genome assembly GCF_042892945.1 of Streptomyces sp. NPDC001678. Lineage (NCBI taxonomy): Bacteria > Bacillati > Actinomycetota > Actinomycetes > Kitasatosporales > Streptomycetaceae > Streptomyces > Streptomyces sp. NPDC001678. Next base: position 206,370 of record NZ_JBIAUP010000002.1, on the reverse strand, counting down.
GGACGCGGCCCGGGCCGCGGCGTCCGGCTCCGCCACGCCGCAGATGCTGACGGCGCTCCAGCACGGCATCGGCAACGCGGCGGTGGCCCGGATGGCGTCCGGCGAGCAGGGGAAGCCCAAGGCGAGGCAGGAGTCTCCCCAGGCCAGGGCCAACAAGGAGTTCGCCACCAAGGTTCAGCAGAAGCTGCGGGAACGCGGGTGGGTCGTGGAGGGAAGCCCTGCGACCTGGGGACGGATGACGGCCCACAAGGTGTCCCTGCCCGCAGGCGCCGACACCGCCGGGCTCAAGTCGGGAGCCGCCGCCTACAAGGCCGCGCCGGGCAATGTCGTCGCGCCCCACAGTTACCGGAGCGAGCCCGAGAAACAGGCCTTGCGCTGGATCGCCTCGATCACCATGAAGCACTTGAACGCCATGAGGAAACCACCCGTCGAGGTCCAGGCAGCCCTCCACGCGGGCGCCCTGTACATCGCCGCCAACACCAAGGACGCGAACGAAGCCCTGAAGGGCCTGGCCGACGGCAGGACCGGCAAGGAGTTCCTGGACCGGCTCATCAAGGACAACCCCGCCGATCAGGCGCAGCTCGCCCTGTACACCGGGCGCGTCGACCGGCACACGGAGAAGGCGCGCACGAGACTGGTCGGCCCGCCCACGAGCGAGTACGCGCCGGTGTTCGAAGCGCTCGGCAAGCCGGTCGTGGTGGCCGCCGCCGGCACGGACGGACGGCATGCCGAACGCCGGATAGCCGAGCTGGCCGGAGAAACCCCGCAGTACATCGCCGGGACCAAACGCCCCTGCGTCTCGTGCTACATGAAGCTGTTCAGCGGCACCCCGGACCGGCCCGGCCCGTTCTGGTTGTCCGGCGCGGCCAACCAGGGCGTGGAGGAGCACGAGTCGAAGGACGTGGATCGTCTGGTGGCCCTCATCGACGAGGAGATCGGCAACACCTACGCCACGCTGAAGTGGCAGTGCGTGGACAAGTGCGACGGCGAGGCGGAGGCGGGGCCGGGTCCCTCGAAGAAACGCAGAACCACCCCGTTGGGCTCCACCGTCGACTACGGCTCGGACTCCGACAGCGACACCGAGGGCACGGTGCGCACGTTCCGTGCCTGAAGTCGGCCCGCCGTGGGTTCTTCCGCGCCTTCGGCGCGGGTTCCACCCCACCCGCCCGCTCGATTGCCCGGAACGGGTGGGGTACCCACGGGGTGGTAGCCGTCAGTCGAACCAGCGCGCCCGCGCCAGTTCGTCCGTCCGCGACGGGTCCTCCAGCAGCGCCGCCGCCTCGAAGCGGCGGGACCACGCGCCGGCCGCCCAGGCCAGGCCCGCCGCCACGCCCTCCAGCGTCGCCGCGTGCAGCACGCCGTCCTGGCCGAGGCGCCAGTCCAGTTCGATGCCGTCGACCACGAGTTCGTCGTGCTCGACGTATGTGGCGGGGGCACCCGGGAGAAGGACGCGTACGCCCTCCGGGACGTCCCGCACCTCGCCCTCGTCGCCCGGCACCTCCGCCGCGACGACCTCGCTCAGGCGTCGCACCTGCAACAACTCCGCCAGCGCGGCGGCCCGCTCCGGGGCGACCGGCAGCAGGGCGACGCCCGCCGCCAGCGGCAGCAGGTCGGGCGCGTCCGCGACGACCGCGTCCGCCGCGTCGACGACGCGCACCTCGCCGTCGACCACGGCCCGCAGCTCGTCCGGGAGCGTGACCTCGTCCGGGTCCAGGTCGGCGAGCAGGCCGTGCAACGCGTGCAGCTGCGACGGGCGGACCGGGCAGGCCGGGTCCGCCAGGCGGGCCAGGAGCTCCGCCGCGCCGCCCGGCTCGTCCAGCAGCGCGGCCGCGGACGTGCGGACGCCCAGCGCCCGCAGCACCTGCTCGTCGGCGAGGCCGCCCGCGTCCGCCGCCTCGTAGAGGCCCTCCAGCAGCGGGTCGCCGCCCGCCACCCGCAGACCGGCCGGGCGCCGGCCGTCCAGGACGGGGTGGCCGCGCAGCCACCACGCCGTGTACGGGCGTACGGACTCGGTCGTGCCGTCCGGCAGCAGGATCCGCATCGGCGTCGTCAGCGCGTCCCGCAGGGGCGGGCGGGAGAGCAGGGCGAGGGCCTGCGGCCACGCGTCGTCGTCGACCAGGTCCAGGTCCCGGACCGCCACGATCTCCGTGGCCACGGGCGGCACCGGCGTGTCGGGGAGCCGGTCGAGGACGTCCTCGCACCACACGTCGACGGCGTCGAGCAGCCCCGCGTCGTCGGGCTCGGCGAAGTCGCCGTCGCGCGGCTCCAGTTCGTCCGGGTCGAGGACGACGTCGGCGGCGCGGACGAGCGCGAAGTCGGCCAGCACGCCGACCGCCGTCAGCGGCCGCTCGCCCCAGCGCCCGGCCAGCTCCGCGTCGCACGCGGCCAGCTCTCCCGGGCGGATGACCTGCTCGAACGGGCTGCCGGGGAGGACGAGTTCACCGGCCGGGGCGAGCTCTCCGTCCTCGTCGGGGAGAGCCAGGGCCGCCAGCCACGGCTCGTCACCGGGCGCCAGGTCCGCGTCGCGGACGAGGGCGAGGACGATGTCGGCGAGGGCCTCGCTGTCGAGCGTCTCCTCGTCGTCCCAGACCTCGCCGGCGTCCAGGGACGCCGCCACCGCGGCCCGCACCTGCGGCGTCGTCAGGATCGCGCGGGGCGACGACGGGGTCGCCCCCAGCTTCTCCAGCAGGGGGTGCGCCGCGTCGGGGTGGGCGACCTTCAGGCCCAGGCGGGCCAGGTGTTCCGGGGCCGGTGCCTCCGCCACCGGGCCGGTCGCTTCGGCCGTCGGCAGCGGCAGCAGCACCTGGCGCGGACCGATCGCCGTACGGCCGTCCGCCAGCGGTACGGGCAGACCCGTCAGCCGGTCCGGGTCCACGCCCGCGAGGCTGTCGTAGAGCCGCCACCACCAGTCCGCCGGGCGCTCGGCCCCGGCGAGCCGGTCGATGACCTCGCCGAGCGGCACGCGCGGCACGCCCAGGGCGCGCAGCTCCTGGCGGCGCTCCAGGCCGGCGGGGAGCAGGCTCGGGAACAGCTCGCCGAGGACGGCCACGGTCGCCGCGCCCGCGCCCTCTACGAGCTCGGCATCGCGCGGGCGGAGGGGGGTGGCTGCGGGGGTGCTTTGGTTGAACGGGTCGTCGTCCCACGTGGGAGCGGGTGCCGACGCGGCCGGCGCCGGACCGTCCGGGCGCTGCGTCGACGCGTCCGGGGCCTCCGTCCACGGGATGCCCTCGATCCCCGCGCCCGGGGGCGGGGTGGGCTCGCCGCCGGGCGGCGTGGCCGCCGCCGCGCTCGGCAGGAACGGTACGTCCGGGAGCCGGTCCAGGACGCGGCGGCGCAGCTCCGCGTCCAGGGCGCCCGTCGCCAGCGGCGCCGGGACCAGGTCGAGGGTGCCCGTGCCGACGGGGTGCCAGTCGCGCAGCAGGGCCGTGTACGTCTCGGCCGCGCGGTCGGTGAGGAAGTCCGCGAGGGCGCCGGGGGCCGTGTGACGGCGGGTGGGCTCCAGCGGGAAGCTCGCGATGAGCAGGGCGGGCAGGCCCAGGGGCTCGTCGGTGGGGGTGGGGGCGTGGACGACGGGGGCCGTGCGGGGGCGCTCCGGGGCGCCGTCGGGGGCGACGGGGACGGCCCAGGTGACCGACCAGTGGGGGCGCAGGCGCTCCTCTACGGGGCGGTTCGCGAGGAGGTCGGGGGTGAGGGGGCCGGCGGCCGTTTTGACGCGCCAGCGGGTTGTCCTGGTGCTGTCGGCCGTCGTGTCCTCGATGACGACCTGGTCGTCCTTCTGGTGGCGCGTCAGGACGCGGCGCGGTGCGTCCGGGGTCTCGATGACGACCTCGGTGAGGCCGGGGAGGGTGAGGAGGAGGGCGTCGTCGACGGCGGCGAGCAGACGGCGGGTCAGGTCCTCGGCGGCGCCGTCGCGGAGCGGGAGGACGACGACGGTGTCGTAGCCGTTGAGCACCGCGCCCTCGGCGGGGAACGGCAGGCGCAGGAGCGGTACGTGGCCCTCGCGGCGGCGGAGCTCGCCGCCGAGGGCGGGGCTGCCGGAGGCAGCCTCGGCCGCCAGCGCGCGGGCCTCGGCCAGGGACCAGCGGACGCCGCCGGTGCGGCCGACGAGGGCGGGCTCGTCGGTGACGGCGAGGACGGCGGCGAAGCCGACGCCGAAGCGGCCGGCGGCCCGGGTGCCCTCGTCGCGCTTGGCGGAGGCGCGGAGGGTGGAGAGGGACTCCACGCCGGTGGCGTCCAGGGGGGCGCCGGTGTTGGCGGCGGCGAGGGTGGCGGGGGTGCCGGCGTTCGCGGCGTGCAGGGTGAGGTGGAGGCGGCCGGGGACGCCGGCGCGGGCGGCGGCGTCGGCGGCGTTCTGGGCCAGCTCTACGACGAGGCGGTCGCGGTAGCCGCCGAGGGCGAGGTCCTCCTCGGCGTTGGCGTCCTCGCGGAAGCGGGCGGGGGAGGTGACCCAGGAGTCCAGTACGCCGCGGCGCAGGCGGGCGGTGCCGAAGGGGTCCAAGCTCACGTCTGCGTTCTCCCTGTGTCTGGGTGCGTCGTGTTTCCGCGGGGTGCGTCGTGGGTCGGGGGCGGGGTGGGGCGGACGGGCCCTCGCGGGGCTGACCTCTTCGCGGTGCCTGCCACTTCGGTGAGGGTTACCCCGTATCGGGCACCAGCGGCGAAGAGCTCTTTACGCTCCGCAAGGACCCGTCCGCCCCACCCCGCCCCCTCACGTCACTACCCGGGGGTGCCCCCGCCGGCTCGCCCCGTACCCGGGCAATCCGGTTCCGGGTGATCGGGCGGGTGGGTGGGGTAGAACCGCGCCGGAGGCGCGGAAAAACCCGGGCGCACCCGGAAACCCTAGGAGTGCCCGAGATCGTCCTCGGACGCGGCATCCGCCGTGTCGCCCTCCCGCAGCGGGAGGACATCCACCCGCGTCTCGTCGATCACCGGCGGAGCCGGCCGCGGCGGCCGCGGCATGACCGCGGCCTCCGAGTGCCCGCCGCACCCGTAGGAGAGGGAGACGACGTGCCCGTCCGCCGGCCCGAACTCGTTCGCGCAGACACCGAACGCCTGGCCGAGCGAGCCACCGATGGGGACGAGGAAGCCGCAGCTGACGCAGGACGCGGGGGCCGCCTGGGCCATGGGGGTCTTGGAGCCGTGGGACTCGTCCCAGCGGTCGGCGGCGGTGTGCAGCCCGTAGCGGGAGAGGACCCGGGCGCGGCGCATGCCGAGTTCCTCGGCGAGGGCCGCGATGGAGCCGCGCCGGGGCGCGGCGGGCAGGCTGCGCGGGGAGCCGGCCGTGACGTCCGCGTCCTCGGCCTCGACGAGCTCGGCCATCTCGGCGGAGACGGCGGAGTTCGGCGGCGGCTCCTCGTCGCCGATGAGGCCCGGCTCCAGGCGGAGGTCCTCGGCGTCGGTGGGGAGCAGGTCGCCGGGGCCCATGTCGCCGGGGCGCAGCCGTTCGCTCCAGGGCACCCACTCGGGGGCGAGGAGGGCGTCGGAGCCGGGCAGGAGGACGGTCTCGTCAAGGGTGACGGCCTTGGCGCGGGAGGCGCGGGCGACGGTGACGGCCCAGCGCCAGCCCCGGTAGCCGGGGTCCTCGCAGAGGAAGTAGTGCGTGACGACGCGGTCCCCGTCGGCGACGACCTCGACGTGGTCGCCGACCTTGCCCGGCAGGGCCGCTTCCTCGGCGGCCGCCCGGGCGAGTTCGACCGCCTCGGCGCACAGGCGGTCCGGGGTACGGCTTCGCATCGCAGCACTCACAAGAATCGATTCTCTCTTCCACGCCGTCTCACGAGTGCGCCAGCCGAACGATCGGGCCTGCGGACGGAGCGGACCGCTGGGCCGCGTCGACGTCCGCGCCCGACGGCCTCGGGCGCACCTGTCATCACCCATTCTGCGGGATGGGGACTCGGGGTGCGGCCAAGAGCTGCGGCCGGTGGCGCGCTACGCACGCTACCCCGCGCGGCCGCCCGGGGGATACCCGGGCTTCGGCGAGCCCGGCGCGTCGTCGTGTGCGGCACCGGCGCGTCGTCACGGGCGCGCCCCGTGAACAAGGCGAAAGTGCCATGCGCGGTGTCAGTTGGGGCAGTATGGCGTGGTGGGAGCCATCCGGTCAGCCGAGGGCGGTCCGCTCCGCCGTACGGCCCGGGGCGCCGGCCGGGTGCTGCGCGCCCCTTTCCGGGTTGCGGCGCGCGGCGTGCGCCGGGCGACGCACGCGCACGGCGCGGGCGAGTCGGGCCTGGGCAAGCTGATCGAGCTCCACGCGGTGAATTCGGCCGGTGACGTGTTGATCACGATCGCCTTGGCGTCGACCGTTTTCTTTTCCGTGCCCACGGATCAGGCGCGGGGGCGGGTGGCGCTCTACCTGGCGGTGACGATGGCGCCGTTCGTCTTCCTGGCCCCGGTGATCGGTCCGCTGCTGGACCGGGTGCCGCACGGCCGGCGGGCGGCGATGGCCTCCGCGATGCTGGCGCGGGCGCTGCTGGCGCTGATGATGTCGGGCGCGGTGGCGACCGGCGGGCTGGAGCTGTATCCGGCGGCGCTGGGCGTGCTGGTGGCGTCCAAGGCGTACGGGGTGGTGCGCTCGGCCGTGGTGCCGAGGCTGCTGCCACCGCGGATCGCGCTGGTGAAGGCGAATTCCCGGGTGACGCTGGGCGGCCTGCTGGCCACGGGCCTGGCGGCCCCGCTGGGTGCGGGGCTGCATCAGCTGGGGCCGCAGTGGCCGCTGTACGGGGCGTGCGTGGTGTTCGCGTTCGGGACGTACCTGTCGTTCTCGCTGCCGCCCAAGGTGGACTCGGCCAAGGGTGAGGCGCGGGCCCGGTTGACCGCGCCGGAGGCCCGGCGGCGGGGAAGGGCCAAGGCGCCCGGGCTGCGTACGGTGGGGGCGTCGGTGCTGCACGGGCTGCAGGCCAATGGGGCGCTGCGGATGCTGTCGGGGTTCTTGACGTTCTTCCTGGCGTTCCTGCTGCGGGTGCATCCGGTGGGCGGGCTGGGCCCGGCGGCCTCGCTGGGTGTCGTCGCGGTGGCGGCGGGCACGGGGAACGCGCTGGGGACGGCCATGGCGGCGCTGCTGCGCTCGCGCGGGCCGGAGAAGATGATCGCGCTGGTGCTGTCGGTGACGCTGGGGACGACGGTCGTGGCGGCGGCGCTGTTCGGGGCGTTCATGGTGGTCGTGGTGGCGGCGGTCGCGGGGATCTCGCAGGCGCTGGGGAAGCAGTCGCTGGATTCCCTCATTCAGCGGGACGTCCCGGAGCAGGTGCGGACGTCCGCGTTCGCCCGTTCGGAGACACTGCTGCAGATGTGCTGGGTGGTGGGCGGGGCCATCGGGATCCTGCTGCCGCTCAATGGCGCGGTGGGGATGTCGGTGGCGGCGGCGTTCCTGGCGCTGGGGGTGGCCACTGCCGTACGGGGGCTGCTGGCGGCCGCCCGGCGCGGCTCGCCGCACCCGCGCGTGGCCTGATGCGAGGGGCCCGATAGCCTGCCCGCATGACCGTTACTGATGACCTCGCGGTGTCGGGTCGCGCCTCCGGGGAGCTCGGCCGCGGCAAGCGCCGCCGCGCCGCTGCCGCCGTCGGGGCCGTGGCCCTCGGGCTCGTCGCCCTCACCGCCTGCGACAAGCCCACGCCGCTGGCGACCGTGACCGTCGGTTCGACCACGGTGACCTCCGAGGCCGCCTGCTACGACGACGGCAACGCCCTCGGCAACGAGAAGGTCGCCTCCTGCCTGAAGGAGAGCGCCGGGGAGACCGTCAAGGCGTCGATGGAGGACAAGCTCCGCTTCGGTGTCGACCCGAAGATCGCCGACGAGGGCTGGACCATCTTCATCAACGGCCAGCCCGCCGAGCAGGAGCCGAACAAGAAGACGTACCGGACGATCCCGGCCAGCGCCTTCTTCGCCGGCGGCCAGGGCGGCGGCGCGACCGCCAAGACCCAGGTCAGCATCGTCGAGGTGAGCACGGGCAAGGCCCTGGGCGTCTGGAACTTCAGCATCGAGCGCGAGTCCTGACCCCGCGACCGGTGCGTGTCCTCGTCGTCACCGCCGTCCCGGCGGAACGTGACGCCGTGACCGCCGCCGCGCCGGAGCGGCGGGAGTTCCCGCTGCCCGGCGGCGCCGTGCTGCACCGGGTGGTGCCGGACGGCGGCGCGGTGGTGTGCGACGTGCTGGCCGCCGGTGTCGGCCCGGCCGCGGCCGCGGCCGGGGCGGCGACGGCGCTGACCGCCGCGGCGCTCGCGGGCGACCCCTACGGACTGGTGGTCTCGGCGGGCATCGCGGGCGGTTTCGCGCCCGTCGCGCCCGTCGGGGCCCTGGTGGTGTCCGACGCGGTGGTCGCCGCGGACCTGGGCGCCCAGTCCGGTGACGGCGGTTTCCTGTCGGTCACCGAGCTGGGCTTCGGCTCGCACTCCCACCGGGTCGCGGAGGAGCTCGTACGGGCCGTGGCCGGGGCGACCGGCGCGGTGCGCGGCGAGGTGCTGACCGTGTCCACCGCCACCGGCACCGCCGAGCGGGCCGGGGAGCTGGCCGTCCGTCACCCGGGCGCGGTGGCCGAGGGCATGGAGGGCTTCGGCGTCGCCGAGGCCGCGGCGGCCCATGGGGTGCCCGTGCTGGAGCTGCGTGCGGTGTCCAACGAGGTGGGGCCGCGCGACAAGGGCGCCTGGCGCATCGGGGAGGCGCTGCGCGCGCTCACCGGTGCGTTTGTAAGCCTTTTTCCGGTATGGGGCCAGCCGTCTGATTTGCCGACCGATTCGCTGCCTGTTCAGGGGGGCTGACATGAGCGCGCCGCTCAAGATCGCTTATTCGCCGTGTCCCAACGACACCTTCGTCTTCGACGCCTGGGCACACGGCCGGATCCCCGGCGCGCCGGCCCTGGACGTCACCTTCGCGGACATCGACGTCACCAACGGCATGGCCGAGCGCGGTGAATTCGATGTGCTGAAGGTGTCCTACGCGGTGCTGCCGTGGGTGCTGGACGAGTACGCGCTGCTGCCCTGCGGCGGGGCGCTGGGGCGCGGTTGCGGCCCGCTGGTGCTGACCCGGGAGGCCGGGAGCGCGGCGGAGCTGGCGGGGAAGACGGTGGCGGTGCCGAGCGAGCGCTCGACCGCCTATCTGCTGTTCCGGCTGTGGGCGGCCGCCGAGGTCCCCGGCGGGGTCGGCGAGGTCGTGGTGCTGCCCTTCCACGAGATCATGCCGGCCGTGCGGGACGGCAAGGTGGACGCCGGTCTGGTCATCCACGAGGCCCGCTTCACCTACGCGGACTACGGTCTGCGCAAGCTCGCCGACATGGGCGAGCACTGGGAGACCACCACGGGCCTGCCCATTCCACTGGGCGCCATCGTCGCCAAGCGCTCGCTGGGCGCCGAGCGGCTGCGGGAGCTGGCCGAGGCGGCGCGCACGTCCGTGCGGCTGGCCTGGGACGATCCGGCGGCCTCCCGTCCGTATGTCCTGGCGCACGCCCAGGAGATGGACCAGGCGGTGGTGGACCAGCACATCGGGCTGTACGTGAACGAGTTCACCGCGGGCCTGGGCGAGGAGGGCTACGCCGCCGTGCGCGGGCTGCTGACGCGCGCCGCGGCCGAGGGGCTCGTACCTCCCCTCGGCCCGGACGCGCTCGACTTCGTCTGAATCGCCTGAATCCGTCGCGATCGCCTGAATCCGTCGCGACGGAAAACGGCCGGATCGTCATGGGTGGCCCCCAGGGCCGCCCATGACCGCGTCAGACGTCCAGCTGGTCGGCGACGGCGCGCAGCATGCCCGCGATCTTGGAGCCGGAGGCCTTGTCGGGGTAGCGGCCGCGCTCGAGCTGCTGGGTGACGTTCTCCAGGAGCGTGGTGAGGTCCTGGACGATGGAGGCCAGCTCATCGGGCTTGCGGCGCTGCGCGGCGGCGACCGACGGGGGGGCTTCGAGCAGGGTCACCGACAGCGCCTGGTCACCGCGCTGGCCCGCCACCACGCCGAACTCCACGCGCTGGCCGGGCTTGAGGGCGTCGACCCCGTCCGGGAGCACCGAGGAGTGCACGAAGACGTCTCCGCCGTCGTCGCGGGAGAGAAAGCCGAAGCCCTTCTCGCTGTTGAACCACTTGACCTTGCCGGTAGGCACGTCTGTCCTCGTCCTCGTGTCTCGTTGCGGATACCGGAAAGCGCAAACCGCAAAAGCTGAAAAATCGCTGCAATCAAGAGAAAAACAGCTCTGGATAGCACTACAGCGGGCCGCAAGACCCGCTACCCCCAAGGCTAATGGTCCCGGGCCCGGTGACAAGACGTCCTCGGGTCGTACCTCTGCGCGTCCGATCTGTTCGTCGTCATCCGGCCGCCATACCGCCGCCCTGGGATCTACCCTGGTCAGGTGAGTAGCGAAACGCCCCGAGCCGGGGATCTGCTGGTACGGACCGGAGCCGTCGTCTTTCTCGTCGGTGCGGTGGCCACTCTGGCCACGGTCGCCCCGCTGTTCCTCGGCGCCGATCCCCTGCCGCCCGCAGCGTACTTCGTCTGCATGCTGATGGGAGTGGGGTTTGTGATCTCCGGGGCCGGCGTGCTGCGCTCCATCGCCGAGCAGCGCCGTGAGGCGCGCGGAGCGATGGAGTCCGCGAGCTAGTCCGCGAGCCGGTCCGCGAGCCGGCCCGCGAGCCGGCCCCGTCGGACCCCCCGTCAGGCCCCCGTCAGCCCGCCGAGCCGGCGCGGTGGCCGCGCAGCCAGGCCGGGAAGTCGGTCAGGCCGCCGGGCAGGACCACGTCCGCCCCGGCCGCGCGCAGCTCGGCCACGCCGTACGGCCCGGTGGGCACCGCCACGGCGAGCGCGCCGGCCTTCCGCGCGCCGCGCACGTCCCCGATGTGGTCGCCCACGTAGACGGAGGCGCCGTGGGCGCGCAGAGCCAGGGCCTTGTCCTCGGCCCACAGGTCGCCGATGAGCTCCTCGGCGTCGATGCCCAGGTGGTCCAGGTGGAGCCGGGCGTTACGGGGGTTCTTGGCGGTGACGACGATGGACCGGCCGCCCAGCTCCCGGATGGCGGCCAGGGACGCGAGCGCGCCGGGCATCGCGGGCGAGGGGGCTATGCCGTGCTCGGGGTAGCCGGCCAGGTAGAGGGCGTTGGCCTCGGCGATCCGCTCCTCCGGGAACCAGTTGCGCAGCTCCTCGACGAGCGGCGGGCCCAGTCTGCTGATGACCAGGTCGAGGTCGATGTGGGTGTCCGTGGCGGCCGCGAGCGCCGCGTAGGCGGCCCTGATGCCGGGCCGCGAGTCGACCAGGGTCAGATCGAGGTCGAAGCCGACCGTGAAGGCGTACCGGTGGTCCGTGCGCGGGGGCGTGCTCGGATACGGGGTCATGCCCCACATTGTGCCGGGTACCCCACCCGTACACTTAGCCTCGCCTAACCACAACCGTTCGCGGCATTGAGGCCCTCCTGGCCGCAATGCCGGTTTATCGATCTGCCGACCCTTTTGGGGCCGGCCGTTTTGGAAGCGATGTCAGCCGCCGTCCCGATCAGCAGCCCCGGACCGTCCTCGGTCCGCCGCCGCGTCGGCTGGATGGCGGCAGCGCTCGCCGCCCTGCTCGTCGCGGCCCTCCTCAGCCTCGCCGTCGGCAGCCGCCCGGTGGCTCCCTCCCACGTCCTCGACGCGCTGCTGCACGGCGGCACGGATCCCGACTCCGTGACCGTGCGCAGCTTCCGAGTGCCGCGCACCCTGGTCGGGGTGATGGTCGGCGCGGCCCTCGCCCTGGCCGGCACCGCGCTCCAGGGCATCACCCGCAACCCCATCGCCGACCCGGGTGTCCTCGGCATCAGCCAGGGCGCCTCGCTGGGCGTGGTCGTCGCCATGACGGCGGCGGGGCTGCACCGGCTGAGCGACTACGTCTGGTTCGGCTTCGTGGGCGCCGCCGTGGCCTCCGTGGGCGTCTACGCCGTCGCCACGCGCGGGCGCGGCGGGGCCTCGCCGGTGAAGCTGGCGCTGGCCGGGGCCGCGATCAACGCGCTGCTGGTCTCCGTCATCTCCGGCGTCCTGACCACCCGGGCGTCGGCGCTGGACGAGTTCCGCTTCTGGCAGGTCGGCTCGATCGCCGGGCGCGACGCGGCCATCGCCGGGCAGCTCTGGCCGTTCCTGCTGGCGGGCGCGGCGCTGGTGCTGGCGTCCGCCCGGGGCCTGGACGCGCTCGCGCTGGGCGAGGACATGGCTAAGGGCCTGGGCAGCAACGTGGGGCTCGTCCGGATCACCGCCGGGCTCGGCGCCACCGTCCTCACCGGCGCCGGGGTCGCGGCCGCCGGCCCGATCGCCTTCCTGGGCCTGGCCGTCCCGCACATCGCCCGCGCGCTCGTGGGCACCGGCCACCGCTGGGTGCTGCCCATGGCCGCGCTGCTCGGCCCCGTGATCCTGCTGACCGCCGACGTCCTCGGCCGGGTGATCTACACCGAGGGCGAGGTGCCGTCCGGGGTGATGACCGCGCTGCTCGGCCTGCCCTTCCTGGTGACGCTGGTCCGCCGCAAGGCGGTGGCGGCGTGAGCGCGATACCGACGGCCACGAAGCCGTACGGGTACGCCCTGGTACGAGTCGGCCGCGGCTCGTTCCTCGTCCACCGGCGCGCCACGGCCGTCGCCCTGGGGCTGACCGTGCTGCTCGCCGGCGCGTGCCTGGCCTGCCTGTGCCTGGGCATGCCGAACACCTCGCCGGGCGAGGTCGTGAAGGTGCTCCTCGGGCAGCCGTCGCAGGCCGAGTTCGCCGTGGGCACCGCCCGGCTGCCCCGGATGACCGTGGGCCTGCTGGCCGGGGCGGCCTTCGGCGTGGCCGGGGCGCTCATCCAGACCGTCGCCCGCAACCCGCTGGCCAGCCCCGACGTCATCGGGGTCAGCCAGGGCGCGGGGGCGCTGACGGTCGGGGCGATGACCTTCGGGATCACCTCGTACGCCACCCTGCCGTATCTGTCGGTGGCGGGCGGACTGCTCGCGGCGGGCCTCGTCTACGCCTTCGCGTGGCGGGGCGGGCTCCAGGCCGCGCGCTTCGTGCTCGTCGGCATCGGCTTCGCCGTCGCCCTGCGCTCGGTCACCCATCTGTTCCTGACCAAGGGCGACTATCTCGTCGCCCAGCAGGCCAAGGTGTGGCTGACGGGCTCCCTGGGCGCCCGCGGCTGGGACGAGGCGGCACCGCTCGCCTGGACCCTGCTGGCGGCCCTGCCCGCGATCTGCTGGGCGGCGCGGGCCCAGCGCACGGTGTCGCTGGACGACGCCACCGCGACCGCGCTGGGCGTCCGGCTGAACCGGACCCGGCTGGGGCTGGTGGGCCTCGGCGTCGTCCTCGCCTCCGTCGCCACGGGCGCGGCCGGGCCGGTGGACTTCGTGGCGCTGCTCGCCCCGCAGATCGCCCGCCGCATGACCCGCACCGCGCAGATCCCGCTGCTGGGCTCGGCGCTGCTGGGCGCGTTCATCGTGGTGACGGCGGACCTGCTGGGGCGCAAGCTCCTGGAGCCCACCCAGCTGCCGGTGGGCGTCCTCACGGCGGCCGTGGGGGCGCCGTATCTGATCTGGCTGATCGCCCGCGGGCGTACGGGAGGGAAAGCGTGACCGTCGAGACTTCTGTGCGTGCCACGAGCCGGCTCGGCGCCCGGGACCTGACGCTCTCCTACGAGGAGCGCACGGTCGTCGAGGGCCTGGACCTGGACGTCCCGGACGGCGAGGTCACGGTGATCGTCGGCCCCAACGCGTGCGGCAAGTCGACGCTGCTGCGCGCGCTGGGGCGGCTGCTGAAGCCCGCGCGGGGGTCGGTGCTGCTGGACGGCGAGGACCTCGCCCGCGTCCCCACCCGGCGGGTCGCCCGATCGCTGGGGCTGCTGCCCCAGACCCCCGTGGCGCCCGAGGCCATCACCGTCGCCGACCTCGTCGCCCGGGGCCGGCAACCGCACCAGCGGTGGTGGCAGCAGTGGTCCGAGGACGACGAGCGGGCCGTCGCCGACGCCATGGCCCGCACGGACGTCGCCGCGCTCGCGGACCGTCAGGTGGACGAACTCTCCGGCGGGCAGCGCCAGCGGGTGTGGATCGCGATGGCACTGGCCCAGGAGACGGATCTGCTGCTGCTCGACGAGCCGACGACGTACCTGGACATCTCCCACCAGGTCGAGGTCCTGGACCTCGTCCGGCGCCTCAACCACGAGCGGGGGCGGACGGTAGTGGCCGTGCTCCACGACCTGAACCAGGCGGCGCGGTACGCGGACCATCTGGTCGCCATGAAGGCGGGACGGGTGGTGGCGCAGGGACGGCCGTCGGAGGTGGTGACGGCGGAGCTCGTGCGGGAGGTTTTCGGCCTGGAGTCGGTGGTCGTACCGGACCCGGTGACGGGCGGGCCGCTGATCGTGCCGGGGAGGCCGTGGGAGGGGTGAGCAGGCCCCGGACCCGCCCTTTCCCGTTTCCCGGGGGCTCCGCCCCCGGACCCCCGGTCCTCAAACGCCGGACAGGCTGAAATCAGCCCGGCCGCCGCGCCCGCCACAGTACGAACGCCGCCGACGCCACCGCCGCCACCTTCACCACCACCGGCCACGTCTCCGCCAGGGCCGACGCCATAGCCCCCTGCGGTATCGGGTCGCCCCAGCGGCCCTCCGTGCGACCCCAGAGCCAGACCACCGCGCCGGCCACCGCCAGGCCTGGGACGCCCATGACGGCCCACTTCGACTCCGTCTGCGTGAGGCGGCGCGTCGCGTAGGCCAGGGCCCAGCCCGCCGCGAGCACCAGCCAGTTGCCGAGGATCGCCCCGGCGACCAGCAGGACGGCCACGAGCAGCAGGAGCGGGCTCATGGGGACGCCCTCCTTGGAGCGCCAGAAGCTGAAGCGGCGGTCGCCGCCAGGGGCATCGTCCTCGCCGGCCTCCGTCCCGGACTCGGCCGTGACGGGCTCGGCCTCCGGCCGCTCCGGCTGCCGCACCGGCGGCGGCTTCAGCATGTCCGGGATCTCGATCCCCCCGGTGAACCCGTGGACGGCGTCCCCGACGCCACCCCCGTCCCCCTTCGCGAACGGGTCCGTCTTCGTGAACGGGCCCGGCTCCACCCGCCACCAGTCCCTCGACGGGCCGAGCTCCTCCTCCGTCGCCAGGTGCGGCGGCGACCCGGGCCCGCCGAGCCGGGGCGCGCGCGGCACGGAGGGCACCGCCTCCTCGGCGTCGGCCCGGCGCTGCGCCGGCACCCGCCCCGCGTCGGGCGCCACGCCCGTCGCTCCTGTCGCCCCGCCCGCCACCGCCTCCGACGGCGTGCCCAGCCCGTCGAGGATGCGCCGCACGGCGGCGGGGGTGTCGGCGCCCTCGGCCGCGCGCCGGCGTTCGATCTCGGCGCGCAGCCGGGAGACCAGCCGCATCCGGTCACCGGAGGTGAGCGACTGTCTCTGGGCGAGGTCCCCGACCCTGCTCAGATAGTCGTAAACCAGCTGATCGCTCTCGATCCCCACCGAAGCCCCCAAGGCCGCACGAGCCGTCGAACCCCACCGAAGGTACCGGTTCCGCCCCCGCCGGCACCCCGTCACGGACGAAGCCGGACGAAGCCCTGACGAAGCCGGTGAACCCCGGGCCGCGGCACGCCGACCCGGTACCGTAAACAGAATGACCACTTCGCGGGAGAACGGCAGCACCGGCGGCGGTACGGCGGCGGCGCCGCGCACACTCGCCGAGGAGCTGCGGGTGCGGCCCGACGACGCCCTCGCCGATCTCCTGCGCGCCCGGCCCGACCTGCTCAGTCCCGTGCCCGGCGACCTCACCCAGCTCGCCACCCGCGCCGCCACCCGGGCCTCCGTCGTCCGGGCGCTGGACCGGCTCGACCGGTTCGCGCTCCAGGTCGCCGAGGCGCTGGCCGTGGCCCCCGACCCCTGCCCGTACGGGACGCTCGCCGCACTGATGAACGGCGACCGACCGGATGACCCCCGGGTCGCGGCCGAGCTCCCCCGTGCCGTCGCCACACTGCGCGAGACGGCCCTGGTCTGGGGCGGCGAGGACCGGCTGCGGCTCGTCCGGACCGCCCGGGAGCTCCTCGCGCCGTCCGCCGGCCACCCCTCCCCCACCGGGCTGGGCCCCAGCGTCGTCGAGGTGACGGCCGGGATGTCACCCGGACGGCTCCAGCAGATCATCGCGACGGCCGGGCTGCCCGCGACCCACGATCCGGTAACCGCCGTGGCAGCGCTGACCTCCCTTTTCGAGGACCGCGAGCGCATGGCGGCGCTGCTCTCCGGAGCCCCCGCCGAGTCCCTGGCCGTGCTCGGCAGGCTCCAGTGGGGCCCGCCCTACGGCACGGTCACCGCCACGCCCGCCCCGCATCTGCGCTGGCTCCTCGACCGGGGCCTGCTGCTGACCGTCACTCCCGGCAGCGTCGTCCTGCCCCGCGAGGTGGCCCTCCACCTGCGCGCCGGGCTGGCGCACCGCGCGCCCGAACCGGTCGCTCCCGCCCTCGCGCCCGTCACCGAGCACTCGGACCGGGTCGTCGACGCGGCCGCCGCCGGCCAGGCGTTCACCGCGCTCACGACCGTCGAGGAGCTCCTCGCCGACTGGGAGACCGCCGGCCCGCTCGTACTGCGCGCGGGCGGCCTGAGCGTACGGGACCTCAAGCGCACCGCGGCCCGGCTGGACACCACCGAGACGGCCGCCGCGTTCTGGGCCGAGCTGGCGTACGCGGCGGGCCTGCTCGCCGCCGACGGCGACGTCGACGAGCGCTACGCCCCGACGCCCGCCTACGACGACTGGCTGCCGCTGCCCGCCGAGCGCCGCTGGCTGCACCTGGCGACGGCGTGGCTGGCCATGACCCGCACGCCCGCGCTCACGGGCGAGAGGGACGCCAAGGGCCGGACGCTCTCCGCCCTCGGCCCGGACCTCGACCGCTCCCCCGCCCCCGAGGTCCGCCGCCGGGTGCTGACCCTCCTCGCCACTCTGCCCGCCGGGGCGTCCGTGGCCGAGGAGACGCTGCTGGCCCGGCTGCGCTGGGAGCGGCCGCCGCGCGCGGCGGGCGCGGACGCTCCCGAGGACACCCGTTCACGGCTGGCCCGCTGGGCGCTGGCCGAGGCGGAGCTGCTGGGCGTGACGAACCGGGGCGCGCTCTCCGCGCCCGGCCGGGCCCTGCTAGACAACCCCGCCGGGGCCCCCGGCCTGCTCGCCCCGCTGCTGCCCGAACCGCTGGACCACGTCCTGCTCCAGGCGGACCTGACCGCCGTCGCCCCCGGCCCGCTGCGGCGCCCGCTCGCGCAGGCTTTGGGGGTGCTCGCGGACATCGAGTCCAAGGGCGGTGCGACCGTCTACCGCTTCACCCCCGAGTCCGTGCGCCGCGCCCTGGACGCGGGCCGTACGGCGGCCGATCTCCACGCGTTCCTCGCCGCGCACTCGCGGACGCCCGTGCCGCAGCCGCTCACCTATCTGGTGGACGACGTGGCCCGGCGGCACGGGCGGCTGCGGGTCGGCGCGGCGTCGTCGTACCTGCGCTGCGACGACGAGGCGGTGCTCGGCGAGATCCTCGCCGACCGCCGCTCGGCGCCGCTGCGCCTGCGCCGGCTCGCCGGGACGGTCCTGGCGGCGCAGGTCGCGCCCGACGCGCTGCTGGAGGGGCTGCGGGCGATGGGGTACGCGCCGGCGGCCGAATCCGCCGAGGGCGACGTGGTGATCAGCCGCGCCGACGCTCACCGCACGCCGCCGCGCACCGCCCCGGCGCCCGTCCCGGACGGGCCGCCCGTCCCCGACGCCACGCTGCTGGGCGCGGCCGTCCGCGCCGTCCGGGCGGGGGACCTGGCCGCCACGGCCGAGCGCAAGCCCGTCGCCGCCCCGGCCCCCGCCGACGGCGGGCTGCCCCGCACCACGTCCGCCGACACCCTCGCCACGGTCCAGGCCGCCGTCCTCACCGGCGCCGCCGTCTGGATCGGCTACGTCAACGCGGAGGGCGCCGCCAGCCAGCGCGTCATCGCCCCCATCCGCGTGGAGGGCGGCTTCGTCACGGCGTACGACCACACGGCGGACGAGGTACGGACGTATCCGCTGCACCGCATCACGGGAGTTGCGGAACTGGCGGACGACGTGGTGTGAGTCCAATAGCTCAACTCCCCTTCGCTCAGGGGCGCTTCGGGAATTCCGGGAAACGGGCGGCAATCATCCGTCCGGGCATGGCGCCGCCCGCCTCCCGAACTCATCGATAAATGACGCCTGCTCGGCTACGCTCATGATCATGGTGGCTACACTCATCGGCTTCCGTGACAGTGGCCACCGTCACAGGAGCGCATATCGATGAATGACGAGGGGGAAATCTTCGATGGCTACCACCAGGCCGACGGCACCACCCGCCGGCCGGGCAACGGATTCCTTATCGGACGACAGCGACGCAAGCGCTGACCCAACTCGCCTCGGCACCGGCCTACGACCGCGGCACATGACCATGCTGGCCCTCGGAGGGGTGATCGGAGGGGGCTTGTTCGTCGGTTCCGGCGCGGGCATCCGCGTCGCCGGGCCGGGCATTCTCCTTTCCTACGCGGTCGCCGGAGGACTGGCCATCCTCATCATGCGGATGCTCGGCGAGCTGGCCGCCGCCATGCCGTCCAGCGGCAGCTTCTCGGTATACGCGGAAAAGGCCCTGGGCAAGTGGGCGGGATTCACCGTCGGGTGGCTCTACTGGGGGGCGCTCTGCGTGGCGATCGCGGCCGAGGCCACGGCGGCGTCGAAAACCTTGAACTCCTGGCTGCCGATGGTCCCCCAGTGGGCGTTCACGCTGGCCGTCATGCTCCTTTTCACCGCCCTGAACCTGCTGGCGGTGAGCTCCTTCGGCGAGTTCGAGTTCTGGTTCGCCGGGCTCAAGGTCGCGGCGATCGTCGTCTTCCTCGGACTCGGCGTGGCGGCGATCGCCGGTGTGCTGCCGGGCAGTGCGGCACCCGGACTCACCAACCTCACCGGCCACGGAGGCTTCCTGCCGCACGGCACCACCGGGGTGACCACCGGAGTCCTGGCCGTGCTGTTCTCCTTCGGCGGTCTGGAAGTGGTGACCATCGCGGCCGCCGAGTCCACCGACCCCTCCGGTTCGGTGGCGCGGGCCGTACGCAGCGCCGTGTTCCGGATCCTGGTCTTCTACGTCGGCAGCATCGCCGTCATCGTCACGCTGCTGCCGTGGGACTCATCGGTCGTGGGACGCAGCCCCTTCGTGGCGATGCTCGATCAGATCGGGGTACCCGCGGCGGCCCACATC
Organism: Streptomyces sp. NPDC001678; assembly: GCF_042892945.1. Classification (NCBI taxonomy): domain Bacteria; kingdom Bacillati; phylum Actinomycetota; class Actinomycetes; order Kitasatosporales; family Streptomycetaceae; genus Streptomyces; species Streptomyces sp. NPDC001678. The sequence continues at coordinate 187,230 of NZ_JBIAUP010000002.1, read as the reverse complement.
ATGGATGTCGTCATCCTGGTGGCACTGCTGTCGTCGCTGAACGCGAGCATGTACGGCGCGTCGCGCATGATCTATTCCCTGGCCGACCGGAGAATCGCTCCGCGCGCGCTGACGAAGACCTCGGCCGGCGGCACGCCCCGGCCGGCGGTCGCCGCTTCGGCAGGATTCGGGTTCTTCGCCGTGCTGCTCAATTACTGGTGGCCGGACACCGTATTCGAGTATCTCCTCGAGTCGGCCGGCGGGGCGCTGCTCGTCGTATGGATCGCGGTCGCCGTTTCACAGGTGATACTGCGCAGGCGCCTGGAACGGGAATCACCGGATCTGCTGGTGGTCCGTATGTGGGGCTTTCCGTATCTGTCCTGGCTCGCGATAGCGGCGATGGGCGGGATCTTGTTGCTCATGTGCAGCGACGCCACCGCCCGGACCCAGCTCCTGGCGACATTGAGCGCGACCACGGCACTTCTGGTGATCGCGTTCGCCCGGCACCTGCTGTCACGCCGCCGTGCGGCTTAGCCGACTTTTCCCATTCCCTTTGCACAATGGCAGGTCGAGATCATGACCAATTCACTCTTAAAGCCCGCCGTCCAGCAGACGCCCGGACGGTTCGGCCTCATCGGCGGTGTCGGACCGGACGCCTCCTCCGACCTCTACATGAGGGTCGTGGCCGAATACCAGTCGCGTCTGGACGGCGCTTATCCGGATGTGGTGATGCACAGCATCCCGCTCCCGGCCGAACTTGAACAGGCTTTCGTCAGAGGCCACTTCGACACCACGGAGGAATCCGAGGTCGACCGCCTGCTGACCCAGTCGCTGGACGTGCTGGAAGCCTCCGGTGCCACATGTGTGGGGCTGGCGTGCAACACGCTGCACACCTACCTCAGGCCATTGGTGCGGGACCGCGACGTCACCCTGCTCGACATGGTCGAAGCGGCGCTGGGCCGCCTCCGCGATTCCGGGTACCGCCGTGTCCTCCTGCTCGCCACGGCGGCCACCGTGCGGTCCGGCCTCTACAGCGAGCGCGCCGCCGAGTTCGGGGTGGAGATCGTCGCTCCCGACGAGGCCGGCCAGCATGTCGTACAGACGGCGATCATGGACCTGCTCCGCTTCGCGAACCCCGACGAACCGGCCGCCGCCATGCGCGAGTACGCCGCCGCGCTCCCGGCCGACATCGATGCCGTGCTGTACGGGTGCACGGATCTCACGGCGCTGAGGGACCACGACATCTTCCCGGTCCCCGTCGTGGACAGCCTGAGCTGTCTCACCGACGCCTGCGTGGACTACCTGTCGCAGGACGTCACGGCGACCGCTTCGGCCTAGCCGGCCCCGCTGCCGGGAAGGGCGCCCCGACCCGCGCGGACGGGACTCTCAGTCCGTATCCGCCGCGGAGTCGGGGCGCCCGGCCACCGGCCCTCCCCGGGGCCCTACGACCGTGCCGGCCAGAGCACCGCCTGGGCGACGATGACGCCCTCACCGTTGTAGGTGATGGCTGGGCCTCCGTGCAGTTCGTAGCCGAGGCTCAGCGCTTCGCTCACCCGTCGGCAGAACCCGGCGTCGTCCGTGCCGGTCAGGACGCGGTAGAGGGGCAATCCATCCGGTGGTCTACTCATGAGGACAATGATGTCCCCCGGTACGCCCGGTCATGCGCGAGGCGAACCCGGTGCCCCGTCGGCCGGCTTCCGGAACAGGAGCATCGACGAAGAACCGAACGCCTCGGTGTTGGTGTGCACGCTGCTCACCAGGCTGAAGCCGTACCGGCCGATCTCCTCGGCCAGGGCGTCACCGGACCGCTCCGAGAAGGGGAGCACCTCCAGGCCGATGTTCTTCTCGCCGTCCTCGACCCGGATCCTCCTGGTCATCACCTTGCCCGGCACGAAGTCGGCGGCGACGTCCTCGTAGTCCGGGACGGAGAAGAAGCCCTTCCCCCATTCGCTCGCGCAGTGGTCCACGATGAAGTGCCCGCCCGGGCGGAGGATGTCGAAGACGCGGGAGATGTGGCGTCCCCGCTGCTCGTCGTCGACGAGCATGTGGAGGCAGCCCATGTTCATGGCGAGGTCGAAGCTGTTCTCTTCGAAGCCGCGCAGATAGATGATGTCGCGCTCCACGAACCCCGAGGCGTCCAGGTTCGCGGCGGCGGCCCGCTCGCGCGCGCGAGCCAGGGCCGTGTGCGACACGTCGACCGAGACGACGTCGTGGCCCTGTGACAGCAGGTACAGGGAGTCGCGGCCCTCGCCGCATCCCAGGTCGATGATCCGCCCCGAGAAGACGTCCGGGCGCTCCTGGATCATCTGGAGGAGCGAAGCGTTCGGCTCCGCCGATTCCCACAGTTCGGCGCCGTTCTCGTACACGGTCCGGTAGCGGTCCTCGTAGCCGTAGTAGTAGTCGCCGATCGAGCCGGCGATGCTCCGTACGTCATCGCTGGTGGGCGAGAACTCCACCGCCGAGGCGGTGACGTCCGCGTCCGCGCCCACGACCATGAGCTCGGTGTCATCGAGAAGACCGACCGCCAGAATGTACTGCGTCTCGTCGCACTCGACCGCCTCGCCGACCCCGAAGGGCGCGCAACACTCCCTGAGCGCTTCCACGGTCAGCGCCGCGGCCTTCTCGCATTTGAAGATCGCCGCTCGTCCCCGGGTCACCTTGACGGCGAAGCCGGCCGAACCGTCCAGCTGCCACACGGTGTTCCGGTCGGCGAGTTCGATCGAGGTCAGCCGCATTCCCTCGGGAGCGGTCTCGTCGAGAATCGTCTGGTAAAGGCTCATTTCAGTTTTCCCCCTGTGTGTGGTGATCGGATGTGCGAAGAGCTTCCAGGCGGTCTTCGTACTGCTGGAGTACGGGGCTCCGGTGCCGGAAGATCCGGCCGGTCTCGCGAATGCGCCGCGCGACTTCGTAGTTCCGGGAACGGAGAGCGGCCTCGATCGCCGTGAGCTCGATGACGTCGCGCTGGGCGTTGCTGCCCCCCATCGGGGACGAACGCCGGAAGGACCTGGCCAGTCGGGCGGAGGCGTCGGCGTAGTCGCCGGTCGTGAAGGACCGGAAGCCGAGGAATATGTCGGCCATCTCCTCGGGCACCTCCTTGCCGCGCGCCAGGACCGCCTCCAGAAGGGAGTCGGCACGGCCGTACTCCCCGGCCTGGCAGTAGGTGAGGTACGCGTGGAAGTCGTTGAAGAGGTACCAGTTCTCGTCCAGGTACGGTTTCCAGTCCTGGTAGAGCGACTGCCAATAGGCGGAGAGGTCGAGCGAGGGTTTGACGAGGGCGAGACGCCAGAGCAGCGTGACGGCGTCCAGGTCCTCGGTCGACCGCGGTGACGTCTTCCTGCGTATGCCGAAGCGGTAACACGCCAGGACTTCCTGGATGTTGTCCGCGTAGAGCTCGAACAGTGCGTAGTGCCACCAGATGTGGATACGCATGGGGGTCGAGCCGTCCCGGCCGCGCATGTACTCGCGGATGTAGCGGGAACCCTCCTCGTGGCGGCCCGTCTCGTAGAGACAGTGCACCATCGCGTGCATCGCGTAGATGTCGTCGGGGTTCAGCTCCAGTGCGACCCGGCAGCGTTCGATCGCGGCCTCGAACCGGCCGCTCTCCTCGAGCGCGAATCCGTACAGGCCGTGCAGATAGCCGATGGCCGGGTCGTCGGCCGCGAAGAACTCGACGGCCTCCGTTATCGACGCCAGCATGTGCGGCACGTCGCCGATGTAGAAATCCAGCATGTGGACGGCGAAGACCGACACGGCATCCCCTGGATACGTGTCGACGACGGTCTGGAAGCCGTTCCGGGCGGCGACGAGATCCCCGGCGGTCCAGAAGTCGATGGCGGAGAGCATCGCCACGGTCCGCGCCTCGGTCGGGCCGGTCTCCTTGAGGGAGGCGCAGATCGTCGCGGCCTCCATGACCGCCGGGCGCTCCATGGAGCACAAAAGGTCCACGGCGAGCATGAGTTGGAGTGCCACGGGCGGTGTAAAATCATCGGAACGACGACATCGTTCATGCTCCAGTGTCATCGACACCAATTGAACGATCGCGTTCTCTACGGACTCCAGGTCCGACGGCTGTTCGACAAGATGTGGAACGCCTCGGGAATCGATGAGTAATGTCACGCGGACACCTCGGTCGGTATGAGTTGAATGCTCCGGGCCTTGCGAATTCGGTGGAACGCGAGGACGAACAACAGCGTCAGCGCGAACGGGGCCAGCCAGATCTGGGAGGCGAAGAACCTGCCGCCCGCCAGGACCGCGGCCAGCAGCACGAGTGAACAGGCGTTGGCGTTCGCCACGATCGCGCCGACCTGTCGCGGCGAGAAGGCCGCTGCCGCTTCCGCGCGAAGGATGACCCGCAGCGAGCCGAAAGCGCCGCCGAGGGCGAAGACGGCGATCATCTGCGGTACCCCGAACGCCGGGACGAAGAGCCAGATCGCTATCGCGCCGACCACGGCGACGGTGGCTCCGACCAGCACCCAGCGCATGTCCTGGTTCTTGGTGAGGCGATGCAGGAAGGCTCCCGCGACAGCCATTCCGATGCCGAGGAGCATGTCCAGGATTCCGACGGTGAACATGCTTCCGCCGTGCTCGAGGGCCTGCAGCGGCAGCATGAAGTTGAACGTTCCCAGGATGGGCCAGATGAGCATGAAGGCGAGGAGGTACAGGGCTCTGAGACCGCCCGCGCCCTCCTGTCCGGCCTCCTTCTCCGTCTGCTCCGCGACGGCCGCGGGCCGGTGCGATCCCAGGCTCATGACCGCGACGACGGCGAACAGGCCGGCGCAGACGACCAGCACCCATTCGGCCCGGATCACCTTCGTGAACAGCGGCGCGAACAGCGGACCCACCATGAGCGCGACCTGGTTGACGGTCATGGTCAGCGAGCTGTGCTTGCGCAGGGCGGCACCGTCGAGCCCGGCCGCCTCGTCGTTGAACCACACCTCCCAGCTCGATTCCAGGAAGAAAAAGAAGATCCACAGCACGAAGTTCAGGGCGACGACCACTTGTACGTGGTCGTAGCCGATCGCGATCAGGATCAGCGACAGGGAGACCCCGGCGAGCCCCACGGCGGTCATCCTGGCCCCGCCCGTGATCGGGCTGAAGCGGATCAGCGGCGGAACGAAGACGGCCGGGATGAAGGAGAGCGCGGTCGCGATGGCGAGCGCGTCGTAGCCTCCCCCTTGCGAGGAGGCGATGTGCCAGTTCAGGAGCAGCAGCACCACTCCGTTGAAGAATCGGTAGAGAGCGGAGTAGAGCGTGTACCGCTTCACTCGCCGACCGTCCCACCGGTTATGAAGATCTGGTCGGACAGCTCCTTCGCCATGGTCACCGGCAGCAGGGTCTTCTCGCCGAACAGCTCGTCCCATTCGAGTTCGATGAGGCCCTCCCTGGTGCTCCAGTTCTTGACGGCGGCCTGGGAGAGATCGCCGGGCCTGGCGCTGATGTTGACGCTCCGCACCTCGGGCGGCAGCGGCTTCCCGTCGACGATCTCCTGGATCCGCCCGGGCGCGGCCTTGAGGAACGCGATCGCCGAGGTCCTGGTGGGCACCGCGGCGGCGACGAGGTCGAGGAGGTCGTCCCCCAGGTACGAGCCGATGTGCAGCCGGTAGGGGTTGAGCGAGTAGGCCCGCTCCACCTGGTCCATGATCCCGTCGCCGCCCGGCCGGGCGGCCACCTCGATCACCCAGGGCGTCCCGTCCGCGCCGAACTTGATCTCCACATGGGCGAGGCCCCGGTCGATGCCCAGCGCCGTACAGGCCCGTACGGCGAGGTCGGTCACCTCCGGGTCGCCGGTGCGGTGGCTCGGCACCAGGTGGGCGACCTCGGCGAACCAGGGGCGCGGGGACAGGTACTTCTCGGTCACGGCGAGGACCTGCGCTCGGTCGGCACCGCAGAGGACCTCGACGGACACCTCGTCGTCGGAGTCGACGAGCTGCTCGACGAGGTATTTGTCGCCGCTGATGTTGAACGACGATTCGTACTGCGCGATGACGGCCTTGGACTCCGCGAGACCGGCGACCGCCTCCTCGCGCGTGGTGGCCAGGACGACCCCGCCGCTGCCGCCGAAGTCGTACGGCTTGATGACCACGGGCAGCCCGATGGCCTCGATGGCGTCGAGCAATTCCGTTTCGGACTCCACCAGTTCGGATCGCGGAGTGCGCACGCCGGCGGCGAGCAGGGTCTGCTTCATGGCGTGCTTGTTCCGGGCGTTGGTCACCACCGTGGCGTCCAGTCCGCCCAGCCCCAGGGCACGGTTCACGGTGTTCGCCGAATCCACCGTCCAGTCGTTGAGCGGAACGACGATCCGGGGATGCCAGCCCTGGGCGGAGTGCGCGCGGATGGCCCTCAGCAGGGATTCCGGGTCCTTGGGGTCGGCCGTCAGCATGTTGTCGAACGTGCGGTTCAGCTTGCGTACGGGATCTTCCGCGGCCGCCCAGACGGGAAGGTCGACGGCCTGCTTCGCCCCCGAGAAGGCCCGTTCGCGAAGATACTGCTCGGCCCCGAGTAGGAGAAGGTATTCTTTCTGCTGCATGGGTGCACCCCCAATTTCCAGGGAACTCCCGGCATTTGCTGTCGATACGGTCGCCGGGAATCGCGTGACAAGGGATCGATTCGCGGTCGAGACGACCTGCTGCAAGCCGGGGATGTGGCGGTGCAATGCCCCGTTTACATGATCATACCGACCGTCCGGCTTTTTTACCATGGTCGATCACGGGCGACAGTGACGGGCCGCATACCGGGGTTCCTCACCCCGTCTCCGCCACCGCCCCCTCGCGCACCCCGAACAGATACGTCGCCAAGAACCCCGTCCCGTACCCCACGGCCAGCCCCGCCCCATAGACGGCGATCGCCCTCGCCGGCCCGTGATTCCCCGCGAGCAGCGGGAACAGCGCCCACCCCGACGGCCCGATGGCCGTCGCCCCCACCGTCTCCCCCAACTGGTGGGACAGCCCCACGAACGCGCCCCCGAACGCGCCCCCCACGCACGCCGTGGCGAACGGCCTGCCCAGCGGCAGCGAAACCCCGTAGATCAGCGGCTCCCCGATGCCGAGAAGCCCTGCCGGAAGGGCCGAGCGAATGACCTTCCGGACCGACGCGTCGCCCGCCGACCGGACGTGGACCGCGAGCGCGGCCCCCACCTGCCCCGCGCCCGCCATCGCCAGGATCGGCAGCAGGACCGTCGAGCCCCGCTCGGCGATCAGCGTGGTGTGGATGGGGATCAGCGCCTGGTGGAGGCCCAGCATCACCAGCGGCAGGAACAGCCCGCCCAGCGCGAAGCCCGCCACCGCGCCCCCGTTGGCCAGCAGCCACTCCGCGCACCGGCCGATCGCCGACGACACCTCGCCGGCCACGAACATCAGCCCGTACAGCGTCACCAGCCCCGGCAGCAACACCGTCAGAAAGGGCGTCACCAGTACGTCCAGCGCCTCCGGCACCACCCGCCGGCACGCCTTCTCCACGACCGTCCCCAGCAGCGCCGCGCCCAGCGCCCCCAGCACCCCGCCCTGCCCGGGCGCCAGTTGCCGGCCGAACACGGCGACGTGCGCGACACCCGGGTAGACGATGACGGCCGCGACCGCACCGCCCAGCACGGGCGTGCCGCCGAACTCCTTCGCCGTCTGGTAGCCGACGAAGACCGCGATCAGCGACATGAAGCCGGAGGCGATCGCGGACAGCGCGGGGACGAGCGCGGGCAGCCAGTGGAGATCGGCGAGCAGCCCGCCGAGACCGGCGATGACGCCACAGCCGACGAGGGCGGGGATCAGCGGTACGAAGATCTGGGCGAGGCGGCGGAGGAAGATCTTGCCGGGCGTGGCGTTACGGGCCCGCCGCTCGGCCCGCAGCGCGGCACCGCGCGCGGCGAGGGCGGCGGCGACGGCGCCGTCACCCTCGCCGACTCCGGACCCGGGCCCGCTCCTTTTCTCGCTCCCCGCCGCCACCAGCCGCTCCAGCTCCGGGGCCACCCGGGCGACCGTCCCCGGACCCAGCACGATCTGGAACGACTCCCCGTCCTCCACCACGCCCAGCACTCCGGGCAGCGCCCGCAGCTCCGCGCCCCGGACCGGCTCGCGGTCCGCGACCTCCACCCGCAGCCGGGTCATGCAGTGGCCGACGGCACGGACGTTGCCGGCGCCGCCGAGGAGGGGGAGGAGAGCGGCGGCGGTGTCCTGAGGGTTCATCAGGGCACGACGCTACGGCCCGCGACGGCCGATCAGCCGTGCGCCGCGCCCGCCGCGCGCAGGGCGGCGCGCAGATGGCCGTGCGCCTGGTCCAGCAGCCGGGCGGCCGTGGGCCCGTCGACCTCGCCGAGGAGGATCAGGATGGCGTTCTTCACCTCTCCCCCGGCGCCGGTCAGCGCCGCCTCGACCTCGTCGTCCGCCGCGCCCGTCGCCAGCGAGACGATCCGCCGGGACCGGGCGCGCAGCTTCTCGTTGGAGGCGCGGACGTCGACCATGAGGTTTCCGTAGGTCTTGCCGAGCCGCATCATCGTGATCGTCGAGATCATGTTGAGGACGAGCTTCTGCGCCGTGCCCGCCTTCAGCCGGGTGGAGCCGGTGAGGAGTTCGGGCCCCACGACGACCTCGACCGCGTGCTCGGCGGCTGCGCCCAGCGCCGAACCGGCGTTGCAGGCCAGCCCCACCGTGAGCGCCCCGGCCGCGCGGGCGTGCCGGACGGCCCCCACGGCGTAGGGGGTGCGGCCCGAGGCGGAGACGCCGACGACCGTGTCGTCGGGCCCGAGCTTCAGCGCGTCCAGGTCGGCGGCGGCCCGCGCCGCGTCGTCCTCGGCCCCCTCGACGGCCGACACCAGGGCCTCGGGGCCGCCCGCTATCAGGCCGACGACCTGCCCGGGGCCGGTGTTGAACGTCGGCGGGCACTCGCTGGCGTCCAGCACCCCCAGCCGGCCGGCCGTGCCCGCGCCTGCGTAGATCAGCCGGCCGCCGCGTGCCATCCGTCCGGCGGTCGCGTCGATGGCCGCGGCGATCTCGGGGAGCCGCGCCGCGACGGCGGTGGCGACCGTGGCGTCCTCCGCGTTCATGATCTCGGCGATGTCCCGGGTGGGCAGCCGGTCGATGTCGGCGAGGTCGGGCCGGAACGCCTCCGTGGTGAGGGCGGCCAGCTGCGCCCGGAGCGCGGCGGAGGAGTCCATGGGCGGTTCCTTGGCATCGGCGGGATCAGCGCCGGTCGCGCGGGGCGTGCCGGTGGGCCAGCGCCTCGTACGACGCGGACAGGGCGGGCGCCGCGCGTTCGTACGTACGCTGCGCGACCCCGATGAACAGGCAGTCCACCACGAGCAGCTGGCTCGTGCGGCTCGACATGGCCGCCGGGCGCAGCTCGCTCTCCCGGGCGGAGGACGTGGTGAGGATGTGATCGGCGTACTGGGCGATCTCCCCGTCGGGCCGCCCGGTGATCGCGACGGTGGCCGCCCCGCGCTCGAAGGCGACGCGCAGCGGCTCGATGACGTCGGTGGTGCGCCCGGAGTGGGTGATGGCGATCGCCACGTCCCCGGAGCGCAGCTGGACGGCGTTGGTGACGGCCAGGTGGGGGTCGGCGGGCGCGTGGGCGATCAGGCCGATGCGCAGCAGCTTCTGGACGAGGTCCTGGCCGACGAGGTTGGAGGCGCCGATCCCGTAGACGTCGACGCGCCGGGCGGCGGCGATGGCGCCGACGGCGGCCTCCAGCGCGGCGGTGTCGAGCCCGGCGGCGGTGTCCGCCAGGCACTGCGCCTCCTCCTGGGCGAGCTTGGCGACGACGCGGGCCAGTGGGTCGTCGACGGCGATGTCGGCGGTGACGGCGGGCGCCCGGCCCGCCGCCTGCTCGGCGGCGAGCGCGGCGAGCGCGAGCCGCAGATCGCGGTAGCCGGGGTAGCCGAGGACGCGGGCGGTGCGGACGACGGTGGCCTCGCTGGTGCCCGTGAGTTCCGCGAGCCCGGTGACGGTGAGGGCGGCGGAGCCGGCCGGGTCGCCCGCCACGGTCTCGGCGACGCGCTGCATGGAGCGGGTCATGGAGGGCGCGAGGGTGCGCACCTTGGCGGCCAGGGCGGCGGGCGGGGTGGGGAGCGCCGGACGGGAAGTGGTGGAAGTTTCCTTCACCTTGATGCTCACATCGTGAAAGGTATTTTCGGCCCGGTGTGCCGTCAACCCTCCGGGCCCCCGACAATGGATCGCATGGAGCTCGAACAGGCACTGCACACGGCGCGCGCGCTCGTCCTCGCCGATCTGGTGGCGGGGGACGCGGCCGACGCCGACGTCGTCTCGCTGGTCGAGGACGCGGTCGCGCACCGGCGGTGGTGGGTCGAGCAGTGGCCCGAGGGCATGGCGTTCCTGCCCGGTCTGGTGGCCCAGGACGTCCAGGACGCCCTGCTGGAGCGGCACGGCCGCTGGCCCCTGTGCCCGGTCTGCACGGACACGGGCGACCCCCACGCCCTGGAGGTGGAGCCCGAGCTCGGCCCCGACCCGCACTGGGCCTGCGCCAAGCAGGCCGTGCTGATCGCGCCCGTGGGCTCCCTGGCGACGGCCCTCGGACGCGGACGCTGACCGGTGGCCTTCCGGTGACGCTCTACATCGACCCGCCGAGCTGGCCGGGCCACGGCCGTATGTGGTCCCACCTGGTCAGCGACGTCTCCTTCGACGAACTCCACACCTTCGCCGCCCGCCTGGGCCTGCCCGGCCAGGCGTTCGACGGGGACCACTACGACGTGCTGTCGACGGCGTACGGGGAGGCCGTGCGGCTGGGCGCGGTGGAGGTGAGCAGCCGCGAGGTGGTGCGGTTGCTGAAGCGATCCGGTCTGCGCCGGCCCAAGCGGTAACCGTTCCGGGGCTCCGCCCCGGACCCCGGTCCTCAAACGCCGGACGGGCTGAAAATCAGCCCGTCCGGCGTTTGAGGACAAGGGGGTCTGGGGGCTTGCCCCCAGGAAACGGGAAGGGGAGGGTCAGGGGCCACTCTCCCCGCCGCGGCGGCGATCAGCCACGACGTACGAGCCCGGCGGTGCCGGACTCGGCGGCGGCACCCGACCCGCCGGCCACGACCCGCGAAGCCCCGTGGTGCAGCCGCGACGCAACGGCCGTCGTCCCCAGCGCCAGCACCGCGAGCAGCGCCCCCAGCCCCGCCACCGCCGGATAGCCCCATCCCGCGGAGATGACGAGCCCGCCCAGCCAAGGCCCGACCGTGTTGCCGATGTTGAACGCGGACGTCGTCGTCGCCCCCGCGAGCGTCGGCGCCGCGTTCGCGACGTTGAACATCCGCGCGTTGAGCGCCGGCGCCGTGACGAACGCCGCGACGCCGAGCAGCAGCGCCAGCACCACGGCCGCGACCGCCACGTGGGCGGTCAGCGCCAGCAGCGCCATCACGGCGGCGGACGCCGCGATCCCGCCGTACATCGTGCCGAACAGGTGCGCGTCGGCGATCCGCCCGCCGACGGCCGTGCCGATGAGCGCCCCGACGCCGAAGAGCGCGAGCACGGTCGGCACCCAGGACTCCTTCAGCCCGGCGGTCTCCGTGAGCAGCGGGGCGAGGTAGGAGAAGAGGGAGAAGACGGCGGCGGCGTTGAGCGCGGTGGCGGCCAGCGCGAGCCAGACCTGCCGGTCACGGTAGATGGCCAGCTCATGCCGCAGCCGCGGCGCCTCCGTACCACCCGCACCACCCGACCCGCCCGCCCGCGCGGTCGCCGGCACGAGCGCCAGGACCCCCGCGAGGCCGAGGACCGACATCCCGGCCACCGCCCAGAACGCGGCGCGCCAGCCCGCGTGCTGCCCCAGCAGCGCGCCCGCGGGGACGCCGACGATGTTGGCGATGGACAGGCCGCCCACCATGACCGCCATGGCCCGGGCCCGGGCGTCCGCCGGGACCAGCGACACGGCCACCGCCGCGCCGACCGCCCAGAACCCGGCGCAGGCCAGCGCGCTCACCACCCGGGACACGAACAGCACCCCGTACGAGGGCGAGAGCGCCCCCGCCACCTGGCCGAGGCCGAAGACGGCGAGCAGCGCCACCAGCGTCGTGCGGCGGGGCAGCCGCAGCGTGGCCGCCGCGAGCACGGGTGCGCCGACGACCATGCCGATGGCGAACGCGGACACCAGCAGCCCGGCGCGCGGGATGGAGACGTCCATGTCACGGGCAATGGGCTGGAGCAGCCCGGAGAGCATGAACTCGGATGTTCCTAGGGCGAATACGGACAGGCCGAGGACGTACACGGCGGCGGGCATGGACGTACGGGGACGCTGGGGAGCGGAGTTCGGGGGCATACCCATGGCCAGCATGATCGCCACCGGAGGTATTCCCTCCAGTCACACCAGCCCCTTACAGCTCACCCCTTACACCTCCCCCTTACGTCTCAACCGGTGAGCAGTTCCAGCTCGGCGGTGAGGTTGCGGCGCGCCAGCAGCTCCCAGCGGTCGTGGCCCAGCGGGGTGCGGAACAGCCGGGGCAGCCCCAGCAGCTGGCGCAGCACGGCGGCGCGGCCCTCGCGGAAGAGGTCGTCGGGCACGAAGCCGTACTCCTCGCGGACGGCCGCCGCGTAGCGCGCGTACTCCCGGGGGGTGCCGCCGAGGACGGCGAGGTCGGCGTCGCAGAGCGTCTCGCCGTCGCGGTCGCCGGGGGCGGGGTCGTGGCTGACGGTGAGCCGTACGAGGCGGGCGACCTCGGCGGTGCGGGCGACGTCCACGCCCAGCTCGGGCAGGGCGCGCTCGGCGAGGTGGGCGGAGCGCTCCTCGTTCTCGGAGCGGTCGGGGCGGTAGACGGCGTCGTGGAACCAGGCGGCGAGCCGGACGGTGTCGATGTCGTCGGCGTGGGGGGCGAGCGCGTCGAGGTGGCCGAGGACCGCGTCGAGGTGGCCGACCGTGTGGTAGCGGCGCTGCGGCTCCTCCCAGCGCGCCAGGAGGTCGTCGGCGTACGGGCCGGGGTCCGGGTCGGCGGTGGCGCGCACCCGCTCGACGGTCTCCCGCCAGCGGGCGCGCAGGGCCTCGTGGGGGTTCGTGGCTGCCATGAGTCGATTATGTGCCCCGTAAGAGGGGCGAAAACGGGGACGGCTACATACGCGGGCCGCGCGTGTGGCACGCTTGGCTACATGTCTAGACCAATTCTTGAGGTGATCGCGCTCGGCGCCGGGGACGCGACGGCCGCACAGGCCGGAGGTGCGGACCGGCTCGAACTGGTCAGCGACATGGCCGCCGACGGCCTCACCCCCGCCCGGGAGACCTTCGCCGCCGTACGGGCCGCCGTCGACATTCCCGTACGGGTGATGCTGCGCGCCGCGGACGGCTTCGCGGCGGGCGGCGCGGCGGCGCTGGACGCCCTGTGCGGCACGGCGCGGGCGCTGCGGGCGGAGGGGGCGGAGGAGTTCGTCCTCGGCTTCCTGACCGACGACGGCCGGGCCGACCTCCCGGCGGTGGCGGCCCTCGCCGACGCGCTCGGGCCCCGGGCCCGCTGGACCTTCCACCGCGCGATCGACCGCGCGGCGGACCGCGACGCGCTGCGCAAGCAGCTCGCCGACCAGCCCGGTCTCGACACCTACCTCACCGCCGGCTCCGCCTCCGGCGTCGACGACGGCCTCGCCACGCTCCTCACGGAGGCGACGCGCTCCGACGAGCCCGGCTACGAGCCGCAGATCATGGTCGGCGGGGGGCTGAAGCTCAAGCACGTGCCGGTGCTGCGGTCGGCGGGCATCACCGCCTTCCACATCGGCGGTGCGGCGCGCCCTTCCGGCTGGGAATCGCCGGTCTCGGCGGACGCGGTCGCCGCGTGGCGGACGGCGCTGGACGGTTAGCACCGTTTCCGGGGCTCCGCCCCGGACCCCGGTCCTCAAACGCCGGACGGGCTGATTTCAGCCCGTCCGGCGTTTGAGGACACCGCGCGCCGGTGGGACCGGGCCCCCGCCGCGACGGCGCCCAGCCCCCACCGGGGCACCCGGCGGTGCCGAACAACCGCACCCGGCACACCCGGCAAGCTCAGCGCAGCGCCCCCGGCAAGGGCTCCGCGTGCACCACCGTCAGCCCCGACACCGCCCGCGTCAGCGCCACGTACAGCCGCCGCAGCCCCGTCCGCTCGTCGGGCTCGCCCGCCACCACCGCCGCCGGCTCGTCGAGCACCACGTAGTCGTACTCCAGGCCCTTCGCCAGGGACGCCGGGACGAGCGTCAGCCGTGCCGTCTCCGTCGTCTCCTCGCCCGGGGCGAGATACGGCAGCCCCGCACCGGCCAGCGCCTCCCCCAGCACCTCCACCCGCGCGTCCGCCGCGATCAGGCCGACGGACCCCTCCCGCTCCAGCGCCTCGCGGCACGCGGCGACCACCGCCTCGTCCAGCACGTCGGCGGCGCCCACACCCCGTACCGAGAAGTCGCCCGGCGACTCCCGCATGGACGTCGCCGCCGCCAGCCCCGGCGCGATCGCGGGCAGCAGCCGCGACGCGTACGCGATGACCTCGCGCGGCACGCGGAAGCCCTGTGTCAGCTCCTCCACCGCCGCCTCCGGCTTGCCCAGGTGGGTCAGCGCCTCCGCCCAGCTCGACGTCGCCCACGGCGTCGTGCCCTGCGCGAGGTCGCCGAGGATCGTCGCCGAACCGGTCGTACAGCGGCGGCCGACCGCGCGGTACTGCATGGGCGAGAGGTCCTGCGCCTCGTCCAGGACCACATGGCCCAGCGACGCGGTGCGCGAGACGAGGTCCATCGCCTCGTCGACCAGCACCGCGTCCGCCGCCGACCACTTCGCCGACCGTACCGACCGGGCTGGCCTCGTCCAGAGGATCTCCCGCCGTTCGTCCTCCGTCAGCAGCCCGGCCGAGTGTTCCGCCAGGAACTCCGCGTCGGACAGCAGCCGCAGGACCAGCTTCGCCGGGTCGACGGCCGGCCACACGGCCTTGACCGCCGCCTTCACGGCCGCGTTGCGCGCGACCGCGTCCTGCACCCGGTCGTCGGGGGCCTCGCCGGCCTCCTCCATCCGTACGAGCACGGCGTGCGCGATGCGCTGCGGCAGCGCCTCGCGCGCGGCGCCGTAGCGGATGTCGCGGTCGAGCAGCTCCCGCACCATCTCCTCGATCTCGTACGCCGGGACCCGCCAGCGCCGCGAGCCGCGCACCACGACCACCGGCTCGACCGGCATCGTCACCCCGGCCCGGACCGCCCTCCGCAGCACCTCCGCCATGCGCGCGTCGCCCTTGATACGGGCGGCGTCCGCCGTGTCCGTGCCCCGCACCTCCACATGCCCGACGAGGTCGTCGACGGTCGCCTGAGCGACGTTCAACTCGCCCAGGGCGGGCAGCACTTGCTCGATGTAGCGGAGGAAGGACCGGTTAGGCCCGATGACGAGCGTGCCGGTGCGGGCGAGGCGCTCGCGGTGGGCGTAGAGCAGATAGGCGACACGGTGCAGCCCGACGGCCGTCTTCCCCGTGCCCGGCGCCCCCTGGACGCACACCGTGCCGCCGATGCCGGCACGGACGATCTCGTCCTGCTCGGGCTGGATGGTCGCGACGATGTCCCGCATGGGGCCGACGCGCGGGCGTTCGATCTCGGTCTGGAGCAGCCGGCTCGCCTGCTCGCCGCCCGCCGCGTCCGTGAGGTCCTCGTCCTCGTAGGCGGTCAACTCACCGCCCGTGTAACCGAACCGGCGGCGCGTCCCGACGTCCATCGGGTCCTTCTTCGAGGCCCGGTAGAACGGCTGGGAGACCGGCGCACGCCAGTCGATCACCATCGGGTCGCCGTCGGCGTCGTGGACGTGCCGCCGCCCGATGTAGAACCGCTCGCCCTCCGCGCCTTCGGACATCTCCGCCCCCGGCGCGTGGAGATAGTCCAGCCGGCCGAAGAAGAGCGGGGTGTGCGCGAGATCGGCGAGGGCGGCGATGCGGTCCTCGATCTGCCGTTGGAGGACGGCGGCGTTGACCCAGTTGGCGGTGACGTCCTTGATGTCGAGCGCCTCCGCATCGGCCCGCATCGCCCGCAATGCGGTGCGGGACGAGGCGAGATGGGCACGCTCGCGCTCCAGGGGATCGTTCGCGATCGAGGTCGCTTGCGGCGCGGGCACGGTGGAGCCTCCAGGCATACGGCGATGTGAGCGATGAGCCGCCCGGTTACCGACCGGACGGCGGCGCTCCCGTAAACGAGCGGGAGGCGGCAGGGAAGGGGGAGTTTAGCCAGTGGCGAAGGGGCGTGCGAATGGTTTTCCGCACGCCGCGAGCACCCCGCCCGCGCGGGTTCAGTCCTCGGTCAAGAGGATGTCCGCGTCATCGAAGATCCGCAGCACCACGAGCAGCAGACGCCCGCGCGACACCATGTATTCGGCGACGATCTGCGACGTGAGCCGGATTTCCCTGTCCTGTTCACCGGCCCCGATGGGCCGCGACAGCTCGGTATAGGGGTCGCGCGCCAGGATCTCGATCGCCTTCTCGAACGAAGCCCTGCGCACAGGGTCCAGCCGATCGCGGTCACGCGCCGCAGGCTCTGTGTACAGCACCTCGTAGATGTCCTGGTGAGACATGTCGCTCTCTCCTTGCCATGGCGCGATTCCCTCGCCAGCGTACCGAGTGGGCTCCCTCGCGGGGAGCGGATCAGGCGTCCTCCCCCGCCAGCAGCGAGTCCGCGTCCACGATCCGGTACGCGTACCCCTGCTCCGCCAGGAACCGCTGGCGGTGCGCCGCGAAGTCCTGGTCGACCGTGTCACGGGCGACCACCGAGTAGAAGCGCGCCTCGTGCCCGTCGGCCTTGGGGCGCAGCACCCGGCCCAGCCGCTGGGCCTCCTCCTGCCGGGAGCCGAAGGTGCCCGACACCTGGATGGCGACCGTCGCCTCCGGCAGGTCGATCGAGAAGTTGGCGACCTTGGAGACGACCAGCACCGAGAGCTCGCCCGCCCGGAAGGCGTCGAAGAGCTTCTCGCGCTGGGCGTTGGACGTCTCACCCTTGATCACGGGCGCGTCCAGGTGCTCGCCCAGCTCGTCCAGCTGGTCGATGTACTGGCCGATGACGAGCGTCTGCTCCCCCTTGTGCTTGCGCACCAGGGCCTCCGTGACCTTCCGCTTGGTGGCGGTCGTCGCGCAGTACCGGTACTTCTCCTCCACCTCGGCCGTCGCGTACGCCAGCCGCTCGGAGTCGGTGAGGTTGACGCGCACCTCGACACAGTCGGCGGGAGCGATGTAGCCCTGCGCCTCGATCTCCTTCCAGGGCGCGTCGAAGCGCTTCGGCCCGATGAGGGAGAAGACGTCCGACTCGCGCCCGTCCTCGCGCACCAGCGTCGCGGTCAGCCCGAGCCGGCGCCGGGCCTGGAGGTCGGCGGTGAACTTGAAGACGGGCGCCGGCAGCAGATGCACCTCGTCGTAGACGACCAGGCCCCAGTCGCGGGAGTCGAAGAGCTCCAGATGCGGATAGACACCCTTCCGCCTGGTCGTCAGCACCTGGTAGGTGGCGATGGTGACCGGGCGGATCTCCTTCCTCGTACCGCTGTACTCGCCGATCTCGTCCTCGGTCAGCGAGGTCCGCTTGACCAGCTCGTGCTTCCACTGGCGGGCGGAGACGGTGTTGGTGACCAGGATCAGCGTCGTCGCCTTCGCCATGGCCATCGCGCCCGCGCCCACGAGCGTCTTGCCGGCGCCACAGGGCAGCACGACCACACCCGAGCCGCCGTGCCAGAACCCCTCCACGGCCTGCCGCTGGTACGGGCGCAGCGCCCAGCCGTCCTCGGCGAGCTCGATGGGGTGCGCCTCGCCGTCCACGTACCCGGCGAGGTCCTCGGCGGGCCAGCCCAGCTTGAGCAGCGTCTGCTTGATCTGACCGCGCTCGGAGGGGTGCACGGCGACGGTGTCCGGATCGATCCGGGCCCCCACCAGCGGCTTGATCTTCTTCGAGCGGAGGATCTCCTCCAGCACGGGCCGGTCGGTGCTCTCCAGCACCAGGCCGTGCGTGGGGTGCTTGAGCAGCTTCAGCCGCCCGTAGCGGGCCATGGTCTCGGCGATGTCGACGAGCAGGGCGTGCGGCACGGGGTAGCGGGAGTACGTGACGAGCGCGTCGACGACCTGCTCGGCGTCGTGCCCGGCGGCCCGCGCGTTCCACAGCCCCAGCGGGGTCACCCGGTAGGTGTGGATGTGCTCGGGCGCCCGCTCCAGCTCCGCGAAGGCGGCGATGGCACGCCGGCACTCGTCGGCACGCTCGTGGTCCACCTCCAGCAGCAGGGTCTTGTCGCTCTGGACGATCAGGGGTCCGCTCACGCCTCGGCCTTCCATTTCGCGCACGGGGTCAAGCTTCCAGTGTCGCGCACTCCGGCGGTCGGGTGGGACCGCGAGGACCGGGCCGGTGTCAGTGGCGGATGCCACACTGAGGGCGACGGCTTTCCGATAAGGAGGTGGCGTGATGAGCGTTGCACACGATCCCCACTACGGGCCCTGGACGATAGAGGAGGTCCTGGCTCTGGGGGAGGACCGTGGTGAGCGTCGCGAATTGATGGGGGAAGCACTCTTGATGTCACCGGCTCCGGGAACCAAGCACCAGCGGGCTTCTTCCCGCCTGTGGCACCTGCTGGAAGCCGCCGCCGAGGCGGCGGAGGCCCCGGTCGAGGTGCTGGAGGCGGTCAATGTGGTGCTGCCCGACGGGCTCTTCATCCCGGACATCGCGGTGGTCGATGCCGCCGCTGCCGCCGAGGACCCCGTGACCTACGACGCCGAGACCGTGCTGCTCGTGGTGGAGATCGTCTCGCCGTCGTCGTCGGGCCGCCGCACCGACCGCCTGCTCAAGCCGCCGTACTACGCGGAGGCCGGTATCGAGCACCTGTGGCGGCTGGAGCTGGAGCCCGTGCCGGCGCTGATCGTCTCGGAACTGGAGAACGGCCGCTATGTGGAGCGGACCGTGGCCCAGGCCGGGCGTACGACGCTGGTCGAGAAGCCGTTCCCGGTCAAGCTCGACCCGGGGGCCCTGGTGCGCCAGAGCCGCTGACGGCGCCCTGGGCGGGGGCGTCCGGGGTGCCGCCCCGTAGAACGCCACCGGGGCGGCACCCCCCGTGAGGAGGGTGCCGCCCCGGTGAACCGCAGGACGGTCGATCAACCTGTCAGGTCGATCAGAAGTCCATGTCACCGCCCGGCATGCCGCCCGGAGCGGCCGCGGCGGCCTTCTCCGGCTTGTCGGCGATGACGGCCTCGGTGGTCAGGAACAGCGCGGCGATGGACGCGGCGTTCTGGAGGGCGGAGCGGGTGACCTTCGCCGGGTCGATGATGCCCTCGGCGATCATGTCGACGTACTCGCCCGTGGCGGCGTTGAGGCCGTGGCCCGGGGTCAGGTTGCGCACCTTCTCCACGATGACGCCACCCTCGAGGCCGGCGTTCACGGAGATCTGCTTCAGCGGGGCCTCCAGGGCCAGCTTCACAGCGGCGGCACCGGTGGCCTCGTCGCCCTCGAGCTCGAGCTTCTCGAAGACCGAGGAAGCCTGGAGCAGGGCCACGCCACCACCGGCGACGATGCCCTCCTCGACGGCGGCCTTGGCGTTGCGGACGGCGTCCTCGATGCGGTGCTTGCGCTCCTTGAGCTCCACCTCGGTGGCGGCGCCGGCCTTGATGACGGCCACGCCGCCGGCCAGCTTCGCCAGGCGCTCCTGGAGCTTCTCGCGGTCGTAGTCCGAGTCGCTGTTCTCGATCTCGGCGCGGATCTGGTTGACGCGGCCCTGGACCTGGTCGCTGTCACCGGCACCGTCGACGATGGTCGTCTCGTCCTTGGTGATGACGACCTTGCGGGCGCGGCCGAGCAGGTCGAGACCGGCGTTCTCCAGCTTGAGGCCGACCTCCTCGGAGATGACCGTGCCACCGGTGAGGATGGCGATGTCGCCCAGCATGGCCTTGCGGCGGTCGCCGAAGCCCGGGGCCTTGACGGCGACGGACTTGAAGGTGCCGCGGATCTTGTTGACGACCAGGGTCGACAGGGCCTCGCCCTCGACGTCCTCGGCGATGATCAGCAGCGGCTTGCCGGACTGCATGACCTTCTCGAGGAGCGGCAGCAGGTCCTTGACCGAGCTGACCTTCGAGTTGACGATCAGGATGTACGGGTCCTCCAGCGAGGCCTCCATACGCTCCATGTCGGTGGCGAAGTACGCCGAGATGTAGCCCTTGTCGAAGCGCATACCCTCGGTGAGCTCCAGCTCCAGACCGAAGGTCTGGGACTCCTCGACGGTGATGACGCCTTCCTTGCCGACCTTGTCCATGGCCTCGGCGATGAGCTCGCCGATCTGGGTGTCGGCGGCGGAGATGGAGGCGGTGGAGGCGATCTGCTCCTTGGTCTCCACGTCCTTGGCCTGCTCGAGCAGGGCGGCGGAGACGGCCTCGACGGCCTTCTCGATACCGCGCTTCAGGGCCATCGGGTTGGCACCGGCGGCCACGTTGCGCAGACCCTCGCGGACCAGCGCCTGGGCGAGGACGGTCGCGGTCGTCGTGCCGTCACCGGCGACGTCGTCCGTCTTCTTCGCGACCTCCTTGACCAGCTCGGCGCCGATCTTCTCGTACGGGTCCTCGAGCTCGATCTCCTTGGCGATGGACACACCATCGTTGGTGATCGTGGGGGCGCCCCACTTCTTCTCGAGGACGACGTTCCGGCCCTTGGGGCCGAGGGTGACCTTGACGGCGTCGGCGAGCTGGTTCATCCCGCGCTCGAGACCGCGCCGTGCCTCCTCGTCGAACGCGATGATCTTGGCCATGTGAAGTGGTCCTCCCAGGACGGGGTGGAGAGACTGCTCCGGACCGCGCTGGCGCCCGCGACGGACGGCCTGCGTGCCCTGCGGTTCCTTGCCCCGCTTGGCTCGCCGACCTCACCGACGGTCCAAATCTGTCACTCTCACTCGGAGAGTGCTAAGCCCAATGATTAGCACTCGACCCACCCGAGTGCAAGCGGTCCACGGTGTATCCCACCCCAGGCGGCAAAGGGCGCCCCCTCGGAGACAACAGGGGGCGCAAGCGCCTCACACCAACCTGCCCCGCGCCGGGGGAACCCACACATGGGCGTGGCACGGACGCGCGAGAACACACGGGAACGCACGAGAACACACGAGGGGCCCGCGTCATGGAGACGCGGGCCCCTCGGCGAGCTGAGTGAGCCGGTGGTCGATGCGCGCCGGTCAGGCGGTCACCTTGACCATGTCCGCCTGCGGCCCCTTCTGGCCCTGCGAGATCTCGAACTCGACCCGCTGCCCCTCCTCGAGGGTGCGGTAGCCGTCCATCTGGATCGCGCTGTAGTGGACGAAAACATCCGCACCACCGTCGACCGCGATGAAGCCGTACCCCTTCTCCGCGTTGAACCACTTGACGGTGCCCTGAGCCATGCCTAACTCCCCTATTACTGGCCCTTGCGCAGGACCGCACCTCGCGGACCCGGGTCAGACCTCACCCCCAGACAGGATGGGGGTGTGCGCCGGAACGCGTCGACCGCCGCTGAATGTATCTGCACGGATGCCGTCTGCAACAGGTCAGTCGGACGAGAATTCCGGGCGTGGCCGATCGGTCATTACTGCCGATTTCGCCAGCTTCTCGGGCAAGCCGGGCCGGGCATAACGCAACCAACCCGGCAATTCGTGCACATGTTGTGGGCACAACTTGACGGGTTCTCATATGCGTTCGGCAGTGACACCGGAGGGGGAACGCCCCAACTGTATCGCGCTTCAACAGACGGAATCACCCCGTCCGTTTTACGGGCGGGGTGATTCCGGTGAATTCCGCAGGAACGCTTTGAAAGGGTCGGGCCAAGGGTCCGGCAGCCGGGAGCCGACACGGCCCCGGCCCAGGGCGCCCGGGCCCGGGCGCCCTCGGTCAGCCGCCGGCGACCGCCGGAATGATCGATACTCCCGCGCCGTCCGGCGTGGCCGCCGCCAGGCCGCCCTCGAACCGTACGTCGTCGTCATTGACGTACACATTGACGAAACGGCGCAGCTTTCCGTCCTCGTCGAGAACGCGCGCGGCGATTCCGGGGTGGTTCTTCTCCAGGGAGGCGATCACTTCGGCGAGAGTGGCCCCCTCGGCGGGGACTTCCGCCTTACCGGCGGTGTAGGTGCGAAGGATGGTGGGGATTCGGACGTTGACGCTCATGGGGTCACCTTTTGGTTTAAGAGGCCGGTGAAAGGGAAACGGTCGCAGCGCGTTTACGGACCCGCTACAGCCCCGCCGCCCGGAACGCGTCGAGCGAAGGCGGAATCGTCGCCGTCGGCCCCGCCGCCACCGCGTCCAGCGTCTTGAGGCCGTCGCCCGTATTGAGCACGACGGTGGTCAGCGACGGATCCAGCCGCCCGTCCTCCAGCAGCTTCCGGGTCACCCCGACCGTCACCCCGCCCGCCGTCTCCGCGAAGATCCCCTCCGTACGGGCCAGCAGCCGGATCGCCTCGACGATCCGCTCGTCGTCCACGTCCTCCACGGCCCCGCCCGTGCGCCGGGCGATGTCGAGGACGTACGGCCCGTCGGCGGGGTTGCCGATGGCCAGGGACTTCGCGATGGTGTCCGGCTTCACCGGCCGCACCACCTCGTGCCCGTCCTTGAAGGCGCGCGAGACCGGCGCGCACCCCTCGGCCTGGGCGCCGAAGATCCGGTACGGGCGGTCCTCGACCAGCCCCAGCGCGATGAGCTCCTTCAGCCCCTTGTCGATCTTCGTCAGCTGCGACCCCGAGGCGACCGGCACCACGATCTGGTCCGGCAGCCGCCAGCCCAGCTGCTCGCAGATCTCGTACGCGAGGGTCTTGGAGCCCTCCCCGTAGTAGGGCCGCAGATTGACGTTGACGAAACCCCAGCCCTCGCCGCGCGGGTCGCCGATGAGCTCGCTGCAGAAGCGGTTGACGTCGTCGTACGTGCCCTCGATGCCCACCAGCTCGCCACCGTAGACAGCGGCCATCACGACCTTGCCGGTCTCCAGGTCGTGCGGGATGAAGACACACGACCGCAGGCCCGCGCGCGCCGCCGCGGCGCCCACCGCTCCCGCCAGGTTCCCCGTCGAGGAGCACGAGAGGGTGGTGAAGCCGAAGGCGCGCGCCGCCTCGACGGCGATGGCGACGACGCGGTCCTTGAAGGAGTGCGTGGGGTTGCCGGAGTCGTCCTTGACGTACAGCCCACCGGTGACGCCCAGCTCGCGGGCGAGATTGTCGGCCTTGACGAGCTTGGTGAAGCCGGGGTTGAGGTTCGGCCGGTCCGCGACGTCGGCGGGTACGGGCAGCAACGGGGCGTAGCGCCAGATGTTCGCGGGTCCGGCCTCGATACGGCGGCGCAGCGCCTCGGGGTCGCCGGCCGGGAGCTCATAGGCCACTTCAAGGGGGCCGAAGCAGCCCACGCAGGCGAAGGAGGGACCGAGCGGGAAGCGCTCGCCGCACTCGCGGCAGGAGAGCGCGACGGCGGGGCCGAAAGAGGATGCGGCGGAAGCGGCCGAGGGTACGGAGGTACGACTTTCAACGGCTTGGACAGCCATGGAGGCGAGGCCCTTTCTCCTCATCTTCCTCGCGGCGAACGTCGCCACGAGACGGAATTGGCACCTTCCCCGCCGGGAGCCTCGCGTCTGATGACCGAGACCGGCTGGAGGGTTGCCGGGGCTTCAACGGGCCGTGTCCCTCTGCCCCTCTGGATGAGCGGTATGGCCCGGGCGGACCCGGGCGTTTGTGCGCGTGACGACCCCCGACATAGGACGGCCGTCCGCGTTGTTCAAGACTGTAACGGAAGGGATGGCCGCTTGAGAGGGCCGTCCGCACCGCGAGATGCGTCACAACGAAGATCAGCGACAACGATCAACACCGAGGAGTCACGCACGTGCTGGAAGAGGTGGAACGCTGGCTCGCCCGGCGGTCCTGGTCCGCCGCAGACCGTCCGCTCGACCAGCTGCTGGCCGCGAAGGGGGACACGGGCACCACGGTCAGCGTGGTGCTGCCGGCGCTGAACGAGGAGGCGACGGTCGGGGAGATCGTGGCGACGATCCGCCGGGAGCTCATGAGCGAATCCGTTCCCCTGGTGGACGAGCTGGTGGTGCTGGACTCCGGTTCCACGGACCGCACCGCCGAGGTCGCCGCGGCGGCCGGCGCGCGCGTCGTGCACCGGGACGAGATCCTGCCGCGACTGCCCGCGCTGCCCGGCAAGGGCGAGGTGCTGTGGCGGTCCCTGCTGGTGACGACGGGCGACGTCGTCTGCTTCGTCGACGCCGACCTGAAGGACTTCTCCGGCACCTTCGTCTCGGGGATCGTCGGCCCGCTGCTGACCGATCCCGAGGTGGGGTTCGTCAAGGCGATGTACGACCGCCCACTGGGCGAGGTCGCGGGGCAGGGCGGCCGGGTCACCGAGCTGGTGGCGCGCCCGCTGCTGAACCTCCACTGGCCGCAGCTCGCGGGCTTCGTCCAGCCGCTGGGCGGCGAGTACGCGGCCCGCCGCTCGCTGCTGGAGCGGCTGCCGTTCCCCGTGGGCTACGGCGTGGAGCTGGGCCTGCTCGTGGACGCGCTGCACACGGTGGGCCTGGACGCGCTGGCGCAGGTCGACGTGGGCGTGCGCAAGCACCGCCACCAGGACGGCCGGGCGCTGGGCCGGATGGCCGCGACGATCTACCGCACGGCGCAGCTGCGGCTGGCCCGGGGCCATCTGGTGCGCCCGGAGCTCACCCAGTTCGAGCGCACGGCGGAGGGGTTCGTGCCGCGGACGTACGCGGTGGACACGGAGGAGCGGCCACCGATGGCGGAGATACCGGAGTACGCGCAGCGGCGCGCGGCATAGCCGCCGGGAGACGCGCAGCGAAAGGAACGGGACGTTCCCGTGTGCCACCCGACGGGCCGTGCGTACGTTTGAGCGGTTCGCCGGGCGGCAAGGCTGGCGACATGGTCGCTGAGCATCCCCCGTCCGCCCCGGAAGCCTCCCCGGTGGCCGCCGCACCCATCGTCGTGGCGTCCAACCGGGGGCCCGTCTCGTACGCGCTGCGCGAGGACGGCTCGCTGGCGGCGGGCCGGGGCGGCGGCGGGCTGGTGTCCGGGCTGAGCGAGATCGGGCGGGATCCCCAGGGCGCGGCGGCGGTGTGGGTATGTGCGGCGCTGGGCGAGGGCGACCGGCTGGCGGCGGGGCGCGCGGGCCGAAGACTCGACCCGGCCGACACGGGCGGGCTGCGGGTGCGGATGCTGGACATCCCGGCCGGGACGTTCTCCGCCGCGTACAACGGCGTGGCCAACTCCGTGCTGTGGTTCGCCCATCACATGCTCTGGCAGACCCCGCTGGAGCCGGTGTTCGACAAGGAGTTCCGGGAGCGGTGGGCGGCCTACGAGGCCTACAACACCGCCTTCGCGGACGCGATCGCCGAGGAGGCGGCGGAGGGCGCCGTCGTGCTCGTCCAGGACTACCACCTCACCCTCGTCCCCGGGCTGCTCCGGACCCGCCGCCCCGATCTGCGCATCGGCCACTTCTCCCACACCCCGTGGGCCCCGCCGGACTACTACCGGCTGCTGCCGGACGACATCGCCGAGCAGGTGCTGCGCGGCGTCCTCGGCGGGGACCGGGCGGCGTTCCTGACCCGGCGCTGGGCGGAGGCGTTCGCCGCGTGCTGCGCTGACGTCCTGGGGGCCGAGGTGATCCGGGAGGAGGACGGGACGGCGGCGGCGGTCCGCTTCGCGGGCCGTACGACGCGGCTGGGCGTGCACGCGCTCGGCGCGGACGCGGACTTCCTGCGCGAGCGCGCGCACCGGCCGGACGTGGAGGAGCGGCTGGCGGCCCTGCGGGAGCAGGTCGGCCCGGGGCGCCGGACGATCCTGCGGGTCGACCGCACGGAGCTGTCCAAGAACATCGTGCGCGGCCTCCTCGCCTACCGCCGGCTGCTGGAGGAGCGGCCGCACTGGCGGGGCAAGGTGGTGCACATCGCCTTCGCCTACCCCTCCCGGCAGGACCTGAAGGTCTACCGCGACTACACCGCCGAGGTGGAGCGCGTCGCGGAGTCGATCAACGCCGCCTTCGGCACGGCGGACTGGCAGCCGGTGATCCTCCATGTGAAGGACGACTTCGCCCGTTCCCTGGCCGCCTACCGGATGGCGGACGTGGCGCTGGTCAACCCGATCCGCGACGGGATGAACCTGGTGGCCAAGGAGGTCCCGGCGGTCTCCGACCACGGCTGCGTCCTTGTGCTGTCCCGCGAGGCGGGGGCGGCGGCGGAGCTGGCCGAGGAGGCGATCGTCGTCAATCCGTACGACGTCGAGGCGACGGCGCGCGCCCTCCACCTGGCCCTGCTGATGGACCCGGGCGAGCGCGCGGAGCGGGCGAAGCGGCTGGCCGCGGCGGCGACGCGGTTGCCGCCGGCGCGGTGGTTCACGGAGCAGTTGCTGGCGCTCCGTTGAGGGCCGGTTCGATCGCCGCGGGCCGGTGGGGGCTGGTCGCGCCCACGCGGCGGTAGCCGCATATCGACACTGCCCCGCGCCCCTACGGGGCGCCGGAGTGCACGGCGCGTTCGCCGGACCCGCCCGTGCGGGCCGACGCTTCCGCCACCCGGTACCCATCCCCCGGTGGGCGGGTAGCCATGGCTCCATGCCGAACGCTCAGCGCTGGGCCGCCCTCGCGGCGGCCGCCACCACGCTCATAGCCGTTACCGCCACCGGCTGTTCCTCGGACTCCGACAGCGGCAAGGACGCCGGATCCAAGGCGGCGAAGGCCGGCCCGTCGGGCACCCCGTCCCCGTCCTCGTCCTCGTCTTCCTCCTCGCCCTCGTCCGGGGGTGACGCCGCCGCGATCCCGGCCGGCCAGGGCCCCCAGGGCTCGTACACCGTCCAGAACCAGCCCCCGCCCGGTACGTGCTCCTACCGCTACACCGCCGCCAAGGAGCCGCTGCCCGACCCCAAGTGCACCCCGGGCGCCACCAATCCCAAGGTCACCCAGGCGACCCTCAAGACCACCATCTGCCGCAGTGGCTACACGGCCGACATCCGTCCCGGCACGAACATCACCGGCCGGGAGAAGACCGCGAACGCGGCCTCGTACGGCTACAAGGGGCCGCTGAAGGACGCCGAGTACGACCACCTCATCAGCCTCCAGCTCGGCGGCGACCCCAACGACCCGCGCAATCTGTGGGTCCAGCCGCCCTCCCCCGGCCACAAGGCGGGAGCCGGGCCGAACAACCCGAAGGACGTGGTCGAGAGCAAGCTCAAGGCGGCGATCTGCTCGGGGAAGACCGAGCTGGTGAAGGCCCAGCGGGCGATCGCCAAGGACTGGACGACCGCGCTGTCCACCCTGGGGCTCACGAACGAGAAGCCGGCGGCGAAGGACCCCAAGGCGGAGGACGGCGAGTAGACGCGCGGCGGGGGCTCACCCGAGCCGCTCGGCCAGCCCGGCCAGCAGCTCCACCACCCCCGCCGGCCCGTCCACCACGAGGTCCGCCCGCTCGGCGAGCACGGTGACCTCGGCGCTGCCGCTGCACACCAGGGTGCCCGGCACCCCCTCGGTGCGCAGCTTCTCGACCGCCGCGAAGGCGGCGAGATCGCCGAGGTCGTCACCGGCGTAGAGGACGGCGGAGGCGCCGGTCTCGCGGACGTACTCGGCGAGGGCCACGCCCTTGTCCATGCCCGGCGGCCGCAGCTCCAGCACCAGCCGGCCGGGTTCGACGATCAGGCCGTGGCGCTCGGCGAGGGCGGCGAGCGGGGCGCGCAGGGCGTCGTAGGCGGCCTGGGGGTCGTCGGCGCGGCGGGTGTGGACGGCGATGGCACGTCCCTTGTCCTCGACCCAGGTGCCCCGCCAGGCGCCCGATTCGTCCAGTACGCCGGGGAGTTCCGCCTGCACGGCGGCGACACCGGGGTGCGGGGCGGGGGCGTGGACGGTGCCGGTGACGGCGTCCCAGCGCTCGGCGCCGTAGTGGCCGAGCACCACCAGGTGCTCCAGCCCGGGGACGCCGGCGAAGCCGCCGTAGCGCACGGCGACCCCGGCCGCGCGGCCGGTCACCACGGCCACCGACCCCAGGTGGGGGGCGAGCCGGGCGAGGGCGGGCACGGCGCCGGGGTGGGCGCGGGACCGTTCGGGGTCGGGCACGATCGGCGCGAGCGTGCCGTCGAAGTCGAGGGCGACGACCGCGCGTTCGGGCCGCGCGAGCAGTGCGGCCAGGCCGTCACGGCCGGCCTCGGTCACGGGTTCCGGGAGGGGGTGGCTGCCCATACGGGCGACCCTACCGGGGCGCCCGCGACGGGGTGGGCGGTTGTACGGACGTATACCGGCCCCGTATACCCGTCCGCTCAGCGGCGCCCGCGCCGCTCGTCCCGCAGCCGCCGCAGCCGGTTGACCGTGACGGGGTCGTGGGCGAGGGCGCGCGGGTCGTCGATGAGGACGCCCAGCAGCTGGTAGTAGCGGGTGGGCGTGATGCCGAGGCGCTCGCGCACGGCCCGCTCCTTGGCGCCCGGCCCGGGCCAGGACATCCGTTCCAGGGCGAGCACGGCGAGATCGCGCTCGGACAGCCCGCCCTGGTCGTCCCGGTCGTCACTCATGCCGTGCAATCTAACGGCCCGCGAGCTCCGCGGCCTCCGCCTCGCGCTGGATCTCGCCGAGCACGGCGGCCGGGTCGCCGCCCTTCTGCACGACCGAGCCGATCTTCTCCTTGATCGTGGCGCTGACCTTGGCCCAGGAGGTCTTGTCGGCGGGGTAGAAGTCGGCGTTCTGGAGCTGGGAGAGGAACGGCCAGAGGGTCTCGTAGCGGCGGTCGCTCTGCATCGCCGCGGAGGCGGACTCCGTCACGGGCAGCAGCTCGTACTGGCCGACGAAGCTCAGCACGTTGTCCTTGCTGAAGACGAAGTCGAGCAGGGTGCCCAGCTGGTCGCGGTGGCCGCCCTGCTTGAAGGCCATCATCCAGTCGGCGACGCCCATGGTGGAGCTCGCCTTGCCCTTGATACCGGGCAGCGGGGCGGTCTGGAAGTCGATCTTCCCGGCCTTGGCCTGCTGCATCAGGGTCGGGTGGCCGTGGAGCATGCCGACGTCGCCCTTGCAGAACGCGTCGAAGACGTCCTGGCGGTTGGTGCGGGCCGGGTCGGTCGGGCCGGTGAGGCCCTTGCCGACGAGCTCGTCGCGCAGCCAGGCGAAGGCCTTCACGTTGGCCTCGGAGCTGATCGTGTAGGCACCGGTGTTGTCGGTGTAGCCACCGCCGCCGCCCAGCATCCACAGCATGGTCTCGGCGGGCGCCTCCTCGGGGCCCAGCGGCACGCCGAAAGGTATCTTCACGCCCGCGGCCTTGAGCTTGACCGCCGCGGCCTGGACCTCGTCCCAGCTCTCGGGCGCCTTCGTGACGCCCGCCTTGAGGAACAGGGTCCTGTTGTAGAAGAGCATGCGGGTGCTGGAGACGAACGGCAGGCCGTACTGCACCCGGTGGACCTCGCCCGCCTTGGCGAGCGAGGCGATGAAGTCCGCCTGGGTGGGCACGGAGATCATCTGGTCGGCGCTGTAGAGCTTCCCGGCCGCGGCGAAGTCGGCGTACGCGCCGATCTGCGCGATGTCGGGGGCCTTGCCGGCCGCGACCATCTCGGCGACCTTCTTGTCGACCTCGGTCCAGCTGTAGACCTCGACGTCGAGCTTGATGCCCTTGTTCTTGGACTCGAAGTCCTTGGCGAACTGCTCCCAGTACTTCTTGGAGCTGTTGGCCGGCTTGTCGCCGTAGTCCGCCGCGACGAGCTTCAGCTTCTTGTCGCCGCCGGGGCCGGAGCTCCCGCACGCCGTCAGCGTCGGCGCCAACGCCGCCGTAGCGGCACCCGCCGCCGTCATGCCCAAGAACCGCCGCCGCTGCACTACTGCTACCCACCTTGTGGTTCGTGTTCGCCGTGTGGAGACCGTGGAATCTCCCCCCTGGGATTCGCGAGTCCCGTGGAGACCGTGAGTTTCTCCCGCGCGCAACCATACGGTCTACGGCTCCGGGGTTTCGCTTCGGTATCGCCGTATCGCTCTTCCCCCAGGTCACGGGGGCCTGCTATGCACGGGGGCGGCGTTCGACCTGCTGTACGCGTCCACGCATCCCGCAAGGAGCAAGCACATGAAGCCGTCCTCGTCTCCGTCCCCGTCGTCCCCGTCGCTCACCCACCGTGAACTCGTCACCCAGCCGGAGAGCTGGCGCCGGGCGGCCCGTGCCGCGAAGCTCACGACGGGCCTCCCGTCCCCCGGCGAACGCGTGGCGGTCACCGGCTGCGGCACGTCGTGGTTCATGGCCCAGGCCTACGCGGCGCTGCGCGAGGCGGCGGGGCAGGGCGAGACGGACGCGTTCGCCGCGTCCGGGTTCCCGCGCGGCCGCGCGTACGACCGCGTCGTGGCGATCACCCGCTCCGGTACGACGACGGAGGTGCTGCGGCTGCTGTCGGAAACCGCGAGCACCCCCACGCTGGCGATCACCGCGGACCCCAGGACGCCCGTCATGGACGCCGCGACCGACACGGCCGTCCTGGACTGGGCGGACGAGGAGTCCGTCGTCCAGACCCGCTTCGCGACGACGGCCCTGGCCTTCCTCCGCGCGGGCCTCTCGCCGTCCGCCGAGGCGGCGATCGTGACGGCGGCGGACGAAGTGGAGGGGGCCCTGGCGACCCCCTTGCCGCCCTCCCTCCTGGCAGCGGAACAGTGGACGTTCCTGGGCCAGGAGTGGACGTACGGCCTGGCGCAGGAGGCGGCGCTGAAGATGCGGGAGGCGGCGGGGGCGTGGACGGAGGCGTACCCGGCGATGGAGTACCGCCACGGTCCGGTGGCGATCGCGGGGCCGGGGCGGGTGGTGTGGTCCTTCGGGCCACTGCCGGAGGGGTTGGCGGCGCAGGTCGCGGCGACGGGAGCCACGCTCGTGGCGGAGCCGGGCCGCGATCCGATGGCGGATCTGGTGCGGGCGCAGCGGCTCGCGGTGGCGGTGGCGGAGTCCAGGGGGCTGAACCCCGACGCGCCGCGTCACCTCACGCGGAGCGTGGTGCTTTCCGGCTGACCACCGTGGGGGTGCCCGGCAAGTCGACAGAACCCCGCGCGGGAGGCGCGCGGCGAGTGGACTAGACCTTTCATGCCCGCAAGGGCGAAACTACAGACGTGAAACACGTCATCGCCCTGGACGTAGGCGGCACCGCCATCAAGGCCGCGCTGGTCGCCCCGGACCACACCCTGCTGTACGAGACCCGCAGGCCGACCGAGCGCGCCAAGGGCCCCGAAGCCGTCGTGGCCGGCATCCTCGCCCTCGCCGCGGACCTCCGCGAGCACGGCCGCCGTACGTACGGGGAGCCGGCCGCCGCGGCCGGCATCGCCGTACCCGGCATCGTGGACACCGCCACCGGCACCGCCGTCTACGCCGCCAACCTCGGCTGGCGCGACCTCCCCCTCCGCGACCGCCTCAGCGACCACCTGGCCGGCACCCCCGTCGCCCTCGGCCACGACGTCCGCACCGGCGGCCTCGCCGAGGGCCGCGTCGGCGCCGGCCGGGGCGCCGACCGCTTCCTCTTCGTACCGCTGGGCACCGGCATCGCCGGAGCGATAGGGATCGACGGCCGCATCGAGGCGGGCGCCCACGGCTACGCGGGCGAGATCGGCCACATCGCCGTGCGCCGCGGCGCCGACGCCGACGCCCTCGACTGCGGCTGCGGCGGCCGCGGCTGTCTGGAGACGATCGCCTCCGCGTCGGCGGTCAGCCGCGCCTGGGCGGAGGCGAGCGGCGACCCCGCCGCAGACGCCGCCGACTGCGCGAAGGCCGTGGCGTCGGGCGACCCGCGCGCCCAGAAGGTGTGGCGGCACGCGGTGGAGGCGCTGGCCGACGGCCTGGTGACGGCCCTGACCCTGCTCGACCCGCGCGTGCTGATCATCGGCGGTGGCCTGGCCGAGGCGGGGGAAACCCTCTTCGCCCCCCTGCGCGCGGCGGTGGCCGAGCGCGTCACCTTCCAGAAGCTCCCCCGGATCGTCCCGGCGGCCCTCGGGGACACGGCCGGCTGCCTGGGCGCGGGCCTGCTCGCCTGGGACCTACTCGCAACGCTCGACACGGAATCCATGGAGGTATCCGCCTGATGGCCGAACGAACGGTTCTCACCGGCGCCCGCGTAGCGCTGCCGACCGGGGTGGCGGAGGGGGGCCGCGTAACGATCGCGGGCGGCCGCATCGCGGAGAACACGCCGCGCGGTGGTGCGGAAACAGCTGTCGACCTGACCGGCCACTGGATCGTCCCCGGCTTCGTGGACATCCACGTCCACGGCGGCGGCGGCGCGTCCTTCTCGTCCGGCGACGCCGAGGAGGCGCTCACCGCGATCCGCACCCACCGCGCCCACGGCACCACCACCATGGTCGCCTCGACGGTCACGGGCGACCTGGACGACCTGGCCCGGCAGGCGGCGACCCTCGCCGAGCTGACCGAGCAGGGCGACCTGGCGGGCATCCACTTCGAGGGCCCGTTCATCTCCCCGCACCGCTGCGGCGCCCACCAGCCGGAACTCCTCCGCGACCCGGACCCGGCGGACGTCCGCAAGCTCGTCGACGCGGCGCGCGGCACGGCGCGGATGATGACGCTGGCGCCGGAGCTCCCCGGCGGCCTGGAGTCGGTCCGGCTGCTCGCCGACCACGGCGTGATCGCCGCCGTGGGCCACACGGACTCCACCTACGAGGCCACCCTCGAAGCCATCGACGCGGGCGCGACGGTCGCCACCCACCTCTTCAACGCGATGCCTTCCCTCCTGCACCGCGCGCCCGGCCCGATCGCGGCGCTGCTGGAGGACGAGCGGGTCACGGTGGAGCTGATCGACGACGGCACCCACCTCCACCCGGCAGCCCTCCAGCTGGCGTTCTCCCAGGCGGGCCCGGACCGGGTCGCGTTCATCACGGACGCGATGGGCGCGGCGGGCATGAGCGACGGGATGTACCCGCTGGGCCCGATGAGCGTCGAGGTCAAGGACGGCGTGGCGCGGATCGCGGACGGCCCGACGGCCGGCTCGATCGCGGGCTCGACGCTCACGCTCGACACGGCGTTCAAGCGCGCGGTGACGGTGGACCGGCTGCCGGTCGAGGACGCGGTACGGGCCCTGTCGACGACCCCGGCGCGGCTGCTGGGCCTGTCGGACCGGATCGGCACGATCGAGCCGGGCAAGGACGCGGACCTGGTCGTCCTGGACGAGGCGTTCGGCCTCGTCGGTGTGATGCGCAAGGGCGAATGGCTGGTTAAGCCGGAAGTGCGGTAATTATCCGCCCACTTCATCGAGAGCGGTGGGCCCCGAGGTCTGGGCCTGCCGCCCCCGCTTTGGCATGATCACTGGCGCGCATCCACCACCGTCGAGAGAGGCGCCGATGATCCTCACGGTCACGCTCAACGCCGCGCTCGATCTGACCTACCGCGTCCCCCGGTTGCTCCCGCACACCTCGCACCGCGTCCGGCACTCGGCCGAACGGCCGGGCGGCAAGGGCGTGAACGTCGCACGGGTGCTGGCCGCGCTGGGCCACGAGACGGTGGTCACCGGCTTCGCGGGCGGCGCCACGGGCGACACCCTGCGCCGGCTCCTCGCGGAGTCGACGGGCTCGCTGACCGACGCGCTGGTGCCCATCACCGGCGCGACGCGCCGCACGGTGGCCGTCGTGGACGACGCGACCGGCGACACGACGCAGCTCAACGAGGCGGGCCCGGACGTCACTCCGGCCGAGTGGGCCGCCTTCGACGACCGTTACGGCCACCTCCTGCGCGACGCCGAGGCCGTCGCCCTGTGCGGCAGCCTGCCGCCGGGTGTCCCCGTCGGCGCCTACGCCCACCTGATCCGCCAGGCCCGCGCCCGGCACGTGCCCGTCCTCCTCGACACCAGCGGCGAGCCGCTGCGGCGCGGCATCGCCGCCCGCCCGGACGTCGTCAAGCCCAACGCCGCCGAACTGGCCGCGCTGACGGGCTCCACGGACCCCCTCCCCGCGGCCCTGGACGCCCGCCGCCGCGGCGCCCACGCGGTCGCGGCGTCGCTGGGCCCCGAGGGCATGCTCGCCGTCACCCCCACTGGCACCTGGCGCGCCACCCCACCCGCTCCCCTGCGGGGCAACCCCACGGGCGCGGGCGACTCGGCCGTCGCGGGCCTCCTCTCGGCCCTGACGGAGGGCCTGCCCTGGCCGGACCGCCTGATACGCGCGGTGGCCCTGTCGGCGGCGACGGTCCGGGCACCGGGGGCGGGCGAGTTCGACGCGGGGGCATACGAGGAGTTGAGGGCGGGCGTACGGGTCGAGGAGCTGTGAGGACCCCAGGGCCCGGGGCGAAGCCCCGGTTACGGGAAGGGGTGGGACTGGGGCCCCTCCCCCGCCGCGACGGCGATCGGCCCACGCGGCGCGACCCGGCGGTGCCGAAACACCCGTCACCCACGGAAGGGTTGAGCCGCACATGCCACTGACCCGCACCCAAGACCTGATGACCGCACGCGGAGCCGTAGCCGCCTTCAACGTCATCACCGTAGAACACGCCGAAGCGATCGCGCTCGGCGCGGAGGCGGCCGGCGCCCCGGCCATCCTCCAGATCTCCGAGAACGCGGTGAAGTTCCACGGCGGGAACCTGGCCCCCATCGCCGCCGCGACGGCAGCCGTGGCCCGCACCTCGACGGCCCCGCTCGCCCTCCACCTGGACCACGTCGAAAGCGCGGACCTCCTCCGCGCCGCGCACGCCCACGACTTCAGCTCCATCATGTTCGACGCGTCGAAGCTGCCCTACGGCGACAACGTGAAGGCCACGGCCTCCGCCGCCCGCTGGGCGCACGAACGTGGCCTCTGGCTGGAGGCGGAGATCGGCCGCATCGGCGGCAAGGCGGGCGACGCCCACACCCCCGGCGTCCGCACCGACCCGGCCGAGGCGGCTGCCTACGTGGCCGACACGGGCGTGGACGCCCTGGCCGTGGCGGTAGGCAGCACCCACGCCATGACCGAACGCACGGCCGCCCTCGACCACACCCTCATCGCCACCCTCGCCGCCACCGTCCCGGTCCCGCTCGTCCTCCACGGCTCCTCGGGCGTTCCGGACGCGGAAATCCGCCGTGCCATCGCCGCCGGCATGAAGAAAATCAACGTCGGAACGGCCCTGAACACCGCCTACACGGGCGCGGTACGAGCCTTCCTGGAGGGCCGTCTCTCAACCGTTGATCCCAGGGCGTACCTCGCCCCCGCTCGCGAGGCGATGGCGGGGGCGGTGGCGGGGTTTCTGGGGGTCGTCAGCTGATCCAGAGCTGGTCGAGGTGGGACTCGCACTGGTTACCGGGCTCGCAGGAGACCTTGAGGACGTTGGTGCCCTTGTTGAGCGTCACCTGGACCCAGCTGGTGAACCAGCCGTTCTCCCAGTCACCCGGCTTGGCGCCGTAGTTCTTCATGTTGATGGAGGTCGTGGTCTTGTTGCCGTTCGCCCACGTGGTGAGGCTGGCGTCCTTGCCGGGCACGCCGTAGCGAAGGTTCAGCCGGTAGTTCCCGGCCTCCGCGACGTCCACGGTCCATTCGACGGCCGCGCCCGGCTGGTTCATGCCGGTGATGTAGATGCCCCCGTCGGCATTCGCACCCTTCACGGTCTTCTCCGTGGTGGCACCGCCGCTCAGCCGGAGGTTCGACGCGTCACGCTTCCTCTGGTCATTGACCGAAGGATTCTTCGGCTGGTCGTCCTTGCCCTTGTCCTTTTCCTTCTTTTTCTTCGCGTCGTCGCCCTTGGCCTGCCCGTCGTCGCCGGGCTTCTCCTCGCCGCCCGCCGTCGTCTGCTTGTCGTCGGACGAGCTGTTCGTCAGCATCGCCACGCCGATGCCACCCGCGACCACGAGCACGACCGCTATCGCGGCTATGAGCAGCCCGCGCCGCTTCGGTCGCGCCGGGGCCGCGCCGTGGCCGCTCGGGGCGCCCTGGGCGCGGCCGCCCTGGGCGGGCATTCCGCCCGGCAGCGTCTCCGGAGCCGCGTAGTGCGGGTTCGGCCCGGCGGCCGGGCGGGGCGCGGTCGAGCCGACGCCCTGCGCGCCGCCGTACGTGCGCGAGCCCACAGGCCGTACCTGGTTGTAGGACGTGCGGGGAACGCCCGGCTGATAGGCGGCGGTCTGCTGCTGACCGCCCTCGGTGGACCCGCCGCCCTCCGAGCGGTACAGGTAGCCGAACGGGTCGTCGTTCTCCGGCGCGCCGGACGCTCCGGAACCGGTGCCCGTGCCGTTGTTACCGGCCGTCATCCCCTGTCACTCCCCATATCCCACATGGTGTCCCCGTCGGCGGTGCCGCATCGGCGAAGCGTACCCCGAGTGGGTGGTTTCACGCCGTGCACCCGGTCTCGGGGGGCCGGGCAAACCGGCACTCATCCGGCGCGTCTTCCCGCCTTCGCCCGCGCCCGCTTCTCCATGTACATCCGCTGGTCGGCGGAGTGCAGCACTTCGTCGGCGCTCATACCGCAGCCGGCCCAGCCGATTCCGAAACTCGCCCCCACCCGGACGGCCCGGCCATCGACCCTTATGGGCGGAATGATGGCATTTCTCAGCCGTACGGCAAGATCCTCCGCGTCGGCGAGGGCCAGCCCGTCCGCGAGGACGACGAACTCGTCGCCGCCGAGCCGGGCGACGGTGTCGCCCTCCCGCACGCCGTTGCTCAGCCGCCGGGCGACCTCTATCAGCACCGCGTCGCCCGTGTGGTGCCCGAACCGGTCGTTGATCAATTTGAAGCCGTCGAGGTCGCAGAAGAGGACGGCCAGGCCCTTGGTGCCGTCGTCGGCGTCCTCGTCCGGGGCGATCGCGTGCTCGTGGTGGTCGTAGGCGTGGCCGTGACCATGGCCGTAGCCGTAGCCGGCGGAGAGGCCCGGTCCGCCGCCGTAGTCCTCGGGCGGGAAGTCCGGCGCGTAGTCGGGCCCGGTGTCGGAGCCGAAGCCGTGGCCGTGACCGGCGGCGGGAAGCCCTCCCACGGCACCCGCCGGCAGCGGCTCCGGCACATACGCCGTGCCCTCGACGCTCGCGACCTCCGCGAAGCCGTCGAGCGCCCCGTACGGGCCGGTGGCCGCCGCCGCGTGGGTCTCGCTGCCGGGCGGGCGGCCGCAGAGCCGGCTGCTGAGGCGGGCGCGGAGCTCGGCGCTGTTGGGCAGGCCGGTCAGGGAGTCGTGGCTGGCGCGGTGGGCGAGCTGGAGCTCGTGCCGCTTGCGCTCCTCGATGTCCTCCACATGGGTGAGCAGGAAGCGCGGGCCGTCGGCGGCGTCGGCCACGACCGAGTTGCGCAGCGACACCCAGACGAACGTGCCGTCGCGCCGCGCCAGCCGCAGCTCGGCGCGGCCGCCCTCGGCGGAGGTGCGGAGCAGGGTGCCTATGTCCTCGGGGTGGACGAGGTCGGCGAAGGAGTAGCGGCGCATCTGGGAGGCGGAGCGGCCGAGCAGCCGGCACAGCGCGTCATTGGTGCGGTGGAGCCGGCCGTGCTGGTCGCCACCCATCTCGGCGATGGCCATCCCGCTCGGCGCGTATTCGAACGCCTGCCGGAAACTCTCCTCGCTCGCACGCAATGCCTGCTGTTCCCGTTCGAGCCGGACCAGGGCGCGCTGCATATTTGCGCGTAGACGAGCGTTACTGATCGCAATCGCCGCTTGCGACGCATACATCTGAAGAGCCTCCCGGCCCCATGCGCCGGGTCTACGGCCATTGCGCGGTTTGTCCACAGAAATGACGCCGAGCAGTTCGCCGCCGGAGGGGCCCGTGGAGTACATCGGGGCGAAGAGCCGGTCCATCGGGTGCCACTCGTCCGCGAAGCGCGGCGCGGGGCCGGCGGTGTGCCACTGGGGGACGTCGTCGTCGTCGAGGATCCAGCCCTCGGTGTACGGGATGAAGCGCAGCTCGCCCCACTCGTCACCCATCGCCAGCCGCCGCTCCCATGACACGCGCGAGCCGACACGCCCCGCCATCAGGGCCTCCGCGCTGGCGCTCCCGGCCACGGCGGCGACGACCAGATCGCCGTCCGGGCGGACGAGGTTGACGGCGGAGAGCTCGTAGCCGAGCCCGGACACGACACCGTCGGCGACGGTCTGCAAGGTGTCCGCGAGGCTGCGCGCGGTGTTCAGGTCCGCGATCGCCCGATGGACCTGTTTCAGTGTGGCCAGGCGGACGTACGGCTCCGACTCGGTCTCCATAGCTCGCTCTCCCCCGAGACCTCGACAGCAAACTCCAGGCTTCTTGTTCGTCCGATTACCCGGCCACTGAATCACAGCGAGCTGACCACCCGGTACACAGGGTCAACAATTAGCGCCCTCTGTGACTCATGTCACAGGAGGCGTTGAAGTCCCACCCCTGGCGTTCGAGCGCGCTCTTATGCTTAATGAACGCAAATTCGACGGCCCGGAAAAGACACGAACGGACATGATCAGATCTCTTCCGGACCGATTCCCACGTGGATATGCGTCACCGCACACGGACCGGCATCACCGCACGCGGACTGTACGCGCACAGGTTCTCAAGACCTAGGACCGGACCGGAACCCCGACTGGTCCCCCCGCCCGATGCGTCTCGTCCCCCGGGACGGCTAGCGTGCGAGGCGTGTTGCAGACGACTTCGCCCACCGAGACCGGCATAGCCCATCCTGTTGGAGTGACCGCCGAGCCCGACACCCACCACGAGGGCCACCCCGAGGGGGTGCCCGCCGACGAATTCCGCGCCGCCCTGACCCGGCTCGCGGCCGGCGTCGTGCTCGTGACCGCCCACGACCCGGAGGACGGCCCCCGCGGCGAGGACGTCGGCATGACGGCCACCGCCTTCGTCTCCGTCTCCCTGGAACCGCCCCTGGTGATGGTGAGCGTCCGTAACGGCTCCCGCATGGACGACCTGCTGGAGCGGCAGCCCGCATGGGCGGTCTCCGTGCTCGCCGAGGGCCAGCGCCACATCGCGGGCCGTTTCGCCATGAAGGGCCGCGTCAGCGACCGGCTCCTCTTCGCGGACGTCCCCCACGAGCGCGGCGCGGTCAGCGGCGCCCCCCTGATCGAGGGCACCCTGGCGACCCTCGAATGCCGCACCGAGCAGCGCGTGGTGGCCGGGGACCACACGCTCGTCATCGGACGGGTGCTCCGGGCGGTCACGCCCGCCGTGGAGAGCGGCCCGCTCGCATACTTCCGAGGGCGCTACCGCCACCTGGACTGACCGCGATCGATGGGCCTAGCGGTCGGCACCGATCGGCGTCAGTGCCAGTCGGCGTCAGTGCCAATCGGCGTCAGTGCCAATCGCGCCCGGAACGCCCCCGTTTGGTGTCGGCGCGCTGCTTCTTCTCGCGCAGCCGCCGCTCATTGATGCCGCGCGGGATCTTCGTGGCCCGCCGCGGCTTCGGCGGCGGCGCGCTCGCCTCGGCCAGCAGCGCCGCCAGCCGCACGGCCGCCGCCTCGCGGTTCCGCCACTGCGAGCGGTGCTCGGAGGCCCGTACGGTCACGACGCCGTCGACGAGCCGGCTCGCGAGCCGCTCCAGCGCGCGCTCCTTCCACACCTCGGGCAGCGCGTTCGTCGCCGCGAGGTCGAAGCGCAGCTCGACCTGACTGTCGCTCGTGTTGACGTGCTGACCGCCCGGCCCGGAGGAACGCGAGAAGCGCCACATGAGCTCGGCCTCGGGGAGGGAGACGGAGCCGCGGATGACGTGGGGACCGGACATGCGTCCATGTTCCCCCGGCGGACGCGGACACGTCACCTCGTTTATCCACGAAGGCCACGGCGTCAGGAAGCGGTAAAGAAAGTAAAGCGGAATGGAACCCCGGGTCCCCCACATGGCGTTATCAGGAGTGTGACGGCGGCCTGGAGCGCGCCGCGAGTCGACGTAGAAGCAGAAAGGGACCCATCCCATGGCTGTAAGCCTGTCCAAGGGCGGCAACGTCTCCCTCACCAAGGAGGCCCCGGGCCTGACGGCCGTCACGGTCGGCCTCGGCTGGGACGTCCGCACCACCACCGGCACCGACTTCGACCTCGACGCCAGCGCCATCGCCGTGAACGCGGGCGGCCGGGTCTACTCCGACGCCCACTTCGTCTTCTTCAACAACAAGTCGACGCCGGACCAGTCCATCGTCCACACCGGTGACAACACCACCGGCCAGGGCGAGGGCGACGACGAGCAGATCAATGTGAACCTGGCGGCCCTCCCGGCCGACATCACCAAGATCGTCTTCCCGGTCTCCATCTACGACGCCGCGGCCCGCTCGCAGAACTTCGGCCAGGTCCGCAACGCCTACATCCGCATCGTCAACCAGGCCGGCGGCGCCGAGATCGCCCGCTACGACCTCAGCGAGGACGCGGCCACCGAGACGGCCATGGTCTTCGGCGAGCTCTACCGCAACGGCGCCGAGTGGAAGTTCCGCGCTGTCG
Organism: Streptomyces sp. NPDC001678; assembly: GCF_042892945.1. Classification (NCBI taxonomy): domain Bacteria; kingdom Bacillati; phylum Actinomycetota; class Actinomycetes; order Kitasatosporales; family Streptomycetaceae; genus Streptomyces; species Streptomyces sp. NPDC001678. The sequence goes on along the minus strand of NZ_JBIAUP010000002.1, from coordinate 147,088 downwards.
GCCAGGGCTACGCGTCCGGCCTCGTCGGCATCGCCAAGGACTTCGGCGTCAACGTCTGACGGACACGTCTGAGCGTCTGAACGCCTGAACGTCTGCCGGAAACGTCCGGCGAACGACGCCGGAGGGCCGCCTCGTCCCCGCGAGGGGAGGGGCGGCCCTCCGCGCACCCACCCCAGTGCGCGGTTTCGGCAGGCGGCTTCAGTACGCCACCGTGAACCGGGCCCGGCGGTGCCCCGGCCGTTCGGCCTCGTCCAGCAGGGCCACGGCCAGGTCCTCCATGGAGACGGCCGACCTCCCCTCGCCGTCGACGAGCAGTTCGTCGCGGCCGAGCCGGTAGGCGCCGGTCCGCTCGCCCGGCTCCAGCAGCGCCGGCGGGCTCAGGTACGTCCAGTCCACGCCCTCGCCGGCCGCGCGGCAGACGGCCAGTTGCTCGCCGCAGGCCACCGCGATGGGCCGCCACGCCTCGGGGACGTACGCCGGGTCGTCGACGACGAGGGTACGACCGCCCGTGCCCGGCACGGAGAGGTTCCCCGCGCCGCCGACGAGCAGCAGCCGGGTCCCGGCTTCCGCGACCCCGGCCAGCAGGGCCTCCGCCATGGCGGCGAGCTCGCCCTCCTGTCCCGGGGCGGGGCGGGTGGCGCCGATGACCACGTCCTGCCCGGCGCTCAAGGCAGCGACGTCCCTGACGTTTCCCGCATCGCCGACGCGTATTTCCGCTGCCTCGGGCAGCCCCGCCGCCAGGGCCCGGGCCGGATCGCGGACGACGGCGGTGACGGCGTGCCCCCGGTCCAGGGCCTCGGCGACGACGCGGCGTCCGACGTTCCCGCCCGCGCCGATGACGGTGACGCGCAGGGACTTGACGGTCTTTTCTGTCTTTTCCATGACTTTCAGCTCCTCTGGGTCCGGGCGAGTCGACGGGTTCCGAGTTGACGGGGTTTGAACTGTGCCTGTGCCAGGACCAGGGCGCCCAGGACGACCAACCCACCCAGCCCCTGCGCGACGGTGAGGGACTGACCGAGCGCGAGCCAACCGACCACCGTGGCGACGACGGGGCTCAGCAGCCCGAGGAAGGTGACGTCCGTGGCGGGCAGCGCCTGTATGCCGCGGAACCACAGCACGTAGGCGAACGCCGAGCCGACGACGGCCAGATAGCCGTACCCGGCGAGGTTCGCCGCGGTGAGCGACGTGGGCGGCGCGCCCTCCACGACGAGGGCGACCGGGAGCAGCAGCACGCCACCGGCGACCAGCTGCCAGCCCGTCGCCGCGAGCGGCGGCGCGGACGAGGCCCAGCGCTTGCTGAGCACGACGCCGGTGGCCATCACCACCGCGCCGCCGACCGCGGCCGCCACCCCGATCCCGTCGAGCCGCGCGTCGGCCCGCAGGACGAGCAGGCTGACGCCGGCCACGCCCACCGCGCCGGCGATCACCGTGCGCAGGGAGAGCCGCTCCCCCAGCAATCCGGTGGAGAGCCCGGCGGCCAGCAGGGGCTGCACCGCCCCGATGGTGGCGGCCACACCGCCGGGCAGCCGGTACGCGGCGACGAACAGCAGCGCGAAGAACGCCCCGATGTTGAGCGCCCCCAGCACCAGCGCCCGCCACCACCAGTCGCCCTTGGGCAGCCGACGGGTCACGGCCACCAGGACGAGCCCGGCGGGCAGCGCCCGCACGACCGCCGCCAGCAGGGGCCGGCCGGGCGGCAGGAACTCTGTGGTGACGGCATAGGTGGTGCCCCAGATGGCGGGCGCCAGAGCGGTGAGGAACACGATCCCGATCCGATTGCTTAGCACTAAGCCAATATAACTCAGCGCTAAGCTATCGGTGAGTGATCTACCTCACCGCTAAGACATTGCTAGGCTGGGGCCGTGACAGATCACGTCGACCGAGTACTGGAACAGTGGGCACGAGAGCGGCCCGACCTGGACCCCTCCCCCATGGCCGTGATCGGCCGCCTGAACCGGCTCCACCAGCTGGTCAACACCGAGCTCCGGCGCACGTTCGCCGCCCACGACCTGGACGGCGCCTCCTTCGACGTCCTCGCCACCCTCCGCCGCAACGGCCCCCCGCACCGCCTCACCCCGGCCGAGCTGATGCGCTCGTCGATGGTCACCTCCGGCGCCATCACCCAGCGCCTCGACCGCCTCGAGGCCCGCGGCCTCGTCACCCGCACCCGCAGCGACCACGACGGCCGCAGCGTCGTCGTCTCCCTCACTGACGAGGGCCGCGCCCTCATCGACCGCGCCCTCCCGGACCACATCGCCACGGAGGAACGCCTCCTGGCCGCCCTGAGCCCGGCCGAGCGGGAGGCACTGACGGGATCGCTGCGGGCCCTGCTGGAATCGCTGGGCGACAGGACGGGCTGAGGCAGGCCGAGTCAGGCCGAAACAAGGTGCGGGCCGACACGGGGTGAAAGGCGGCAAGCCCCCGGCCGCTCAGCCCAGCCGGGCGTCCGCGTAGACGGCCATCGCGTCGCGCTGGTAGCCGGCCAGCCCCTCGGCGATCTTGTCGAAGTTCGCGCGGAACCTCGGGTCGTCGACGTAGGTCTGCCCCACCCCCTTGTACGCGGCCGCGCACGGGGTCCAGAAGCCGCACACGCCCTGGTAGTGGGTCTCCACCTCGGCCTGTACCGCCGGGTCGGTGACCGGGACGCCGGCCGCCATGAACTCCGCCATGCGGATCATCTGCGCCGTCACCTCCCGCTGCCACCGCTCCGTGTCCTCGGCGGTCATCGCCTCGACGGCCTGCCGGGACTGCTCCCACTGCTCCGGCCACCGCTCCCGCACCTCCGCCTCGATCTCGGCGTCGGCGGGGTCGAAGCCCTCGAACAGGTTCTCCGGACGGTTGATCTTCGTCATGCCGTTGTCGTCCTTTCCTTCCTCCAGTTCGGTGATGGTGCGGCCGACGGTGCGGACGAGCGTCTCCAGCCGGTCGCGTTCGCCCAGCAGGCGCTCGTAGTGCTCACGGAGCGCGGCCAGCCGGTCGACCTGGCTGTCCAGGACCGCCTGGATCTCGCGCAGCCCCAGGCCCAGCTCCCGCATCAGGAGGATCTGCTGCAACCGCAGCAGTTCGGCCTCCTCGTAGTGGCGGAGCCCCCCGTGCCCGGTCCACGCGGGCGGCAGCAGCCCGATCTCGTCGTAGTGCCGCAGCGTCCGGGACGTCACCCCGGACATCCGGGCCACATCCGCGATCGACCAGGCCATCCGCCTCAGCCTTCCCTCACCACCGGGCCGGTCTCTCCGGCCCTGGGAAAGACCGTAGGAGTTGACGTAACGGCAACCGCAAGCCCGTCCGTGCGACCCCACACGGCCCCGCACGACCCCGCACGCCCCCCGTCCCCAGGATGCGGCACGGCCGGAACGCGGCGATCCTGAAGGCGTCAGGCGTTCCGTAAGGAGGACGACCATGTCCATGCTCGACAAACTCAAGGACCTGCTCAAGGGGCATGAGGACACAGCCCGGCAGGGCGTCGAGAAGGCCGGCGACGCGTTCGACGCGAGGACGGGGAACAAGTACCAGAGCCAGGTCGACACCGCTCAGCAGAAGATCAACGAGCAGCTCGGCACCCAGGAGCGGAAGCCGGACGACCAGCCGTAGCCCCGGTATCCCCTCTCACCGCAACCCTCGCCTCAGCTCTCACCACAACCTGTCGATCCCACCCGGGTACAGCCCGATCCGGGCGTCCCGGAACGAGGCCGCGCCCCGCCGCCCCCGCTCGGTGAAGAAGTCCGCCATCGCGACCTTGTCGAATCCCGGGCGGTCGCTGGGGAAGGGGGCCTCCGGGGTGCCCCCGACGAGCACGGCGCCCTCCAGCGCGCGCCAGCCGGCCCCCTCGTAGAAGCCCCGCAAGGGGCGGTCGCAGGTGAAGATTCCCAGGTCCGCACCGCTTTTCGCGATGAATTCACGGGCGGCAGCCACGAGCTGCCGCCCGTGTCCTTTGCCCTGGTGCGCCCCGGCCGTGACGACCGAACTCAGGCCCGCCGCCCGGTAACGGACGCCCTCGTGCTCGATGTCCTTCGACAGGACATCGAGCACCGCCCTGACTTCTCCGTCCGGCGTTACCAGCAGTATCGTCAGCGGATTCAACGCGGGATCGTGCGGGATTCCCCCCAGCCCGGGCCACGCCTCTTCGCGCAACGCCCTCGCCTGTACGCGGAATTGCTCCGGAACGTAGTCCTCCGCGTACATTCCGATATCCATTCCCGTCACCCCTTTCCCTCTGTTCAACTGCCCTTCTCCACCAGTTGAGCACATCCCCCCGTCCCCCAACTCACCGCATAGCGGATCCAATCCACCGCTCAGCGTTTACCAACAGATCAAATCCTTGTTGCGCCCCTGTCAATCTCCGGCCATCGATGGCACGCTCTCCTCAATTCGCTCCTGTACCACTCCTGACGCAACGGTCGGCCCCCGCTCGGGCTGCCCGTAACCCCCCTCTTAGGAGATCGAGTTGAGAAGCATCACCGCCACCCCCCGTAAGAACTCCCTGCGTGCCGCCGCACTTGTCGCCTCCGCCGCCATGGTGGTGATCGGTGTGCAGTCGGGCTCGGCGAACGCGTCGGCCGACAAGGCCCAGGGCGGGCAGCAGTTGGCGCTGTCGGCCGGACAGCGGGCCTCCGCCGTCAAGGAGGCGCAGGGTGAGGCGTCCTCGACCGCCGCGAAGATCGGGCTGGACGCCGGCAAGGAGAAGCTGGTCGTCCGTGACGTCGTGAAGGACGCCGACGGCACCGTGCACACGCGCTACGAGCGCACGTACGAGGGTCTGCCGGTGCTCGGCGGCGACCTGGTGGTGCATCAGAAGAAGAACGGCGCCCGTGACGTCACCAAGGCGACCGACGCCAAGATAGCCGTGCCCAGCACCACGCCCTCCCTCGCGCCCGCCGCCGCCAAGAAGAGCGCGCTGAGCGTCGCCGCAGGCAAGGAGACCGCGAAGGCCGACGCCGACCGCGCGCCGCGCAAGGTCATCTGGGCCGCGCAGGGCAAGCCGGTCCTGGCGTACGAGACCGTGGTCACCGGCGTCCAGAAGGACGGCACGCCCAGCAAGCTGCATGTGATCACCGACGCGAACACCGGTGAGAAGCTGTTCCAGGACGAGGCCATCGAGACCGGCACCGGGACCAGCACCTACAGCGGAAAGGTTTCGCTGAGCACCACCAAGTCGGGCTCCGGCTACACGCTCACCGACGGCGACCGCGGCGGCCACAAGACGTACGACCTCAACCAGGGCACCGACGGCACCGGCGCGCTCTTCACCAACGCGAGCGACGTGTGGGGCGGCGGCCGGCAGACCGCGGGCGTCGACGCCCACTACGGCGCGGCCGTCACCTGGGACTTCTACAAGAACGTGCTCGGCCGCAGCGGCATCAAGGGCGACGGCAAGGGCGCGTACTCCCGCGTCCACTACGGCAGCGGCTACGTCAACGCCTTCTGGGACGACGAGTGCTTCTGCATGACCTACGGCGACGGCGAGAACGACTCCCACCCGCTGACCGCGCTCGACGTGGCCGCCCACGAGATGAGCCACGGCGTCACCTCCGCCACCGCCAACCTGCGCTACAGCGGTGAGTCCGGCGGTCTGAACGAGGCCACCTCCGACATCTTCGGCACCGCCGCCGAGTTCTACGCCAACAACGCCACCGACCCGGGCGACTACCTCATCGGCGAGAAGATCGACATCAACGGCGACGGCACCCCGCTGCGCTACATGGACAAGCCGAGCAAGGACGGCCGCTCCAAGGACTACTGGTCGTCCTCCCTGGGCAACGTCGACGTCCACTACTCCTCCGGCCCCGCCAACCACTTCTACTACCTGCTGTCCGAGGGCAGCGGCAGCAAGGTCGTCGGCGGCGTGAGCTACAACAGCCCCACCTACAACAACTCCAAGATCACGGGCATCGGCCGGGACAAGGCCACCAAGATCTGGTACAAGGCCCTGACCACGTACTTCACCTCCACCACCAACTACAAGGCCGCCCGTACCGCCACCCTCAAGGCCACCGCGGACCTCTACGGCGCCACCAGCAACGAGTACAAGACGGTCGCCGCCACCTGGACCGCGATCAACGTGAAGTAGCCCCCACGGGTCCACCCCCACCGGTACACCCCCCAGTGCCCCCGTCGCCCCTATGGCGGCGGGGGCACACCCGTCGTACGCACGCACGCCCGCCGTACGCGCGCACGCCCGTCCTACGCACCCGCCCGGCATACGTACCATCGAAGCGTGATCGACCTCGGCTACTCCCTCTCCCGCCGCTTCCCGGACCCTCCGCAGACGGACTACCGCACCGCTGACGTGCACGCCCTGCGGCACGACCTCTTCTGCGGCGACGTCTATCTGGCCGACGTCAAGGAGGACCGGGAGATTTCCACAGCCTGGGGATGGGTGCCGGTGCTCGACTTCGCCTGGGCGCTGTGCGACATCGTGGAGAAGATCGACCGCGACCCCCGGGGCAGCCGTTCGGCGCAGACGCAGTTCGCCGAGCTGGACTTCACCGAGTCCACCGACTGCCTGGTCTTCGAGCGCCGTTTCGGCTGGGTGGAGGTCACGGCCGACTGGGCGCCGGACGACCCGCCGCTGACCTTCGACCACAAGGCCCTGCGCCGCGAAGCCCGCGATTTCCTCCACGATCTGGTCGCGGATCTGGCGGACATGCATGAGGGACTCGCCGACAACCCCGTCGTCTGGGACCTCCAGAGCCGCTTCCCCCGGGTCTGAGCGCCGGGCGGCGCCAGGTGCCCCTTGACCTCAATTCTGGTTGAGGTTGAAGACTCGGGACCGTCCCCGTGACGATCTTCGAGGAGAGCGCCATGCACGCCGTCCGTCTGCACGCCTTCGGCCCCGCCGAGAACCTGCGCCACGAGCGCGTCGAGGACCCCGTTCCCGGCCCCGGCCAGGTCCGGGTGGCCGTGGCGGCCGCGGGCGTCCACCTGGTCGACGCCGGCCAGCGCGCCGGGGACCCCGGCAACCCCTACGGCCTGCCCGGGCTGCCGGCCGTCCCCGGCCGTGAGGTCGCGGGCACCGTCGACGCCCTCGGCGAGGGCACCGACCCCTACTGGCTCGGCCGGCGCGTCGTCGCCCACCTGGGCCGTACCGCCCCCGGCGGCGGCTACGCGGAGCTGGCCGTCGTCGGCGCCGACAGACTCCACGAGCTGCCGGACGGGCTCGCCGAGGACCACGCCATCGCCATGATCGGTACGGGCCGCACCGCGCTCGGCATCCTGGGCTTCACCGAGCTGGGCGAGGACGACATCGTGGTCGTGACGGCCGCGGCGGGCGGCATCGGCTCGCTGCTCGTGCAGTACGCCGGGAACGCGGGCGCCACCGTCGTCGGACTGGCCGGCGGGCCGGCCAAGGTCGCGCACGTCGGCGCGCTGGGCGCGGACATCGCCCTCGACTACAACGACCCCGGGTGGGCCGAGCGGGCCCGTACGGCCCTGTGGGGGCGTGCCGCCACGGTCGTGTTCGACGGCGTCGGCGGCCCGGCCGCCCTGGCCGCGGTCGACCTGCTGGCGCCCGGCGGGCTCCACCTGGTCTTCGGCTGGTCCGCGCACGGCACGGTCGGCGGCGGGCCGCTCGACCTCGACCCGGCCCGGCTCGCCGAGCGCGGCATCACCTCGCGGTACGTGCTCGGCCCGGCCATGCTGGAACGGTTCGGCGGGGGCGAGACCGGGATGCGGCGGCTGGAGGAGCTGTCCCTGGCGGAGGCCGCGGCGGGGCGCGTCGTACCGGCCGTGCAGCGCTTCCCGCTCGCCGAGGCGGCAGCCGCCCACCGGGCGCTGGAGACGCGCGGCACGATCGGGAAGGTCGTGCTCGTCCCCTGAGCCTCCCGTTCCGGGATACGCCGCGAAAGACCCGGATACGCCAAAATACGTCGAACAAGTAGGCGATTGGCCGCCGGGGGGCGTATGTCACCCGGCAGGCCTAGGCTGGATCGCGAGCCTCTGCACGTCGCGCACGGCGCGTAAGCACGCGAGAGCGGGTACCCATGAGCTCGAACGAGCCTCCCATAGCCGACGCAGCCGATGAATCCGACGCCGACCCCCGCCGCTGGTGGGGGCTGGTGGTGATCGCACTGGCGCAGCTGATGGTCGTCCTCGACGCGACCATCGTGAACATCGCTCTCCCCTCGGCCCAGCGTGAACTCGGGATGACCGACGCCCACCGGCAGTGGGTCATCACCGCCTACTCCCTCGCCTTCGGCGGGCTCCTGCTGCTCGGGGGCAGGATCGCCGACCGGGTCGGGCGCAAACGCGCCTTCACCCTGGGACTCGTCGGTTTCGCGGTCGCCTCCGCGCTCGGTGGCGCCGCGCACAGCCAGGGCACGCTCTACGCGGCCCGCGCCCTTCAGGGCGTCTTCGCGGCGGTGCTGGCGCCCTCGGCGCTGTCGCTGCTGACGACGACGTTCACGGACCTGCGCGAGCGCGGCAAGGCGTTCGGGATCTACGGCGCGATCGCGGGCGGCGGCGCCGCCATCGGCCTGATCACCGGTGGCCTGCTGACGGAGTACCTGGACTGGCGCTGGTGCCTGTACGTCAACGTGCCCATCGCGCTGGTCGCGCTGCTCGGGGCGGTCCTGCTGCTGCGCGACCACCGGCCGCTCCCAGCCGACCGGCCGAGCCTCGACCTGCCCGGGGTGCTGCTCGGCTGCGGCGGGCTCGTGGCCGTCGTGTACGCGTGCAGCGAGGCCGAACCGCGTGGCTGGTCCAGCCCGTTGGTCCTCGGTCTGCTGTGCGGCGGGACGGTGCTGCTGGCGGTCTTCGCCCGGTGGCAGACGCGGGCGCGCAGCCCGCTGCTGCCGCCGCGCGTCATCGGTGACCGCAACCGGGGCGGCGCGGTCATGACGATGGCGCTGGCGGTCGTGGGGATGTTCGGGATGTTTCTGTTCATGACCTACTACTTTCAGGTCGTGCTCGGATACTCACCGCTCCGGACCGGGCTGGCGTTTCTGCCGCTGAGCGGCGCGATCGTCATCGCCTCGACGCAGATCTCCGCGCGGCTGATGACCCGGCTGCCGCCCCGGCTGCTGATGGTGCCGGGCGCCCTGCTCGCGGCGACGGGGCTGTTCCTGCTGACGTTCCTGACCGCCGCGCCGGCCTACGCCTCGCACGTCCTGCCCTCCGAGATCCTCGTCGGCCTCGGCATGGGCCTGATCTTCATGCCGGTCGTCAACGTCGCCACGTCCGGGGTGGCGCCGCGCGACTCCGGTGTCGCCTCGGCGACGGTGAACACCGCGCAGCAGGTGGGGGGTTCGATCGGGACGGCGCTGCTGAACACGATCGCGACGTCGGTGGCCGTCAGGGCCGGTGTCGTCCACGGCTTCGCCGTCGCCATGGCGTGGGGGGCGGGGATCATGCTGATGGCGGCCGTCGTGGCCTGGGTGTTCGTCAACGCGCGGGCGCCACGGTACGGACAGACCACCCGCGCGCCGGGGCACGACTACGACCCGCACCGGATGCGGGTGGTGTGAGACGGCCGAGGGGGTTCTCGCCCCCTCTCGCTCCTCGTGCCCCTCGTGCCCCTCGCGCCCCCGGCCGGGGCTAGCTCACCACCCGCAGCTCGCGCGCCGTGTTGTTCAGCCTCCGCCCGCCGGACTCCGTGCACACCACGATGTCCTCGATCCGCACCCCGAACCGCCCCGGCAGATAGATCCCCGGCTCGATCGAGAAGCACATCCCCGGTACCAGCGGCAGGTGTTCGCCCTCCACCATGTACGGCGGCTCGTGCGTCGTGACGCCGATGCCGTGCCCCGTGCGGTGGATGAAGTACTCGCCGTAGCCCGCGCGGCGGATGACCTGGCGGGCCACGCGGTCGACGTCCTGGCAGGCCACCCCGGGGCGGACCGCCTCGAACGCCGCCTGCTGGGCCTCGCGCACCAGGTCGTGGACCTTGCGCTCCTCCGCCGTCGGCTCGCCCACGTGCACCGTGCGGGTGGTGTCGGAGCCGTAGCCGTCCTTGAGGCCGCCGAAGTCCAGGACGACCATGTCGCCGTCCTCGATGACCCGCTCGCCCGCCTCGTGGTGGGGGTTGGCGCCGTTGGGGCCGGAGCCGACGATCGTGAAGTCGACCTGGGAGTGGCCGTGTTCCCGGAGCAGCCGGGCGAGGTCGGCGGCCACCTCGCGCTCGCGGCGCCCGGCGAAGCGCAGGTCGACCACGGTCTCGTAGGTGGCGTCCGCGGCCGCTCCGGCGGCGGCGAGCAGCTCGACCTCGTGGGCGTCCTTCACGGCCCGCAGCATCGGGAGGACCTCCGTGAGCGCGCCGAAGCCCGCTCCGGGGGCCGTTCGCTGGAAGGCCAGCAGGTGCAGCGCCCAGGTGGCGTCGGAGACGCCGTAACGGCCGCGCGGGTCGAGGTGCCCGGCGAGGGTGGCGTAGGGGTCCTCGCCGTCGGCCCAGCCGGTGATCGTCAACGCGCCCGCGCCCGGCGAGTGCTGGGCGTCGGGCTGCTCCAGCCGGGGCACCACGAGCAGGGGCTTGCGGCCGGGGAGGAGGAGCAGGGCCGTGAGGCGCTCGGTGACGGCCGGGACGCGGTATCCGCAGAGCCAGCCGAGATCGGGGCCCGGGGAGATGATCAGACCGGCCAGGCCCGCCTCGGTGGCGGCCAGGACGGCGCGCTCCATGCGCGCGGCATAGAAATCGACATCGCTCATGAGGGCAGCGTAATCCGGACGAAGCTGTTCGGCGGAGTGGCCTCTACCCCACGGGTGAGAGCGGCTCCACCGGCTCTCCTCCTCAGGGTTGAGAGGCTTCTCCAACTTCCCCACCCCAGGGCCGATTTCCCCCTGATTCCCCGGAATTTTGTTGTGGCCGGGGAACTTCAGTCCCTAGCGTGTTCATGCCTATACGGCCCATACGAACACACGTACACGCATGTTGTTAAGAGGTAGTTGAAGGAGCGTCATGTTCCGTCGAGTCGGGCGGTTCGCCGTCCATCGGCCCTGGCTCACGATCGCCGGCTGGATCATCGCGGCCGTGGCACTCGCCATGTTCGCACCCGGCCTGAAGTCCACCACGGACGAGACCGAGTTCCTGCCCTCGCACTATGAATCGGTGCGGGTGGGGAATCTCCAGCAGAAGGCCTTCCCGCAGACCGAACAGCCCGCCGCGATCGCGGTGTTCCAGCGCGCCGACGGCGGCAAGCTGGACGACGCGGACAAGCGCGACGTCATCAAGGTCACCGCCGGGCTCGACGGCAAGCACCACGAGAAGATAGCCAAGGTCGTCACCGACCCCAAGGCCGTCTCCCCCAATGGCGAGGTGGCCCTGGCCAACATCTACGCCACCACCAAGAATTTCAACGACGAGACGCTGCCGGACTCCGTCAAAAAGCTGCGCGACGACGCCAAACCGCTGCTGGACGGCACCCATCTGAAGATGGGCATCACCGGCCAGGCCGCCACCCAGCTCGACGCCAAGGAATCCTCCAGCGACACCGACGCCATGGTCATGTCGGCGACGTTCCTGCTGATCATCGTGCTGCTGCTGGTCATCTTCCGCAGCCCGCTGATCGCCATCCTTCCCGTCGTCATCATCGCCGTCGTCTCGATGGTCGCCACCGGCCTCATCGGCACCGCCGCCTCGGTCGGCGGGCTGAAGGCCGACAGCTCCATCTCCGCGATCCTGATCGTCGTCCTCTTCGGCGTCGGCACCGACTACATCCTCTTCCTGCTCTTCCGCTACCGCGAGCACCTGCGCCAGGGCCAGGAGCCCAAGGAGGCCCTCGTCGAGGCCGTGGCCCGGGTCGGCGAGACCATCGCCTCGGCCGCCGGGGCGGTCATCGTCGCCTTCCTCGCCCTGCTGCTCTCCACGCTGGGCATGATGCGGGCGATGGGCCCCTCGCTGGCCATCTCCGTGGCCGTCACGCTCGTCGCGGCGCTCACGCTCGTGCCCGCCGTCTTCTCCCTCCTCGGGCGCGCGGCGTTCTGGCCGTCGAAGGCCTGGCGCAAGCAGCCGAGGAACCGCTTCGCGAACGGTGTCGGCGGGCTCGTCGCCCACCGCCCCGGCGTGGTCGCCGTCCTGTCCACCGCCGTCCTCGCCGTCCTCGCCGTGGGCGCCTTCAGCTTCAAGCCCCAGTTCGACACCAGCAGCCAGATGCCGCAGAAGCTGGAGTCCGTCCAGGCCATGAAGGACCTCCAGCGGGGCTTCTCCGCCGGCCAGTCCGACCCGGCCATGGTCTACCTCAGCGCCAAGGACGGCACCCGCCTCGACCAGGCCGCGCTGGAGACCTTCCGCGGCAAGCTCGCCGCCGTCGACGGGGTCGGCACGGCCGCGCCCGCCGTCGTCAACGCCGACGGCACCGTCGCCCAGTACAGCGTGATCCTCAAGTACGCGCCCACCGCCGACAAGGCCATCGACCTCGCGGGCGGCGAGCTGCGCGAGGCGGCCCACAGCGCCGCGCCCTCCGGCACCGAGGCCCTCGTCGGCGGCACCTCCGCCGTCCTCGCCGACATCGAGGACGCCGTGGGCCACGACTACCGGGTCGTCTTCCCCGCCGCCGGAGTGGCCATCATGATCATCCTCGGTCTGCTGCTCCGCAGCCTGGTCGCACCCTGGTATCTGATGATCGCCGTGGCCCTGGGCTTCGGCGCCACCCTCGGCTCCACCGTCTGGCTCTTCCAGGACGTCAAGGGCGAGCACGGACTGCTCTTCATGCTGCCGGTGATCGTCTATCTCTTCGTCGTCGCGATCGGCACCGACTACAACATCCTGATGGTCGCCCGCCTCCGCGAGGAGGTACGCCGCGGTGTCCCGCCCAAGGAGGCCATCCGCACGGCCGTGGCGCAGTCCGCCCCGACCGTCGCCTCCGCCGCGATCATCCTCGCCGGCACCTTCGGCGTGCTGGTCCTCGCCGACAACTCCATGCTCCAGCAGATGGGCTTCGCCGTGGGCTTCGGCATCCTGCTCACCGCCTTCGTGATGGCGATGCTGCTGGTGCCCACCGTCACCTCGCTGCTGGGCCACAAGGCCTGGTGGCCGGGTCACCAGGACTCGCCCCAGGAGACGCCGGCCGGCGCCCCGGCCGTCGACGACCGGGTGGCCCACCGGAGCTGAACGCCGGGCCCCTGACGCACGGAAACCGCAGGTCCTCCTCGGAGGGCCTGCGGTTTCCGTGTCTTCGCACCGAGCCGCCTGTCGGACTCGAACCGACGACCTTCGCTTTACAAGAGCGGTGCTCTACCAGCTGAGCTAAGGCGGCATGCGAGACGCAGTCTACCCACATCGACTTCGTGACCCGCCACCTGCTGACAACGGCCCTCCGCCCCGGTACCGTCACGGGAAACCCAGCCCGATTGGACTGGACCACTCCCTCTACTCGGATCGTCCGGCACGTTCCTGCCGGTGAAGGGATCACATCACCATGGCCACGGTCACGTACGACAAAGCCACCCGGATCTACCCGGGAACCGACAGGGCCGCTGTCGACCAGCTCGACATCGCCATCGAGGACGGGGAGTTCCTGGTCCTCGTCGGCCCCTCCGGCTGCGGCAAGTCCACCTCCCTGCGGATGCTGGCGGGACTGGAGGACGTCAACGGCGGCGCGATCCGCATCGGCGACCGGGACGTCACCCATCTGCCGCCCAAGGACCGGGACATCGCCATGGTGTTCCAGAACTACGCGCTCTACCCCCACATGACCGTGGCCGACAACATGGGCTTCGCCCTGAAGATCGCGGGCGTGCCGAAAGCGGAGATCCGCCAGAAGGTCGAGGACGCCGCCCGCATCCTGGACCTCACCGAATACCTGGGCCGCAAGCCCAAGGCCCTCTCCGGCGGCCAGCGCCAGCGCGTGGCCATGGGCCGCGCCATCGTCCGCGAGCCGCAGGTCTTCCTCATGGACGAACCGCTGTCCAACCTCGACGCCAAGCTGCGTGTCCAGACCCGCACCCAGATCGCGAGCCTCCAGCGCCGCCTCGGCATCACCACCGTCTACGTCACCCACGACCAGGTCGAGGCCATGACCATGGGCGACCGGGTCGCGGTGCTCAAGGACGGCCTGCTCCAGCAGATCGACTCCCCGCGCAATATGTACGACCGGCCGGCCAACCTCTTCGTGGCGGGCTTCATCGGCTCCCCCGCGATGAACCTCGTCGAGGTGCCGATCACCGACGGCGGGGTGAAGTTCGGCTCCGACGTCGTGCCCGTGCCCCGCGAGGCGCTGACCACCGCCGCCGACAAGGGCGACCGCACGGTCACCGTGGGCGTCCGGCCCGAGCACTTCGACGTCGTCGAGCGGCCCGAGGGCAAGGGCGCCGAGCCCGGCGGCGTCGCCGTGACCGTCAACGTCGTCGAGGAGCTCGGCGCCGACGGCTACGTCTACGGCACCGCCGAGGTCGGCGGCGAGCAGAAGGACATCGTCGTCCGCGTCCACGGCCGCCGCGTGCCCGAGAAGGGCTCCGTGCTCCACGTCGTCCCGCGCTCCGGTGAACTGCACGTGTTCTCCACGTCCTCCGGCGAGCGCATCGGCGACTGAGCGTAACCGAGAAGACGCGCCCCGCGTCCGGGTCCCGGGGGCCCGGGACGCGGGGTGTGCTTCGGCGGCAAATACCCCGGCACACCGCTCATTTCGAGCCCCGTACGTCAACTCAACCGTCATTCCGATAACCATCGACATCCCCCGACCGGGTGACTAAATGGAGCGGCGTCATTACGCCTCGCTACCATCTGCGGCATGAACCAGGCCGCCCGCCGCATCGGCAGAACCCTCGCTCTCGTCCTCCCGGTCGTTCTCGTGCTCTCGGGGACTCTCGCGGTGACCCGCGTTCCCTGGGCGGCGCCGACCGCCGAGTCGCAGGTCCTCACCGCGTCCTCCGACACCGCCTCGACCGTCGCCAAGGCCCGTGCGCCGCACGAGGTGCTGCGCGACAAACTCCTCCTGGAGCTCCAGGAGAAGAACCCCGGCGCCGCCCTGACACACCTTCAGGAGGCGACCAACGGCCGTCCCTCACTGGCCCAGCACTGCATGGCGATCGCCCGGGCACTGGGCGAGGCCGCGCGCAAGAAGTACGGGGAGCGCAAGGCCCAGTCCTTCGCCCGCCCCGTCTGCGACACGGCCTTCGCCGCCGGCGTCCAGAGCCACTGACCGCTCCCACCGCCGGCCGCGTCCCCACGCGCGGCACCGCATATCGTGCGGAGCATGACCGGCACGCAGCACAGCCCGTACAGCCTGTACCCGACGCAAGCCGTGATCCTGGCCGGAGGCCAGGGTTCGCGGCTCCGTCCGTACACCGACGACCGTCCCAAGCCGATGGTCGAGATCCCCGGCACGGGAGTCCCGATCATCGGCCATCAACTCGCCTGGCTGGCCGCCGAGGGCGTCACCGACGCCGTGGTCTCGTGCGGCCATTTGGCGCGTGTCCTCGAGGACTGGCTCGCCACGGCCGAACTGCCGCTGCGGGTGACGACGGTCGTCGAGCCCGAGCCCCTCGGCCGGGGCGGCGGCCTGCGGCACGCGGCCTCCTCCCTGCCCCGCCCCGACGAGGCCTGGTACGCCACCAACGGCGACATCTGGACCCGGTTCTCGCTGCGCGAGATGGCCGCCTTCCACCATGAGCGGGACGCCACGGCGACGCTCGCACTGGCGCGGCCGCGGATCCCCTGGGGTGCGGTGAAGACCGACGAGTTCGGGCACGTCCTGGACTTCGTCGAGGCGCCGCCCTCGCCCTATCTGATCAACGCCGGCGTCTATGTCTTCTCGCCCGCCTTCACGGAGCTGCTGCCCGAGCGCGGCGACCACGAGCGGACCACGTTTCCGCGCCTGGCGCGCGAGCGGCGTCTTGCCGGGTTCCCGCTGCCGCAGGGGGCGTACTGGCGGGCGATCGACACGGCGAAAGATCTGGCGGAGGCCGCCAAGGAACTGGCTCGCTGAGCCCCGTCAGGGGCGCGGGGAACTGCGCGACAAGCCCCCACCGGCCCGCGGTGAACCGACCGTGCGTCGTGGCTGAGCGCGCAGTTCCCCGCGCCCCTTCGGGGCGCGAAACGGTCCCGCACCCCAACAGGGTGCGGGACCGTTCGCGTACCGGCGACGACTAGCCGAGGAGCCCTCCGAGCGCCCCGCCGCCGGAGGAGCTGCCCGAGCCGCTCGTCGAGCCGCCCGAGCCACCGCCGGTGGAGCTGCCCGTCGTCGCCCCCGAGGAGCTGTGCTGCGGGGCCGCCGGAGCCGGCGCCTGGTGCGGGGACTGCGGTGCCGGGCGGACACTGCCCGCGCTCCCGCTGGACTGCCCGGCGCCGCCCGCGGACGCCGTGGGCGTACGGACCGTGCCGGCCGGCGCGGACGGCGTGGCCCCGGGGGTGGGCGTCTTCCGGTTGGACGCGCTGGGCTTCGGGGTGCTCGACGTCGCCGGGCCGTGCGAGCCGCGCGGCGAGGACGAGGAGGGGCGCTGCGGCAGCGGCGAGCCCTGGAGGCTGTTGGACGGCGGGGGCGGGGTGCCGGGGGTCTCCGCGACCCGGGAGGAGCGGACGGCCCCGCCCAGCATCGACCCGGTCAGCAGCGAGATCCCGATGAGCACCGTGGCCATGACCGCGCCCCGGCGCAGCACGCGCCGCCGCAGCGCCCAGAGCTCGGCGCGCGGCCCGAGCCGCCGCCAGGCCTCGCCCGCGAGCCGCCCGTCGACGGAGTAGAAGGGCGCCCCGGCGATCACCAGGGGGCTCCAGGCGGCCAGGTAGATGATGTCGGGCGCGCCGTAGACCGGGGTGGTCCGCCAGCTGACCGTGACGAGGAGGATCACGGAGAGCAGCACGCCGACGGCGGCGGCGACCCGCTGCCAGAGGCCGAAGATGGTGAGGACGCCGATGACGACCTGCGCGAAGGCGACGCTCAGGCCGGCGCCGACGGGGTGGGCGAGGGCCAGGTGGCGCAGGGGCTCGGCGGCGGCCCAGGGGTGGAGCTGGTGGAGCCATTCGACCAGGGAGCCGCGCTTGCCGCCGTCGAAGTAGACGGGGTCGCAGAGCTTGTTCATCCCGCCGTAGACGGAGATGAGGCCGAGGAAGACGCGCAGGGGAAGGAGGACGACGCCGAGGTTCATCCGGCGCCCGGGGTAGTAGGCGTGCCGGACGGGGTCGCCCTGGCGGCCGCGCCGTAGCTCGTCCTCGTCGGCGTCCTGCTCGTCGGCGAAGTCGTCGAGATCGTCGGGGTGGCCGGCGTCCTCGTCGTAGGCGCTGTGGGTGGGGCGCATACCGCGCAGGAGCTGGGTCGGCGGCCCGCCGTGCTCCTCGGCGGGCCCGCGCGGGCCGATCACGGTGGCCGGGGCGTCGTCGACGCTGATGCGCGGCAGCACCTGGGTGGCGCCCGCGTCCCCGCCGCCGGCCGTGGGCAGCGGGGCGGTGAGGCCGCCGGAATCGCGGACGGCCTGGAGGAGCTGGGTGGAGGCAGAGTCTCCCGGCCCGGTCCGTCCGCTCCACACCACGGGTGCGCGGCGCTTGGCCCCGGCGTTCTTGGCGGCGGGGATCCGCGCGGCGTCCGCTCCCCCGGCGAACTGCCGGGACGCGCGTGGGGGCCGGGCGAGCTGCACCCGGAAGCTCAGATGGTTGACGATGACCTGCGCGGGGTCGGACGGGACCTTCACCGTACTCAGCGCGGGCTGGTCGTCGTACCCGGAAGAGCTTCCCCCCGTAGGTGTGCGGGGTGTTCTGGTGTCCACACTCATCTAACCGAGTGACCGGAGGTTAGGACACTGCCTTGACCGGTTGGATGTGTCCAGGACCCGTCAATATCTTCAGAATCTTCGGGACGTCTCCGGACGTCTCCAGACGTCTTCGGCGGAAAGCGCGGCGGCCGGGGAGGATCCTCCCCGGCCGCCGCGTACCGCTGGTCCCGCCCGGTGTGTCAGGCGCGGCGGCGCGCCGCCTCGTAGAGCACGACGCCGGCCGCGACACCGGCGTTCAGCGACTCGGCGCCGCCCGGCATGGGGATGCGCACACGGAAGTCGCAGGTCTCGCCGACGAGGCGGGAGAGGCCCTTGCCCTCGCTGCCGACGACGATCACGACCGGGCCCTCCAGGGCCTCCAGCTCGTGGAGCTCGGTCTCGCCGTCCGCCGCGAGGCCGACGACCATCAGGCCCTCCTTCTGGTACGCCTCCAGCATCCGCGTCATGTTGGTGGCGCGGGCGACGGGCGTCCGGGCGGCGGTGCCGGCGGAGGTCTTCCAGGCGCTGGCGGTCATACCGGCCGCGCGGCGCTCGGGGACGACCACGCCGTGGCCGCCGAAGGCGGAGACGGAGCGGACGACGGCGCCGAGGTTGCGCGGGTCGGTGATGCCGTCGAGGGCGACGATCAGCGGGTCCTCGCCGTTGTCGGCGGCGGACGCGGTCAGGTCCTCGGGGTGGGCGTAGTCGTACGGGGGCACCGACAGGACCAGGCCCTGGTGGTTCAGGCCGTTGGTCATGCGGTCCAGCTCCGGACGCGGGGCCTCCATGAGGTTGAGGCCCTTCTCCGTGGCGAGCTGGACGGCCTCGCGCACGCGCTCGTCGCTGTCGACGAACTGCTGGACGTAGAGCGTGTTCGCGGGCACGCCCTCGCGCAGCGCCTCGACGACCGAGTTACGGCCGACGACGAGCTCGTTGGTGCCCTTGGGGCCGCCGCGGCGCGGGGCCGGGCGGCGGGCCGCCTGCTTGGCCTGGGCGTTGGCGACACGGTTCTTCTTGTGTCCCTTGCGCATGGACGCGGGCGGGGTCGGGCCCTTGCCCTCCAGGCCCCGGCGCCGCTGGCCGCCGCTGCCGACCGTCGCGCCCTTCTTGTTGGACGTGCGACGGTTCCTGCGCTGGCTGTTGCCGGCCATGGGGGTCACCTATCTCTTTACTGCTCAGAACCGCATGGGACGCGGCTCAGTAGACGTGCGTACGAAAAGTGTCCCTCAGGACAGGGTCCAGCGGGGGCCGGCGGGGGTGTCCTCGATGCTGAGGCCGGACTGCTGGAGCTGGTCACGGATGGCGTCGGCGGTCGCGTAGTCCTTGCGGCCCCGGGCGCTCTCGCGCTGCTGGAGGACCAGCCTGACCAGGGAGTCCACCACACCGTGGAGATCGTCCCCACGGCCGGTGGCGGTGCCGGTCCAGTGCTCGTCGAGCGGGTCCAGGCCCAGGACGCCGAGCATGGCGCGGACCTCGGCCAGCCGGGCGACAGCGCTCTCCTTGTCATCGGCGGTCAGCGCCGAGTTCCCCTGGCGGACGGTGGTGTGGATGATCGCGAGCGCCTGCGGCACCCCCAGATCGTCGTCCATCGCCTCCGCGAACGCGAGCGGGACCTCCGTGGCGGGCTCGACGGGTCCGGCGAGCTCCACGACACGCTGCATGAAGCCCTCGATGCGGGCGAACGCCGCCTCGGCCTCGTGCAGCGCCTCCGGGCTGTACTCGATCATCGACCGGTAGTGCGGGGTGCCCAGGTAGTAGCGCAGCACGATCGGGCGCCACTGCTTGAGCATCTCGGAGACGAGCACCGAGTTGCCCAGGGACTTCGCCATCTTCTCGCCGCTGATAGTGACCCACGCGTTGTGGACCCAGTAGGCGGCGAAGTCGTCACCGAAGGCCTTCGCCTGGGCGATCTCGTTCTCGTGGTGCGGGAAGATCAGGTCCAGGCCGCCGCCGTGGATGTCGAAGGCGGTGCCCAGGTACTTGTGGGCCATCGCCGAGCACTCCAGGTGCCAGCCCGGCCGGCCGCGGCCCCAGGGGGTCTCCCAGCTCGGCTCGCCTTCCTTGGCGGCCTTCCACATGGCGAAGTCGCGCGGGTCGCGCTTGCCGGTCTCGCCCTCGCCGGAGGGCTGGAGGAGATTGTCCAGCTCCTGGTTGGAGAGCTTCAGGTAGCCGGGGAAGGAGCGCACGTCGAAGTAGACGTTGCCGTCGGCGGCGTAGGCGTGGCCGCGCTCGATCAGGCCTCGCATCATCTCGACCATCTCGGTGACGTGCCCGGTGGCGCGGGGCTCGACGGTCGGGGGGAGGCAGCCCAGGGCGGCGTAGCCGTCGTTGAAGGCCCGCTCGTTCTCGTAGCCGATCGACCACCACGGGCGGCCCTGGTCGGCGGCCTTCGCGATGATCTTGTCGTCGATGTCCGTGACATTACGGACGAACGTCACGTCGTAGCCGCGGTAGGCGAACCAGCGGCGCATGATGTCGAAGTTCAGACCGGAACGGATGTGCCCGATGTGCGGAGCGGCCTGTACGGTCGCACCGCACAGGTAGATCGAGACGCAGCCCGGGATCAGCGGGGAGAAGTCACGGATCTGCCGGGCGCTGGTGTCGTACAGGCGAATGGTCACGGCACCAGGGTAGTGGCCCCGAGGGGGTGCATCGCCCCTGGCGGCACGGGCTGACTCGATAACGGGTACGAGCCCGGAGCCCTACTGCGGCGGAGCGACAGCTTCCGCGAACCCGTCGCGGGTCTTTGACCTCTCCTTACTATCTGCACATGATAGGGGGCCGCGTGGTAGCTTCCCCGGCGGTCGTGCCTTCCCGGTCAGGCCTCCGATAAAACCAGCGAAATCCGGACACAGGACTCAGGAGGGACGTTGACGTCCTCCGTGACGGTGCAGCAGCGGCAGAAGGAACGTCCTGCCTCACCACTCCCGCGAATAGCGCCCAAGGGGAGACTCGCCGCGCTGGATGGCCTGCGTCTGCTCGCCGCCCTCATGGTCGTGCTGTACCACTACATCGCCTTCAACAGCGCCGCCTGGTCCATGCCGGCCACCGAGCGCTTCCCGGTGGCGTACGTGCCGGCGTCCTACGGGTGGCTGGGCGTCCAGCTCTTCTTCCTCATCAGCGGCTTCGTCATCTGTATGAGCGCCTGGGGCAGAAGCATCGGTGATTTCGCGACCTCGCGCGTCACCCGCCTCTACCCCGCCTACTGGTTCGCCGTGCTCGCCGCGACGGTCGTCGTCTCCATCTGGCCCGTGAACGGCGTCGGGCCCTCGCTGAGCGACGTCGCGGTCAACCTCACGATGTTCCACGAGCCGATGAAGGTCGCCCCCGCGGACGGGGTCTACTGGACGCTGTGGGCGGAGATCCGCTTCTACCTGCTCTTCGCGCTGCTCATCGCCTGGAGAGGGCTGACCTACCGGAACGTCGTCGGTTTCTGCGTGGTCTGGGCCATGGCCGCCGCCGTCGCCGCGGGCCTCGACGTCGACGCGCTGGACGCGGTGCTGATGCCGAACGACTGCTGGTTCTTCATCGCCGGCATGGCGTTCTACCTGATGTACCGCTACGGCCCCAATCTGCTGCTGTGGGGCATCGTCGCCGCGACCTTCGTGGCCGGTCAGCACTTCGCGTTCAACACCCACCACAACGTGCAGAAGTACGTGGGGCACAAGCTCCCGCTCTGGCCCACGGTGATGCTGCTCGCCCTGTTCTACGCCGCGATCGCGGCCGTGGCGCTCGGCAAGACGAGCAAGATCAATTGGCGCTGGCTGCCGACGGCGGGCGCGCTGACGTACCCGCTCTACCTGCTGCACGAGCGCATCGGCTGGACGGTGATCAAGGAGTTCGAGAACGACATCTCGCGCTACGTCCTCGTCCCCGCCCTCGTCGCGCTGATGCTGGTGGCCTCCTGGCTGCTGCACCGCTATGTGGAGCGCCCGCTCGCCCGCGCGCTCAAACGCGGCATGACCAAGGCGCTGGCCGACATGCGCGCGCCGCGCGAGCGCGTCTGACGACGCCGCCCGGCGGCTCTCCTCACGAGCCCCGCCCGCCCCACCGGCCCCGACGGCGGCCCCCCGGTCATCCGGGGGGCCGCCGTTGCTCCTTTCGGGGGACCCACCAAGGGCATCGGGCGGAAACCGGGAGACAGGCGGCCCGGCCGTGACGTTCGGTCACCCGCCGGGAACGCTCGGTGTGCCAGCATGCCTGGGTGGCCCGTAAGCGCAGCGGGCCGAGCGCCAACGGGAGAGGACGACATGCGTTTCGCCAGCGGCGGCGAAAACGATGGCGTCCGACCGGGTGGGCCTGGCCCCAGGCTCTGCATCCTGGACGGACTCCGTCTGCTCGCGGCCCTCATGGTCGTGCTGTACCACTACACGAGTCTGAACGGCGGCTGGAACCGCGACCCGCGCCTGCTGTTCCCGGGCATCGAGCCGATAACGCGCTACGGCTGGCTGGGCGTGGAGATCTTTTTCCTCATCAGCGGCTTCGTCATCTGCATGAGCGCCTGGGGCAGATCCCTGGGCGACTTCGTGGTGTCCCGGGCCGCGCGGATCTACCCCGCCTACTGGGTGGCGATCCTGCTGACCGGCGGCGTGGTCATGCTGTGGCCGGAGGTCCGCTCGGTGGCGGGCCCGGAGACCGTGTTCACCAACCTGACCATGCTCCAGCACGGGCTCGGCGTCTGGGACGTGGACGGCGTCTACTGGACGCTCTTCGTGGAGCTGAAGTTCTACGTGCTCTTCGCCCTCGTCGTGGCCAGGGGCGTCACCTACCGCCGCTGCGTGATCTTCTGCGGCGTCTGGACCCTGGCCGCCGCCATCGCCCCGACGGCCGACAGCAAGCTCCTCACCCTGTGGGCGTCGCCCTTCGCGGCGCCGTACTTCGTCGCGGGCATCGCCTACTACCTCATGCACCGCTACCGGCCCACGGCCCTGCTCTGGGGCATCGTCGCCGTCTCGTACCTGCTCGCCAACCACCACGTGGCCAAGCGGGTGCACGACAACGCCAACCACGCGACGGCGCTCCTCCCCGCGCAGGTCATGGTCTTCGCGATCTTCGCGGTGATGGCGCTGGTGGCACTGGGCACCTTCGACCGGGTGCGGTGGCGCTGGCTGACCACGGCGGGCGCGCTCACCTACCCGATGTACCTGCTGCACCAGTACATCGGGATGACGATCATCTACGCGCTGCGCGAGACCGTCCCCCCGCTGCCGCTCGTCACCGGGCTGATCACGGTGATGCTGGGCGCCGCCTGGCTCATGCACCGCTACGTCGAGCGCCCGCTCGGCCGTCGGCTGCGCTCGGCGCTGCGCAAGGGCATGGAGGACATCCGCCACAGCGGGGCGGCGCCCGCGCTCGACGGACTGCCGCTGCTGAACGAGCCGCGGCGCTCCGACCGGGTGGGTGCCGTGCGACCGGACTGATCTACAGCCGGACTGATCTACAGGGAGCCGACGACCTTGCGCGGCGTGATGCGGACCACGACGCGCTGGGCGTCGTCCTTGGCGGCCGGGTTGAAGTCGGCGTAGTCCTTGCCGGTGTACTTCCGCGCCAGCTCGTCGATCAGCTCGTCCCCGCCCTCGGTGGTGATGCCGGCGGTGCCGCGCACCTCGGCGTAGGTGTACGGCGCGTTGGGCGGGTTGACCATGACGGTGACACGGGGGTCGCGGCGGAGGTTCTTCTCCTTGCGGCGGCCGACCGTCGTGGAGAACAGCAGGTCGTCGCCGTCGCGCTTGATCCAGGTGACGGAGAGCTGGGGGCTGCCGTCGGGCTGGACGGTGGCCACGGTGGCGAAGACGGGGTTGTCGTCGATGTACTTCTTGAGGTCCTCGGAGAGCGGCACGGGTTGTCCTTTCCGGGTGGGCGGGTGCGGGTCCGTGGATCTTTCCCCTGACCCGCCCCTTCCCGAAACCGGGGGGCGACCCCGGGCCCCCGTTCCGCGCTGCCGTGCGGTGTCCTGGGGCTCCGCCCCGGACCCCGGTCCTCAAACGCCGGACGGGCTGCTGTGCCTTGTCCTCAAACGCCGGACGGGCTGCTGTGCTTTGTCCTCAAACGCCGGACGGGCTGAAATCAGCCCGTCCCCCTACGCGCGGTACACGAGCGCCGTCGCCATAGCCGCAAGCCCCTCCGCCCGGCCCGTCAGGCCGAGACCGTCCGTCGTCGTCCCGGAGACCGCCACGGGGGCGCCCACGGCGGCCGAGAGCGCCGCCTGCGCCTCCTCCCGCCGTTTGCCGATCTTCGGCCGTACGCCGATCACCTGAATGGCGACATTGCCGATCTCGAACCCCGCCGCGCGCACGATGCGGGCAGCCTCCGTCAGGAGCGTGACGCCGGACGCGCCCGACCACTCGGGCCGGTCCGTGCCGAAGTGGGCGCCGAGGTCGCCGAGCCCGGCCGCGGAGAACAGCGCGTCACAGGCGGCGTGGGCGGCGACGTCGCCGTCGGAGTGGCCCGCGAGGCCGTGGCTCGCGCCCTCCCACTTGAGGCCCGCGCACCACAGCTCGCGGCCCTCCTCGAAGGCGTGGACGTCGGTGCCGATGCCGACCAGGGGCAGCGGCGGGCGGTCAGAAGCCATCGTTGGCCCTCCTGCGGGCGAGTACGGCCTCGGCCAGGACGAGGTCCAGCGGCCGGGTCACCTTGAACGCCTCCTCGTGGCCGGGCACGACCACGACCCGGACGCCGAGCCGCTCGACCAGGCCGGCGTCGTCCGTGGCGCCCTCGCCCTCCACGGCGACCTTCTCGTGCGCCTCGACGAGTACCGCACGGTCGAAGCCCTGCGGCGTCTGCACGGCCCGCAGCAGCGCCCGCTCGGGCGTGCCCACCACGGGCTCCGGCTCGCCGGCGCGCTCGCCGACGCTCGGCTCGACCTGCTTGACGGTGTCCGCGAGCGGCAGCGCCGGCACGACGGCGGGCGCGCCTTCACGGACGGCGGCGGCGACGGCGTCGACGGTGTCGACGGGCACCAGCGGCCGGGCCGCGTCGTGGACGAGGACGGCGGTGACGTCGGCGGGCAGGGCCGCGAGGCCCAGCCGGACGGACTCCTGGCGGGTCGCGCCGCCGGGGACGACCACGACGTCGGTGCGGGTGCTGTCGCGGTCGGCCAGCGGATGGGCGTCGAGGAGGTTGCGGACCTCGGCGGCGCCGTCCGGCGGGGCGACCACGACGACGAGCGAGACCGCCCGGGAGGCCGCCATGGCCCGTACCGCGTGGACCAGCATGGGGGTGCCGCTCAGGGTCCGCAGGGCCTTGGGGGCGCCCGGTCCGAGCCGCACGCCCCGGCCCGCGGCGGGAATGACGGCGGCGGTGCGCGAAAGGGGCTGGGAGAGAGTCTGAGAGCTGCCTCGATCAGACAATGGGTTGGCGTTCAGGTTTGTTTCCTTCGCCGAATTGGGTATGGCCTGGGGGTACCCCCTGCTCGAAGAGCTTGGGGAGTGCCGGGCGCGATGCCCCGACCAGCCCCTTCCGTGACGACTGGTCGGGCCGGCTGCCCGGGCCCGGCACGCCAAGCACGCGATGCACGAGCAAAAGCTGTAGAGCCCACAAAGCTGCAGAGCCCACAAAAGCTGTAGAGCCGAAGACGCCGCAGCGCCCGCCGGATGACTTCGGTCATCACGCGGGCACCGCGGCACTTCTATGAGTCCAGTTGCGGGGCACAGCCGCCGGCACCTGTGCTGTTACGTCAGGACGCGAGAACCTCGTCGAGCAGGGCCTCGGCCTTGTCCTCGTTGGTGCTCTCCGCGAGGGCGAGCTCGCTCACCAGGATCTGCCGCGCCTTGGCGAGCATGCGCTTCTCACCTGCGGAAAGACCGCGCTCACGCTCACGCCGCCACAGGTCGCGAACGACCTCGGCGACCTTGATCACGTCGCCGGACGCGAGCTTCTCGAGATTTGCCTTGTAGCGACGGGACCAGTTCGTCGGCTCTTCGGCGTACGGTGCGCGGAGCACCTCGAAGACCCGGTCAAGCCCGTCCTGGCCGACCACATCGCGAACGCCGACGAACTCGGCATTGTCCGCCGGCACCCGAACCGTCAGGTCACCCTGGGCGACCTTCAGCACCAAGTAGGTCTTGTCCACGCCTTTGATCTGGCGAGTTTCGATGGCCTCGATCAGCGCGGCCCCGTGATGGGGATAGACCACGGTGTCGCCAACCTTGAACGTCATGTGACAGGTACCCCTTCCGTGGCTATCCAGTCTAACACGGGAACTGCCCGTTCTGAATGGCGTTTCCGCAGGTCAGGGCATATCTCAGGGCTTGACAACAGCAACCGGAACGTGCTGCGGAGCCCTTCCGGAAGCAGGTATTCGCAGGTCGGAGCGGTTGTCCGGGTCAGGCGAAACGCGCACGTTACACCTGTCGGACAGGCCCCGCGAGCGGCCGAACGTCCCGGTTTGCCGGGCTCCGGTCGGCCGACTTCCGGTACTCCGTTCGGGGCGCGCATCCCTTCCGTACTTCCCTTCCGGAATTGATCAAGTTCGGCGTGATCAATTCCGGAAGGGCCTTCCCGGGACCTCTCGCATTCATTGCCGATATTCACTCGCGTCACCCGGCCGGACGTTCCGCGGCGGCCGGACTTCCGGCCGTCGCCGATATTCGGCCGTGGGGCCGTCGCGGCGCCGAGTTGACCATGGGGGCGGGTCGGGTGCGGGCGCCGTACGACGGCTCGGTAACCTAAGCCCGCTGACAAGACCCTTATCCCGTGCGTACCTCGTACGTGAACCCTCGTCCAAGGAGATGCCGCCGCCGTGAGCAGCAGCCTTCGACGCGGCGCTCTCGCCGCTTCCGCCCTCGTGGTCTCGATCGCCTCGCTCTCCGCCTGCGCCGCGGGCAACAAGGCGCAGACGCTGGAGGTCAAGCCGGACAACGCCGCCACCTCGGTCGGCGACATCAGGCTCCAGAACGTCAATGTGATCACCCAGCAGGACCTCAAGGCCGGTGGCCCGGCGGTCGTCACGGGCAAGGTCTTCAACAACGGCCGCAAGGACCAGGAGCTGCGCTCGATCAAGCTCACGGGCCTGGACTCGCCCGTGACGCTGACCCCGGCGAAGGGCTCCGGCCCGGTCGTCGTGCCGGCGGGCGGCTCGATCGTCCTGGGCGGCAAGGACAACCCCTCGGCGGTGCTGCCGAAGGGCCGCGAGGGCCTGAAGGACGGCGCGACCCAGCGGCTGTCCTTCGACTTCAGCTCGACGGGTGAGGTGAAGATCGCCGCGTTCGTCGTCCCGGCGAAGAGCTTCTACAAGGACTGGGGCCCCTCCCAGGCCCCCGCCGGCCAGCCGGGCGGCTCGCCGAGCGCCCCCGCGGGCGCGTCCTCGGCCCCGGCCGGGGCGGCCGCCGAGGGCCAGCCGCAGGGCGCCGGCCACCAGGCGGGCACCAAGCCGGGCGCGGGCGCCTCGGCCACCCCGCAGGGCGGCCAGCAGCAGCACGCGGGCCACTGACGGTGTGCGAAAGGGGCCCGGAAGCCTCGTAAGGCTTCCGGGCCCCCTTCGCATACCCGGGTTTACGGCTGCCCGGTTTACGGCTCGAACTTGTAGCCGAGCCCCCGCACCGTGACCAGATAGCGCGGCGCGCCCGGGTCCGGCTCGATCTTGGCGCGCAGGCGCTTGACGTGGACGTCGAGGGTCTTGGTGTCGCCCACGTAGTCCGCGCCCCAGACGCGGTCGATCAGCTGCATCCGGGTCAGGACGCGCCCGGCGTTGCGCAGCAGCATCTCCAGGAGGTCGAACTCCTTCAGCGGCAGGTCGACCTTGCCGCCGGCGACGGTGACGACGTGCCGGTCGACGTCCATGCGGACCGGGCCGGCCTCCAGCGCGGCGGGGGTGACCTCCTCGGGCTCGCCCCGGCGGCGCAGCACCGCGCGGATGCGGGCGACGAGCTCGCGGGAGGAGAAGGGCTTGGTGACGTAGTCGTCGGCTCCTATTTCCAGGCCGACGACCTTGTCGATCTCGCTGTCCTTGGCCGTCACCATGATCACGGGCACATTGGAGCGTCCCCGCAGCTGCCGGCAGACCTCCGTGCCGGGCAGGCCCGGCAGCATCAGGTCGAGCAGGACCAGATCGGCGCCGTTGCGCTCGAACTCGTCCAGCCCGTCGGGCCCGGTGGCCGCGACCGCGACCTCGAAGCCTTCCTTGCGGAGCATGTAGGACAACGCGTCGCTGAAGGATTCTTCGTCCTCGACGACGAGCACTCGGGTCACGAGGCGACCTCCGGTCGGTTCTCTGAGAAGTGCGGAGAGGGGGGAGAGAAGGGAGTGCCGGTGGTCACGGCCGGACCCCCGGCAGGGGGAGGTGCTCGTCGGCGCGGGTCGCGCCGACGGGCTCGTCTGGGGTGTCGCCGACGTCCCGGACCGGCCCGGGTCCGGACTCGTGGGCGATGCGCGAGCGGCCGTCCCGGTCGCGGTCACGGGCCGCGCCCGCCTCGGGCAGCCGCAGCGTGAACGTGGAGCCCTGGCCCTCGGCGCTCCAGACGGTGACCTCGCCACCGTGCGAGGCGGCCACGTGCTTGACGATGGACAGGCCGAGGCCCGTGCCGCCGGTGGCACGGGAGCGGGCGGGGTCGACGCGGTAGAAGCGCTCGAAGACCCGCTCGCGGTCCTTCTCGGAGATGCCGATGCCCTGGTCGGTGACGGCGATCTCGATCAGGTCGCCGCCGGGGGCGGCGACCCGGCGGGCGGCGATGCCGACGCGGGTGCGGGCGGGGCTGTAGTTGACCGCGTTCTCCACGAGATTGCCGAGGGCGGCGGCGAGCTGGCCCCGGTTGCCCCAGACGTGGAGCTCGGCGGTGCCTCCGGTGGCCATGGTGATCTGCTTGCTGGCGGCGCTCTGGCGGCAGCGGTCCACGGCCTCGGCGACGAGCACGTCCACCCGGACGGGCTCGGAGTCCTCCAGCGGGTCGTCGTACTGCACCCGGGAGAGGTCGATGAGCTCCTGGACCAGGTTGGTCAGCCGGGTGGCCTCTATCTGCATCCGGCCGGCGAAGCGGGTGACCGCCTCGGGGTCGTCGGAGGCGTCCATGACGGCCTCGGAGAGCAGGGAGAGCGCGCCGACGGGCGTCTTGAGCTCATGGCTGACGTTGGCGACGAAGTCGCGGCGGACGGCCTCGATGCGGCGGGCCTCGGTGAGGTCCTCGACCAGCAGCAGCACGAGCCGGGAGCCGAGCGGCGCGACTCTGGCCGACACTGCGAGCGCTTCGCCGCGCCCGGTGCCGCGCCGGGGGAGGTCGAGCTCGACCTGGCGTATCTCGCCGTCCCGGCGGGTGTCGCGGGCCATCTGGAGCATGGGCTCGACGGCGAGCTTCCCGCCGCGCACCAGCCCGAGGGCGTAGGCGGCGGAGCTGGCCTTGACCACGGCGTCGGCCTCGTCGAGGACGACGGCGGAGGAGCGCAGGACGGACAGGACGGTGTCGACGCCGGGCGGCAGCACGGCGTCGGTGTGCAGGGAGCTACGGGTGGGACGAGCCTGGTCGCGCTCGCTCCAGCGGAACGCCAGCATGGCGATCACGCCGGTGCACACTCCGGCGATCGCTGCCGCTGCGGCGACGGCCGCATCCAGGTTCATGAGTCAAGGTTATGCGGGCGCGCCGACACAGCCACAGCCAAATGGGGGGCACCTCGAACACCCGTTGCCAAGAGTTCACCTTGAGGCCAGCGCCGGTTCATTCCGGAGGCCGCCTGCCGTCTACGTTCCGGCCGGAACGTAGAGGTCACGGCCGGAATGGCGGCCGGCGGGAAGCCGCCGGGCCCGCCCCGGCGCTACCAAGGTGAGAGAAGGACGGGACATGCGGGACGCGTACCACGAGGAGCTGGATTCGATCGGCGAGGGCCTCGTCGAGATGGCCCGGCTGGTCGGCTCCGCGATCGGGCGCGCCACCACGGCGATCCTGGACGCGGACCTCAAGCTGGCGGAGTCGGTGATCGCGGCGGACGCCAAGGTCGACGACCTCCAGCGGGACCTGGAGGCCCGGGCGATCGCCCTGCTGGCCCGGCAGCAGCCGGTCGCCACGGACCTGCGGATCGTCGTCACCTCGCTGCGCATGAGCGCCGACCTGGAGCGTTCCGGCGACCTCGCCCAGCACGTGGCCAAGCTGGCCCGGCTGCGCTTCCCGGAGACGGCGGTGCCGCGCGATCTGCACTCCACGGTCCTGGAGATGGGCCAGCTCGCCCAGCGGCTGATGGCCAAGGCGGCCGAGGTGATCATCACCAAGGACGTGGACCTGGCGCTCCAGCTGGAGCAGGACGACGACGCCATGGACCTGCTGCACCGCACGCTCTTCCAGCACCTGATGGACGACCGCTGGCGGCACGGCATCGAGACGGCCGTCGACGTGACCCTGCTGGGCCGCTACTACGAGCGCTTCGCCGACCACGCGGTGTCGGTGGCCAAGCGCGTGGTCTACCTGGTGACCGGCGAGCACGCGGACGAGATCGTCCAGAGCGGCGGCACCCAGGGCGCGGTCGAGGCGGACTGACCTCCTACGCTCCCCAGCGCCCCTGCCGTGCGCCTTTACGCCCCCACCAATCCCGCACATGCGTACGTTGTGAGCATTGACGCTCGCCTCGGGTGGTCCTTGACTGGGTGGGAGGCAGACACCCCTTCGAGGGAGGAGACCGAATGAGCGGCTGTCAGTGTGGTCCTGGGTGCTCGTGCGGCTGCCAGAACGGCGGTTCGTGCCAGTGCGGCGGAAGCTGCTCCTGACGACTTCACGCACGTCACTCACGCATAGAGTCACGTAGAGACACGTAGAGACACGTAGAGAAGGGCCCCCGCCCGGCAGCCATCGGCTGCGGGGCGGGGGCCCTGTCCGCGTCCGGCGGTGCTACACGAGGCCGTCGACCGCCTCGCCCCGGTCCGCGGCGACGGGCTCGGAACCCTTTTCCCGCAGCTCCAGTTCGGCTCGCCGCCGGCCGCCCCAGCGGATCACGGGGCCCATCGCGGCCGACGTCACGACGAACAGCACGCCCAGCAGGATCCAGCCGGGGGCGCCCCAGTAGACGATCAGGCCCGTCAGCGCCAGCGGGCCGAGCATCTCGGCGACCGTCATGCCGTTGCCGAAGAACGCCTGGTACTGACCGGTCTTGCCCTTGGGGGCGAGGCCGAAGCTGACCTCCCATTCCCCGGCGGCCTGCATCATCTCGCCGACGACCATCAGCGCGGCGGCGACGATGAGCAGCAGGCCCGCCGTCCAGGCGGAGTCCCCGGCGGCGGAGAACGCGAACGCGAAGAACGCCGCGGCCAGCAGGAGGCTGCCGAGCAGGAGGTAACGGGCGGCGGAGGCGAGGTCCTTGACCCCGTCCGAGACCCGCACCTGGAAGAGGGCCACCACCACGGTGTTGAGCATCAGCATCACGGACAGCAGGGACACCGGCGCCGAGGTGTGCTCGCTGATCCACAGCGGCAGGGCGACGCTGACCAGGGGGACGTACAGCAGCAGGACGGTGTTCAGCACGCTGACGAGGACGTACGGGCCGTCCCGGAAGACCGACGTGCCACTCTTCTCGCCCCTCTCGCCCTTCGCGGCGGCGGGGGCCGCCGGGACGGGGGCCACGGCGGGCAGCCGGCTGAGGATGAACGCGGCGACCAGGAAGGCGATGGCGTTCAGGACGAACGCGGCGTAGTACGCCCCGCGCCGGTCGAAGAGCAGGACGAGGCCGCCGAGGCCGGCCCCGATCGTCATGCCCGCGTTGAAGCTGGACTGGACGTACGCGCGGACCCGGGTGACCTGGTCCTTCGGCACCAGGCCGGCGAGCAGCGCCTGTTCGGCCGCCGAACCGCCGCGCTGGCTCACCGCGTAGGCGCAGGAGGCGAGGACGAAGGGCACGAAGGAGCTGATGAAGGTGAAGGACGCGACGGAGAGGGCCGCGCACACGAACAGCACCACCGCCGTGCCCCGGGGGCCCGCGCGGTCGGCCAGATGTCCCAGCGGCACGCTCAGGACGAGCGCCGCCGACCAGCCGATGGTCAGGCCGAGGCTCATCTGGAACGGGGACAGCCCGACGATGCGGGTGAAGAACAGCGCCGCGCAGATGTTGTAGGCCCCGTCCCCCATGCGGCACACCAGCTGGGCGAGGGCCAGGCCGCGAGGCGGGCCGGGGGGCGGGATCAGGTCCTTTAACACGTTGCTCCTTCAGACCAGGCGGGCGGGCGCTCGGTGGCTCCTCGTCCGTGCGCGCGCACGGCGGTTCGTCCGGGGGCTCGGGGACGGACGCGGGCACGGCCCGGCGGGACGCGGCCCGCTACCGGGTGACGCCGGCGGGACTCACGACGCGCACGGCCGGCGGCCGGGAAGGGGGATCGCTCGTCGACCCCGCCCGTCACCCTCCGCCGACGTCTTCGGCGGCTCTCCCCGACCCACACCCGGTCGGAGTCGCAAGGCTGATCGGCCGGCCTCTGTGCGGCCCTGTATGACGGAAAGAAAGATAGGCGCAGGCCACGGACGCGCACAAGGCGCGATCCGGGCCGAAAGCCCGCTCAGTCGCCCGCTCGCCCGCCCGCGAGCGGCAGCGGCGTGAGGGTGATGTCGGGGCGCACCGAGGCCAGCACCCCGGCGACGGTCGCGCCGATCTCCTCGGTGTGGCCCGCGTCCTCGCCGGGGCAGCCGAGGACGACCAGCAGGGCCTTGCGGTCGTCCGCGCCGACCTGGCGTTCCGCGGAGTCGCAGTCGCGGCGGCCCAGCCAGGCGAACGGCTCCAGGCCCCCGTCGGGGCCCGGCACCCCGTAGACCAGGTCCCCGGCCGGAACCGGCCGGGAGCGGGAGGAGAAGGCCGGCACGATCCGTTCGCCGCCGGCGGCGCGGGCGACGACGAGGTCGCGGCCGTCGTCCTCCGGCAGCAGCCGGTGGAGGCCGATACCGGCGCCGTGCCGGAGCGTCGCCACGCTCACCGCGTCGACGACCGCCCCGTGGGAGCGCCAGCCGCGCGTCGACACCAGCGTCCGCAGGCGCTCGCCGGCCGGGACCACTTCGGGGTGGCCGAGGCCCGCGAGGAGTTTGCGGTACCCCTCCGGCAGGGGGGCCTCGGCGTCGTAGGCGGCGGCCACCCGCTCGGCGGTCAGGCCGTCGCCCCCGAGCAGCGGGGCGTCGGCGGTGAGCCACCAGGCGCGGGAGTGGTGCAGGCCCAGGGCGCGGGCCTCCGGCGAGACATGGAGCCTCATGCGATCTCCTCCGAGGGGAAGTTGAGTGGATACCGGACCGTCTTCCTCCGGACCGTCGCCACATAGCCGTCACATATACACCACTTGCCGGCGTTTGTTCACTCGACCGATCTTGTCGCGACAAGTCCCGAGGAATGCGCGCGACATGGCGCACGGCCGGACGCGAACACCATGGCCGCATGCACCGTCATGGCCACAGGGGGGAGATTGACGTGTCCGAGCACCTCGGTCAACGAGAGGACGAGATTCGTTCCCGGATCGGCGACTGGCTGCGGAGCGACCGATTCAGCTGCCTGGCGGGAAAGGCGGCCCTGCGCAGGGACTTGATCACTTATGCGGCGCTGGGCCCGCTCGGCGCGCCGGAGACGACCGCCGCCCTCCACCGGGAGCTCGAGGAGTACGTCTCCGAACAGCTCGGCCCGGACGAGAACTTCGCCACCTTCATCGCCGTCTTCGACGGCCCGGCCGGGCTCTCCGAGGAGAGGTTCGAGGCCGCCCTGTGGCAGCAGCTCTCGGATCTCCACGAGGTCGACCGGCAGCGGTACGCCTGGGCCCCGGAGGCGGATCCCGACCCGGAGTCCCCGCGCTTCGCGTTCAGCGCGGCCGGGCACCCGTTCTTCGTCGTCGGCCTCCACGACGGCGCCTCGCGGATCAGCCGCCGCTCCCCCCTCACCGCCCTGGCGTTCAACTCCCACCATCAGTTCGAGCGTTTGAAGCAGAGCGGTGTATACAGCGGCCTTCAGCGTCGCATTCGCGAACGCGAGATGCGCCTCCAGCAGTCGATCAATCCGAACCTGGACGAATTCGGCCTGTCGTCGGAGGCCCGGCAGTACTCGGGACGAACGGCGGAACCGGGCTGGACCTGCCCTTTCCGGCCAGTGACGGACGGAAGTTGAACAGCTCGGGCACTGCAGTCGAACAAATTGAACCAGGAATTCCGCACCTCTCGATCCAGCCATTATCCGGACTCCCCCTTTCCGCAGCGTAGTTGAGTGCTAGGGCATCACCACCACGCCAAACCGCAGGTCGGAGGCGGTTACTTCCGGCCACCGCGGACCACCCGCGCACACCGGCACCCCCGATAATGTGACCCATGCCATACCGGGGCCGTGTAACACCGTGGCAACCTGGCGCTCGCGGCAGCGGGGCCGATTCCTGACCGGAGTTCGCCGGACCCTTGCTCGGCCGGACATCCAGCGGGTCCCGCTCCGGACCCGCCTGCACCACGCTCGGGGGAGCCCATGACAGACGACCGGCGTTTTCGCGTAGTGATCAACGACGAGGAGCAGTACTCCGTCTGGCCCGCGGACGGTGAACTTCCGGCGGGCTGGCGCGCCGAGGGCTTCGAGGGCGTCAAGCGGGAGTGTCTGGCCCACATCGACTCCGTGTGGACCGACATGCGGCCAGCGAGTCTGCGCCGCCGCGCCACGGCTCCCACGTCCTGATTCCGTGCCGCGCGGCCCGGTGCCCGACCGGCGCGCGGCCGGGGATTCGACAGCGACACGAGTGACGGGACCGCCGTCCGGCGCCCGTCGTGAAAGGACATTGTGAACAGCGCTGCCGTGCGTCACCTGATCTCGACGAGGGACCTGTCCGACGCCGATCTGCGCGCCCTCGTCGAGAGGGGCGCCGAGTTCTCCCGTGGCTCCGTCCGTTCGGGGGACCAGCTGGCCGGGCTGGTCGCCGGGGTCCTCTTCCTGAAGACCTCGACCCGGACCCGTACGTCCTTCTCCGCCGCGGCCCTCCGGCTCGGCGCGAAGCTCATCTCCTACGGCCCCGACGACCTCCAGACCAACAGCGGGGAGACGCTGGAGGACACCGCCGAGGTGCTCTCCCGGATGCTGGACCTGCTCGTGGTGCGCAGCGCGGGCGACCCGGCGGACCTGCGGGCGTTCGCCGGCCAGTCGCGGATGGCCGTGATCAACGCGATGACCGCCGACGAGCACCCGACGCAGGCGATCGCCGACCTGACCACCCTGATGTGCCGCTTCGGCGCCATCGAGGGCCTGCGGATCTGTTACGTGGGCGAGGGCAACAACACCGCGGCCGCCCTGGCGCTGACGCTGAGCCGGTTCAAGGGGGTCCGCCTGGAGCTGCGGACGCCGCCCGGCTACGGCCTGGACCCGGCGACGCTGCGGCAGGCGCTGGTCAACGCGGAGGCCAGCGGGGCGCGGGTGACCGAGCTCCACTCGATGGAGCCCGCGCCGGCGGGCTTCGACGCGATCTACACGACCCGGTGGCAGACGACGGGCACCAGCAAGCCGGACCCGGGCTGGCGCGAGGTCTTCGCGCCGTTCCAGGTGACCACCGCGCTGTGGGACGGCAGCCCCGACGCCGTCTTCCTGCACGATCTGCCCGCCCACCGCGGCGAGGACGTCACCGCCGAGGTCCTGGACGGCCCGAAGAGCCTGGCCTTCGACCAGTCCGAGAACAAGATGTACGCGGCGATGGCCGTCCTGGAATGGTGCGCCGGCGCGCGCTGAGAGCCGGCGCCGAGCGCCGGGGTGAACACTTCGAAGCGGGGGAATCGCACACGTGAACACGCTGCCCGGCACCGAGCCGGCGACCGCCCCGGCGGAGTGGAACGACACCGCCCGGGAAGGACTGAGAAAGACCCTCCCCAAGCTGTTCGAGACGCAGGCCCGGCGCGTCCCCGACCGTACGGCCGTCGTCCACGACCGCACCGAGCTGACCTACCGGGAGCTCAACGAGCGTGCCAACCGGCTGGCGCGGGTCCTGGTGGACCGGGGCGCCGGGCCGGAGCACCTGGTGGCCGTGGCGACGCCCCGCTCCGCCGAGACGCTCGTCGCGATCCTCGCGGTGTCGAAGGCCGGTGCCGCCTGGGTCCCCGTCGACCCGGAGTACCCGCCGGCCCGCGTCGCCGCGCTGCTCTCGTCCGCGGCGCCGCTGCTCGTGCTGACCACCGGGGCCGTGGCGGCCGGGCTGCCGGAGGGCACCGGGCGCGTCGTCCTCGACGCCCCGGACGTCGCCGCGCAGGTCGCCGGCCGGCCCGGCCACGACCTGACCGACGCCGAGCGGCTCGCCCCGCTCGACCCGGACCACGCGGCGTACGTCATCCACACCTCCGGCTCGACCGGCAAGCCCAAGGGCGTCGTGGTGACCCACGCCGGTCTGGCCAGCCTGGCGGCCGACCACATCGAGCGCTTCGGGATCACCGAGGGCGACGGTGTGCTGCAGTTCGCCTCGTTCAGCTTCGACTGCTCCGTCGGCGACATGCTGATGGCGCTGGCCTCGGGCTCGGCCCTCGTCATCCGCCCGGGGGACTGTCTGTCCGGGGACGAGCTGGGCGCGCTGATCGACCGGGCCGGCGCCACCCATGTGACCATCCCGCCGCAGGTCCTCGCCGCCCTGCCGCCCGCCGCGTACCCGACGCTGCGGACCATCGCCACGGCCGGTGACGTGTGCTCCGGCAAGCTCGTCGACCAATGGGCCCCGGGCCGGCGGATGTTCAACGCCTACGGACCCACCGAGGCCACCGTGGACGCGGTGGCGACGGAGGTCACCCCCGGCACCCCGGTGCCGCCGATCGGCCGGCCCGTGGTGAACACCCGGGTGTACGTGCTCGACGACGACCTGCGGCCGGTGCCGGTCGGCCGGGAGGGCGAGCTGTTCATCGCGGGCGCCGGGCTCGCCCGGGGCTATCTGGGGCAGCCCGGCCCGACCGCCGAGAGGTTCGTGCCGTGCCCCTTCGGGGCGCCCGGCGAGCGGATGTACCGCACGGGCGACCTCGCCGTGTGGCGCCCGGACGGGAACCTGGAGTTCCGGGGCCGGATCGACGAGCAGGTGAAGATCCGCGGTTTCCGTATCGAGCCCGGCGAGGTCGAGGCCGCGCTGGGCGCACACCCCGAGGTCGCCGACAGCGTGGCCGTCGCCCGCGAGGACCGGCCGGGCGACAAGCGCCTGGTCGCGTACGTCGTCCCCGCGCCCGGGGCCGCGCCGGACCCCGCCGGGCTGCGCCGCCACCTGTCCGGGCTGCTGCCCGGCCACCTGGTGCCCAGCGCGGTCGTCGTCCTCGACGCGTTCCCGCTCAGCCGCAACGGAAAGCTGGACCGCGCCGCCCTGCCCGCGCCGGACCTGTCCGGCACGGTCTCCGCGCGGGCCCCGCGCACTCCCCGCGAGGAACTGCTCTGCGGCCTGTTCGCCGAGGTGCTCAAGCTCGACCGGGTCGGCCCCGACGACGCGTTCTTCGACCTGGGCGGCGACAGCGTGCTGGCCATCCGCCTCGCGGCCAGGGCGCGGGAGGCGGGCTGGGTGCTCTCGCCCAAGGACGTGTTCACCCACCAGCGGGCCGAGGCGCTGGCCGGGCTCCTCGAACCGGCGCCGGCCGGCGGGACGGGCGAAGCCGCCGCGGCCGTGGAGACGCCGCTGCTGGAGCTGAGCCAGGACGACATCGACGATCTCACGGGGGAATGGACAGATGAGTTCTGACAGCCGGAAGCCGGCCATCCTGCCGCTGGCCCCGCTCCAGGAAGGGATGCTGTTCCTCTCCCAGTTCGACGACCAGGCCGCCGGCGTCTACATGCCGCAGCTGGTCGTCGAGCTCGAAGGACACGTCGAGGCGCCGGCCCTGGAAGCCGCCGTCCGCGCCCTGACGGAGCGTCACGCCAACCTGCGCGCGTGCTTCCGCATGGCCAAGAAGCAGGGCACCCCGGTGCAGATCGTCCCGCCCTCGGTGGACGTGCCGCTGCGGGAGTTCGACCTGTCCGGGCTGCCGGAGGACGCGCGCGAGAGCGAACTCGCCCGTCTGATGGCCGAGGACCAGGCGGTCCCCTTCGACCTGGCCAGGCCGCCCCTGCTGCGGTTCACGCTGATCCGGCGCACCGCCACGCGCTGGCGCCTGGTGATGACCCACCACCACATCCTGCTGGACGGCTGGTCCGTCCCTCCGCTGCTGGACGAGCTGCTCGCCCTGTACCGGCAGCGGGGGGACGCCGCGGGCCTGCCCCCGGTCGTGCCGTACGAGAACTATCTGCGCTGGCTGGCCGCCCAGGACCGCGACGTGGCGCGGGACGCCTGGCGGCGGGCCCTGGCGGGCGTGGAGGGACCCACCCTGGTCGCCCCCGGGGACACCGGCCGGCGCACCACCCCGCCCGTCACCCTGGAGAAGGGCCTGGGCGAGGACGTGACGGCGGCGCTGACCGCCCGCGCGCGCGGCGCCCGGCTCACCCTGAACACCGTCGTCCAGGGCGCGTGGGGCACGGTGCTCTCCCGCCTCACCGGCCGGGACGACGTGGTGTTCGGCGTCACCGTCTCCAGCCGCCCCGAGGAGGTCGAGGGCGTCGACCGGATCGTCGGCCTGCTGATCAACACCCTCCCGGCCCGGCTGCGGGTCACCGGCTCCGCCCCGCTGTCCGAGCTGCTCCGCGGCCTCCAGGACGAGCAGGCCGACCTGCTGCCCCACCACAACCTCGCACTGACCGAGATCCAGCAACTCGTCGGCCCGGGCCCCCTGTTCGACACCCTGATGGTGTTCCAGAACTACCCCGACCGGGCCCCGGACGAGACCGGCCGGGGACCCCGGATCGTCGACGCGTACGACATCGACGCCACCCACTACCCGCTCAGCCTGACCGTGCTCCCCGGCCCCGACCTGCGGCTCCGGCTGGAGCACCACGGCGACGCGCTCGACGGGGACACCGCCGGCCGCGTCCTGGACTGGCTGGTACGGCTGCTCGCCGCGTTCGCGGACGACCCGGACCGGCCGCTGTCCTCGGTCGACCTGCTGGGCGAGGCCGAACGCCACCGCGTCCTGGTGGAGTGGAACGACACCGCGCACCCGGTGCCCGCCGTCACGCTGCCGGAGCTCTTCGAGGCACAGGCGGCCCGCACACCGGACGCCGTGGCCACCGTCTTCGCCGGCACGGCGCTGACCTTCGCGGAACTCAACGCGCGGGCGAACCGGCTGGCCCGGGTGCTCATCGCCCGGGGCGCGGGCCCCGAGCGGCTGGTCGGCCTCTCGCTGCGCCACTCCCCCGAGATGATGGCCGCCGTCCTGGCGATCCAGAAGACCGGCGCGGCGTACGTGCCCATCGACCCGGACTACCCCGCCTCCCGGATCGCCCACCTGGTGACCGACGCCGCGCCCGTGCTGGTCGTCACCGCCGAGGAGCACGCCGCGTCCCTGCCCGAGGGCACCGGGCTGCTCCTCCTGGACGACCCGCAGGTCGCCGCCGCGGCGGCCGGACGGTCCGGCGCCGACCTCACCGACGCCGAGCGGGCCGCCCCGCTGGACCCCGCCAACGCGGCCTACGTCATCTACACCTCCGGTTCCACCGGCGTCCCCAAGGGCGTGGTGGTCGAGCACCGCAACGCCGTCAACCTCTTCCACAACCACCGCGCCGAGTACTTCCGGCCGGCCGCCGAACGGGCCGGCGCCGAGCGGCTGCGGATGGCACTGGCCTCGTCGATCTCCTTCGACGCGTCGGTGGCCGGCATGCTGTGGATGCTGGACGGGCACGAACTCCACCTCGTCGACGAGGTGTGCCGCTACGACCCCGCCGCGTTCGTCCGCTTCATCGACGAGAACCGCATCGACGTCGTGGACGTCACCCCCTCCTTCGCGGAGCAACTGGTGCTCGCAGGGCTGCTGACGGGCCGCCGGCCGGCGGTGCTCGTCATGGGCGGCGAGGCGATCGGCGAGGGGCTGCTGGCCGAGGTCGGCGCGCTGCCCGACATGGAGATGTACAACTGCTACGGGCCGACCGAGTGCACCGCCGACGCGACCAGCCCGCAGCGGCTGCGCGGCACCAGCGGGCAGAACATCGGCCGGCCGGTGTGGAACGGCCGGGCCTACGTGCTGGACGCGGACCTCTCCCCCGTCCCGGTGGGCGTCGTCGGCGAGCTGTACATCGCGGGCGCCGGCGTGGCCCGGGGCTACCTCGACCGGCCGGGGCTGACCGCCGAACGGTTCATTCCCTGCCCGTTCGGCACGGGCGAGCGGATGTACCGCACCGGCGACCTGGCCCGCCTGTTGCCGAACGGCGAGCTCGAGTACATCGGCCGCGCCGACGAACAGGTGAAGATCCGCGGCTTCCGGGTGGAGCTCGGCGAGATCGAGGCGGTGCTCCAGCAGCACCCCGCCGTGGCCCAGGCCGTCGTCGTGGCCCGGGACGGCGGGAGCGGGGGCAAGCGGCTGGTCGGCTACGCGGTACCGGCGGCGGACGGCGACGGCGACGCCGGCGGGCTCCCGGCGGAGCTGCGCCGCCACGCGGCGGAACGGCTGCCGGACTACATGGTCCCGGTCGCCGTCGTCGTGCTGGACGAGCTCCCGCTGACGCCGAACGGGAAGCTGGACCGCGCGGCCCTGCCGGAGCCCGAGCTGACCGGGGGCGCGGCGAGCCGGGCGCCGAGGAACGAGCTGGAGGAGACCCTCTGCGGGCTCTTCGCCGAGACGCTCGGCGGCGGACGCGTCGGCATCGACGACAGCTTCTTCGACCTCGGCGGCAACTCGCTGCTGGCCATGCGCCTGGCCGCCCGGGTCCGCGCCGTGCTGGACGTCGAACTCCCCGTCCGCACGGTCTTCGAGGCGACCACCGTCGCCGGCCTCGCCGGCCGGCTGGGCGGCGCCCCGGCGGCCCGCCCCGCCCTGCGGCCCCGGCCGCGCGGCGCGTCCGCGCCCGCCTCCTCCGGGCAGCGCCGGCTGTGGTTCCTCGACACGATGGACCCCGAGCACTCGCCCTACAAGATCCCGCTGGCCGTCCGGCTGGAGGGGGAGCTGGACCGCGACGCCCTCACCCACGCCCTCGCCGACGTCGTGGACCGCCACGAGGTGCTGCGCACGGTCTACCCGGAGCGCGACGGCGAGCCCTACCAGCACGTACTGCCCACCGGGCAGGCGGCGCCCGTCCCGGCGGTGCGCGAGACCACCGAGGACACGCTGGCCGACGCGCTGCTCGCCGAGACCTCCCGTCCCTTCGACCTGCGGACCGAACCGCCGCTGCGCGCCACGCTGTTCGCGCTCGGCGACCGCGCCCACGTGCTGCTGCTCGTGGTGCACCACATCGCCTCGGACGGCTGGTCGATGGGCCCGCTCGGCCGCGACCTCTCCCGGGCCTACGCGGCACGCCTGGACGGCACGGCGCCCGGCTGGGAGCCGCTGCCCGTGCAGTACGCCGACTACGCCGCCTGGCAGCTGGAGACGACCGGCTCCGAGGAGACCCCCGGCAGCCTGATGGCCCAGCAGGTGGACCACTGGAGGTCCGCCCTGGCCGGCCTGCCCGAGGAGCTGACCCTGCCGACGGACCGGCCGCGCCCGGCGGCCGGCGCGAACCGGGGCGGCGTCGAGCTGTTCACGGTGGACGCAGCCCTGCACGCCGCGCTCGGCGGCCTGGCCGCCGAGCGGCGGGCCAGCCTCTTCATGGTGGTCCAGGCCGCCCTGTCCGCCCTGCTGTACCGGCTCGGCGCGGGATCCGACGTGCCGATCGGGGCCCCGGTCGCCGGGCGCGCCGACGAGGCGCTGGACGACCTGGTCGGGTTCTTCGTGAACTCGCTGGTGCTGCGCGCCGACGTGTCGGGCGACCCGTCCTTCGCCGAACTGCTGGAGCGGGTGCGTCAGACCGACCTCGCGGCGTACGCGCACCAGGACGTGCCGTTCGAGCGCCTGGTGGAGGTGCTCAACCCGCCCCGCGTGCCCGGCCGCAACCCGCTGTTCCAGGTCGAGCTGGGCGTCCAGGAGAACGTCGCGGAGGAACTCGGCTTCCCGGGGCTGACCGCGACCGTGCTGCCGGTCGGCGCCGCCGCCGTCCCGTTCGACCTGTCCTTCGAGCTCAACGCCCGGACGGACGCGTCCGGCCCCGCCGGGGTGTCCGGCAGGCTGGACTACAGCACGGAGCTGTTCGACCCGTCGACCGCGCGCGCCCTCGTCGAGCGCCTGCTGGGGATCCTGCGGCAGGTCGCGGCGGACCCGTCGCTGCCGGTGAGCCGGCTCGACGTCCTCGGTGACGCGGAACGCGAGCTGCTGCTCACGGAGTTCAACCGCAGCGACCGCGAGACGGACCTCGGCGACCTGGTGGCCCACGTCCAGCGGATCGCCGCCGAACGCCCCCGGGCGGCCGCGCTCGGCGACGGCCGCGACGAGCTCGACTACGCCGCCCTGGCGGGCCGGGCGTCCGCCCTCTCGCGGCGGCTGACCGCCGCCGGGGGCGGGCCGGGCACCGTGGTGGCCGTGTGCGCGGCCCGTTCGGTGGCCGTGCCCGTCGCGCTGCTCGGCATCCTCGGCGCGGGGGCCGCCTACCTCCCGCTGGACCCCTCGGGGCCCGTCGCCCGCAACGCCGACATGCTGGCGCGCAGCGGCGCCCGCGTGGTGCTCGCCGACGCCGCCCACGCGGAACGGGCCGGGGAGCTCGCCGCCGCGGCGGGCGTGGGCACGGTGCTGGTGCTCGGCGAGGAGTGCGACCCCCTGGACTCCCTGGCCGCGCCCGTCGGGGAGCCGGACGACCTCGCGTACGTCCTGTTCACCTCCGGGACCACCGGCCGCCCCAAGGGCGCGATGGTGCACCGCCGGGGCATGGTCAACCACCTGCTGGCCAAGGTGGAGGACCTGGACCTCACCGAGGCCGACAGCGTCCTGCAGAACGCCCCGCTGAGCTTCGACATCTCGGTGTGGCAGATGCTGGCCGCCTTCGTGACCGGCGGGCGCACCCGGATCGCCGGTGACGACCTGGCGGCCGACCCGGACCTGCTGTTCGGCATGGTCGCCGCCGAACGGCTCACCGGCGTCGAGGTGGTGCCCTCGCTGCTGCGCACCGCCCTGGACGGCTGGGACGTCACCGGGGACGCGCCCGAACTGCCCCACCTGCGCTGGCTGATGGTCACCGGCGAGGCGCTGGCGCCCGACCTGTGCGCCCGCTGGTTCGCCCGCTTCCCCGGCATCCCCCTGGTCAACGCCTATGGTCCGACGGAGTGTTCGGACGACGTCACGCACGCGTGGCTGACCCCGGAGAACGCGCCGGGGTCCGGTCAGCGCGTGCCGATCGGGCGCGTCATCCGCAACACGCGGCTGTACGTGCTCGACGAGGCGCTGCGGCCGGTCCCGCTGGGCGCCGTCGGCGAGTTGTACGTGGGCGGCACCGGAGTGGGCTACGGCTATCTCGGGGACCCCGCGAAGACGGCGGACGCGTTCCTGCCGGACCCGTTCTCCGGGGTTCCGGGGGCGCGGCTGTACCGGACCGGGGACCAGGCGCGGTACCGGCCGGACGGGCAGCTGGAGTTCCTCGGCCGCAACGACCACCAGGTCAAGATCCGCGGCCAGCGCATCGAGCTCGCGGAGGTGGAGTCCGCCCTGCGCGCCCTGGACGGGGTCCGGGACGCCGTGGTGGTCGTCCGCGTGGATCCCGCCGGGCACAACAGGCTGGTGGGCTACTACACCGGGCAGGCCCTGGCGGACGACGTGTCGGCGCGGCTGACGGGCGTCCTCACCCCGGCCATGGTGCCCTCGGTGCTGGTCCCCATGGGCGTCCTGCCGCTGAGCGACAACGGGAAGGTGGACCGCAAGCGGCTGCCGGAGCCGGAGCTGCCGGCGGCCGGGTCCGGGCGTCCTCCCGCCACGGAGCGGGAGAAGGTCCTCTGCGGCATCTTCGCCGAGGTGCTCGGTGTGCCGTCCGTCGGCGTGGACGACGACTTCTTCCAGCTCGGCGGCCACTCGCTGCTGGCCGGCCGGGTGGCGACCCGGGTGCGCGCGGAGCTGGGCACCCGGCTGCCGGTCCGGCTGCTCTTCGAGGCCCCGACGGTCGCGGCGCTGGCCGGCCGGCTGGGCACCGAGGACCGGTCGGCGGGGCTGGGCGTGCTGCTGCCGCTGCGCCGCGCCGGCGAGAAGCCCCCGCTGTTCTGTGTCCACCCGGCCAGCGGCCTGGCCTGGCCGTACGCCCGGCTGGTGGGGCTGGTGGACCCCGGGCGGCCGGTGTACGGCCTCCAGGCCAGAGCACTGACCCGGCCCGATCTGGCGCCCGCCACGACCGGGGAGATGGCCGAGGACTACGTGGCGCGGATCCTTTCGGTGCGGCCGGAGGGCCCCTTCCACCTGCTCGGCTGGTCGTGGGGCGGGCGCATCGCCCACGAGGTGGCGGTGCGGCTGCGGCGGCTCGGCCACGAGGTGGCGCTGCTGGCGATCCTGGACTCCGAGCCGTCCGCCCCGGACTCCCGGGTGCCCGGCGAGGAGGAGTTCGTCTCCCACCTGCTGCACGAGGCGGGCCTCGGCCGCGAGGCGCTGGGGGACGGCCCGCCGACCCTCGGCGGGCTGCGGGCGGCCCTCGCCGACGGCGGCACGGCGGGCGCCGGGGCGCTCGCCGAGGCGGGCTCCCCGCTCGCCGGTCTGGAGGAGGACACGCTCCGGGCGGTGTACGACACCTTCCGCAACGAGGCCGGCATCGGTCTGGAGCCGCCCGCGGAGCCCTACGACGGGGACGTGCTGTTCTTCGCCGCGGGGCTCGACGCGCCGGAGTCGTCGTCACTGGCCGAGCTGTGGAAGCCGTACGTGACCGGCACGGTCGAGGAGCACGTCGTCGACTGCCGGCACCTGGAGATGACCGCTCCCGGGCCGCTCGGCGAGATCGCGGCCGCCGTCGAGAGCCAC
The DNA here is from genome assembly GCF_042892945.1 of Streptomyces sp. NPDC001678. Classification (NCBI taxonomy): domain Bacteria; kingdom Bacillati; phylum Actinomycetota; class Actinomycetes; order Kitasatosporales; family Streptomycetaceae; genus Streptomyces; species Streptomyces sp. NPDC001678. The sequence continues at coordinate 102,749 of NZ_JBIAUP010000002.1, read as the reverse complement.
CTGGCGGGTACCGCGGAAGGACCATCGAAATGATCTTCGAAAGAGCCTCCGACGTCGTCCTCGACGACGTGTTCCTCCGGCTGCCCGGCTTCCTCCCCACCGCCGAGGTGTTCCTGAAACTGGAGGGACTCAACCCCGCCGGCTCCGTCAAGCTCAAGACGGCCGTCGCCCTCGTCGAGTCGCTGGAACGGGAAGGGGCGCTGCACACCGGCTCCCACGTCATCGAGTCCTCGTCCGGCAACCTCGGCGTCGCCCTGTCGGTGGTGTGCGCGGCGAAGGGCTATCCGCTGACGGTGGTGACGGACCCGAACGCCTCCCGCCACTCGCTGCGCGTCATGCGGAGCCTGCGCACCGAGGTGGTCGAGGTGACGACCCGGGACGCGCAGGGCGGTTTCCTGAACACCAGGATCAACTACATCCACCGGCGTCTCGCCGAGGACCCGACGCTGGTCTGGCTCAACCAGTACGCCAACCCCGCCGGGGTACGGGCCCACCGCGACCGGACCGCCGCGTCCGTCCACAAGGGGCTGGGCACCGTGGACGCGCTGTTCATCGGGGCCGGCACCACGGGCACGCTGATGGGCTGTGTCGAGTACTTCGCCGAGCACAGCCCGGACACCCGGGTCATCGCCGTGGACACCGTGGGCTCGGTGACCTTCGGCGGCCCCGCCGCGCCCCGCTTCATCCCGGGCCTCGGCACCAGCCGGCGGCCCGAGCTGTTCACCGACGGCGGCGGCTTCGAGAAGACCCTCATCGAGGAGCCCGACACGGTGGCGATGTGCCGGCGGGTCGCCGAGACCTACGGCCTGCTGGTGGGCGGCTCCACCGGAACCGTGCTCGCCGCCGTGCGGCAGCTCGGGCACACATTGGCCGACGGGTCCCGGGTGGCCGTCATCTCCCCGGACATGGGCGACAAGTACATCGACACCGTCTACTCCGACACCTGGACCGCCGAGCGCTACACCGGCATCCCCGAACTGGCCGGTCTCGGCCACACCACCACCAGCAGCCGATAAGGAAAAGAGCCCATGTCCGACTTCTTCGTCGTGCCCGGCGCGGCCGTCTCCGCGCTCCTCGCCGACGCCCACAAGGACGTCCTGCGCATCGTCGCCGACACCTACGTCGCCCACGAGCGAGGGCTCTCGGTGAACCCCGACAGCTACTTCCTGCGCTTCCCGGAGAAGCCCAACGCCCGGGTCATCGCGCTGCCCTCGTACCTCGGCGGCGACGTGGACACCATCGGCATGAAGTGGATCGCCAGCTTCCCCGACAACGTCCAGCAGGGGCTGCCGCGCGCCTCGGCGACGCTGCTGCTGAACGACTACGCCACCGGCTACCCGCTCGCCTGCCTGGAGGCGGCGGGCATCAGCGCCGTCCGCACCGCCGCGTCCGCCGCCGTCGCGGCCGCCGAACTGATCACCTCCACCGGGCCGGTGCGGCTCGGCGTCGTCGGCGCGGGCGTCATCGCCCGCACCATCCTCGACTACCTCCACGCGAACGGCGTGAAGGTCGCGGACGTCCTGGTGCACGACCTCGACCCCACGAGCGCGGGCCACCTGGCCGGACACGCGACGGCCCGCATGGGCGTGCCCGCCACCACGGGCGGCCTCGACGAGGTCCTCTCCCGCGACCTGGTGGTCTTCGCGACCACGGCGGCGACGCCCTACGTGCCCGCGGACACCGCGCTGCGGCCCGGCCAGGTCCTGCTGAACGTCTCGCTCCGCGACCTCGCCCCCGAACTGCTGCTGCGCTGCAACAACGTCGTCGACGACGTCGACCACTGCCTCAAGGCGCAGACCTCGCCGCACCTGGCGGAGCGGCTCACGGGCGGCCGCGACTTCATCACCGGCACCCTCGGCGCGCTGCTCCAGGGGAACGTGGCCCTCGACCCGGAGAAGCCCACCGTCTTCTCCCCCTTCGGTCTGGGCATCCTCGACCTCGCCGTCGGCCACCACGTCCTCCACGAGGCCCGGCGGCAGGGCAGCGCCGTCCGGATCCCGGACTTCATCGGCGAAACCAAGCGCTGGTAGCCCACCGGCAGGAGGCACAGGGGTGACGACCAATCCGCAGGACCTCGATGTGCTGTTCCCCAGGACGGACGTCCAGAGGGTGGACATCCAGCAGCTCGCGGCGCTCGCGCCCCTGGAGCCGGGCGCCGTGGAGATCTACGAGTACACGACGCGCGCCACGAGCGTCTCGCTGTCCGAGCTGATCCGGCTGACGGGCCGGCCGGAGGGCGACGTCGCGGAGTCCGTCCGGGTCCTGCTGCGGCTGCGCCTGCTGCGCTGGGCGGAGGGCGAGCCGACCCGGCTGACCGCCGTCTCCCCGGACAGCGCCGAACTGCACGTCCTGAAGCCCGCCGCCCAGAAGGTCGCCGAACTGCAGGAGGCGCTGGCGCAGGTGCGGGGAGAGCTCTCCGCCCTGTCCGACCTGTACCACGACGGGATCGTGCACCGGCTGCGCGGGGAGAGCACCGAGATCGTCACCGGTCCCGGCGAGGTCCGCGCCCGCGTCGACGATCTGGTCGAGCACGCGGCGCGGGAGATCCTCGTCGCCCAGCCGGGCGGGACACGGCAGGAGGGCGTGCCGTGGGAGTCCCCGGAGCGCGTCGAGGCGGCCCTCGCGCGCGGGGTGCGGATGCGGGTCCTGTGCCAGCACACCACGCAGTTCAGCCTCCCGGCGGTCGCCCGCGTCGAGCGGGTGACCGCGCTGGGCGCCGAGGTCCGCACGCTGGGGGACCGCGTCGAACGGGTCCTGCTCGTCGACGGGAGCGTCGCCGTCATCCCGCTGCGCGACGACCCGCGCGGCGCGGTGCTCGTCCGGGACCTCAGCACCGTCGACTTCATGGCCGGCACCTTCGAGCGGCTGTGGGTGCAGGGCACGCCCTTCCCCGCGAAGCTGGGCCGCGGGCCGGCCATCGCCGCGTCGGACGCCGTGAAGTCCGACATCGTCCGGCTGCTGATCGCCGGGGAGGACGACAAGGCCATCGCCCGCCGCATGGGCATGTCGGTGCGGACCTGCCAGCGGCACATCGCCGAGATCATGAACCGCCTGGGCGCCCGCACCCGCGTCCGCGCCGGCTACCTCCTGCGCGAGTCCGGCGAGTAGGGCACGCCGCCGGCGGGTGGGTACGCCGAAGCCCCTGCCCGCGGAGACCGCGGGCAGGGGGCTCGGGTGAGCGTTACTTCTTCTTGCCCTGGTTCTTCACGGCCTCGATGGCGGCCTTGGCGGCCTCCGGGTCGAGGTACGTGCCGCCGGGGACGACCGGGCGGAAGTCGGCGTCGAGCTCGTAGGCGAGCGGGATGCCGGTCGGGATGTTCAGGCCCGCGATGTCGGCGTCGGAGATGCCGTCGAGGTGCTTGACCAGGGCGCGCAGCGAGTTGCCGTGCGCGGCGACCAGGACGGTGCGGCCGGCGATCAGGTCCGGGACGATGCCGTCGTACCAGTACGGCAGCATCCGCGTGACGACGTCCTTGAGGCACTCGGTGCGCGGGCGCAGCTCGCTCGGGATCGAGGCGTAGCGCGGGTCGTCGCTCTGCGAGAACTCGCTGCCGTCCTCGAGCGCCGGCGGCGGGGTGTCGTACGAGCGGCGCCAGAGCATGAACTGCTCCTCGCCGAACTCGGCCAGCGTCTGGGCCTTGTCCTTGCCCTGGAGGGCGCCGTAGTGGCGCTCGTTCAGCCGCCAGGAGCGGTGGACCGGGATCCAGTGGCGGTCGGCGGACTCCAGCGCGAGCTGCGCGGTGCGGATCGCGCGCTTCTGGAGGGACGTGTGGACCACGTCCGGGAGCAGGCCGGCGTCCTTGAGGAGCTCACCGCCCCGGACCGCCTCCTTCTCGCCCTTCTCGTTGAGGTTGACGTCCACCCAGCCGGTGAACAGGTTCTTCGCGTTCCATTCGCTCTCGCCGTGGCGGAGGAGGATCAGCTTGTACGGTGCGTCGGCCATGCCCTTGAGCGTAATCGACCGTGCGAGCTGCCCGCGCCCGGGACGATTGACGCCGATCGTCAATTGAATGGCGTGGACACGATCACATACGTAAGGTGCGGAGAGCTTAGTACCACTTACTTTCGGGGGGCGCGGGAATGTCGGTCGCGAGTATCGGGCGGGCCGCGAGGCAGAGCGTCTCGGGGCTGCCCCGGGCGTTCTGGTGGCTGTGGACATCAACCCTGATCAACCGGATGGGCGCCTTCGTCGCCACGTTCCTGGCGCTCTACCTGACCGTCGACCGGGGCTACTCCGCCTCCTACGCCGGATTCGTCGCCGCGCTGCACGGGCTCGGCCAGGTCGTCTCCTCCCTCGGCGCCGGGGTGATGACCGACCGGCTCGGCCGCCGCCCCACGCTGCTGATCGCCCAGGTGTCCACCGCCGCCACCGTGGCGCTGCTCGGCTTCGTCCAGCAGCCCGCCGCCATCGCGGCCGTCGCCTTCCTGGTGGGCGTGACCAGCAACGCCTCCCGTCCGGCCGTCCAGGCGATGATGGCCGACATCGTCGCCCCCGAGGACCGCGTCCGCGCGTTCGCGCTCAACTACTGGGCCATCAACCTGGGCTTCGCGTTCTCCTCGCTCGTGGCCGGTGTCATCGCCCAGTACAGCTATCTGATCGGCTTCCTCGGCGAGGCCGTCCTGACCCTCGCCTGCGCGGTCCTGGTCTTCCTCAAGCTCCCCGAGACCCGGCCCGAGCCGGGGGCGAAGGAAGCGGCCGACGAGGCTGCGGTCGGGCTGGGGACGGTGCTGCGCGACCGGCGCTTCATGGGCGTCGTCGGGCTGTCCTTCCTGATGGCCCTGATCTTTATGCAGCACTCGGTGGCCCTGCCGGTGGCCATGGGCAAGGACGGCTTCTCCAGCAGCGACTACGGCATGGTCATCGCCGTCAACGGCGTCCTGATCGTCGCCCTCCAGATCCCCGTGACCCGCTTCATCGAGCACCGCGACCCCCAGCGGCTGCTCGTGATCTCCGCCCTGCTGGCCGGCTACGGCTTCGGGCTCACCGCCTTCGCGGGCTCGCTGGGCGTGTACGCGCTGACCATCTGCGTCTGGACCCTGGCGGAGATCATCAACTCGCCCACCCAGATGGGGCTCGTGGTCCGCCTCTCCCCCGCCCAGGGACGGGGTCGCTACCAGGGCGTCTACACCCTCTCCTGGTCCCTCGCGTCGCTGGTCGCCCCGCTGGCGGGCGGGTCCGTGATCGACGAGTTCGGGTCGGAGGTGCTGTGGGCGGGGTGCGCGGTCGTCGGCACGGTGGCGGCCGCCGGGTACTGGGGCTTGATGCGGGGGCTTCCGGCGGAAGGCGCCGTCGGCGCCTCGGGGGCGCCCGGAGCGGCCCCGGCCACACCGGCGGAGGCGGCGTCGGCCTGACGCCAGTGGGACCGGGGCTCCCTACCGCTACGGCACCTCGTCACGCGTCAGGCGCGCGAACGCGTCGAGGTTGCGCGTCGACTCGCCGCGCGCCGTGCGCCACGCGTATTCCTTTCGGATCGCGCTGGCGAACCCCATCTCCAGCAGCGTGTTGAAGCTGCCGTCCGCGTGCTCCAGGACCTGCCCCAGGATGCGGTCCACCTCGTCGGGCGTCACGGCCGCCAGCGGCAGCCGCCCGACGAGGTAGACGTCCCCGAGCCGGTCGACGGCGTACGCGAGCCCGTAGAGCTTGGTGTTGCGCTCCAGCAGCCAGCGGTGCACGGCCGCGTGGTTCTCGTCGGGGCACCGTACGACGAAGGCGTTGACGGACAGTGAGTGGTTGCCGACGACCAGGGAGACGGTCGTCGAGAGCTTGCGCGTGCCGGGGAGCTTGACGACGTACGTGCCGTCGGAGCCGGCCGGGCTCTCCCATTCGAGGCCCGCCTCGCGGAGCGCCTGCTCGATCGTGGTCTTCGCGTCGGTGTCGGACATGTGCCGAGCGTAGGCGACGCGGGGCGCGCGACGAGGGGCGGGCGTGCCGCCCGTGGCCGGGAGGCAGCGGGAACCACCACCGCAGGAGCCCTGCGAGGAAGAGAACCGCTGCCGCGAGGACGGCCACACCGACGACTACGGCCATGGCACGGCCTCCGGAACGCGCGCGTCCGCGTCGTGGAGCTCGAACCAGACCCGTTTGCCGGTCACCTGGTGCCCCGCGCCCCACGTCCACGTCACCCCGGACGCGGCGCCGAGCCTGCGCAGCAGGGTCAGGCGCGGGTGGTCGTCCGGCCGTCTCCCGTACTCGACGGGCGCCCCCTCGGGGTTGTCCGTCCCCACGGCGACGACGACGCGCGGCGGCAGCAGCATGATCTCGACGGCGAGGGGGCCGAGGATGCGCGGGATCATGTACGTGACGGCATCGGACACGCACACGCGCGCGTCCTCGATCAGGGCGGCGGGCGGTGGCGACGCCGTCGCCGTCAGGACCGCCCGTACGACGTCGCGGGCGACTCTGACGGATGGCGGGGTCGCGGGGGTGACGAAGCGGTAGGCCTCGGTCCCGGCGGTGGCATCGCGGGTGGTGTCGGGGGTTCTGAGCATGGCTGTACGCATGGGTTTCTCCCAACGGTCGCGGACCACACACCTCACGCCCGTCCGTGGCTCGGCCGCCCCCCGGGTGCCCCAACGGACATGCAGGCGGCTGCACTTCGGGTCTTCCCGACGTGAGTGTGCGGTGTGCCCAGGACGATAGGGCAGTTCGTCGAACCTCTGCTACTGGTTCAGGTAAACCCGTTAGCCGATCCTGTCGCCCAGCGATCCAACGTGACAGCATGGGCGCGACCATGGGGAGGCCGGGACATGCCACCGAGAGCAGCGCCCACCGCACGACAGCAGCGCCTGGGCGCGGAGTTGCGCAAACTGCGCGAGCACGCCGGGATGAGCGCTCCAGTCGCCGCCGAGCAACTGGGCACGAACCGAACGGGCATCAGCAATATCGAGGCCGGTCGCTTCGGCGTGAGCGCTGAGCGGGTCCGCGCGCTTGCGCGCATCTACGAGTGCGCGGACCAGGCCTACGTGGACGCGCTGGCGCGGATGGCCGAGGAGCGCGTCAAAGGCTGGTGGGAGGAGTACCGGGGAGCCGTCGCCGTAGGAGCTCTGAACGTGGCCGAGCTCGAATACCACGCCCGCAGGCTCCGTACAGCACAGCTCCTGCATATGCCGGGGCTATTGCAGACCGAGGACTACGCGAAGGCGGTTCTGTCCACGGCCGTCCCCACCCCGGCCCCGACAGAGCTGCGCCGCAGGCTCTCCTACCGAATGCGACGCCGAGACATTCTCGACAAGACCGAGCCGCCCCACTGCACTTTCCTCATCCATGAAGCGGCCATGCGCGTGGAATTCGGCGGTGCGAAAGTCACCCGGCGGCAGTTGGAGCACGTCATCGAGGCGTCGGAGCGGGAAAACATCACCGTCCGCGCGATCCCTTTCGCCGCCGGCGGCTTCCACAGCGCGGGGCTCTCGACGATGTACGCCTCCGGGCCGGTCCCCCAGCTGGACACGGTGCACCTTGACGTCGCCCACGGCAGTGCTTTGCTGGACGCAGAAACGCACCTTGCGAACTACCGCTCCGTTCTGGACCAGACGGAGAGCATTTCCCTCACCCCAGAGCAGACGCGTGACCTCATGCACGCCATCGCCCAATCACTGTAAAGGCGCAGGATGTCGGAATTTAAGTGGCAAAAGTCTTCGTTTTCCACCGAGGGGAACGAGTGCGTGGAACTCTCCCGATCGGGTGAGACCGTCCTCGTGCGCGAAAGCGACACCCCGAGCCTCGTCCTCACCACCGCCCCCGGCAAGCTCCGGGGCCTCCTGATAGGCGTCAAGGCCGGAGGTCTTACCCCCCGGAAGAAGTGACGCACGCGAGCGAACGCCCCTCTGTCAGCGGCCACAGGGGGGCGTCGGCATATCTCGTCGCACCCGTTCGACGTAAAACCCTTGCGACGCCGTAGCGCACCGGCTAGCTTCCCGTGGCATCGCCGCTTCGGTGGCGCAACTCCCCACGCCCGAAGGGCGGTTCGGGGAGCATCCCCGCACGCCCACCCAGGGAAGAGGGACGACCGACCATGGCCGTATACGCCCACGTCACCGACCGGACCGGCCGTCTGCTGATCCTGCGATGCGGCATAACGCGCGAGTGGGTGCTGCCCGGCGGCGACGCCGGCCCGTACGAGTCCGAGGCCGACGCCGCCGCGTATCACGTCCGCCGAATCCTCCACCTCGCGCTCCCGCCAGGCGAGAAACGCGCTGTCGTAGACGGCGACACCCTCGTCGACTGCGGGTCGCTGAGCCCGGAGCAGCTGTCCCGCGTCGAGCTGCCCACGCGGCGCGCGGGGCAGGCCGAACCGGAGTTCACAGCGCTCCGCTTCGTGCCGCCGTCGGCGCTGCCCGAACCTATGCCGGCCGGGCAGCGGCAGCTGTTGCGGTTTCGGCAAAAAAGTTAGGGCGGTTTTGCCACCAGGCCCGAGCATGTCGCCCATGACGACGACATCCCCGGCCGCCTTGGCCGCCCCACCCGTATTGAGCGCGCGCAGGCGCTGGACCGTGCTGGTCGTCTGTGCGCTGAGCATGTTCCTGGTCGGCCTGGACACCACGATCGTGAACGTGGGCCTGCCCCGGATCGGGCACGGTCTGGGCGTGGGCACCCGTGCTCTGGAGTGGGTCGTCGACGCCTACACCGTGGTCCTGGCCGCCCTCCTCATCGCGTCGGGCGCGCTCGCGGACCGGTTCGGGCGGCGGCGGGTGTTCCAGGCCGGGCTGAGCGTCTTCGGGGTCGCGTCGCTCGCGTGCGCGGTCGCGCCGTCGCTCGGGTTTCTCGTCGTGGCGCGGGCCGTGCAGGGGGTGGGGGCCTCGATGCTGAGCCCCGTGGCGCTGGCGATCGTGGTGAACGCGATGCCGGACCCCCGGGAGCGGGCACGGGCGATCGGTGTGTGGGCGGCGGTGTTCGGGCTGAGCATGGCGGCGGGGCCGGTCGCGGGCGGGGGGCTCATCGCGGCGTTCGGCTGGCGGTCGGTGTTCTGGATCAACGGGCCGGTCGTGGTCGCCGCGCTCGTCCTGGTCGCCTTGTTCGTACCGGAGTCCCAGGGAGAGCGGGCCCGGCGGCTCGATCTGCCCGGGCAGGCGCTGCTCACGGCGGCCTTGGGCCTGTCGGTCGGCGTGCTCATCGAAGGACCCCGCATCGGCTGGACGTCGCCCCTGGCGGCGGTCGGCTACACCCTGATCGGGGTCATGGCGGCCGGGTTCGTACGGGTCGAGCTGCGACAGCCCGAACCCTTGATGGAGCTCGGGCTCTTCCGGCGGCCGCCCTTCGCCATGGCGGCACTCGGCGCCGTGGCGGTATTCGTCGCGCTGAACGTGACCCTGTTGCTCACCACGTTCCAGCTCCAGCACGCCCGCGGCTGGACGCCGCTCGCGGCGGGCACGGCGGCCCTGCCCATGGCGCTCGGGGCGACCCTGTGCGCGCCGTGGTCCGGCGCGCTGGTGGGGCGGCTCGGGCCGCGACGGCCGCTCGTCCTCGCGGGCGGGTTCATCGCCGCCGGCGGGCTGTGCATGGTGGGTACCGGCCGGGACACGAGCGTCCTGCTGCTCCTGCTCGCCTATCTGCTCATCGGCATCGGGTTCGGGTTCGCCAACGCGCCGATCACCAACACCGCCGTCGGTGGACTGCCGCCGTCCCGTGCCGGGGTGGCCGGGGCGATCACCTCCACCGCGCGGCAGGTCGGTTCGGCGGTCGGCATCGCGATCGCGGGGGGCCTGGTCACGGGCGTCGGACCCGCCGGTCTCGCCGCGGCGTCCCGGCCCGGGTGGCTGCTCGTGACGGCGTGCGGGCTGGTCCTCTTCGCCGTGGCGCGCGCCTCCCGTCCCGCGGCCCCGGGGGTCTGACCCGCTGGGACGCGGCCCCCCGGGGGCTGACCGGCCGGGACGTCAGACGTGCGCCCCGCGCAGCCGGCGGCGGCGCTCGGCGATCGCGGCGGTGTAGACGTCCGCCGTGGCGGCGGCCGCCGCGCCCCAGCCGAAGGAGCGGGCGTGGTCGGCGGCGGCCGCGCCCATGGTGCCGGCCAGGGCCGGGTCGTCGGCGAAGCGGGCGAGCGCGGTGGCGTAGTCGGCCGGGTCGTGACCGTCGACGAGGAAGCCGCTGACCCCCTCGCACACGGCCACGGGCAGGCCGCCGACGGCCGCCGCGACGACCGGGGTGGCACAGGCCTGGGCCTCGATGGCGACGAGGCCGAAGGACTCGCTGTACGAGGGCATGACCAGCACGGACGCGGCGCGGTACCAGTCGGCGAGGCGGTCCTGGCCGACGGGCGGGCGGAAGCGGACGACGTCGGCGATGCCCAGGCGGGCCGCCAGCTTCTGGAGGCCCTCGGGCTTGGCGAGGCCGCTGCCGCTGGGGCCGCCGACCACGGGGACGACGATGCGCGAGCGCAGCTCGGGGCGCCGGTCCAGCAGCACCGCGACAGCGCGCAGCAGCACGTCCGGGGCCTTGAGGGGCTGGATACGTCCGGCGAAGAGCGGTATCAGGGCGTCGGCGGGCAGGCCCAGCCGCTCCCGGGCGGCGGCCCGGCCTCCCGCCGGACGGAAGCGGTCGAGGTTGACGCCGGGGTGGACGACGGCGACCTTCCCCGGGTCGGCGTCGTAGTGGTGGACGAGCTCGTCGGCCTCGCCACGGGTGTTGGCGATGAGCCGGTCGGCGGCGCGGACGATCTGGGTCTCGCCGATGACGCGGGCCGCGGGTTCGGGGGTGTCGCCGACGGCGAGCGCGGCGTTCTTGACCTTGGCCATGGTGTGCATGGCGTGGACGAGCGGCACGCCCCACCGCTCGGCGGCGAGCCAGCCGACGTGGCCGGAGAGCCAGTAGTGGGAGTGGACGAGGTCGTAGTGGCCGGGCCGGTGGCCCGCCCAGGCCCGCATCACGCCGTGGGTGAAGGCGCACAGCTGCGCGGGCAGCTCCTCCTTGGCCAGGCCCTCGTAAGGGCCCGCGTCGATGTGGCGCACCAGGACGCCGGGGGCCAGCTCCACGGTGGGCGGGAGGGCGGCGGTGGTGGCACGGGTGAAGATCTCCACCTCGATGTCGATCTCGGCGAGCCGCTTGGCGAGCTCGACGATGTAGACGTTCATGCCGCCCGCGTCGCCCGTGCCGGGCTGGTGGAGCGGGGAGGTGTGCACGCTGAGCATGGCCACGCGGCGCGGGCGCCGGGGGGCGCCGAGGCGCCGGAGCTGGGGCTTGGGGAAGTGGCCGAGCGTACGGCCACGGCGGGCGCCGAGCCGGGATGCGTACTGGCTCACCGTCTGTCCTCCGTCCGCCCGCTGAGGGACCGTCCCTGGGGCGTCCATCGCCTGTCCGACGGTGCAACACCGGATGGACCGGCTCCCATTTCCCCTTTACCAAACAGTGACGCAAAGCCCTGGTCAAATCGCTACGGGCGGCGGCGCGTGAGGGCGATGCCCGCTGCCATCTGGGCCGCCGCCGTCGCCAGGAGCAGCGCCATGGGGGCCGTCCAGCCGCCGGTGGCGTCGCGCAGCAGGCCCACGGCGAGGGGGCCGGACGCGGCCAGCAGATAGCCGAGGGACTGGGCGAGCGTCGACAGCGCCGTGGTCTGCGCGGGACCGCTGCCGCTCTGTGCGATCACGGTGAGGACCAGCGGAAACGAGCACAGCCCCAGCCCCACCAGCACCGCCCACACCAGGGGCAACGCCATGGGCGCCACGAGCAGCCCGGCGAAGCCGGCGAGCATCGCCGCCGAGACGGCCGCGAACGCCCCGCGCAGCCCCGCCGGGCCCTTGGCCAGGGCCAGGACCGCGAAGGACACGGGTATGCCCACGGCCTGGGCGACCGCCAGCACGACGCCCGCCGCGCCCTCGGACATGCCGTGACCGGACAGCAGCGAGGGCAGCCAGCCGGTGATGGCGTAGGCGTTGAGCGCCTGGAGGCCGAAATAGGCGGTGACCAGCGCGCCCAGGCGGGTGCGGGCCATGGCCCACGGGGAGATGCGCTCCTCCGGGGCCACGGCGACGTCGGGCGTCCGTGTCCGTACGCCCGTCCGGGCGGCCCAGACGGCCGTCGCCACCAGCGCGGGCAGCGCCCAGACCGCGAGGCCCAGCGACGGCGAGCCCACGGCCCCCGCCACGGGGACGGCCACGGCGGAGGCGAGCGTCGCCCCCAAGGCGAGGGCGGTGGTGCAGAGGCCGGTGAGCAGGCCGACGCGCCCGGGGAAGTGGGTGCGGACGAGCGTGGGCAGCAGGACGTTGCACAGCGCGAGCCCGGACATCCCGAGCACGGTGCCGGCCAGCAGCGCCCACGTGGCCGGTACGGCCCGTACCGCCAGCCCGGCGGTCAGCGCGGCGACGGCCGCGAGGACCGTGCGCTCCGCGCCGAGCCGGCGGGCCGGCGCGCCCGTACCGGCGCCCGCGGCGGCGAAGCAGAGCGACGGCAGCGTGGGCAGCAGCGCCGCGACGAGGGGCGAGAAGCCCAGGTCCGCGCGGAGGGCGTCCAGGAGGGCGGCGGCGCTGCTCATGCCGAGGCGGAGGTTGAGGGCGATGAGGAGCACGGCGACGGCGGTGAGCAGGCCGGCGCGGGTGCGGGGCGTGGCCATGGCGGAGGCGGAGGTGGGGGTGGGGGTGGGGCTGGCGGTGTTCTGGGCCATGAGGGCAAACGTAAGACGTCTGACGTTTGATGTCCAACGTGCGACGTGCGATGTGCTCTCCGGCCAGCCGGTACCGTGGCCGCATGACCGCCGACCCCGCCGACCCCGCCCTCGAACCGGTGCGCCGCCCGGCGCTCTCCGACGAGGTCATCGAACGGATCCGGGCCCGGATCGCCTCCGGCGACTGGCCCGTCGGCAGCCGCATCCCGCCCGAGCCCGAGCTGATGCGCCGGCTCCAGGTCGCGCGCGGCACCGTCCGCGAGGCCGTGCGCGCGCTCGCCCACACCGGGCTGCTGGAGGTGCGGCGCGGCGACGGCACGTACGTCAAGGCCAAGAGCGAGCTGTCCGGCGCGGTGACCCGGCTCTACGGCGGCAGCGACCTCGGCCAGCTCCTTGAGGTGCGCGAGGGGCTGGACGCACAGGCCGCCCGCCTCGCCGCCGCGCGCGCCGACGACGCGGCGCTCGACACGCTCGCCGACGCGCTGCGGCGGCGCACCACCGCGTGGGAGGCCGGCGACTTCGAGGCGTGGATCACCGCCGACTGGGACTTCCACTCCGGCGTCGCCGACGCCTCCGGCAACGCGCTGCTCGCCGAGCTCTACCGCAACCTCGCCGGGCCGCTGCGGGCGGCCATGGCCGAGGCCTGGTCCACGTCCGGCTTCCAGGGCGCGGACCCCGTCGGCCACGAGACCCTGCTGGCCGCGCTGCGCGACCGCGACCCCGCCGAGGCGGGGCGGCAGGCCGCCGCGAACGTCTCCGACACGCGGGCATGGGACGAGCACCGTGGCTAGAGCTCTGCGCCCCATCGGCTCCGCCACCCGCGGCACCACCAACCCCAACCGGCTGCGTCGCATGGACCGCTGGATCGCCGCCACCCACGCGGCCGCGCTGCGGCGCTCCGCCGACCCCGTGGCCGTCGACCTCGGCTACGGCGCCGCGCCGTGGACGGCCGTGGAGCTGCTGGGCCGACTGCGGCCGGTGCGGGCGGACGCGGAGGTCGTGGGCATCGAGATCGACCCCGCGCGGGTCGCGGCCGCGAAGCCGTACGAACGGGACGGGCTGGCCTTCCTCCACGGCGGGTTCGAGGTCCCCCTGCCCGGGGACGCGGGACGGCGCGCGCTGCTGATCCGCGCCGCGAACGTACTGCGGCAGTACGACGAGGGCGAGGTCGTCGCCGTCTGGGAGCGGCTGTGCGGGCGGCTGGCGCCGGACGGGCTGCTCGTCGAGGGCACGTGCGACGAGATCGGGCGCCGGCACGTGTGGGTGGCGCTGGGGCCGGAGGGGCCGCGCACTATTACGTTCGCGGCGCGCTTGGGCTCCTTGGGCATGCCGTCCGACCTCGCCGAGCGGCTGCCGAAGGCGCTGATCCACCGGAACGTTCCCGGCGAGCCGGTGCACGCGTTCCTGCGGGACTTCGACCGGGCGTGGGCGGCGTTCGCGCCGTACGGGGCGCTCAGTGCGCGGCAGCGGTGGATTCGGACGGCGGGGGCGTTGCGGGCGGACTGGCCCGTGGTGGATGGCCCGGCGCGCTGGCGTCAGGGCGAACTCACCGTCCGGTGGGAAGCGCTGGCGCCGGGTGGGTGAGGGGCCCCAACCCCGCCCTTTCACCGTTTCCTGGGGCTCCGCCCCAGACCCCGCGCCTCAAACGCCGGCGGGGCTGGATTTGGCGGGCTGAAATCAGCCCGCCCGGCGTTTGAGGGCCGGGGGTTCGGGGGCGGAGCCCCTGAAGGAAACGGTGAAAGGGCGGGTCAGGGGCAAAGGCCCAGCGCAGCGCACAGCGCGTCCACGAGCGGCCGGTCCCGTTCGTTCGTAAGGCGCGCCCGCGCTTCCAGGGGTGGCAACCACACCAACTGGTCCACCTCCCGGTTCGGCTCGAAGAATCCCCCCGTCATCTCCGCCGACCAGTACCGGACCTCCTTCGGCCGCCCGTCCACCACATAGCGGGACGTGGGCAGCCGCGCACCCACCGCGCAGTGCATGCCCGTCTCCTCCAGGACCTCCCGCAGAGCACCCAGCAGCGGATCCTCACCCCGCTTGAGCTTGCCCTTCGGCAGCGACCAGTCGTCGTACTTCGGCCGGTGGACGAGCGCCAGCTCGATCCCCCCGGGCGCCCGGCGCCACAACACGCACCCCGCCGCCCGCACCACTCCCGCCCCCGCCATCAGATCCGCTGCCAGATCCGGCCGAACGTGAAGCGCGCCGCCTCCACCTCGTGCCGCTGGTCGGCGTGGAGGACGCCCAGGGCGTACGCCGTCGCCGGGGCGATGCGCGGGGTGCGGGCGGCCGAGGCCGCCGCGGCGGCGGCCTCGGCGGCGTCGCGGTGGCGGTCCAGGGCCTGGCCCGCGCTGAGCAGCCGCACCGACAGGGACGGTTCCGCTTCCGACTGCCGCTGCTCGTCCAGGACCTCCTGGGCGTAGCGCCGCAGCCGGACCAGGCGCCGCACCTGCTGCCAGGGCGCGTCCTGGCGGGCCTCGGCGGCCGGGGCGTCGGCGGTGGGCGTCGCGGCCAGCCCGCAGGTGAGGGCCTCGGCGTTGTACGGCAGGCCGGCCGCCGACAGGGGCAGCGCGTCGACCGCCTCGGTGAGCCGCCGCTGGATCTGTTCCGCCAGGCGGGTCAGGGCCTCGCCGGCGGGCATCTCGTGCGCGGCGGGGTCCAGCGGCACCTCGGAGGCCAGCACGGCGACCGAGTCCGCGACGCCGTGGAAGCGCGCCGAGCCCAGTGCCTGGAGGGCCGCCGAGTGGGCGCGGGTGCGGGCCAGGGTCAGCTGACGGTCCAGCAGCGCCCCGGCGCGCGCGGCGCCCACGGTCGGGGTGCCGTCCGCGCCGGACAGCCGGTGCAGCGCGCCCCGCAGCCGGGCCAGCCGGGCCGTGTAGGCGTGTTCGCGGCCAAGTACGTCCGAGAGCCACACCAGTTCGGTGCGGAGCTGATCCGTCCAGGCGACGTCCGTGAGCGGCCGGTAGACGTGGAGCGTGCCGGCGACGCGGCGCGCGGAGCGCCGCAGCAGCCGGACCGCCTCGCCCGCGTCCTCGGCGTCGGAGCGGCTCTCGCCGTGCAGCCGCAGGCTGCGCAGGAATTCGGTGGCCTGGGTGTGGAGGTAGCCGGAGAGGACGTCCCCGGCGGTGGCCGCCTCCAGGCCGTGGGGGGCGCCGCCGTCGAGTGCGGTCCGCCCTCCGGAACGTTCCGTCGTCATCACTTCGTACTCCCCGGGCACGGACGCCGGCGCGGTGACCGTAACCGGCGGGTCATGAGGTCGCTGAGCCACGCCGGCGCCTCCGGGCGTCGATGAGCATCTCCTGCACATTGCGCAGCGGCCGGCCGTCGGCATCGGTGGCGTGCCGGGTCCAGTTGCCGTCCGGGCCCAGGTGCCAGGAGGCCGTGCGGTCGGAGACGCCGAGTTCCAGCAGCCGGTTGAGGGAGGCCCGGTGGCCGGGGTCGGTGACCCGGACGAGGGCCTCGATGCGGCGGTCGAGGTTGCGGTGCATCATGTCGGCGCTGCCGAGCCACACTTCGGGCTCGCCACCGTTGCCGAAGGCGAAGAGGCGGGAGTGTTCCAGGAACCGGCCGAGGATGCTGCGGACCCGGATGTGCTCCGAGAGGCCCACCACGCCCGGCCGCAGCGCGCAGATGCCGCGCACCCAGACGTCCACCGGCACCCCGGCGCGCGAGGCGCGGTACAGGGCGTCGATGACGGCCTCGTCCACCATCGAGTTGACCTTGATGCGGATGTACGCGGGCCGTCCGGCGCGGTGGTGGGCGACCTCCTTGCCGATCCGGGAGATCAGCCCGTCGCGCAGGGACTTGGGGGCGACGAGCAGCCGCCGGTAGGTCTCGCGCCGGGAGTAGCCGGAGAGGCGGTTGAAGAGGTCGGAGAGGTCCGCGCCGACCTGCGGGTCGGCGGTGAGCAGGCCGAAGTCCTCGTAGAGCCGGGCCGTCTTGGGGTGGTAGTTGCCGGTGCCCACGTGGGCGTAGCGGCGCAGGGTGTCGCCTTCCTGACGGACGACCAGCGACAGCTTGCAGTGGGTCTTGAGCCCCACCAGCCCGTAGACGACGTGGCAGCCGGCCTCCTCCAGCTTCCGGGCCCATTTGATGTTGGCCTGCTCGTCGAAGCGCGCCTTGATCTCGACGAGGACGAGGACCTGCTTGCCGGATTCGGCCGCGTCTATGAGCGCGTCGACGATCGGCGAGTCGCCGGAGGTCCGGTAGAGGGTCTGTTTGATGGCCAGGACGTCCGGGTCGGCGGCGGCCTGCTCCAGGAAGGCCTGGACGGAGGTGGAGAACGAGTCGTAGGGGTGGTGCAGCAGGACGTCGCGCTCCCGCAGCGCCGCGAAGATGTCGGGCGCGGAGGCGGACTCCACCTCGGCGAGGTCACGGTGGGTGCCCGCGACGAACTTCGGGTACTTGTGCTCGGGCCGGTCCAGGGAGCCGATGGCGAAGAGCGCGGTGAGGTCCAGCGGGCCGGGCAGCGGATAGACCTCGGCGTCGCTGATCTTCAGCTCGCGGACGAGCAGGTCGAGCACGTACGGGTCGATGGTCTCCTCGACCTCCAGCCGTACGGGCGGGCCGAAGCGGCGCCGCATGAGCTCCTTCTCCAGGGCCTGGAGGAGGTTCTCCGCGTCGTCCTCCTCGACCTCCAGGTCCTCGTTGCGCGTCACCCGGAACATGTGGTGCGCGAGCACGTCCATGCCGGGGAAGAGCTCTTCGAGGTGGGCCGCGATGACGTCCTCCAGCGGGACGTACCGCTGCGGGGAGACCTCCAGGAAGCGCGGCAGCAGCGGCGGCACCTTCACGCGCGCGAAGTGGTCATGGCCGCTCACGGGGTTGCGGACGACCACGGCGAGGTTGAGCGAGAGCCCCGAGATGTACGGGAAGGGGTGCGCGGGGTCGACGGCGAGCGGGGTGAGCACGGGGAAGATCTGCTGCCGGAAGAGGGTGAAGAGCCTGCCCTGCTCCTTCTCGGTCAGCTCGTTCCAGCGGATCAGGTGGATGCCCTGCTCGGCCAGCTCGGGGGCGACGTCCTGCTGGTAGCAGGCGGCGTGCCGGGCCATGAGCTCCCGGGAGCGGGTCCAGATCAGCTCCAGGACCTCGCGCGGCTGGAGGCCGGAGGCGGAGCGGGTGGCGACGCCGGTGGCGATGCGGCGCTTGAGGCCGGCGACGCGGACCATGAAGAACTCGTCGAGATTGCTGGCGAAGATCGCCAGGAAATTGGCGCGTTCCAGCAGGGGGGTGGCCGGATCCTCCGCCAGTTCCAGCACCCGTTCGTTGAAGGCGAGCCAGCTGCGCTCCCGGTCCAGGAAGCGGCCGTCGGGCAGCGGCTCGGCGTCCACACGGCCGTCGCCCTCGTCCCCGTCGTCGAGATCCTTGATCTCGTACGTGTCGAGATCGGGCCCGAGCCGGGGCACGCCCGCGACCACGGCGGCCTTCGGGCGGTGGGCGGCGATGAAACCCACCGATTCGGTGGAGTCGGTGCTGTCGTGTGCCTGTGCGCTGGACGACTGGCTCATGTCTTCATTGTTCCGCGCCGGTGGCCGCACGGGCGCGTCGGAGGGCGACGCGGGGGCGGCGCGGAGCCGTCGTTCGGAGGCGCGGGGCGCGGCGGGCTGCATTCACCAAGGCTCGCAACCGAGGTTTAATCGCGGGTAACGTCCACATGGCGTTAAGGAAATGCGGCCGCTTCCAGCACGGGACGCGGGCCCCCGCCCCAGGCCCCCCGCCACCCCAGGAAATCGGTCAGGGATCGGTCAGGGATACGTCCTGCGGATCACCCAGAGCGCCGCACCGGCCGCGAACGCCGCCAGGCCCACCGCCACGCCCGCCTCCGCCCACTCCAGCGGCCACAGGTGCGAGCCGGGATGCCAGTCCACGTACCACCCGGCGGCATGGTGCCGGGCCAGGCAGTCATCGGGGCCGACGCCCACGCCGCACCGGGGTTCCGGGATCCGGCCGCCCGTCCGCGTCACCATCCCGTGCTCGACGATCCAGTCCTCGTCGCCCCTGATCAGGGCCGGCGCCCCCGCCGACAGCTCAGTGGCCGGGCTCAGCAGGCGCGGCCGCAGCTCCTCCAGCAGCCCCGAGAGCGCCCCGAAGACGATCAGCGTGGCCCCCATGGCCAGGACCGTCCGCTTGACCAGCAGGCCCACGAGCGCGCCGACCGCCGTCGCGAGCAGCGCGTGGGCCACCGGCGCGGGGCCGAGCATGTCGAAGGACCGGTCCCAGCGCTGCCCGGGCAGCAGCCCGGCGGGGGCGGCGCTCCAGGTCCAGGTGTAGACGGCCGCGAGCGCGGAGACCCCGGCCAGGACGGCCACCACCGGCACGGCGAGCTTCGCGGCCAGCCAGCGCACCGGGGTCACGGACTGCGCCCACACCAGCCGGTGCGTACCGCTCTCCAGCTCGCGCGCGACCATCGGCCCGGCCACGAACAGGCCGGTGAGCAGCGGCAGGTACTCCAGCAGCATCCCGTTGTAGTGCAGGTAGTCGCCGTACGTGGAGCGGAACCGATCGACCTGCCCCATGAGGTCGGCGGCGCAGTCGCTGCCCCCGGTGCCCGGCACGCAGGCCGTCCGCAGGCCGGGGTGGGCGTCGAGGTGGCCGGTCATCGCCAGGCGCAGCCACACCAGCTCCGCGAGCAGCGCGGCCAGCAGGGCCAGGGCGAGCCAGGCCGTGGTGCGGTGCTGGCGCAGGACGAACCAGGCGAGACCACGGCCCCGGACGGGGGTGCGTGCCGCGGGGGAGGCGGGGGCGGAGCTGATCGCCGTCATCACGCCGCCGCCTTCAGGCCGGCCGGGCGCGGTTCCGCGCTCGGGGCGAGGAGCGCCGGGGCGCCGGGCGCGCGGAGGTGGGCGAGCAGCAGCTCCTCCAGGGAGGGCTCGGCGACCTCCCAGTGCCCGCCGATCGGCCCGTCGGTCCGTACGAGCGCGGTGAGCTGACGGCCCGTCGTCCGCGCCTCGACGATCGTGTGGGCGGCGAACTCGCGGGGCGTGCCGGCGTCCTCGTAGCGGCCCATGACGAGCCGGTGGGCGGAGAGCAGGTCCTCGACCTCGCCCGCGAGCCGCACCCGGCCCCCGGCGATCAGCAGCAGGTAGTCGCAGGCGCCCTCGAGTTCGGCGACGACGTGCGAGGCGATGACGACGGTGGTGGCGTGCTCGGCGGCCTGGGCCATCAGGGCGGCCATCATCTCGTGGCGCACGAGCGGGTCGAGGTCGCTCATCGGCTCGTCCAGCAGCAGCAGTTCGGGCCGTTTGGCCAGGGCGAACGCCAGGGCCACACGGCGGCGCTGGCCGCCGGAGAGGGAGTCGACGCGGGCGCCGGGCCGGATGCCGCCGCTCTCGTGGACGAAGCGCTCGGCGGCTGCCTGGTCCCAGGAGCCGGGGTTGAGCTCACGGCCCAGGCGCAGGGTGTCGGCGACCGTGAAGTGCGGGTAGAGGGGGTTGTCCTGGGCGACGTAGGCGACGCGGGGCCGGACGTCCGCGCCGCCCGGCGCGCCGCCGAGGACGCTCAGCCGGCCGGCGGACGGCTTGCGCAGCCCGGCCGCGAGGGACAGCAGCGTCGACTTGCCCGCGCCGTTGGGGCCCACGAGCGCGCACACGCGCCCGGCGGGCAGCCGGAACGAGCAGTCGCGCAGCGCCCAGCCGCCGCGGTACCTCGCGCCCAGGTCCACCGCCTCCAGGGCGGTGCGGTCGGGCAGGAATGTCAGATCGTTCATGCGGTCCCCTCGCTCACGTCGTCTCGGCCCCGCGCGCCTTCCCCGGTCCCGGTTGGTCACTCCGGTCGCGGTCGTCGAAACGGGTCTCGTCGAGGACGGACGCGACCAGCGCGGCCACGTCCTCCCGTTCGAGCCCGGCCGCGCGGGCGCGGGCCATCCAGTCGACAAGTTCGGCGCGCAACGGCGAATCGGCGGCAGCGCCGGGCCTGGCCAGCGATCGCCGGACGAACGTCCCCAGTCCGGGGCGCGCCTCGACCAGGCCCTCGCGATCGAGCTCGCGGTAGGCCTTCAGGACGGTGTTGGGGTTGATGGCGGTGGCCGCGACGACCTCTTTGGCGGTGGGCAGCTTGTCGCCGGGAGCGAGCAGACCGAGCCGCAGGGCCTGTTTGACCTGCTGGACGATCTGCACGTAGGCGGCGGTCCCACTGCGTCGGTCGATGCGGAACTCGACCACGCGACATCACCCTTTCACTACTTGACTAGTGAAAGGGTGATGGAGCCGTCCGGGTGCTGTCAAACAACGACGTCGGGCAAGGGGGTGGTCAGCTCTCGGTCCGGTACATCAGGTCCGTCTCGTGGGTGAGGAAGCCGAGCCGCTCGTAGACCCGTACGGCCGGGGCGTTGTCGGCGTCCACGTAGAGCATCGCGGTCGGCAGCCCCTTGGCCTCCAGGTGCCGCAGGCCGATCGTGGTGAGCGCCTTGCCGAGGCCGCCGCCCTGGGTGCCGGGGCGCACGCCCAGGACGTACACCTCGCCCAGCTCCTCGGCGGCGTGGATCTTCGTCCAGTGGAAGCCGATGAGCTCCCCGCCGCGCTCGGCGAGGAAGAAGCCCTCCGGGTCGAACCAGCCGGCGGCCTTGCGGTCGTCGAGGTCGGCCTGAGTGAGCGAGCCCTGCTCGGGGTGGTGGGCGAAGGCCTCGGCGTTCACCGCGAGCCACGCCGCGTCGTCCTCGCCGGGCCGGAAGGCCCGTACGGTCACGCCCTCGGGCAGGACGGGGTCGGGGAGGTCGAGGCCGGCCAGCGGGCGGCGCATCTGCCGCAGCTCGCGGAAGAGGCTCAGCCCGAGCACCTGCGCGAGGTGCCGGGCGGCCGGGTGGCCGCCGTGCGCCCAGACCCGCAGCCGCTTGCCGGACTCGTGCAGCAGGGCGCTGCCGAGCGCCCGCCCGTGGCCGCGCCCCCGGGCGTCGGGGTGGACCACGAACTCGCCCGCCGGGGCCTCCACGGGGTCGCTGTCCTCCAGTTGCCCGTAGCCGATGAGCTTCCTGTCCATGTCGCTCAGCAGGACGTGCCGTACGCCCGCGCGCCGCCCCTTGAGCTGGAGGCGCCCCTGCTCGGAGACGGCCGGCTGCCCGTCCACGGCGGCCGCCTCGTCGATCAGCCGCAGCACGTCGTCCCGCACGCCGGGTGCCAGCTCGCGCAGCACCTCGATCCGGCGCTGCCCGCTCACGTCCACGTCATTCACCACGTCACTCATGGTGCGAGCCTACGGCCAGGGCGCGGCGGGCGACGGTGCGACGACGTTCCGGTGCGACACACCGAAGCGCTACCGATTCGTCACCTCACCCCACCTGCCGCACTACGCGCGTTGACCGTAGGCTGCCGCCGACCGCATTTACCTGATCTTCATGCGCGCCTTCTCGCCAATTGCACAAAGGGGAACAAATGCACGCGACGCCGCCACGGAAGCGCCTCGCAAGACGGCTGACCGCGACGGCGGCCGTACTGGCCGCCACCGCCGGTGTCCTCTCCACCGCCGCCCCCGCCGGGGCGTCGACCGCGTCGTACGGCCACGGCCACGGCCACGGCCACGGCCATGGGCACGGCAACGGCCGGACCGTCGACGTCCAGCTGCTGTCCTTCAACGACCTCCACGGCAACCTGGAGCCCCCGCAGGGCTCCTCCGGCACGGTGACGGAGACCCAGGCCGACGGGACGAAGAAGGTCATACCCGCGGGCGGCGTGGAGTACCTGGCCAACTCGCTGCGCACGGCGCGCAAGGGCCACGAGTACTCGATCACCGCCGCGGCCGGCGACATGATCGGCGCCAGCCCGCTGATGTCCGGCCTCTTCCACGACGAGCCCACCATCGAGGCGCTCAACAAGCTGAAGCTGGACGTCACCTCCGTCGGCAACCACGAGTTCGACGAGGGCCGCGCCGAGCTGACGCGCATGCAGAAGGGCGGCTGCCACCCGAAGGAAGGCTGCTTCGAGAAGGGCAAGAAGTTCAAGGGCGCCGACTTCCCCTACCTCGCCGCGAACGTCCTCGACGAGAAGACCGGCAGGCCCATCCTCAAGCCCTACACGATCTGGCAGCACAAGGGCGTGAAGATCGGCTTCATCGGCGTCACGACCAAGCACACGCCGGACGTCGTCACGGCCGAGGGCGTCAAGGGCCTGAAGTTCGCCGACGAGGTCGAGACGATCAACAAGTACGCCAAGGAGCTCGACCGCCAGGGCGTGAAGTCGATCGTCGCGCTGATCCACGAGGGCGGCATGCCCGCCAACGGCTCGTACAACTTCGACTGCGACACCCCGGGCGCGGGCGCGGGCATCTCCGGCCCGATCGTCGACATCGCCAAGAAGGTGACCCCGAAGGTCGACGCCCTCGTCACCGGCCACACCCACCAGGCCTACGCCTGCACCATCCCCGACCCGTCCGGCGCCCCGCGCACGGTCACCTCGGCCGCCTCCTTCGGCCGGCTGTTCACGGACACGACCCTGACGTACGACCGCCGCACCAAGGACATCGTCCGCACGGCCGTCAAGAGCCCCCGCGCCGGCAACCACGTGGTCAACCGCGACCAGCCCAAGGCCGCGGACATGACCGCGCTCATCGACCGCTGGAAGACCCTGGCGGCCCCGATCGCCAACAAGCCCGTCGGCTACATCTCCGCCGACATCAACGGCCGCGGCTCGGAGGCCCTGGAGCAGCCCCTCGGCGACGTCATCACCGACGCCCAGGTCGAGGCCCTCGCCCCGGCCGGCAAGGGCGGCGCCCAGATCGCCTTCATGAACCCCGGCGGCATCCGCTCCGACCTGGCCTACAAGGCCTCGGGCGGTGAGGGCGACGGTGTCGTGACGTACGGCGAGGCGTTCACGGTCCAGCCGTTCACCAACATGATGCAGACCAAGGACCTCACCGGCGCCCAGGTGCTCGCGGTCCTCCAGCAGCAGGTCAGCGGCGCCAACGCCGACCAGCCGAAGATCCTCCAGATCAGCAGGGCGCTGACCTACACGCTGGACCTGACGAAGAAGGGCGCGGACCGCGTCGTCGCGTCGTCCGTCAAGGTCAACGGCGCCCCGCTGGAGGCGGCGAAGACCTACCGCGTCGCCGCGAACGAGTTCCTGATGGGCGGCGGCGACGGCTTCCCGGCCTTCAAGGACGGCACGAACAAGCTCGTCGGCCCCTCCGACCTGGACGTCTTCGTCGCCTACCTGACGGCCCACTCGTCGAAGGCCGCGCCTCTGGCGCCGCCGAAGGCGGACCGCATCACGATCGTGAAGTAGCACGCGCCTCAAGGCACTTGCCCGTACGCCCCCGCACCCTTTGGCGCGGGGGCGTACGCCGTGTCGGGGGCGGCGCGCGGTGGTAGATCGCCCGGGACGACCCGCCCGCCTGTCCACCGCACGACGAGGAGACCCCATGAAGCGCACCCTCCACCGCGTCCTGGCCACCGCCGCCGCGACGGTCCTCCTGGGCCTCGGCAGCGCGGCCCTGGCGACCCCGGCCCACGCGGAGGTGGACGGCACGGTCCTGGGCGGGCTCCTCACGGCCCACGCCAACGACGGCATCGACGCGGCGGCGCTGGGCGGCCAGTTGGTCCACCTCATGAACCCCGTCGAAGGCTTGATCTGATCCTTGCCGGGGGCGCGGGACAGACCCATGATCACTTCTCGTATCGAGTCGGTCACTCACAGGACTGGAGACGAGACGTGTCATCCCGTATCGCGTTCCGCGCCCTCACCGCGATCGTGGCCACGGCTGCCTTGAGCGTGCCCTTCACGCAGGGGGCGTCGGCGGCGACGCCTGCCACCCACGTGGTGAAGGCGGACGAGAACCCCTTCCGCTGGATGGACCTCGACGGCCTGCGCGCCGAATACCGCTTCATGTGCCCGGCGGGCCACTGCGTCGGCTACTGGTCGCTCGTCCTGACGGACGAGGTCGCGAAGCGCTCGTACAAGGGCGGCGAGTTCTTCGCCTACGCCCCGGCGTCCGGCGACTTCGGCTTCTTCCTGGACACGGACATCGCCACCCGCACGGTGAAGCACGCACGCCAGGTCCGCCTCGTCGACAGCGACTTCACCCGCTCCCACCCCCGCTTCGAGGTCCGCTACGGCGATCCGGCCCAGCCGAAGAAGGCGCGGGTCGTGGCGACGGCCACGACCTGGATGTAGCGCACACGTTTATCCCGCGTCGATCCGCTGTCGATCACCCCTTGTTTCGCTG
The DNA here is from genome assembly GCF_042892945.1 of Streptomyces sp. NPDC001678. NCBI lineage: Bacteria > Bacillati > Actinomycetota > Actinomycetes > Kitasatosporales > Streptomycetaceae > Streptomyces > Streptomyces sp. NPDC001678. Next base: position 78,015 of record NZ_JBIAUP010000002.1, on the reverse strand, counting down.
TCGCCCGGCGAGAAGCACACGCACCTCGCCGGACGACAAGCGAAACAGGAGACACACGATGCGCAAACTCCCCTTGATGGTGGCCAGTCTTGCCGCCCTCGCCCCTCTCATGCTCGCCGGGCAGGCACCCGCCTACGCCGACGGCAACCGTGACGGCATCGACGCGTGCGCCCAGGAGGCGAAGCTGGCCGGGTTCGCCAAGGACAAGTCCGCCGAGGGCCGCAACGACGACGCGATCCACGCCGTGGCGATAGCCATGGCCGAGTCCGGCTGCCGCCACGACGCCAGACACCAGAACAACCCCAACGACCCCGACCCCGGCTCGTGGGACCTGGGCGCGTGGCAGATCAACGAGCGCTGGTACCCCGAGGTGCACGGTCACGACGCCGGCATCGTGACGGCCGAGAACTGGCAGGACATGGGCTGGTCCGCCCGCAAGGCCCGCCAGATCAACGAAGACGGCACGGGGCGGGGCTGGGCCTCCTGGGCGGCGTGGAACCTGGGCACGTACCGGCAGTACCTCGGCCAGGCCCGCGACGCGGTCTACCGCAACTGGTGACGGTGGCGCCGGACGGCGCCCAGCAGCGCCCGTAGCGACGCGGGGGTGACGGCCAGGACGGTGTCCGGGTCGTCGCTCTCGCGGAGGCGGAGGGTGCCGTTGCCTTCGTCGGCCACGGTCAGGCAGTTCGCCCCTTCATGGCTGTACGAAGACGCCTGCCAGGCGCTCACCGTTCACCCTTGTACGTCAGCCGGTCGGCTTTGATCGCTCGCAGGAACCCGCGCAGAGTCCCGGATGCCGGCGCCAGGATTACGCCCGGAAAGTCGCTCTCTCGCAGGCGTAATGTCCCATCGCCGACGGCGGCTATGTTGACGCAGTTCGACGAGCTGGCGCTGTAGGAGGACTTCCTCCACTGATGTGCAGACACTGATCACCCTCACATTCCTTGCAAGAGGCCGTGGATGAAGTCCCGTGACCTGACCGGGTCAAGAGAGCCTGCCTCCATCCGTTCCACGACAGCCCTGTACCTTGCCAGCTCGGCCTCCGCGTCGAGGAACTGGATGTCCCAAGCGACATCGAGCTGCACGGTGTCGAGCTGTGACACTGCCCCATGCACATAGTCGATCGACTGCCCCGTTCCTGGGAACGTCCCTTGCCCGAACGGAATCACTCGAATGTCGACGTTTTCCATCTCGCTCATCTCGATCAGGTGCTTGAGCTGCGCCTGCGCGGTAGCCGGACCGCCGAAGCCCATGCGCAGAGCGGCCTCGTGGATGATCGCCGTGTACGGGATCGGATTGTCACCGTAGAGGATCGCCTGCCGCTTCATCCGGTGGGACAGGCGATGTTCCACCTCATACGCACGCATCGGCGGGGCCGCCTCTCGGATCACCGCACGAGCATGGTCAACCGTCTGCAGGAGACCGGGAACATGGCTGACCAACGCGACGTGAAGGCCACGGGCGTGGTGTTCCAGCTCGGCCAAATCCGCGAAACTGGCCGGGAGATGCTCGCGGTACTCGTCCCACCACCCCCGCGTGCGCCCGCCCGTCATGTCGGCCAACGCGTCGGTGAGCTTGTCGTCGCCGCATGAATAGGCGCGGGCCATAGCCCGCACCCGGTCGGCGCTCACCGCGTGGCGGCCCGCCTCGATCATGCTCATGCGCGCCTGCTGAAAGCCGAAGCGCGCTGCGGCGGCTGTTGACGAAAGTCCGGCGCGCTCGCGGAGCTTGCGCAGCTCGGCGCCCAGGCGTCGTTGCCTGAGTGTAGGTGGGTGGCTCGGTGGCATGGCGCCCACTGTAGGGCCGACGCCAGGGGTGCCCTGTCACCCACACGAGGGGGATTTCGTAGCTCTACGAGCGAACCGGTGTTAGCCCTATGGGCGCAGGCCCTACCGTCTCATCAAGCCACTCCCAACGCGGCCCGCCGCGAACGCGGAAGCGCGCGCGGCAGCGATGACCGTAAGGAGCCACTATGGCAACCGTATCGCCGGAGACCCCCTGGTCCTACTCGCTCCCCCTCCCCCACGACCCGCGCTCAGCGCGGATCGCCCGGATCACACTCCGCAGCGCGGTGGAAAGTCATGGCATGGACGAACTCGCCGAAGTCACCGAGCTGGTGGTGAGCGAGCTCGTGACGAACTCGTACCTCTACTCGGACGGGCCGACCGAGGTACGGCTGAAGTACGTGGCCGACGACCGGCTCCGGATCAGCGTCTGGGACCGGAATCCGGAGGTCCCGGCGGCGTTCGAGCGGCCCGTTCGGCTCGGCAAGGGGCGGATCCCGGAGATCGACCTGGAGGCGAGCCGAGGTAGGGGCCTACGGGTCGTGCGGCTCTGCGCCGACAACTGGGGCAGCTGGTCGGCCAGCGCGGCGTACATGGGGTTGCACGGGAAGCTCCTGTGGTGCGAGGTGAGCCCGTCGTCCGTGCCGTTCGCTCTCGCCGCAACAGCGGCATAGTCACTGCGCGTTGATGACGCTACGGCAAGAGCCGAACGCATCGCCGTTCTTCACCGACCCCTCCCCGAACGCTGTGTTCAGCGCTGCCGCGAACTGCGGGGTGACGCTCAGAGCGATGGTGAACGGGATGGTGACCTTGGGCGTCGGCATCAGCTCCAGCTGTGGTGACAGCGGCCCCGACGGGACGTAGGTGAAGGCCGGGGTACGTGTGCCGGACGGGTCGGCGGGGGTTTTGACGAGGAACGTCAGTACGCCCTGGAGAAGGTTCTCGGCGCTGCTGGGGATCTCGGGGTCTGATGCCTCGATCATGTTCCCCGCCCCGTCCCGCAGCGAGAATCCGCCTTTCGCCTCACCGGTGATGGTGATCGCGCGTGTCAGAGCGGCCGCATCCGCGACGAGCGAGGGGAGATCCCCCTCGCCCGCGATCTCGACCCTCCCCGTGCCGTCCGTCGTGGCGAAGGAGCCCGGCGCGGCGCCCGGTGTCAGCGGGGCGAAGGCGACTCCCGGCTTCCGCCAGGAGACGGCGCACTCACCCCTCGCACCCTCGGTCGTGAGGGAGACGGGGTCGGGCACGAACGCGGCCCACCCCGTGACCGCGGCGCCGGTGAGCGCGGCGGCCGCCAGGGCGACCACAGCCTTCCGGTTCACGGGGCGACGCCTCCTCGGGCTTGGGCTCGGACCACGCTGGCATCCTCGCCCCAGCGGGAATCACGCGCATCCGCCCGCCGCCGTTGGGATGACCGCTGTCCGAGTCATCCGGTCTTGCACATGTCGCGTGGTCGTCGCGACTCCCCCGAGCCCGTGCCATGAGATCACGCTAGAGGCCTTTACAGGCCACCGGGAAAAGCCGCGGCGCAACGGCCGGAAACCGCCCCGAGATCTGCGCGTATTCGTGCTAAGACTCGCGTTCGAACAACCCGCCAAGAATGCGCCAGTACTGGCGGTAGCCCTTGCGGTCACCGGCCTCGGCCATGGTGGGATGTGTCGATGCGAACCCCCACGCGCATACCCGCCCGTCCCCCCAACCCCTACGAGGAACTGGCGGCACTCGCGGATCCCGAGCCACCGCCCGAACCACCGCCGTACGACGAACCACCCGAACCGCCCCTCATATCCGCCGGCCCCCACGCCGGCACGAACGCCTATGTTTCCGCCGGTCCCGGCGGCGAGCAGCCGTGGGCCCCGCCCGGCCACCGCCGCGCCAAGCGCCGCGGAAGCCGCCGCGCCCGCCGTCGGCCCCGCGCCCGGTCCCGGCAGCGGTGGACCCCCAGTCCCCTCCGCTTCCTCCGCCGCGTCGTCAAGCTCCTCCTCTTCCTCACCGCCGGCGCCGCCCTCCTCTTCCTCGCCGACCGCTGCGCCGCGATGTACGCGGAGAAGAAGGCCCAGCAGCAGCTCCAGAGCGCCCTGCACCTGACGGCCGAACCCCAGGTCGACATCAAGGGGTTCCCGTTCCTCACCCAAGTGGCCGCCAAGCGCCTCGACCGGGTCGACGTCACCGTCCCCCACGTCGCCGCCGACCGCGTGACGCTGGCGCGGGTACGGGCGAGCGCCCGTGACATCCGGCTCACCGGCAGCCTGCCGACCGCCATCCGGGGTGCCGTCATCGGCGACCTCGACGGTGAGGTCCTGCTGGCCTTCGCCGACATGGACCGGGAGCTCGGCGCCTCCCAGGTCAGATTCCGCGACCTCGGCGGGAACGCGATCGGCGCCCGGGGCCGGCTGAGCGTCGCCGGGCAGGAGCTGGTCGTCCAGGCACAGGCCCATCTGCGCCGGGACGGCGGGCGGGGCGTCACCACCGAGATCGACGGGATGAGCCTCGACCTCCCCCACGTGGCCACCTACCGCCCCGGCGGCCAGGGCCCTGGCGACCGCAGGAGTCTCGTCCTGCACCGCGAGGCCGCCGAGCGGATCGCCAAGGACGCCGCCCGGGTGAAGGCCCTGTTCTCCGTCCCGGCGATCGTCGAACGGCTCGGCGTGCCGGAGGAGGCGGTGGAGGCCGCGCTGGGCAGCGAGGAGAAGTTGCGGGAGGTGGCGGGGACGCCCCGGTTCGTCGACGGGCTCACCCGGCTCAACCTCGTCGACGTACTCGTCGACCACCCGTGGCTGCTCGAGAAGCTCGGCATCGATCCCGGGCTGCTCAGCGCGCTGACGCGGCTCCAGCCGCCCGAGCTCGCGGACCGGTTCTCCTTTTCCTTCAGGCTTCCGCCGGAGGCGGCGCGCCTGCGGCTGCGCGACCTGACGGTTGGGCCCGATGGCATCCGCGCCGAGCTGTCGGCTACCGAGCTCGCCGTTGGCAGATAGCCCCTGCGGGCCGGTGGGGGCTGGTCGCGCAGTTCCCCGCGCCCCTTACGGGGCGTGCGGCGGTTCCGTCGCCGCGCCCGGCAGTCTTACGCTCGCCACCGTGCCGCCGCCCTCGGCAGCCCGTAGGGCCACCTCGCCGCCCGCCTGCCGGATCGTCCGGGCGACGATCGACAGGCCCAGGCCGCTGCCCGGCATGCCGCGCGCGGACGGGGAGCGCCAGAACCGGTCGAAGACGTGCGGGAGTTCCTCGGCCGGAATGCCGGGGCCGTGGTCGCGGACGGTCAGTTCGCCCTTCACCAGACGGACCTCGATCACACCACCCCTGGGGCTGAACTTCACTGCGTTGTCGAGGAGGTTGACCACCGCCCGCTCCAGCGCGGCCGGCTCGGCGCGGACGAACCACGGGTCGAGCTCGGCATCGATGGTGAGCCCGGCGCCGCCGGCCCGTAGCCGGGCGCGCTCGACGGCCCGTCCGGCGGCCTCGTGGAGGGCGACGACCTGGAGCGGTCCGCTGTTCTCCGGGCCGTCCGGGCGGGAGAGTTCCTGGAGGTCACCGATGAGCTCGGCGAGCTCCGTCATCTGCGCCTTGACGCTCGCGAGCAGCGCCTTCCGGTCCTCCGGGGGGATCGCCCGGCCGGTCTCCTCGCTCCGCACGAGCAGATCGATGTTGGTGCGCAGCGAGGTCAGCGGTGTGCGCAGCTCGTGCCCGGCGTCGGCGATGAGCTGCTGCTGGCGGTCGCGGGAGGAGGCGAGCGCCTCGGTCATGGAGTTGAACGAGCGCGACAGGCGGGCGATCTCGTCCTCGCCCTCGACGGGGATGCGTACGGCGAGGTCGTCCGTGCGGGCGATGTGCTCGACGGCGTCCGTCAGCCGGTCCACCGGTCGCAGCGCGGCGCGGGCGATCCACAGGCCGGCGGTGGCGGCCAGCACCACGCCCACTCCGGCCGTGAGCACCAGGACCAGGGCGAGGGAGTTGAGGGGCTTGTCGGTCTCGCTCAGCGGCTGGGCGATGGAGACGGCCGTGTTGGGGAGCTGGTCGCTGCGGTACGTCGAGACGCGCATCTCGTTGCCGTCGGTCGCGACGCTGTCGTGCAGGGCCTCCTCCAGCCGGCCGTCGGCGACGGCCAGGTCGGCGGCGGTGACCTTGATGGGGGACTTGCCGGGCATCGTGCAGACCACGCCAGTGGCCGTGACGACCTGCACGGTGTACGAGCCGGGGGCCGGGGGCAGGCCGGGCGGATTGGCGCCGCAGCTGCGGACCAGGGCCTGCACCGACCGTTCGTCGAGGCGCTTGCTGGTCAGGGTGGTGTCGCGTTCGCTGCCGAGTTGTTCCTTGGTGACGAACCAGCAGGCCCACGCCGCCAGTGCCACCGCCACCGCGCAGGCGCCGGCCGTCAGCAGTGCCAGCCGGGAGCGCAGTGGGAGCCCGCGGAATCTGGTCGCGATCATTCCGTGCCGCCGTCGGCCCGCAGGACGTACCCCACCCCGCGGACGGTGTGCACGAGCCTCGGCTCTCCGCCGGCCTCGGTCTTGCGGCGCAGGTACATCACGTACACGTCGAGGGAGTTGGACGACGGCTCGAATTCAAACCCCCAGACGGACTTGAGGATCTGCTCCCGGGTGAGCACCTGACGGGGGTGGGTCAGGAACAGTTCCAGCAGGGTGAATTCGGTCCGGGTCAGCTCCACGCGCCGTTCGCCCCGGGTCACCTCGCGCGTGGCGAGGTCCATGCGCAGCTCGCCGAAGGACAGCGTCTGCGAGTCGGCGTCCGCGGGCGCGGCGGTCGTGGCGTAGGAGCTGCGGCGCAGCAGGGCGCGGATGCGGGCCAGCAGCTCGTCGAGCTCGAAGGGCTTGACGAGGTAGTCGTCGGCTCCGGCGTCGAGGCCGGTGACGCGGTCGCCGACCGTGTCGCGGGCGGTCAGCATCAGGATGGGTACGGTCACTCCGGAGGCGCGCATCCGCCGGGCGGCCGTCAGGCCGTCCATGCGGGGCATCAGCACGTCGAGCACGATCATGTCGGGTTGGTGGGCGGCGACCCGCTCGACCGCGTCCAGTCCGTCGACGGCCAGCTCGGTCGCATAGCCCTCGAAGGCGAGGCTGCGGCGCAGCGCCTCGCGCACGGCGGGCTCGTCGTCCACGATCAGGATGCGGGCGGGCGTCTCGCCGTGCTCGGCGGGGCTCATCGGCGGTACCTCACGGTTGTCACTGGGCGGCAAGGGGTTCGTCTCTCCTCAGCCTCGCACGCCCTGCGGTTTCTCAGGCGCCACTGCCGCCCGCTCGCAGCTTGGCCAGGTCGGCCTTGACCGTGTTGACGGGGATGGCGAACCCGAGGCCCACGCTGCCGGCGGTGTCACTGGAGCCCGCGTTGTACATGGCGGAGTTGATCCCGATGATCTCGCCGTTCATGTTGATGAGGGCGCCGCCGGAGTTGCCGGGGTTGAGGGAGGCATCGGTCTGGATGGCCTTGTACGTGGTCTTGGAGGAGCCGGTGTCGCCGTTGTACTGGTTGCCGCCGAACTCGAACGGCCACTGCGGGAGGCCGCGCTGCTGCTGACGCTGCTGGTCCTGGCCGCCGCCGCTCTGCCCCTGTTCCTTGGCGACGGTCACGTCGCGGTTGAGGGCGGAGACGATGCCGCTGGTCACGGTGCCGGTCAGGCCCTCGGGGGAGCCGATGGCGACGACCTGGTCGCCGACCCTGAGCTTGCCGGAGTCGCCGAGCTTGGCGGCCTTGAGGCCCTTGGCGTCCTGGATCTTGATGAGGGCGAGGTCCTTGCCGGGGTCGGTGCCGACGACCTTGGCGGTCTTGGACGTGCCGTCGCTGAGGGTGACCTTGACCTCGTCGGCGCCGGCGACGACGTGGTTGTTGGTGATCACTTCACCGTCGCCGGTGATGATCACGCCGGAGCCGGTGGACTGGCCGGAGGCGGTCGTCGCCTTGATCTCCACGATGCTGGGGCTGACGGCGCCCGCGACGGCCGAGACGCCGGTGCCCTTGAGGGAGACGTTCTGGACGGACGTGGACTGGCCGCTGTCCCCGCGCCCGCCGGTCAGCTCCCCGACCAGGGCCGCCGACCCGCCGCCGACCACGGCCGCGACGATCGCGGCGGCGGCGAGCAGCGCGATCGGGCGCTTGGCGCGGGTGCGGTGGGATGCGGGGTAGGACGGGGTGGGCACCTCCGGCCCCGCCGGGGCACCGAACTGGGCGTACGGGGCGTACGCCGGGGGCGCGGGGTACTGGCCAGGGTCCTGGGGGCCGCCGGGGCGGGGGGTTTCCGTCATGGGTATGACTGTGCTCCGCCATCATGAGAGGAGTCTGAGGACGGGCTGAGAAGGGGTGCAGAACCCTGTTCACCCGGCATAAGGACGCCGCCCCGCGCCGGGGGCCCGGGGACGGAGTCCCCGGTCAGCCACAGCCGCAGGAGCGGCGGATCACCAGGCGGGACGGGAACTGCTTCAGGCGCTCGCGCCGCGAGCCCGCGAAGCGGAGGCCGTCGTCGAGGACGAGGTCGACCGCCGAGCGGGCCATCGCCTGGCGGTCGGAGGCGACGGTGGTGAGCGGCGGGTCCGTCAGCGCCGCTTCCTTCACGTCGTCGAACGCCGCCACCGCCAGCTCCCCCGGCACGTCGATGCGCAGCTCGCGGGCGGCCCGCAGCACGCCGATGGCCTGGTCGTCGGTGGCGCACATCAGGGCCGGCGGCCGGTCGGGGCGGGAGAGGAGCTCCAGGGCGACCTTGTACGCGTCGTAGCGGTTGTAGGGGGCCGGGAAGAGCCGGCCCTCCAGGGACAGCCCGGCCTCGCGCATGGCGCGCCGCCAGCCCTCGACGTGGTCGGTGACGGGGTCGCCCACGGCCGGCGTCGACTCCGTGCCGCCGAGGCAGGCGACGTACGGGTGGCCGTGCTCCAGGAGGTGGCGCGTGGCGAGCTGGGCGCCGCCGATGTCGTCGGTCACGACGGCCACGTCGTCGATCGCGTCGGGCCGGCGGTGCATCAGGACGATCCGGGCGTCCCAGGCGTCGATCTCCATGGCGGCGGTCTCGCTGGGGCCCTGGCTGATCAGGATCAGGCCGGAGACGCGCATGCCCAGGAAGGCGCGCAGGTAGTGCACTTCGCGCTCGTCGAGGTAGTCGGAGTTCCCGACGAGGACCATCTTCCCGCGCTCGGCCGCCGCCTGCTCGACCGCGTGCGCCATCTCCGCGAAGAAGGGCTGGCGCGCGTCCGGGACGATCAGGCCTATGAGGTCCGTCCGTCGTGACGCCATCGCCTGGGCGACCCGGTCGGGCCGGTACCCCAGCTCCTTGATCGCGGCCAGCACTCGCTCCCGCGTCGCCGGTGCCACCGGGCGCGGTCCATTGTTGATGACGTAGCTGACGACCGCGGTCGACGTCCCCGCAAGTCTCGCCACATCGTCCCGCGTCACCTTGGCCACGCGCGGCAGTCTACGCGGGTCCACCTACCGTTTCACCGGGCGAACGGCCTCGGTTCGGTCACTGAGGGAGGCGTTGCGCGAACCGTCCCGCGCCCCGTCCCGTGAGCCGTTCCTCGAGCCGTTCGGCGAGGAAGGGCCCGAGGACTCGGCCCTGTCCTTCTCCGCCCTGTCCTTCTCCGCCTTCTCCGCCTTCTCCAGCTTCTCCGGCAGCACGAACCGGTAGCCCACGTTCCGGACGGTGCCGATCAAGGACTCGTGCTCGGGGCCCAGCTTGGCGCGCAGCCGCCGGACGTGGACGTCCACCGTGCGCGTACCACCGAAGTAGTCGTAGCCCCAGACCTCTTGGAGGAGCTGGGCGCGGGTGAAGACCCGGCCGGGGTGCTGGGCGAGGTATTTGAGCAGCTCGAATTCCTTGAAGGTCAGGTCCAGGACCCGGCCCTTGAGCTTGGCGCTGTAGGTGGCCTCGTCCACGGAGAGGTCGCCGGTGCGGATCTCCATCGGGCTGTCGTCCATGGAGATCTGCTGGCGGCCCATGGCCAGCCGCAGCCGCGCCTCGACCTCGGCGGGGCCCGCCGTGTCGAGGAGGACGTCGTCGACGCCCCAGTCGGCGGTGACGGCGGCGAGGCCGCCCTCGGTGACGACGAGGAGCAGCGGACAGCCCGGCCCGGTGGAGCGCAGCAGCTGGCAGAGGCTGCGGACGTGGGGCAGGTCGCGGCGGCCGTCGATCAGTATGACGTCGGCCCCGGGGGTGTCCACGAGGGCCGGGCCCTCGGCGGGGGCCACCCGCACGCTGTGCAGCAGCAGACCGAGCGCCGGCAGCACCTCGGTCGAGGGCTGGAGGGCATTGGTCAGGAGGAGCAGGGAGCTCATCGGCAACCACCCGCCCGGGTCCTCGTACGGCTCGTACGACCCGTCGGGGTCGCGCTCTCTTGTCGTGCGCGTTCTTGTCGTGCGCTTCGCTCGCCCATTACGTCGGTTCCTCCTCGGTCCCTGCGAGGACGGTTGGGGCACTGCTCGTCGTCCGAATGCACAAAAGGACCCGGGGGCCACTCTGCCCGGATCCTCTCTGCGCAGCAGAATAACCCACCCGACTTTCGACGGCGCGGACGATTTTGCATGAGCTTGTGTTTCGTCGGTCACTTCGAGTGGTCATCGCATCGCACTCTTGACAGCGGACGGCAGTGGGGCGGCGTCCGGCGCGGCGGTCGCGGGACGGAGCGTCCCGCACCGTCCAGTCTCGCGCACCCACCGGCCGGCGGACGGCCGGATGGGGGTGTGCTGCGGCACGGAGGGCGCACGGAAGCACGCGCCGGGGTACGCGCCGTCGCGACGGCGCGTACCCCGGTACCGATACGCCGGACGGCCCTACGCCTCCGCGACCGGCTCCGCGAACTGCGCCTCGTACAGCCGGGCGTACGCCCCGCCCGTCGCCAGCAGCGAGTCGTGGGTGCCCTGCTCCACGATGCGGCCGGACTCCATCACCAGGATCACGTCCGCGTCCCGGATGGTGGAGAGCCGGTGGGCGATCACAAAGCTGGTGCGCCCGGAGCGCAGCCGGCCCATGGCCTGCTGGATCAGTACCTCGGTGCGGGTGTCGACGGAGCTGGTGGCCTCGTCGAGGACGAGGATCTCCGGCTCGGCGAGGAAGGCCCGCGCGATGGTGATCAGCTGCTTCTCGCCGACGCTGACGTTGGAGCCCTCCTCGTCTATCACCGTTTCGTAGCCGTCGGGCAGCGTACGGACGAAGCGGTCGACGTGGGTGGCCTTCGCCGCCTCCACGATCTTGTCCATGGAGACGCCCTCGGGGGCGCCGTAGGCGATGTTCTCCGCGATCGTGCCGCCGAAGAGCCAGGTGTCCTGGAGGACCATGCCGATGTGGGAGCGCAGCTCCTCCCGGGACATCTCGGCGACGTCGACGCCGTCGAGCGTGATGCGGCCGCCGTTGACCTCGTAGAAGCGCATCAGCAGATTGACCATCGTGGTCTTGCCTGCGCCGGTCGGGCCGACGATGGCGACGGTCTGGCCGGGCCGGACCGTCAGCGACAGGTCCTCGATGAGGGGACGGTCGGCCTCGTAGCGGAAGGAGACCTTCTCGAAGGCGACCTCGCCGCGCACCCGGTCCGGACGGCGCGCGTCCACCGGGTCGGCGGACTGCTCCTCCGCGTCCAGCAGCTCGAAGACGCGCTCGGCCGAGGCCACACCGGACTGGACCAGGTTGGCCATGGAGGCCACCTGGGTCAGCGGCTGGCTGAACTGGCGCGAGTACTGCACGAACGCCTGGACGTCACCGATCGACAGCGAACCGGTCGCCACGCGCAGACCGCCGACCACGGCGACGAGCACGTAGTTGAGGTTGCCGATGAACATCATCGCCGGCTGGATCAGGCCCGAGATGAACTGCGCCTTGAACCCGGCCTCGTAGAGCTCGTCGTTCTCCTTGCGGAAGGTCTCGGCGGACTCCTTCTGGCGGCCGAAGACCTTCACCAGCGAGTGGCCGGTGTACATCTCCTCGATGTGGGCGTTGAGCTTGCCCGTGGACTTCCACTGCGCCACGAACTGCGGCTGCGCCCGCTTGCCGATGCGGGTGGCCACGATGATCGAGACCGGCACGGTCACCAGGGCGACCAGGGCCAGCAGCCAGGAGATCCAGAACATCATCGCCAGCACGCCGACGATCGTCAGCAGGGAGGCCATGATCTGGCTGAGGGTCTGCTGGAGGGTCTGCGCGATGTTGTCGATGTCGTTGGTGGCCCGGGAGAGGACCTCGCCGCGCTGCTGCTTGTCGAAGTAGCTCAGCGGCAGCCGGCCGAGCTTCTCCTCGACCTCCTCGCGCAGCCGGAACACGGCCTTCTGGACGACGTTCGTGGCGATGCGGGCCTGGACGAGCTGGAAGAGGGACGAGCCCACGTAGATCAGCGTCACCCACAGCAGCACCGTGCCGATGGCGCCGTAGTCGATGCCCTGGCCCGGGACGAAGTCCACGCCGGAGAGCACGTCGGCGATCTTGCCGTTGCCCTGCTGCCGCATCCGGTCCAGGGCCTCGGCCTTGGTGGCGCCGCCCGGCATCTGGGCGCCGACGACACCGGCGAAGATCAGGTCGGTGGCGTGGCCGAGGACCTTGGGGCCGACGACGGCCAGCGCCACGCTGGCCACGCCGAGCGCCAGCGCGACGGAGACGACCGCCCGCTCGGGGCGCAGCCGGGCGAGGAGGCGGCGGCCCGAGCCGGTGAAGTCCATGGACTTCTCGGTGGGCTGGCCGCCCATGAAGCGGGCTATGCCGACAGCGGGCGCGGGGCCTCTGCGCTGGGGGGCGGCGGGACCGCCCCCGGGCTTGCCACCCGGGCCGCCGGGGTTTCCGTCCGGGCCGCCGGGTTTTCCGTCCGGGCCGCCGGCGGCCGCCTCGGTGGGCTTCGCGGCGGGCTTCTCGAGGGACGTCACGCCGCCTCCTCCTCGGTGAGCTGGGAGAGCACGATCTCCCGGTAGGTCTCGTTCGTCCCCATCAGTTCGGTATGGGTGCCCGTGCCGACGACCCGGCCCTCGTCGAGGACCACGATGCGGTCGGCGTCGCGGATGGTCGACACCCGCTGCGCGACGATCACCACCGTCGCGTCCCCGGTCTCCCGCGACAGCGCGGCCCTCAGCCGGGCGTCCGTCGCGTAGTCGAGGGCGGAGAAGGAGTCGTCGAAGAGGTAGATCTCCGGCTTGCGGACCAGGGCCCGCGCGATCGCCAGGCGCTGCCGCTGACCGCCGGAGACATTGGTGCCGCCCTGGGCGATCGGCGCCTCCAGCATCCCGTCCATGGCCGCGACGAACTCACGGGCCTGCGCGGTCTCCAGCGCCTGCCACAGCTCCTCGTCGGTCGCGTCGGGGCGCCCGTAGCGCAGGTTCGAAGCGACGGTGCCGGAGAACAGGTACGGCTTCTGGGGGACGAGCCCCACGGCCGCCGACATCGCGGCCGGCTCCAGCTCCCGTACGTCCACGCCGTCGACGAGGACGGCGCCCCCGGTGGCGTCGAACAGCCGTGGGACGAGACCCAGCAGGGTCGACTTGCCACTGCCCGTGGAGCCGATGACGGCCGTGATCTCGCCGGGCCGGGCCACCAGGGAGACGTCCCGGAGGACCGGCTCCTCGGCGCCCGGGTAGCCGAACTCCACCGCGCGCAGCTCCAGGTGACCGCGCCCCCGCAGCTCGGTCACCGGGACGGCGGGCGGTGCCACGCTGGACTCGGTGGTCAGGACTTCCTGGATGCGCTCGGCGCAGACCTCGGCACGCGGCACCATCATGAACATAAAGGTGGCCATCATGATCGCCATCAGGATCTGCATCAGATAGCTGATGAACGCCGTGAGCGCGCCGATCTCCATGCCGCCGTCACCGATGCGGTGGCCGCCGAACCAGACGACGGCGACCGAGGACAGGTTCACGACCAGCATCACGGACGGGAACATCAGCGACATCAGCCGGCCCGCGCGCAGCGAGACGTCCATCAGCTCGGTGTTGGCGTTCCGGAATCGTTTCCGCTCGTGGTCGTCGCGGACGAACGCGCGGATGACGCGGATGCCCGCGATCTGCTCGCGCAGCACCCGGTTGACCGTGTCGATACGGGCCTGCACCCCGCGGAACACCGGCCGCATCCGCCAGATGATCACGCTCACGATGGCCGCCAGGACCGGGACGATCACCAGCAGCAGCGAGGACAGCGGCACGTCCTGCTGGACGGCCAGGACGATGCCGCCCGCGCACATGATCGGCGCCGACACCATCAGCGTGAACGCCATCAGGGTCAGCATCTGGACCTGCTGGACGTCATTGGTGGTGCGGGTGATCAGCGAGGGCGCCCCGAACTGCCCCATCTCGCGCGCGGAGAAGGACTGGACCCGGTCGAAGACCGCGGCGCGCAGGTCCCGGCCGACCGCCATGGCCGTCCGGGCGCCGTAGTACACCGCGCCGACGGCGCAGACGATCTGCGCGAGGGTCACGGCGAGCATCAGCCCGCCGGTGCTCAGGATGTATCCGGTATCTCCTTTGACGACACCCTTGTCGATAATGTCCGCGTTGAGATTGGGGAGGTAGAGAGTGGCGAGGGTCTGAACGAGCTGCAAGAGCACGATCAGCGCGATCGCTCCGGTATAGGGCCGCAAAGACGACCGTAGAAGTCGCACCAACACACAAGAAGCCTATGCGAGCACCTCTCGATGGGGCCTCTCCTTTACCGGGCGGGGACATGCCGGGCCCGGCACCCGTCATCATGGAGGCGGCAAGAAACCGAAAGGGGTCGCCGTGGCGACGACACACACGGCTCGTCCGGCATCACTGCCGGCACAGCCGGGGCCGCCGGAACCTCCGGCCGGCACGATCCGGTACTGGGCCGCGGCCAAGGCCGCCGCGGGCACGGCCGAGGAGCCGTACGCCGCGCGCACGCTCGCGGACGCGCTGGTCGCGGCCCGGCGGACGCACGAAGCGGCGCCGGAGTTCGCGCGGGTGCTCACGCGCTGCTCGTTCCTCGTGAACGGTGACCCCGTCGGCACGCGCGACCACTCGACGGTCCGACTGACCGAGGGCGGCACGGTCGAGGTGCTCCCGCCCTTCGCAGGAGGGTGACCCGGCAGCATGAGCGAACAGCACCACCGCAATCCCCATGACCGGTACGACCAGCACGGGCAGTACCCGCAATACCCGCAGTACGAGCAGCCGCAGGGCTACGGGTCGTACGGCAACGGGCCGGACGGGCAGACCGACGGCCGGGCCGACGGCTCGGCGTACGGCTACGGCCACGGCCACAGCTACGACGGCCAGCAGGCGCAGCACGCGCAGCACCCGCATGCGGCGCAGCACCAGCAGCCCGCCGCGTGGCCGCAGGCGCGGCAGGACTACCAGCAGCACGACGAGCCGCACACCCAGACCTGGCAGACCCAGACCTGGGAGACCCACACCTGGCAGGAGCCGCTCGACGAGGGCCGGGATCACGCTCCCGCGGCCCCGGCCACGCCCGCGCCCGTGCCCGCGTCCTCGTCCTCGTACGACGCGTCGTGGGCGACGGGCGGCGGCGAGGGCGCGGCGTCCTGGGACCGGCAGCAGCCGTCCGGCTACGAGCCCGCCGGGGCCGGGGCGCTGCCGGTGCCCCGCCCGGAGGGCGTGGTCGCGACGGCGGCGCCGATCGCCGGCGAGGTGGCCGAGCGGCCGATGACGGCGGCCGAGAAGGCGAAGGCCGAGGGCCGCCCGCAGATCGTGTCGCCCGGTCTCCAGCCGGCGCTGATCACCGCCGTGCTCGCCGGGCTGCTGGCCGCCGCGGCGCCGCTGGCGCGGCCCGCGCTGGCCGTGCCCGTGGTGCTGCTCCAGGCGGTGACGGCGGCGGGCTGGTTCCGGCTGAACGGCATGTGGCCCGCCCGGCAGGGCATCGCGCTGGCCTTCCTCGGCGGCGTGGTCGCCGACATCGGCCTGCTGGCCACCGACACGGCCAAGGCGCCGACGGTCCTCCTGGGCACCCTCGGCGTATGGATCCTGCTGGTCGTCGTCCTCCAGCTGCGCAGCCACGCCTCGCCGGACGAGCGGCTCTACGGGCTGACGGCGGCCACCGCCTCGACGGCCCTGGCCGTCATGGCGGGCGGCCACCTGGCGGCCGACCCGGACGCGGTGGTGATCGGCGCGCTCGGCGTGGCCGCGGCCGTCCTGGCCCGCGCCCTGCCGCTGCCCTCGGTCGCCGCCCCCGTCGTCGCGCTGATCGCCGCGACGGGCGCGGGCATCGCGGGCGGCCAGCTGACCGGCTTCGGCCCGTCGGCCGCGCTGCTCGGCCTGGCGGCCGGCGTCTGCGCCCTGGCCGGTCTGCGGGTCGCCAGCTACGACTACCCGTCCCGCTTCGTCCACCTGACGGCGGGCGTGGCGCTGCCGCTCGCGCTGGCCGCGCCGGCGGTTTATGTCCTGGGCCGCGCCCTGGGGTAGCACCCCCGGACCGCGCTCCGCGCGGTGTCCTCGAACGCCGGACGGGCTGACCATGTCAGCCCGTCCGGCGTTCGAGGACCGGGGGTCCGGGGGCGGAGCCCCTGGAAGAAACGGTGAAAGGGCGGGGCCGGGGCAAGAACCCCCAAACGGTTACAGACCGGTGACACCCATCCCCGCATCCACCGCCCCCACCCGGTTAGGCTCACGGGAAAGCCTGACCGAGAGTGGGGGACGAACGAACCGATGCGCGCGATACGCAGGCTCCTGATCGTCGCCATAATCCTGGCGGCCCTGTTCGTCGGCGCCGACCGAGCGGCCGTCTACTTCGCCGAGAACCAGGTCGCCGACAAGATCCGCAGCTCCCAGGGCCTCTCCGGCACCCCGGACGTCTCCATCAAGGGATTCCCCTTCCTCACCCAGGTCGCGAGCTCGCGGCTCGACGAGGTCGAGATCAAGCTCTCCGGTGGCGTCACCGCCGGCGCGGGCGACCGCTCCATCACGGTGAGCGGCTTCGACGCCACCCTGCACGACGTCCGCGTCGACAGCAGCTACACCTCCGCCACCGCCGGCCGC
Organism: Streptomyces sp. NPDC001678; assembly: GCF_042892945.1. Lineage (NCBI taxonomy): Bacteria > Bacillati > Actinomycetota > Actinomycetes > Kitasatosporales > Streptomycetaceae > Streptomyces > Streptomyces sp. NPDC001678. The sequence goes on along the minus strand of NZ_JBIAUP010000002.1, from coordinate 61,318 downwards.
GCGAGCGGCACCGCGCACCTCACCTACGCGGAGCTGACCAAGGCCACCGGCGACCCCGACGCGACCGTCGGCTACGGCGGCAAGGAGGCCACCGGCGGCAACCAGGTGAAGGTCTCCGGCAAGGTCACCGTCATGGGCCAGACGTCGCAGCAGAGCGTGATCTCCACCGTGACGGTCGTGAACGGCGACACCGTGCGCGTCCGGGCGAACGAGGTTCCCGCGCAGGGCATCCCCGGCCTGGAGCGGAAGATCCGCGAGAAGACCGACTTCGACCGGAAGATCACGGGCCTGCCCAAGGGCCTCAAGCTCGACACGGTCGTCGCGACGCCGAACGGCATCGACATCACCCTCACCGGCACCGACGTCAACCTGGCGGGCTGAGACCACCGTCCACGGTACGAGACGCCCCCGTCCGCACATCAGTCCACGTAAGCCCGTGGAAGGGCCGGACGGGGGCCGCCGGGCCTTCCGTGAAGATTTCGGTCCCAGCATGCGGAATTCTTTGTCTCATTATCCGGCACCCCGGTGACAGGGCTCCCGCCCCTCCCTACGATCCCCCTTATGAAGCGACAGGCGGATCTCACCAAGCGGCGGGCAGTGGACCTGTGCCGCGTTGCCGCCATGCTGTGTCGCCGTGTCTGACGGGGCCCGCTCAACCCGCTTATCGGACCCCTTTCGGCCCCCGGGCCGCCTCCCCGCATCACCGCACCATCCGCCGGGCGGTGCCGCAGTCACACCCTCGCGCACCGCCCCCGCCGGCATACCGCAACCGCCCCGGAGGAGATCAGCATGAGCCGCAGTGACGTCCTGGTGGACGCCGACTGGGTCCAGGCCCGCATCGACGAAGCCCACCCCAAGACCGTCATCGTCGAGGTGGACGAGGACACGTCCGCGTACGACAAGAACCACATCAAGACCGCCATCCGGATCGACTGGAAGACCGACCTCCAGGACCCGGTCCGCCGCGACTTCGTCGACCAGGCCGGCTTCGAGAAGCTGCTGTCCGAGAAGGGCATCGCCAACGACGACACCGTCGTCCTCTACGGCGGCAACAACAACTGGTTCGCGTCCTACGCCTACTGGTACTTCAAGCTCTACGGCCACCAGGACGTGAAGCTCCTCGACGGCGGCCGCAAGAAGTGGGAGCTCGACTCCCGCGACCTCGTCGCCGAGGTGCCCAAGCGCCCGCAGACCGACTACCGGGCGCAGCCGCAGGACCTGTCCATCCGCGCCTTCCGCGACGACGTCGTGGCCGCCATCGGCGAGCTCAACCTCGTCGACGTGCGCTCCCCCGACGAGTTCAGCGGCAAGCTGCTCGCCCCGGCGCACCTCCCGCAGGAGCAGTCGCAGCGCCCGGGCCACGTCCCGACCGCGCGCAACATCCCGTGGTCGAAGTCGGCCAACGACGACGGCACGTTCAAGTCCGACGAAGAGCTCACGGAGCTCTACCGGGGCGCGGGCGTGGACCTCGGCAAGGACACCATCGCCTACTGCCGCATCGGCGAGCGCTCGGCGCACACCTGGTTCGTCCTCCACGAGCTGCTCGGGCAGCAGAACGTCCGCAACTACGACGGCTCCTGGACCGAGTACGGCTCCCTGGTCGGCGTGCCGATCGCGCTCGGCACCGACAACTGAGCCCCCGGGCCAAGCACCCCGCGCCAACGGAAAGGAACACACATGTGTGGAGCGAAAGCAGGCGGCCCCGACGCCTCGACCGTCAAGGCCGGTGAGACCACCATCCAGGGCTCGGTGACCCGCGACGGCGAGCCCGTCACCGGCTACGTCCGGCTCCTGGACTCGACCGGCGAGTTCACGGCGGAGGTGCCCACGTCCGCGACCGGACAGTTCCGCTTCTACGCGGCCGAGGGCACGTGGACGGTCCGCGCGCTCGTCCCGGGCGCCACGGCCGACCGCACGGTCGTGCTCACCGAGAAGGGCGCGCTGGCGGAGGTCGCCATCGCCGTCTGAGCGGGTCGTGAAGACCGCACCGGACTCGAAGGGCCGCACCCCGGGGTTGGACGCCTTGTGGGGGGTGCGGCCCTTCGCGCGGACCGGCCCGCGGTCGTACCGTTGAGAGGTGCTCGCCAGGCGTAAGCACCTCTACTTCGCCATGATGGGGACCTGCATCTTCCTCTTCGTCATGGCATGGGCCGTCGTGCGCCTGTGGTCGGTGCCCGCCGCCGTGGGGCTGTGCCTCTTCGCCATGGTCATCCCGCCCGTCGCGGCCATCGTCGCGAACCGGCGGGGGCCCGACGACCGCTGGTGGGACGATCCGTCGGGCGACCCGAAGTCGGACGAGTGGTGGGACGAGCTGGACGGCAAGCGCCGCCAGGGCCCGCGCGACCCCTGGGGCCGGGACTAGTGCGGGGTCAGTAGACGAGCGCCTGCGTGCCGTCCGCCATCGCCTCGCTGACGAACACCTGCGCGCCCGCGATCCGGGCGCCCTCGATCAGGTCCTTCTCCTCGATGTCCCGCCGCGCCGCGCACTGTGTGCACAGCGTGATCATGCCGCCCCCGGCGAGGATCCCGTCGATGAGGTCCGGCAGCGGCGCCGCGTGCGGCAGCTCGAACTCCGCGGCGCGCCCGGGCAGCGCGAACCACGACGACTCCCCCGTCAGCCACAGCGACACCTCGACGCCGCTGGCCACGGCCACGGCGGCCACCGTGAACGCCTGCGAGCACCGCTCGGGCGCGTCCGCGCCCGCCGTCACCTTGATCACGAGCTTCTTCGCGTTCGCCATACCGGTCACTCTAGGACGGCGGGAGGGCCGACCTCACAGCGCCGTCCCCGAGGCGGCCGACTAGACTCCTGTCCGGTCCGTACCGACATAGATCTCCACTCCGACCGAGGAGCGCGCTCGTGCTTGAAGGCTTCTTCACCACCCTGCTGGTACTGGTCGCCGTCGGCGTCATGGCCTTCGCGGGCCTGACCTGGAAGAAGCTGTACCAGGGCCAGCGCTGACCCCCTTCGTCCGCCCGCCTACAGATCGCCTGAGCTCATGATCGAGATTCCGTCCGACCTTCACCCCGACCTGGTCCCCCTGGCGTTCCTCCTCGGCACGTGGGAGGGCGCGGGCGTCCACGACTTCCCCGGCGCCGAGAAGTGCAACTTCGGGCAGGAAGTCGTCTTCAGCCACGACGGCCGGGACTTCCTCGAGTACGTCTCGCGCTCCTGGGTGCTGGACGACGCCGGCAAGCCGGTCAAGCCGCTGGAGACCGAGACCGGCTACTGGCGGATCGACAAGAACCGCAAGGTCGAGATCGTCATGATCCGCGACGCCGGTGTCGTCGAGGTCTGGTACGGCGAGCTGGCCGACCAGAAGCCGCAGATCGACATCGCCACGGACGCCGTCGCGCGGACCGCCGCCTCCGGCCCGTACTCGGGCGGCAAGCGCCTGTACGGCTACGTCAAGGGCGACCTGATGTGGGTCGGCGAGAAGGCCACCCCCGAGGTGCCGCTGCGCCCGTACATGTCGGCGCAGCTGAAGAAGGTCCCGGCGGACCTCCAGGACTGGGCGCGCAACCTGCCCGACGACCTGCCGGACGGCGTCTCCTTCTTCAACCCCGACGGCACGCCGTACAAGCCCGAGGAAAAGTAACCTCTTTCGCGCCCCGCGGGGGAAGCCGGTCGAAGTCCGGCGCTGACCCGCAACGGTAGGTGCGAGGCCCCTCGAAGGGGCCTCGCACAAGCCCGATCGCCCGCGGCGGCGCGGTTCCCAGCACACTCGCCGTGGACTGCGAGGGGACACCCGTACGCGCGGACGCGTCGCATCGTCACGTATCCGCGGGCGGAGCCACGGCCCGAGGCGAAGGCGAACCGCCCGTGTCGACAGATCTCCCGGCCGTCGCGCGCCGAACGGCCGGACCGGGGCCCGGCAGGCCGCGCCCCGCACCCCGCGGGCCGCTCCCCCTGCCACCCCTCCTGGCCGCCCTCTGCGCCGCTCTCCTCGTCTCCCTGCTGTGCTGTGTGGCGCTCGGCGCGTCCGGCGTCGGCTGGGGCGGGACGATGCGCCATCTGTGGGCGGGTCTGAGCGGCGGGACCATCGCCCCGGACGAGGTCCCGGCGTACACGATCGTCTGGGAGCTGCGCTTCCCGCGCGCCCTGCTGGCCGCCGTCGTCGGCGCGGGGCTGTCCGCCATCGGGGTGGGCGTGCAGGCGATGGTGCGCAACGCCCTCGCCGATCCCTTCGTCCTCGGCATCTCCTCCGGCGCCGCCGTGGGCGCCAACGCCGTGCTGCTCTTCGGGGCGCTGGGCTCGCTCGGGGTGTGGGCGCTGTCCGGTGCCGCGTTCGCCTCCGCGCTGGCCGCGATGGCGCTCGTCTACGCCGCGGCGCGCACCCGGCACGGGCTGACGCCGCTGCGGCTGGTGCTGACCGGCAGCGCGATGTACTACGGCTTCTCCGCGATCACCACGCTGATGGTGTTCAGCGCCGACCGGGGCGAGGCGGCGCGCTCGGCGATGATGTGGCTGCTGGGCGGTCTGGGCGGGGCCACCTGGTCGTCCGTGCCGATCGCGGCGGCCGTGGTGCTGGCCGGGACCGGGTATCTGCTGTGGTCGGCGCCGCGGCTGAACGCGCTGGCCATGGGCGACGAGACCGCCGCCACGCTGGGTGTGGACGCCGAGCGGCTGCGGCGGGTGCTGTTCGTGGTGACGGCCGCGGTCACCGGGGCCGTCGTGGCCGTCAGCGGCGCGATCGGCTTCGTCGGGCTGATGGTCCCGCACGTCACCCGCATGCTCGTCGGCGCCGACCACCGCCGGGTGCTGGCCGTGGCGCCGCTCATGGGCGCGGTGCTCCTGCTGTGGGTGGACGTCGTCTCCCGGCTGCTGCTGGCGCCGGTGGAGCTGCCGGTCGGGGTGATCACCGCGCTGATCGGGGTGCCCTGCTTCGTGCTGCTGATGCGGCGGCGCGGCTATGTCTTCGGGGGGTCGTGATGCGGGTCGACATCGAGGGGCTCGCGGTCGACATCGCGGACGCGCGGCTGGTGGAGGACATCGCGCTGAGGGCGGACAGCGGGCAGTTCGTGGGGCTGGTGGGGCCGAACGGCAGCGGCAAGTCCACGCTGCTGCGCTGCGTCTACCGGGCGTTGCGGCCTGCCGCCGGGCGGGTGCTGCTGGACGGCGACGATCTCCACGCGCTCACCGCCCGCGAGGGGGCGCGGCGGCTGGCGGCGCTGCCGCAGGAGTCGGGCAGCGAGTTCGACTTCACGGCCTCCGAGGTCGTGGCCATGGGCCGACTGCCGCACCGGGGTCCGGGCGGCCGGGCCACGGCGGCGGACGCCGAGGTGTGCGCGGCGGCGCTGGCGCGAGTGGGCGCCTCGCACCTGGCCGGGCGGGGCTTCCTGTCGCTGTCCGGGGGCGAGAAGCAGCGGGTGCTGATCGCGCGGGCGCTGGCCCAGGAGCCGCGGGTGCTCGTCCTGGACGAGCCGACGAACCACCTGGACATCGCCCAGCAGCTGGAGGTCCTGTCGCTGGTGCGTGCGTCGGGGGTGACGGTGCTGGCAGCGCTGCACGACCTCAATCTCGCCGCCGGGTACTGCGACGCGCTGTACGTCGTCGCCGGCGGGCGGATCGTCGCTTCCGGCCCGCCGCACTCCGTGCTGACCGCCGAACTGCTGGCCGAGGTCTTCGGCGTACGGGCGCACCGTGTGCCGCACCCGGTCTCCGGCGCCCCGCAGCTGCTCTTCGACCGCCTCCCGTAAGGACCGTAAGGACCGTAAGGACCTCTCATGCGAACCGCCCGCATCACTCTCGCCGTCCTCACCGCCATCACTCTCACGAGCTGTGGCGCCAAGGTTTCGGACGCTCCCGACGGCAAACGGCTGAAAGCGGCACCGGGCAACCACTACCCGGTGACGATCTCCAACTGTGGTGTGAGGACGACGTACGACAAGGCGCCGGAGCGCGTGGTGACCAACGACGTCGGGATAGCCGAGATCATGTTCGCGCTGGGCCTGGAGGACCACATGGCCGGCTATGTGGCGCCCGACTACCGCACCAGCAGGGACGACAACGGTGCGGCGCCCTGGAAGAGCGGCTACGACAAGGTGAAGTGGCTGTCGAAGAAGGAGATCAACAAGGAGCTCGTCCTCGACGCCAGGGCGGATCTGGTCTTCGCGGGCTGGAACTACGGCTTCGGCGAGGGCAACGGCTTCACCCCGGAGGCGCTGAAGAAGGTCGGCGTGGGCTCGTACGTCCTCACCGAGTCCTGCCACAACGGCGGCACGGGCACCTCGCGCGGGGTGATGCCGCCGCTGGAGGCGCTCTACACCGACCTGGAGACGCTCGGGAAGGTCTTCGACGTCGAGGACCGGGCGCGAAAGCTCGTCGACGGCTTCAAGAAGCAGGTCGCCGATGCCCAGGCTGCGGTGCCGAAGGACGGGCGGGCGCCGCGGGTCTTCCTCTACGACGACGGCAAGGACAAGCCGCTGACCGCCGGGGCCTTCGCCGGGCCGCACGACATCATCACCAAGGCCGGCGGCGACCACGTGATGAAGGACCTCAAGGACTCCTGGGTGACGGTCGGCTGGGAGACGGTCGTCGAGCGCGACCCCGAGGTCATCGTGATCAACAACTACGGGAACGTCGGCGCGGAGGAGAAGAAGAAGTTCCTGATGTCCTACCCGCCGCTCGCGGGCGTCTCGGCCGTCAAGAACGACCGCATCTTCGTCCTCGACTACGTCGATCTCGTAGAGAGCCCCCGCAATCCGTCGGCGATCGCCGCGCTCGCCGGGTACCTGAAGGGGGTACGAGGCGCCTGACGCTGCCTAGACTGGGAGCGTGGTGGACACCGACTGGCAGAGCGACCTCCGTAAGCGCGGCTACCGGCTGACCCCGCAGCGCCAGCTCGTCCTGGAGGCCGTCGACCGGCTCGAACACGCGACGCCGGACGACATCCTCACCGAGGTCCGCAGGACCGCGGGCGGGGTGAACATCTCGACGGTCTACCGGACGCTGGAGCTGCTGGAGGAGTTGGGGCTGGTCAGCCATGCCCATCTCGGGCACGGGGCGCCGACCTACCACCTCGCCGACCGGCACGACCACATACACCTCGTGTGCCGGGACTGCACGGACGTCATCGAGGCCGATCTGTCGGTCGCCGCGGACTTCACGGCCAAGCTCCGCGACACCTTCGGCTTCGAGACGGACATGAAGCACTTCGCGATCTTCGGCCGGTGCGCCGGCTGCTCCTCGAAGGCGCCGGACCCCGCGCCGTAGGCTTGGTCCCATGCTGCGTCATTCGAAGAGCCCGCTGCTGTCGCTGCCCGGCGCCGTCCCCGCCGAGGGGCCCGACGAAGGGGTCGCCGCGCACTACGGCGACCTGTTCCGCGAACAGCGCGCGCTCGCCGGCGGGACCGGATTCGTGGACCTCTCGCACCGGGAGGTCCTCACCGTCACCGGCCCCGACCGGCTGAGCTGGCTGCACCTGCTCGTCACCCAGCACGTGAGCGAGCTCCCGGCGGGGCAGGCCACCGAGGCCCTGATCCTCTCCCCGCACGGCCACATCGAGCACGCCCTGTATCTGGTCGACGACGGCGAGACGACCTGGATGCACGTGGAGCCCGGCACGCGGGAGGCGCTCATCGCCTACCTGGAGAGCATGAAGTTCTTCTACAAGGTCGAGGTCACCGACCGGACGGACGACATCGCGGTGGTCCACCTGCCGGCCGGCTCGATCGCGGAGACGCCCGAGGGCGTCGTGGCCCGCGAGACCTCCCACGGCCGGGACGTCTTCCTGCCGCGCGCCTCGCTGACGGACTTCGCCGCCGGGTACGGTCCGGCGGCGGGCGTCCTCGCCTACGAGGCCCTGCGCGTCGAGGCCCACCGCCCCCGGCTCGGCCTGGAGACCGACCACCGGACGATCCCCCACGAGCTGGGCCTCATCGGCGTGGCCGTCCACCTCCAGAAGGGCTGCTACCGCGGCCAGGAGACGGTGGCCCGCGTCCACAACCTGGGGAAGCCGCCGCGCCGCCTGGTCTTCCTCCACCTCGACGGCAGCGAGGTGGTTCTGCCGGCCCACGGCGCGCCCGTCCGCCTGGCCTCCGACGGCCCCGAGGGCCGTCAGATCGGCTTCGTCACGACGTCGGCCCGCCACTACGAGCAGGGCCCGATCGCCCTGGCCCTGGTGAAGCGGAACGTCCCGGTGGACGCGCCCCTGCTCGTGGGCGAGGGAACGGCGGCGGCGCAGGAGGTCGTGGTCGAACCGTAACGCCGTGCGGCTGGGCTTCGGCGGGGGTGGGTGCCCTGGCCGGTGGGCGAGCGCGGTCGGCGGGCGAGCGCCGCTGGTGGGTGAGCGCCGGTCCCGCCCTTTCCCCGCTTCCTGGGGGGCAAGGCCCCCAGCCCCCCGCCCAGCCCGCTGGGCGGGCGCAGGGCCCGGCAGGCACAAGACCTGGCCCCCGCCCGGTCCCGGGGCGAAGCCCCCGGGGCGCGGGCGTGGGGGCCGGGGCGGCAGCCCCGGGAAACGGGGAAAGGGCGGGGCTGGGGAACTCTCACCCGCGGGACCGCCCACGCCGCCCCCCGAGCACGACCACCCCGCCCCCCGCCACCGCCAAGACAGCAAGCACCACCGCGAACGTCGTCGCCCCGCCCGTCAGCCCGATCCCGTCGCTCAGGTAGCCCGCCGCGACGGGAAGGGCGCCGGCCGGGAGGTAACCGCCGACGTTCAGGGCGGCGTTGGCCTCGGCGAGGCGGTCGCCGGGGACGGTGGAGTTCAGCAGGGAGAGCCCGCCGAGCTGGCCCATGCCCTGACCCGCGCCGACGAGGATCGCGGCGGCGGCCAGAAGGACGACGGACGAGGACCACACGGCGGCCATGAGGGCCGCCATGCCCGCGACGACACCCCCCGCCCCGCCCAGCAGGATCGCCCGCACCCGCAGCCCCTTCACCGCGAACTGCACCCCCGTGGCGGCGAGGAACATCACGAAGGCCATCGCGCCCGCGACCACACGGCTGGTGGTGCCCAGCAGACCGGACAACAGCGACGGACCGAGCGAGAGCACGAAGGACGTCGACGTGATGCCGGGGGCGAACACCGCGATCCCGAGCAGCAACTGACGCCCGTTGCCCCGCGGCACCTTGGGCAGCCGGATCCACGCACCCCCGCCCGCAGCCGCAGCGGCGGACGGCCGGGGCACCGGCATCCGCAGCACGGTCACGAACGCCAGGACCAGCAACACGATCTCGACCAGGAAGACGGTCACGGTCGGGCCCGGCAGCGTCTCGGAGAGCACGCCGGCCAGCAGCGGCCCCACGCCCGCACCCAGCACCATCGCGCAGGACGCCAGCAGCGCGCCGAGGCGCTTGCGGTCGGGGCCGGCCACGTCCGTCACCGCCGCCATGCCCGCGGAGACCACCGCCCCGACCGCGATACCCGCGAACAGCCGGGCCACCATCAGCGCGACCACCGACGTGGCCGTGGCGAAGACCCCGCAGGCCAGCACCGCGAGCCCCAGCGCCGGGAGCAGCACCGGCTTGCGGCCGACCCGGTCGGAGACCACACCCGACACCAGCAACGAGCCGATGAGGCCCACGATGTAGCAGGCGAAGACGACGGTCATCGTGCCCTTGGAGAAGCCGATGTCGCGTTGCCACAGCCCGTACAGCGGTGTCGCCGCGTTGGAGAGGACGAAAACCGCTGTGACCGGCCAGGCCGCCAGCCAGATCCACCGGGCTGGTGCGACAACAGGGGCAGCAACCGCCGCCTCCACGGGCGCAGGACGAGTGATGGTCACAGGGGTCCCCCTTGACGAGCTCCAGTACGAGTCGAGTCGAACCTAGCATGCAGTACGATCGAAGTCGTACAAGAAAGCGGCACGCTGCGAGGGAGCGGTCATGACGTCAACAGCCGGAACCGGCACGGTCATCAAGGTCCTGCCCGCCCCCGACGACCTGCCGGAGCCCCTCCCGGAGCCGGCGGTCGACGAGATCCGGCTGGAGGCGGTGATGGGCGCGCTCAGCGACCCCCTGCGTATGGGGATCGTCCGCAAACTCCTCCTGGAGTCGGAGCGGTTCGACCACCCGTGCGGCTGGTTCGGGCTGGACCGCCCCAAGTCCTCGCTCACCCACCACTTCAAGGCCCTGCGCGAGGCGGGCGTCACGCGTCAGCGGCAGTACGGGCTGGAGCGCCGCAGCCACGTCCGCGTCGACGACCTCGACGCCCGCTTCCCCGGCCTGCTCGCCCTGGTCGCCGCCTGGACGCCCACGCCCTGACCGGCGCCCGACGCCGACGCCGGCGCCCGACGGACGGCGACCTGCGGCGACCTGCGGCGACCTGCGGCGGACAACGGACGGACGGCAACCAACGACCTGCGGCGGACAGCGGACGGACGGCGGCCGACGACCTGCGGACGGCAACCGACGGACGGACGGGCCACCGCGGACGGCCGGGCCTCCGCCCCCGGTGACGGGTGACGCGCGGGCGACGACGGCATGCGCGGCCCCACCGCCCCGGCACGCCCCCGGCCCGCACGGCCGGGCCGGCCCGGCCCCCAGGCCGTACGGGGGGCCGTACGGGGGCCAGGGGGCCTAGCCCCCGCCCCCCAGCGGCATTCGCGGCATCGACGGCGCCCCCAGCACCGCGAGCCCCAGCCGTGTGCCCCGGTCGAAGGCGACCGCGAAGGCCTCTTCCCCCAGGGCCGCCCGCGCGCCCGCCGTGACGCGGTCGACGTCGCCGCGTTCGGCGGGCGGCAGGGGGGCGCCCGCCGAGGCGCGGGCGCTCGCGGCGGCGCCCAGGAGGAGCGCGGCCAGCCCGGGGTCGCCGCCGAGCGCGGCGGCGCCGGAGAGGCCCTCCAGGGGCAGGGCCATCGCGCGCGGGTCGCCGATCAGCCGGGCGATGTCGAGCGCCTCCCGGTGCAGCAGCCACGCCGCCACCGCGTCGCCGCGCAGCTCGGCGACGAAGCCCAGTTCGTCGAGGACCAGCGGATTGCCCGGCTCCGCCGACACCGCGTCGTACCAGTCCCGGATCTTCAGCAGAATCGTTTCCGCAGTGGCGAGGTCCCCCTCCCGCCGGGCCGAGAGCGCCTGGCCCAGCTCGGCGTGGATCTCGCCGAACTTGAAGCCCTGGGCCACGGCCGTCCGCCGGGCCCTCTCGTGGAGCTCCCGGGCCGCGCCCGGGGCGCCGGTCAGCAGGGCGATCCGGCCGAGGTGGGAGAGCAGGAGGGAGACCTCGGTGGCCAGCTCCAGGTCCTCCGCGATGATCAGCGCGTCGTTCAGCAGCCGTTCGGCCCGCGCGTAGTCCCCGCCGATCTCGGCCAGGGTCGCCAGCGGGGCCACGCTCTGGAGCTGGCCCCACCGGTCGCCGAGCTCCCGGAAGAGGGCCGCGCTGGCCTCGCCGTCGCGCCGGACGGCGGCCAGCTCGCCGCGGATCATCGCGTGGGTGGCGCGCAGGGCGAGGGCGGCCGCGACGCCCCAGCGGTCGCCGTGCTCCCGGAAGCCCGCCAGCGCCAGCTCCGTCTGCTTCTCGCTGGCGGCCAGATCACCGGTGTTGAACAGGGCGTACGCCAGGAACCAGCGGGCCCTGGCCCGGATGCCCGGCCCGTCCAGCCCCTCGTACGTCGGCGGTTCGGCCCGGTGGCCCGAGAGCAGCGCGAAGCCGCTGTGCACGGCGTGGATCTCGGCGGAACCGCCGGTCGACAGGGCCGCCGCCGCCCGGCGGCGCGCCTCGCCCAGCCGGCCGCGCAGCAGCCAGTACCAGGCCAGGGAGCCCACCAGCCGGCGGGCCTCGTCGGCCGCGCTCTCGCGCACGGCCGTGTCGAGCGCGGCGCGCATGTTGCCGCTCTCGGCGTCCAGCCGGCACAGCCACTCGCGCTGTTCGGGGCCGTGGAGGTACGGGCGGGCGCGCTCGGCGAGGTCGGCGTAGTAGCGCAGGTGCCGCCGGCGCACACACGTCTCGTCCTCGACCTCGCGCAGCCGCTCGGTGGCGTAGACGGCGACGGACTCCAGCAGCCGGTAGCGCGGTCCCCGCTCGCAGTCGGTCACCACGACCAGGGACCGGTCGACGAGCCGGGCCAGCAGGCCCAGTACGTCCTCGCGCGCGACGCCCTCGCCCGCGCAGACGGCCTCGGCCGCCGCCAGCGTGCAGCCGTCGGTGTGGGCGGCCAGCCGCCGCAGCACGGTCCGTTCGGGGACGGTCAGCAGCCCCCAGCTCCAGTCGATGACGTCCCGCAGCGTCTGCTGCCGCCGCGGCGCGCCCCGCCGACGTCCCGTCAGGACGCGGAAGCGGTCGTCCAGTCGTGAGGCGAGCTCGCACACGCCCAGCGCCCGCACGCGGGTGGCGGCGAGCTCCAGGGCGAGCGGAATCCCGTCCAGACGGCGGCAGATGACGTCGACGGCGTCCCTGCTGCGGTCGTCCAGGACGAAGCCGGGGGCGGCGGCGGCCGCGCGGACGGTGAACAGCCGTACCGCGTCGGCCTGCGGCAGCGGTTCCACGGAGCGCACCGTCTCGGCGGGCAGGCCCAGCGGCTCCTGGCTGGTGGCCAGGACGCGCAGGCCGGGCGCGGCCCGCAGCAGTCGGGCGGCGAGCTCGGCGGCGGCCTCGATGACCTGCTCGCAGTTGTCGAGGATCAGCAAGGCCCGCCGGTCGCGCAGCCGCTGGGCGAGGCGGTCCACGGCCGACAGCGGCGCGGGCGCGCCGTGCGGCGCCCCGTCGTCGCGTACGCCCATGATCCCGGCGATCACCTCGGCGAGGGAGTCGGCGTCGCCGTGCTGCCCGGCCAGCTCCGCCAGCCACACCTCGTCGGGGCGGCCGCCCACGAGCCGGCCGGCGGCCTCGACCGCGAGGACGGTCTTGCCGACGCCGCCCGGCCCGGTGAGCGTCACCAGCCGTCCGGTGCGCAGCAGGGCGGTCACCTCCGCCATGGCGTCCTCGCGGCCGATGAGTTCGGTGAGGGGGGCGGGGAGGTTGGTGCGGACGGCCGTCGGGCCGGACGACAGGGTGGTGGCCCGGCCGGTGAGTTCCGGGGCCTGGGTGAGGATCGCCTGGTGGAGGGCGGTGAGCTCCGGTCCGGGGTCCAGGCCCAGTTCGCGGGCGAGCCGTTCGCGCAGCCCGGCGTAGGAGGCCAGGGCCTCGCTCTGCCGTCCGGCCCGGTACAGGGCGCGCATCTGGACCGCGCGCAGCCGTTCGCGCAGCGGGTGCCGGGCGACGAGCGCGGTGAGCTCCCCGGCGAGGCGGCCGTGTTCGTCCAGTTCGAGGCGGGCCTCGGCCTGTTCCTCCAGCGCGGTCAGCCGGAGTTCCTCCAGGCGCAGGGCGGCGGCGCGGACGTACGCGGCGTCGGCGAAGTCGGCGTAGGCCGGGCCGCGCCACAGGCCCAGCGCCTCGGTGAGCAGCGCGGCGCGCTCGCGGGGGGCGGTGACGGACCGGGCGCGGGCGACGAGGGCCTGGAAGCGGTCGGCGTCGGTGTCGCCGGTGTCCAGGTGGAGCCGGTAGCCGGGCGGGGTGTGGACGACGCGCTCGCGGCCGACGGCCCGGCGCAGCTGGGAGACCTTGCCCTGGAGGGCGTTGGCGGGGTTGCCGGGCGGTGTGCCGCCCCACAGGTCGTCGACGAGCCGGTCGGTGGGGACCGGCCGGCCTTCGTGCACCAGAAGGTCGGTCAGCAGCGCGCGGACCTTCGCCTCGCGCACCGTGACCGCATCCCCTGCTTCGTCCCACACCGTCAGTGGACCGAGCACCCCGAACCGCATGCCGATGACCGTAACCCAGCGGGCCGCTCCCGGCCGGGCAGACATGACCGTGGACCGTCAGCCCTTCCGCAGCGGGGCGTCAGTGGGACACGAAAGAGTACGGTCATGGCGATTTCCATCGAATCCACGGACACGTTCACCGACAAGCCTCGTTACGGCGGTAGGAAGGCCGTCGTCACCGGGGGAACCATGGGCATGGGCCTGGCCATCGCCAGACGCCTCGTCGAGGGCGGGGCGGAGGTGTTATTGACCGGCTTGAGGGACAGAAACCTGCTCAGAGCGCAGGAGGAGCTCGGCGACCTCGCCCATGTCGTCCGTTCCGACACCACCAGCCTCGACGACATCGCCGCGCTGGGCGCGACGGCCGAGGAGGTCCTCGGCCAGGTCGACTACCTCTTCGTCAACGCCGGGGTCGCGGAGCTCGGCCCGGTCACGGAGGTCACCGAGGAGTCCTACGACCGGCAGTTCGGGGTCAACGCGAAGGGGGCGTTCTTCACGGCGCAGCGGATGATCCCGCTGCTGCGCGAGGGCGGGGCGATCGTGTTCACCACGAGCGTCGCGGACTCCCTGGGGGCGCCCGGCATGGGCGTCTACTCCGGGTCGAAGGCCGCCGTGTGGGCGTTCGCGCAGGTGCTGGCCGCCGAGCTGGCCGGGCAGGGCATCCGGGTCAACGCCGTGAGCCCCGGCTTCATCGACACCCCCACCATGGGCGTGGCCGACCTGTCCGACGAGGAGCGGCTGCACTTCAGGGAGCTGGGCGACGCCACGACCCCGATGCGGCGGCACGGCTCGACCGAGGAGGTGGCGCGGGCCGCGCTGTTCCTGGCCACGGAGGCGACGTTCACCACCGGGGTGAAGTTGCCGGTGGACGGCGGGCTGGCGCGGAGCGTCGCCGTGTTCCCGGCCGGTTAGCGCCGGCGGGAACGTTCGGGCGCGGCGAGGCGGCTCACCCGCCGTACGGCCGGACGGCGCGCGCCTCGCGCAGGGAGACGGCCCACCAGGAGAGCTGATCCAGCATCACCTTCGCGGCACCGGCGGCCAGCTCGCCCGCCTCCTCGTCCAGGTGGCGGCCGGAGGCGTCCAGCTTGCCCCAGGGGCTGTGGAAGCTGACGGTCTCGCGGATGGTGACGGCGTGCAGTTCGGCGAAGACCGGGCGCAGGTGCTCGACCGCGCGCAGACCGCCGGAGAGGCCGCCGTAGGAGACGAAGGCGACCGGCTTGGCCTGCCACTGGGTGTAGTGCCAGTCGATGAGGTTCTTCAGGGAAGCCGGGTAGCTGTGGTTGTACTCGGGCGTGATGACGACGAAGGCGTCGGCCGCCGCCAGTCGCGGGGTCACGGCGGCCAGCGCGGCGGCGTCCTCGGGGCACGGGTCCTTGGACAGGCTGAAGGGGAGCGGGTGTTCGCCGAGGTCGATGACGTCGACGTCGATGTCGTCGCGCCGTGCGGTCTGATCGGCGAGCCACTCGGCGACCGTCGGGCCGAAGCGGCCCTCACGGGTCGACGCGACGACGACGGCGAGGCGGTACGGGGTCTCGGACATGACGGGTCCTCTTCTCAGCGATTCATCGGCGATTCACAGGGGCGTATCGGTGCGGGCCGGTGCCGCGAGGGCGGCACGGACGCGCGGGCCGGCCGGGGCCCTCGGGCCGGGTGGCCGTCGGGCCCTCGGGGCCGCTGGGAAGAAGCCTCTTACCTCAAGCATGCTTGAGGTCAAGCGCGGATCTCAGGGCGCTCGTCCCCACCGGATTCGGGCGGCGCCCGTCCCCACCGGAAGCGGCCGGCTCAGAACACGTCCGGGCACCACGGCCGCCGGGCCGTGCGCAGCATCAGCTCGGCGCGGGCCGCCGCGCCCGGCCGTTCCTCGGTGACCCGGCCCAGCGCGGCCAGCCGTACGACGGACTCGTCGCCGAGGTACAGGGCGCCCAGGTCGCCCACTCCCAGCGCGAGATCGGCCGGGCGCGCGGTGGCCGTGCAGCGGGCGCCGTCCGGCCCCGCCTCCAGCAGGAAGCGCCCGCCCGCGTAGCCGTCGGGGTCGGCGACCTCGACGACCAGCGCGCCGGGCTGGGCGTACGTCCGGGCCTCCAGCAGGGCCGGCACGTCCAGCGGGCGCAGCCACAGGAGGTCGGCGTGCGTGACGACCTCGGCCGCGCGCGGGTCGGGCAGCAGCAGCGGGAGCAGGTCGTCGGGGGCGCGGAAGCCGGAGCGGACGGTGGTGATCCAGTCGACCGACAGCAGGAAGTGCCACAGGGCGCGTTCGGCCTCGGTGCTCACCGCGATCAGGTCGAGCACGGAGGCGGTGCCGTGCGGGCGCTTGGCCTCCCAGGCGTCCTGGGCGGTGTAGGCGAGGAGGCCGTCGACGGTGCCGTCGGGGGCGCGGTAGAGGACGTAGAACGGCTCGGTCCACGGCCGGCCCGCCGGGCGGAGATCGCCCGTGGCGCGCCGCCACCAGCGCTCGTCGCGGTCGACGAAGCCGGGCCGTGCGGCGCGCAGCCGCTCGTGGAGGGCGGGGCCGAGCTCACGCACCGTGCCGGGGTCCACGAAGTCGACGCGCCCGCCGTCCGTGGGCCCCGCGTAGCGGCGGTCCAGGCCCGAGGCGGCCACGTCGACCGCCCACTCGGTGGTCCAGGAGGCGGGGCCGAAGCCGTACCTGCCGTAGATGAGCCACTCGGCCGCGACCAGCGTGGCCGCCGCCTCGCCGCGCTCCTTGGCCGCCCGCAGGTCGTGGGCCATCATCCCGCCGAGGAGCCCGCGCCGGCGGTGCGTGGGCGAGACGGTCACGTTGGAGACGGCACCGGTCGCCACGGACGCCCCGCCCGGCACGGTGAGCCGCTGCGCGAAGCTGCGGAAGGTGGCCACGCAGCGCCCGTCGTCGAAGACGCCCTGGGTGCGGTCGAGGTCCATCCCCGCGCGACGTATCTCGGCCTCCTCCTTGGAGACCACGGGGGGCCGGAGGAATCCGGCGTGCATGGCGCGCGTCCAGGCCGGGACGTCGTCGGCGCCGATCGTACGGATCTCGATGCCGGTGCTCGCGTTCATGCGAGCACGCTAGGGGCGGCCCGCCCGGGCCGCACGTGATTTCCTACGACCGTCAATGATCCGGAACAGGACCTGCCCAGACGGAACGAACCGCTCAGCGGGCCCGCGCCGGAGTCGGCGGGCCCGCGCCGGGACGAACGAGCCCGGACCGGAAACAGCAGGCCCGCGCCGGGACCGACCGCGCGCGTCAGAAGACGGCGCATGTCAGAACGCGGCGCGCGTCAGAAGGACGGCACGCGTCAGAACGCCGCGCGGATCTCCCCGACCCGCTGCCCGCCGCCCAGCAGCGGCGCCTCGGCGATCCGGGCGAGGACGGGCGAGTCGACGCCCAGCAGCGCGAGAGCGCGGGCCAGCACCGGCCCCATGGCGCGTGCCGCCCCGTCGTCGATCTTGAAGGCCAGCGCCCGGCCGTCCGGCAGGGCCAGGGCCTGCACGGCCTCGGCACCCATCTTCGACAGCGCGCCCGGCACCTCGCGCATGATCCAGGTGTCGGGACGGCGGGTGCCCGCGACGTACTCGGGGTGGGCGCGCATCGCGTCGGCCACCGCGCGCTCGGGCGTGCCCGGCGCGGCCAGCACGAAGGAGCGGAACGCCCGGGCCAGACCGGCCAGCGAGAGCGCCATCAGGGGCGCGCCGCAGCCGTCCGTGCCCATGTGGTGCACAGGCTCGCCGGTCACCGCCTCCACGACGCCCTGGACCAGTCGCTGGAGGGGGTGGGCGGGGTCGAGGTAGGTCTCGGTGGGCCAGCCGTTGGCCGCACAGGCGGCGATCATGGCCGCGTGCTTGCCGGAGCAGTTCATGGTGACCTTGTGCCGGGCCAGGCCCGAGGCCAGGTACGCCTCCGCCTCGACCGGGTCCAGCGGCAGGTCGGGCGGGGTCTGGAGATCATCCTCGGAGAGGCCGAACTCGCCGAGCATCGTCCGCGCCAGCTCCAAGTGAAACGATTCTCCGGAGTGGCTCGCCGCCGCCAGCGCCAGCCGCTCCCCGGAGAGCTCCAGCCCGGCGCGCAGCACGGCGGCCGCCTGCATCGGCTTGTTGGCGGAACGCGGATAGACCGGGGCCGTGGGATCGCCGAGCGCGAGCTCGACACTGCCGTCGGCGGCCAGCAGCACCAGCGAGCCGCGGTGCACGCCCTCGACGAAGCCGGAGCGGACGACCTCGGCGAGGACCGGGGACAGCCGGGATATGCCGATCTGCGCGGCGGTGGCGTCAAGGGTCGAGGAGGTCATCGTCGGCCTTCCGGGGGGTGTGGGGTCGTGGTGCGCGAGGACCGCCCCGGTGGTCCGTGGTGTGTCACACGGTGGTCCGTGGTGTCACACGATCACGAGAGCAGGTCGTCCACTTGCGCTTCCCCTTCACGGTACCTGCGTGCGATCTCGGCGCTGCAATCGTCCGTGGTGCGCTGCAGCCCCTGACGGCGCAGGGAGACCTGCCGCTCGTACGCCACCAGCCGGCCCATACCGGCCCGTAGCTCCCCGTCCGTACGGGCTCCCAGGTCGGACAGCTCGACCTCCGAGAGCATGTCCTCGGCCAGCCGCCGGTACTCCTCGCTGTGCGGGGTGCCCAGCGTCACATGCCGGGCCGAGGAACGGTGGGTGGACGGGCCGTCCGCCAGGATCTCCGAGAGCCGCTCCACCAGCAGCCGCTCCACCAGCGGGGACCCCGGCGTCGCCCGGCGCGCCAGCTCCGCCCGCAGGATGTCGATACGGCCCTGGAGCAGCCGCCGCACATAGCTGAGATCCGCCTCGTCCCGCCGGGCGTCCCGGCGTACCGCCCGCAGCTCGGCCAGCCGCAGCTCGCCCAGACACCGCCCGGGGACGTCCGCCTGCCGCCCGGAGCGCTGGCTCGGGGGTCTGGCCTGCAAGCTGTCCACTGCCGTCAGGCCCTTCAAGTCCTTGAGCCGCTTGAGCTCTTCGAGGTCCGTGAGGCCCTTGGTGAGGTCCTCCGTAAGACCCTCCGTGAGGTCCTTCGTCATGCGGTTCCGTCCCCTCGGGCGGCGGTGCGCGGCCGGATCACCTTGCCGATGCCCGCGAGGAGCACCGCCTTGCACGCATCGTGCCATTCGGTGCGCCTGGTGCGCAGGGCCTCTCCGCCCGAACGGACCTGAATGGGCGCAGGGCATCATGGTCCGTATGCGTGCTGTGGTGCAGAGGGTGGACGGGGCGAGCGTCGCCGTGGACGGCCGGGTGGTCGGCGAGATCGTCGGCGAGGGCCTGTGCGTGCTGGTCGGGGTGACGCACGACGACACGCCGGAGCGCTGCGCGCAGCTGGCGCGGAAGCTGTGGAGCCTGCGGATCCTCCAGGAGGAGAAGTCCTGTTCGGACGTGGGGGCGCCGCTCCTCGTGATCTCGCAGTTCACCCTCTACGGTGACGCCCGCAAGGGGCGCCGCCCCACGTGGAACGCGGCGGCCCCGGGCCCGGTGGCGGAGCCCCTCGTCGACGAGGTGGTCGCTCAGCTCAGGGCCCTGGGGGCGCGGGTGGAGACGGGGGTGTTCGGGGCGGACATGAAGGTGTCGCTGACGAACAACGGGCCGTTCACGGTGCTGGTGGAGGTCTGAGGGACCCGACGGACCTGAGGGCCCCGTTTCGTCCCCTGGGCGCTACGCGCGGAGCGCGAAGAACATCAGCCCGCCCACCTCGCGCCACCGCTCCACGATGTCGGCCCGGTGCTCCAGCACGTCCGAGATGTGCTGCATGCCGAAGAAGCCCGCGACGAGCGAGCGCGCGGCCGCCGCCGGGTCGACACCCTCGCGCAGCCGGCCCTCGTCGCGCGCGGCGGTCAGCAGCCCGGTGAGCAGCTCGGTCCAGTCGACGTAGGGCGTGGGGAGCGTGGCGTCGATCTCCGGGCGTTCGAGCTGGAGCCGGGCGCCCGCCTGGACGACGACGTCGTCGCGGAAGGCGACGGCCGCGCGGTTCAGCATCTCCGCGGCGGTGTCCAGCGGGGACAGGCCCTGCTCCCGGATCTCCTCCAGCAGTTCGGGCCAGCGGGCGTAGTGCTGCTCGACGACGGCGACGGCGAGCGACTCCTTGGACGGATAGTGGAAGTAGACCGCGCCCTTGGTCATCTCCACCCGGTCCGCCACGTCCTTGACGGAGGTGTGCCGGAAGCCGCGCGCGGCGAAGAGCTCGGCCGCCGCGCGCAGGACCAGGGCCTTGGTGCGGATGGACCGGTCCTGCTTGGGGGCGGGCCCCCGGGCGCAGTCGATCTTCCGCGGCGGGAACGCGGTCGTCGAGGCGCACTCATCCGATTCGTTCACCATGGGCGGCAATATACCTTCTGGCAGGTATATTTCGGCGTCCGGAGCGAGGGTCCATGACGGACCCACACGACTCACGGCACGAAAACGTACGGCGTGGTCGTCCCCAGCCCCACGAACCCCAGCCGCTCCAGGATCGGCCGGCTCATCGCCGACGCGTCGACGTGCAGATGGTGGTATCCCCGCTCGGCCGCCAGCCGCGCCCGGTGGTGGACGAGCGCGCGGTAGATGCCCCGCCCCCGCCACTCCGGCACGGTGCCGCCGCCCCACAGGCTCACGAAGGACGTGCCGGGGTGGAGTTCCATCCGCGCCGCGCTCACCGGAACGTCCCCGGCCATGGCGACGACCGCGAGCGGAACGTCTGAGTCCAGTTGGTCGAGGAGAAGCTTCCGGTGCTGCTCCCGGGGCTCGCCGAACGCCCGTTCCTGGGCGGCCACCGCGAGGTCGACGCTCGCCGCGTCGGTGACGGGAAGCAGCCGGATCCCCTCCGGGGGCCCGGAGCCGGCCGGCAGGTCCGCGATGGCGGCGACCATCACCGTCTCCGTGGGCTCGGCCACGAATCCGGCCGCCCGCAGCCGCAGCGGCAGATCGGCCGGCAGATCGTGCCCGTACAGCTTCCACTCGAACTCGCGGCCGAGGGAGGCGAAGTACGCCACCTGTTCCGCGACGGCGGCGTCCGCCGTGGCCTCGTCGAGGTCCGACCAGACGACGCCGTTCCAGCTGCCGGCGTCCGCGCCGACGTGCCGGACGACCTTGCCGGCCCGCTCGACGCGTTCGACGCGGGCCCCGGGCCCGTCGGCCCGGACGCCCTCCCGCATCTCGCGGTCGAAGAGCGGCAGGAGCGCCGCCACCGTGTCCTTGTCCATCCGCACACCCCAGCACCAACCGAAGCGCGGGGCAACGGAATTACGAACGGGATGACGAACGGAACGACGAACGGACCGACAGCCGTCAGACCTTCGGCTGGGTGAAGCGGATGCGGTTGCCGAACGGGTCGCGCAGGCCGCAGTCGATCCCGTACGGGCGCTCGGTCGGCGGTTCGGTGAACTCGACGCCCTTGGCCAGCAGCGTCTCGTAGGTCTTGTGGCAGTCGGACGTGGTGAGGATCAGCCAGCCGGCCATCGCACCCTTGGTGACCAGATCGCGTACCTGCGCCGCAGTCTCGTCGGACATCATCGGCCCGCCCGGCTGCTCCAGCAGGATCTGACGGCCGGCGTCACCGGGGACGCCGACGGTCAGCCAGCGCATGAAGCCCATGGGGATGTCGGCGGTGACCTCCAGGCCCAGCTTGCCGACGTAGAAGTCGAGGGCCTCGTCCTGGTCGAGGACGAAAATCTGCGAGTGCGTGATGGCGTTGAACATGAGGACAACGTTATTCGGCCACCCGCTCGAAAACTTATCCAAAACTGCTCTCTACGAGCCCCTACGACCCGGGCCGCGTCCAGGCCATCGCGAAGCACGTGGGCACATGCTGCGCGACGGCCTGTTTGCGGTACTCCCGGGGCGACATGCCGATGATGTCCCGGAACGTCCTGCTGAACGTCCCCGGACTGCCGAAGCCGACCTCGAAGCAGATGTCCGTGACGCTGCGCCCGCTCTCGCGCAGCAGGAACATCGCCCGCTCGACGCGCCGCCGTTGGAGGTAGCGGTGCGGCGTCTCCCCGAACGTGGCACGGAAGGTCCGGCTGAAATACGCCTCGGACACATGGGCGATACGGGCGAGGGCGGGGACGTCCAACGGCTCCGCGTAGGCGCGGTCCATGGCGTCCCGCGCCCTCAGCATCCGGCGGTTGGTGTCCTCGACGGCACGGTTCACACCGCTCATCCCACCATATGGCGGGCGTGGAAACGCAGGTCAGCGCTGCGGGAGCGTCCCGTCCACCCCGAGCGTCCCTATGACCACGGTGGCGCCCAGCTCCTCGCAGCGGACGACCTCCGGGACCAGCCCGCCGCGCGCGAAGGTCCGGGCCGTACGGGACGCCTGCCGCTCGCTCGTCTCCATCAGCAGATGTCCGCCGGGCGCCAGCCAGCGCGCGGCCCCGGCGGCGACGCGGCGCTGGACGTCGAGCCCGTCCGGGCCGCCGTCCAGCGCCACCCGCGCCTCGTGGACCCGCGCCTCGGCGGGCAGCAGTCCGATGGCGTCGGTGGGCACGTAGGGGACGTTGGCGAGCAGGACGTCGACGCGGCCGCGGAGCGCGACGGGCAGCGGCGCGTAGAGGTCGCCCTCCAGGACCCGCCCGCCGCACGCGGCCACATTGCGCCGCGCGCACCGCACGGCGGCGGGGTCGATGTCGGCCGCGTACAGCTCGACGCCCGTCCCCCCGCCGGCCTCACCCGTACCGGCCTTCTCCACCCCGGCCACCAGCGCCGCGCCCAGCGCGCCGGACCCGCAGCACAGGTCCACGGCGACCACGTCCGGGCCACGGCCCAGGGCGCGGGCGACGGCCTGCCGGACGAGGAATTCGGTACGGCGGCGCGGTACGAAGACACCGGGGTCGACGGCGATCCGCAAGCCGCAGAACTCGGCCCAGCCGACGACGTGTTCGAGCGGCTGACCGGCCGCCCGCCGGTCCACCATGGCGTGGAGCTCGTCCGGCGAGCCCGCCGCGGAGAGGATCAGATCCGCCTCGTCCTCGGCGAAGACGCAACCGGCGGCGCGCAGCGAGGAGATGACGGTGTTACGAAAGGAATGAAGCAGAGCCGCGGAAGCGGCGAAAGAAACCGACACGGGAGCCTTTCGGGGTACGAAGGGCGCCCTCCCGGTCCGTCTAGACCGGCGCGACCAAGGCGTCGCGGGACGAGAGCACCCGACCTGACACAGCGTTGATCGGTCTCACCTCCTTCGGCCCGGGCCCCTGTTCAGGACCCGTCTGTCACCGGCTCGAACCGGCCGGGGGCGGCAAGGTTACCGCACGCCCGCGCCGGCCCTCCCTCTCGGACGGCGGCTGGCGGCTGGCGGAAAACTATTGCAAGCATCCGCTTGCAATAGTTAGCAAGCTGGGGCAGCATCGGCACCATGGCATCACTCAACGTCGGCAATCTCGGCGAGTACCTCCGCGAGCAGCGGCGCACCGCGCAGCTGACGCTGCGGCAGCTCGCGGATGCCGCCGGAGTGTCCAACCCGTACCTCAGCCAGATCGAGCGCGGCCTGCGCAAGCCGAGCGCCGAGATCCTCCAGCAGCTGGCCAAGGCGCTGCGGATCTCCGCCGAGACGCTGTACGTACAGGCCGGGATCCTCGACCAGCGGGACCGGGAGGAGGCGGAGGTCCGCAGCGTGATCCTCGCCGACCCCTCGATCACCGAGCAGCAGAAGCAGGTGCTGCTCCAGATCTACGAGTCCTTCCGCAAGGAGAACGCCGTCGCGACGCCCGAACAGTCCGGCCCGAGCGGCGCGGGCGGGACGGGCGACGACCAGAGCGATCCGCAGAGCTAAGCAACCCTTCGAGAACCCTTCGAGCCGATCGGGAGACCCTTCGCCATGGCCCTCACTCAGGACATCCGCAAGACGGCCACCGACACCCTCTACGTCACCGCCGGCATCGCCGACCTCGCGGCGGAGAAGGCGGGACAGCTCGTCGCCGAGGCCCCCGGCCGCTTCGAGCAGCTGCGCAACACCGACCCCAAGGAGCTCGGCGGGCGGGTGAAGCAGCAGGCCAAGCAGGTCCAGACCCAGGTGACCACCAAGGTCACCGAGCTCGTCGGGACCGTCGACACCGACGCCAAGAAGCTCGGCCAGAAGGCCCAGGACCTGGCGCTCCAGGGCGTCGGGCAGGTCGTCGCGGCGGCCGCCCAGGCCGGTGAGCAGTTCGAGAAGCTGGCCGAGCGCGGGCGCACGGCCGTGAAGACCTGGCGCGGCGAGGCCGCCGAGGGGTTCTCCGAGATCGCCGTCGCCGTGGAGCCGGGCAGCGCGGAGAGCGACGGCGCCGCCAAGACCGAACAGCCCGCCGAGGGCTCCTCGGAGCCCGCCGCCGCGGACGGCTCGGACGACGCGTCCAAGCCCGCCGCCCGCCGGACCACCGCCCCCCGCAAGCCCGCCGCCGCGAAGAAGGCGGACGCCAAGGCCGGTGAGGACGCCTAGGCCGGAGCGAACGGAGCGGAGAACGATCCGGGCACACACCACGTGCCCGGATCGTTCTCCGGGTACGGTGGGCAACGGACGCACTGAGAGGTGAGCGGCATGCTGGTGGAAGGCTTCGGCGAGATCCTGTACTGGGTGTCGATCGCACTGCTGGTCTTCACGGTCGTCGCCTTCGTCGACGCGGCCGTCCGCAGAGAGGACGCCTACCGGGCCGCGAACAAGCAGTCCAAGGGCTTCTGGCTGATCATCCTCGGTATCGCGGTCGCCGTGAACCTCTTCTTCGGCATCCTGAACTTCCTGCCGATCCTCGGCCTGATCGCCACGATCGTCTACATGGTCGACGTGCGCCCCGCCCTGCGGCAGGTCTCCGGCCGGGGCGGCCCGCGCCGCCGGGGCTCCAGCTCCGACGGCCCGTACGGCCCGTACAACGGCGGCCGCTGACCTCCAGGCCTGGCGCCTGGCTCGCCCGGCCCTACCCCCGGGCGAGCAGCAGCACCGCGAGGTCGTCCGTCAGGTCACCGCCGTTGAGCGCCCGCACCTCCGCCACGACCGCCTCCAGCAGCTCCTCCCCGGTCAGCCCCTCCTTCAATTGGCGGGTGACCAGCTCGATCATCCCCTCCTGGCCCAGCCGCCGCGTCCCCTCGCCCACCCGGCCCTCGACCAGGCCGTCGGTGTACATCATCAGGCTCCACGCCTCCCCGAGCCGGATCTCGCGGTGCGGCCAGCGGGCGGTGGCGAGCAGCCCCAGCGCCGGGCCGCCGTCCTCCTGCGGCAGCAGGGCCGGGGCGTGCCCGGGGCGTACGAGCAGGGGCGCCGGGTGCCCGGCGAGGCAGAGCGCGGCCGAGCGTCCGTCCGGGGCGATGTCGACCGTGCACAGCGTCGCGAAGACCTCCTCGTCCGCCCGCTCGTGCTCCAGCACCTGCTGGAGGGTGGCCAGCAGCTCGTCCCCGCACAGCCCGGCGAGCGTCAGCGCCCGCCACGCTATGCGCAGCTCGACGCCGAGCGCCGCCTCGTCCGGGCCGTGCCCGCAGACGTCGCCGATCATCGCGTGGACGGTGCCGTCGGCGGTGCGGACCGTGTCGTAGAAGTCCCCGCCGAGCAGGGCGCGGCTGCGCCCGGGCCGGTAGCGGGCGGCGAAGCGCAGCTCGGAGCCGGCCAGCAGCGGATGGGGCAGCAGGCCGCGTTCCAGCCGGGCGTTCTCCTGGGCGCGCAGCCGGGTCTCGGTGAGCTGCCGCCGGTCGAGGTCGGCGCGCTTGCGCTCGACGGCGTAGCGGATGGCCCGGCTGAGCACCCGTCCGTCCAGTTCGTCGCGGAAGAGGTAGTCCTGCGCGCCGACCCGGACCGCCTCCACCGCCCGCGCGGCGTCGGTCTCGGCGGTCAGCGCCAGGACGGCCTGGTGCGGGGCCAGCCGCAGCACCTGGCGCAGGGTGTCGAGCTCGTGGCCGCGGCCCGGGGCGCGGGCCCTGGAGGGGAGGGCGAGGTCGAGGAGGATGCACTGGACGTCGTCGGTGAGCAGCCGCCGCGCCTCGGTGAGATTGCGGGCGGTCCGGATGCGTACGGGCCCCTCGGCCGTGCCGGTCATCTCCGCCATGTCGGTGCCGGACAGCGCCCCGCCCGGGACGTCCTCGATCACCAGCAGTGTCAGCCCGCCGTCGGGCGGTACGGCGGGCGGCTCCGCCGGCCCGGGCACGGATACGGGCATCGCTTCGGTCCTTCCTGCCCCGGCCACCACCAGGGGGTGCCCCCGCCCCAGGGGCGCGGCACCTCGCCGACAGCACCTCGCCGACAGACGAGTACAGAACGTGACCCTAGCGCCAGAGCCCGCCCGAGCGGAATGGTACGCAGCCACCCGCCTCCGTCATATGCCTTACGGGTGACGGTAGTTGACGCCCGCGCGAGGACAAGCGGACTGTCCTACGAGCCGATGGTCACGCCGACGCCGGGCACCCGGCCACGCCCCGGAGGGGCCGCCGGCACCCCGGCGCACGGGCGCCTGGCGGCGGCCGGTCGTACGGCCGCCGTGCCCCCGGCCGTACCGCCGTGACCCTGGCCCTACCGCCGTGACCCCGGCCCAACCGCCGTGACCCCGGCCCAACCGCCGTCGCCACGGTCCCGCCGTACGGCCGCCGACATGGAGGTCCGGGTCGTCGGCCGCCGCTACCCCGGCCGTACGACCCCGAGCACCGGCATCGAGCCCGCGCCCGTGATGGTCACCTGCCGGCCCGGCCGCGGCGCGTGGACGATCCGGCCGTCGCCGATGTACATGCCCACGTGGCTGGCGTCCGTGTAGTAGATGACCAGGTCGCCGGGGCGCATGTCCTTGACGTCGACCTTGGGCAGCTGCCGCCACTGCTCCTGCGAGGTGCGGGGGATGGCCCGGCCCGCCGCGGCCCAGGCCTTGAGGGTGAGGCCGGAGCAGTCGTAGGTGTCGGGGCCCTCCGCGCCCCAGACGTAGTCCTTGCCGATCTGCGCGGTCGCGAAGTCGATCGCGCGGGCGGCGTCGCCGGTCGCCGCGACGGAGCCCCGGCCGGTGAGCTGCCTGGCGGCGTCCGAGGCGAGCCAGCGGTCCTGGGCCTGCCGGGCCCGCTCCTCCTCCAGCAGCCGAAGTCTCTCCTTCTCCTGGTCCGCGAGTCGCGATTCCAGCTGCTTGGCGGTGTCGAGCCGCTCCTGGATCTCCTTCTTCGCGGCTTCGCGCTTCTTCTTCTCCGCGTCCAGCGTCTTCCGGCGCTCGTCCGCGGCCTGGGTGTAGCGCTCCAGGTCCGCCTTGGCGGCCGTGACGTCGGTCAGCATCCGGCGGGTGGCCTGCTCGCCCTTGCGGGCGAGGGAGACGTTGCCGAGGAAGGAGTCGGGGGAACCGCTGAGGAAGAGCTGCGTCCGGTTGAAGCCACCGCTGCGGTACTGGGCGCGGGCCAGGGCGCCCGCCTGGGCGCGCAGCGTGTCCATGCGCTTCTGGGCGGCCTCCAGCCGGCGGGTGAGGTCCGCGACCGACTTCTCCTGGAGGCGCAGCTGCTCACCTGCGGCGTTGTAGGCGTCGGTGGCGGTCTCGGCCTTGCGGTAGAGCTCCTCCACCTCCTTGTGGATGGCCTCCAGCCGCCGGGTTGCGTCGTCCCCCGCCGCACCCGCCGAAGCCGAGGGCGAGGCGGACGCCGACGCGGACGGCGTCGGGTCCGGCGTCGGCCCGGGCGCCGCGTACGTCACGCCCGGCGCGCCCAGCACCGCCAGCCCGGCCGCGCACACGAGCGCGGTCGCCACCGCCACCCGCCGTCGGCGCCCCCGGCCGCCCACCGCGCCACCGGCCCCGGCGTCGCCGCTTCCCGCACCGTCATCGCCCGTACGGTCGTCGTTCCGCCTGTCAGGACACCCCACCGGCCACCTCCGCGCCTTCACCCCCACGCCTGACATACCGTCACGCGAAGTTCGGATGCTGCCATGCCTGGCGTCAAATCGATAGAGACCTGCGTCACACTGCAAAAGGAACCGGACCCTCGTGCGGGCAACCACCCTGACGGGTGAGGTTCACCCTCCGTTCACTCTCACCCATCAACCGCTTCACCTGATCTGCCTAATTTCGCCGAGTAGAGGGTGCGGGCAGGACCGCTCGTACCGACACCTCTCGCACGCCGCCCCAGCGGCGGCTCCCGGAAGGAACATCCGAAAGTGAAGCTTCAGCGCAAGAACCGGCTTCGCACCGTCGCTCTCGGCGCAATCGCCGTCGCCGGCGCCCTGGTGCTCACGGCGTGCGGCTCGGACGACAACAGCGGCAACGGCTCCACGGGCGGCGGCGACTCCACCAAGGCGGCGGGCAACATCAAGTGCGAGGGCAAGGGCCAGCTGCTGGCCTCCGGCTCCTCCGCGCAGAAGAACGCCATGGACCTCTGGATCAAGAACTACTCGGCGGCCTGCAAGGACACCCAGATCAACTACAAGGCCACCGGCTCCGGCGCCGGCGTCCAGGAGTTCCTCCAGGGCAAGACGGCCTTCGCGGGCTCCGACTCCGCGCTGAAGCCGGAGGAGGTCACCAAGTCCAAGGAGGTCGTCAAGGGCGGCCAGGGGATCAACCTCCCCATGGTCGGCGGCCCCATCGCCATCGGTTACAACGTCCCGGGCGTGGACAGCCTGGTCCTCGACGCCGACACCCTCGCCAAGATCTTCGACGGCAAGATCGAGAAGTGGAACGACGAGGCGATCGCCAAGCTCAACAAGGACGCCAAGCTCCCCGACCTGAAGATCCAGGCGTTCCACCGCTCCGACGAGTCCGGCACCACGGACAACTTCACCAAGTACCTCAAGGCCGCCGCGCCCTCCTCCTGGTCGTACGAGCCCGCCAAGGCCTGGAAGGCCAAGGGCGGCCAGTCGGCCGACGGCTCCGCGGGTGTCTCCTCGCAGGTCAAGCAGACCTCCGGCGCCATCTCCTACTTCGAGCTGAGCTACGCCACCGCCAACAGCATCAAGACGGTGAAGCTCAACACCGGCGCCTCCGCCCCGGTCGAGGCCACCTCCGACAACGCCTCCAAGGCGATCGCCGAGGCCAAGATCGTCGGCACCGGCTCCGACCTCGCCCTCAAGCTCAACTACGCCACCAAGGCCGAGGGCGCCTACCCGATCACCCTGGTCACGTACGAGATCGTCGGTGACAAGGGCAACAAGGCCGAGACCCTCCCGGCGACCAAGTCCTTCCTGACCTACATCGCCAGTGAGGACGGCCAGTCGGTCCTCAAGGGCCTCGGCTACGCCCCGCTGCCCGCCGAGATCGCCAAGAAGGTCCGCGAGACCGTCGCCACCCTCTCCTGACCCGGGCGCGGACGAGCTCCGCCGGTTTGTGGGCAATCGTTCCGCAGGGCTGGGGGCACCTCCCAGCGGTAGCTGGGGGAGGGTGCGCACAAACCGGCCCACCGGGCCGCACCCGCCGTACCGGCCGCAACCGGTACGGCGGGAAGGCACCAGCCGGCCCCGGCCCCGAGCCCGTCCGCACCATCCGGTGCACCGCCGCATCAGGGAGCGGCGCCACCCCGGCCCATCCGGACCCCGAAACCCGGAAGGCCCAGGCGCCAGCCGCCCCGCAGACCGGAGAAACCCATGGAAATAACCTCAGCCACGCCCCCCGGCCCACCGCCCGCGCGGAAAACCTCCCGCGCCGGTGACCGGATCTTCCTCGGCCTCTCCCGGGGTTCCGGGATCCTGCTCCTGGTGATCATGGCCGCCATCGCGGCGTTCCTCGCCGTGCGGGCGACCACCGCCCTCTCCAAGAACGAGGGCGACTTCTTCACCACCTTCGAGTGGGCCGCCAACTCCACCCCGCCCAAGTTCGGCATCGCGGTCCTGGCCTTCGGCACGGTCGTCAGCTCGGTCATCGCGATGCTCATCGCCGTGCCCGTGGCCATCGGCATCGCGCTGTTCATCTCGCACTACGCGCCGCGCAGGCTCGCCGCCCCGCTCAGCTATGTGATCGACCTGCTCGCCGCCGTCCCGTCCATCGTCTACGGCCTGTGGGGCGCCCTCTTCCTGGTGCCGCACCTCGGCGGGCTCTACACCTGGCTGAACGACTACTTCGGCTGGACCGGCGTCTTCGAGTACCAGGGCGGCGCCGCCCGCTCGCTCTTCACCATCGGCATCCTTCTGGCGATCATGATCCTGCCGATCGTCACCAGCGTCAGCCGCGAGGTCTTCCGCCAGGCCCCGAAGATGCACGAGGAGGCCGCCCTCGCGCTCGGCGCGACCCGCTGGGAAGTCATCCGGATGTCCGTCCTCCCCTTCGGCCGCTCCGGTGTCATCAGCGCCTCGATGCTGGGCCTGGGCCGCGCCCTCGGCGAGACGATGGCCGTCGCCACCGTCCTCTCCCCCAGCTTCACCATCGGCAAGAGCCTGCTCGATCCGGGCGGCGGAACGTTCGCCCAGAACATCGCGAGCAGCTTCAAGGAGTCCGGTGAGATCGGCAAGGACGCCCTGATCGCCTCCGGTCTCGTCCTCTTCGTCCTGACCCTGCTGGTCAACGGCGCCGCCCGGCTGATCATCGCCCGCCGCAAGGAGTACACGGCATGAGCGACGTGACCATGGAGGACACGGTCGTCGCCGACAGCGCGCCCCTCCCCCCGTACACCCTGCGCCAGCCCCGCCTCCCGCGCTGGGCCCCCGCCGCCCTCGCGGCCGCCGCGATCGCCGTCGGCACCGGCGTCGGCCTGGGCGCCGGCCTGAACAGCCGCGTCCAGTGGGGCCTGATCGCGGCGGTGGTCTTCGTCGCCGGGATGTTCGCCCTGGCGGCCCGGGTCGAGGGCCTCCGGCAGGCCAAGGACCGCCTCGCCACCAGCATGGTGTGGGTCTGCTTCCTGCTCGCGGTCGTCCCGCTGGTCTCGCTGCTCTGGGAGACGATCTCGCGCGGCGTGAAGGTCCTCGACGGGAACTTCCTCAGCCACTCCATGGCCGGCGTCCTGACCATCCAGCCCGGCGGCGGCGTCTACCACGCCATCATCGGCACCCTGGAGCAGGTCGGCATCGCCACCGCCATCGCGGCCCCCATCGGCCTGCTGACGGCGATCTACCTGGTCGAGTACGGCCGGGGCCGCCTCGCGACGGCCGTCACCTTCTTCGTCGACGTCATGACGGGCATCCCGTCGATCGTCGCGGGCCTGTTCGTCCTCAGCTTCTGGATCCTGATGCTGGACAACGGCTACTCCGGCTTCGCCGGGTCGATGGCCCTGGCCATCCTGATGATGCCGGTCGTCGTCCGCTCCACGGAGGAGATGCTCAAGCTCGTCCCCAACGAGCTGCGCGAGGCCTCGTACGCCCTGGGCGTGCCCAAGTGGCGCACGATCCTCAAGGTCGTCCTGCCCACCGCCATAGGCGGCATCGCCACCGGTGTGATGCTCTCGGTCGCCCGTATCGCCGGCGAGTCCGCCCCGATCGTCCTCCTGGTCTTCGGCTCCCAGCTGATCAACAACAACCCCTTCGAAGGCGCCCAGTCCTCCCTGCCGTACTACATCTACGAGCAGTGGGCGGCCGGCAACGAGGCCAGCTACGACCGCGCCTGGGCCGCGGCCCTGGTCCTCATCGCCTTCGTCATGATCCTCAACCTGGTGGCCCGCGGCATCGCCCGCTGGAAGGCCCCCAAGGCCGGCCGCTGACGCGGTTTGATTTCCCGAAAGTAGTGATCCCCATGGCCAAGCGAATCGACGTCAGCGGCCTGAACGCCTACTACGGCAACCACAAGGCCATCGAGGACATCTCGATGACCGTGGAGCCCCGCTCCGTGACCGCCTTCATCGGCCCCTCCGGCTGCGGCAAGTCCACCTTCCTGCGCACCCTCAACCGGATGCACGAGGTCACCCCCGGCGGCCGGGTCGAGGGCAAGGTGATGCTGGACGACGAGAACCTCTACGGAAACGGGGTCGACCCCGTCGCCGTGCGCCGGATGGTCGGCATGGTCTTCCAGCGCCCGAACCCCTTCCCGACCATGTCCATCTACGAGAACGTGGTCGCCGGCGTCCGCCTCAACGGCGGCCGGTACCGCAAGTCCGAGCTGGACACGATCGTGGAGAAGTCCCTCAAGGGCGCCAACCTCTGGAACGAGGTCAAGGACCGGCTGAACAAGCCGGGCGCCGGCCTCTCCGGCGGCCAGCAGCAGCGGCTGTGCATCGCCCGCGCCATCGCGGTCGAGCCCCGGGTCCTGCTGATGGACGAGCCCTGCTCGGCGCTCGACCCGATCTCCACGCTCGCCATCGAGGACCTCATCGGCGAGCTCAAGGAGCGGTTCACGATCGTCATCGTGACCCACAACATGCAGCAGGCGGCCCGGGTCTCCGACCGCACCGCCTTCTTCAACCTGGCGGGCGTCGGCCAGCCCGGCAAGCTGATCGAGATCGACGACACGGAGCGCATCTTCTCCAACCCGTCGGTCCAGGCCACGGAGGACTACATCTCGGGCCGCTTCGGGTGAGGGAGCGCCCCGTAAGGGGCGCGGGGAACTGCGCGATCAACCACGCACAACCCGCACACAAGCCGCCTTGCGGTGCTGCTTGGCGGTGCCACCGCAAGGCAAAGGGCCCGCCCCCTGTTCGTACCAGGGGGCGGGCCCATGTTCATGGGGAGCCGGGGGCTACCCGAACGCCAGGTTGACCACCCAGTAGCTGATCGCAGCGACGGCGGCCGCGGCCGGCATCGTGATGAACCAGCCAAGGATGATGTTCTTGGCGACACCCCAGCGCACCGCGTTGACCCGCTTCGTCGCACCCACACCCATGATCGCCGAGGTGATGACATGCGTCGTGGAGATCGGCGCGTGGAACATGAAAGCGGTCGTGAACATCACGGACGCGCCGGTCGTCTCCGCCGCGAAACCCTGCGGCGGGTCCAGCTCGATGATCTTCCGGCCCAGCGTCCGCATGATGCGCCAGCCACCCGCGTACGTACCCAGCGAGAGCATGATCGCGCAGGCGAGCTTGACCCACACCGGGATCGCGTCGCCCTTGCTCTGCACATCGCCGATGACCAGGGCCATCATCACGATGCCCATGGTCTTCTGGGCGTCCTGCAGACCGTGGCCGAGCGCCATGCCGGCGGCCGAGACGGTCTGCGCAATGCGGAAGCCGCGCTTGGCCTTGTGCGGGTTGGCCCGGCGGAACATCCACATGATCGCGACCATCACCAGATAGCCGAGGATCAGGCCGACGAACGGCGAGAGGAACATCGGCACGACGATCTTGTCGATGACGCCCGACCAGATGACGGTCGTGCCGCCCGCCAGCGCGGCGCCCACCATGCCGCCGAAGAGGGCGTGCGAGGAGGACGACGGCAGACCGAAGTACCAGGTGATCAGGTTCCAGGCGATCGCGCCGATCAGAGCGGCGAAGAGGATGCCCATCCCCTTGTCGCCCGTCGGGGTCTCGATCAGTCCCTCACTGACCGTCTTCGCCACGCCACTGCCCAGGAAGGCGCCGGCGAGGTTCATGACCGCCGCCATCGCGAGGGCCGCGCGCGGGGTCAGCGCCCGCGTGGAGACCGAGGTGGCGATGGCGTTCGCGGAGTCGTGGAAGCCGTTCGTATAGGTGAATCCGAGCGCGACCGCGATGGTCACGACAAGTGCAAACGTATCCACCGGAGGTCAGGACTCCTTGACCGCGATGGTCTCGACGGTATTCGCGACGTGCTCGAAAGCGTCCGCGGCCTCCTCGAGAACATCCACGATCTGCTTGAGCTTGAGGACCTCGATGGCGTCGTACTTGCCGTTGAAGAGGTGCGCGAGCAGCTTGCGGTGGATCTGGTCGGCCTGGTTCTCGAGACGGTTGACCTCGATCCAGTACTCGGTCAGATTGGTCATCGTCCGCAGGTTCGGCATCGCCTCGGCGGTCAGCTCCGCCGCCCGCGCGAGGACCTCGATCTGCTGCTCGACGCCCTTCGGCAGCTCCTCGACCTGGTAGAGGACGACCAGATCGACGGCCTCCTCCATGAAGTCCATGATGTCGTCGAGCGAACCGGCGAGAGAGTAGATGTCCTCGCGGTCGAACGGCGTGATGAAGGAGGAGTTCAGCTGGTGGAAGATCGCGTGGGTCGCGTCATCCCCGGCGTGCTCCGCTGCCCGCATCCGTTCGGCGATCTCGGCCCGGGCGGAGGCATCCGCTCCGAGCAGTTCCATCAGGAGCTTGGAGCCCGTGACGATGTTGTCCGCGGAGGC
The DNA here is from genome assembly GCF_042892945.1 of Streptomyces sp. NPDC001678. Classification (NCBI taxonomy): domain Bacteria; kingdom Bacillati; phylum Actinomycetota; class Actinomycetes; order Kitasatosporales; family Streptomycetaceae; genus Streptomyces; species Streptomyces sp. NPDC001678. The sequence continues at coordinate 27,608 of NZ_JBIAUP010000002.1, read as the reverse complement.
GGCGAACATGTCGTAGAAGCTCGTCTCCCTGGGGGTCAGACGAAAGCGCACGTGGGATCCTCGGGGTGCAGCGGATTCGGTCTCGTTGATGCTAGGCGCATCATCCAGCCACAGCTAACTGGCATTCCCTCAGTGTCGCCCATCGGGCAGAGTGCTCATGAAGGCGGTACGGGCCTCCGGCGATGAATTTAGGTAGGATATACCCGCCGGGGGTATGCAAAAAGGGTAGGTACGTTTAGACGCCGACAAGCGTGACGTGACCCCGCAGCCCGCCGATGACCAGCGCGGACACGTCGGCAGAACGACGGAGAACGCCATGACGGCCAGGGAGGCCACAGTGACCAGCGCCACTGAACCGGTCGGGGCGCCCTGCCACGGCGATCCGCACGACGACGCCCACGGCGCGTCCGCCACCGGATCCCCCGCCGGCCCCCACGGCTACAGCAAGCAGAAGGACCAGCACCTCAAGCGGCTGCGCCGGATCGAGGGCCAGATCCGCGGCCTCCAGCGCATGGTCGAGGAGGACGTCTACTGCATCGACATACTCACGCAGGTGTCGGCGAGCACCAAGGCCCTCCAGTCCTTCGCCCTCCAGCTCCTCCAGGAGCACCTCCGGCACTGCGTGGCCGACGCGGCCCTCAAGGGCGGGGCGGAGATCGACGCCAAGGTGGAAGAGGCCAGCGCCGCCATCGCGAGGCTACTGCGCACCTGACGGATTGGCGGGCTCCGCCCGCCGCACGGGCCGCACGACGCGCAGAACCTCATCGATCCGGTCGATACTGAGCCGCTCCTCGTCCGCCATGGACGCCGCGATCATCAAATCACCGTAGAGATCGATCTCGATGAGGGCCACGGGGTCCGGCCCGCCGCACAAACCACGTCGCGGAACCACGCGATTCACCTCCTCGGGTCCTCGGGGCTTCGGTACTCACCGGCCGGGGCCGTCACGTCACCGCTTTCCAGCGTAGTGATCGGTACACACACCGCGCATGGCACAGATGGACCATTTCCATGGCCAACCATGTCCTCCCGCGTTATTTCTGTGGCGAAGCGACCGTGCCCGCATAGATTTCGGCGGGCGCGGGAAGCTCGATGTCCGGCCGGAAGCCAAAGGAACCGAGCTCCACGGTCGAGACCACGGTCATCGGCACCGTCATCGGCGTGGCCGGCGGGGTGACGGACGGGGTGGCCGACGCCGCGTCCGGCCGGTAGGCGGAGCCCCCGCCGGGATCACCCCCGGGGAAGTACGTCGCGGGGGCCGTGGGGGCGACCCCCGTCTCCCCCACCGGCCCACGCCCGCCGGCCCGTGCGTCCCGCGCCCCGACCCCGAAGCGGTACCGCAGCACCCTCGGCCGTCCCGCCTCGTCGAGATACGCGTCGAACGCCACAGTCCCACTGGAGAACCCTTTCGCCGCGGCGGCCAGCGCGGCCCGGTCCCTCATGGGCGCGGCGCGCGCGGCCCGGTCCAGATCGATCGTCCCCCAGTAGTGCCCCACGCGTGTGTCGCCGATCCACTCGTCCCGTACATACGCCACCTCGCGCGCCCCGCCCAGCAGCTCGGCCGCCGCGAGGGGGTCGGTGGCACCGCTGGTGAGCAGATCGCCGTCCACGAGGGCACCCGTGTCGAGCCGGACCCATTTGCCGGCGGGAACACCCGCACCCCGGTTCTTCATATACAGCGTGCCGGGGGTGAAGACCTCCGTGATCGCCCTGCGGCCGGCGGACCCGTCGGTGCCCTCGGGCAGCGTCACGGTCAGCCGCCCCACCGGACGGGTGAAGTCGTAGCCGCCCTTGCCCCGGATCGTCAGCCGCGTCCCGCCGCTGACGGTCTCCATGGACGTCCGCACCCTGGCGCCCCCGGCCCGGGCCAGGGCCTCGGGGGCGTGCCGCACGACGGCGAGCGCCCGCGCGGGATCGACCCCCACCGGGCCCTCGAGCTGCGCCTGCCGGACCTGCCCGCTCGCCCCGTGCCACGGGCCCTTGCCGTCCTGGCCCCGCTCGGCGGAGCCGCCCTGCTCGGCGCAGCCGGAGACGGCGAACAGCCCCAGGGCGATGCCGCCCGCCACCGCGGTGGCGACGATCGCGCCCCCGCGTCTGCGCCCCTGCACCGCCATGGCCGTAAGCCCCCTGCCGCACGCTAGTGGAACCCGCTCCTTCCAACGACCGCCACGGGGCGGTCGTCACGGCCGGGTAGCGTGGTCACGTGTCCGATCCCGCTGACCACATCACCAGTACGAGCGAACGAGGCTCGTTCTGCACGGCGCGCTGCACCTGCGGCTGGTACGGCCCGGCCCGCCGGGCCCGCTCCCTGGCGAGAGCCGACGCGGAGGAACACATGACGGGCGCTTCGAGCGCTTGCGACTAGGCGCGCCCCGTAAGGGGCGCGGGGAACTGCGCGACCAGCCACGGACGGCCCGCAGTCGCACGACCGCGCTCCCAGCGGAGCGCTAGGCGGCCAGGTCCCGGTCCTGGGCCCGCACCTCACGTCCCGCCGCCTCGGGCGGCACCGTCGCGGCCGGCACGATGGGCGCGGGCGCGTCACCCGCCCGTACGAGCCACCCGCACCGCGTCCCCGCCACCCACCCCGTCAGCGGCGTGAGCAGCATCATCGCCAGTGGGGCGAGAAGCAGCGTGACGGCCGTCCCCAGGGCGAGCCCGCCGACGACGTCCGTCGGATAGTGCACGCCCATGTAGATCCGGCAGAACCCCTCCAGCAGGGCGAGCCCGATGCCGATGAGGCCGTACTTCCGGTTGGCCACGAACAGGCCGACGCCCAGCGCCATCGTGAGCGTCGCGTGGTCGCTGACGAAGGAGAAGTCGGTCTTCCCCTTGACCAGTACCTCCAGGCCCTGGTGGTCGAGGAAGGGCCGGGGCCGGCGGACGAACCCCCGGATGGGCACATTGATCAGCAGCGCGATCCCGGCCGCGAGCGGCGACCACAGCAGCGCGGCCGTCCCGGCAGGGGCGTCCTTGCTCTTGCGAACGCTCCACCAGGCGCACAGCATCAGCACGGCGAGGCCGAGGACGATGCCGTACTCGCCGATGAACTCCACGGCCCGGTCGGCCCAGTGGGGTGCGTCCTTGGCGATGCCGTTGATGTCGTAGAGCAGGCTGACGTCGGGGTTCGTCTCGCCCCCGGCCAGCACGGCCACCGGCATGGAGCCTCCCGCCACTGCCGTCACGAGTCCAGCCATCGCCCGGCCCCTATCTGTCGCCCGTCACCACGCCCAGCTACCGACCCCCGTGGTCCGTGCGCCGCAGCACGCGGCGCTGCTTTACCACTCCAATGGAACGCCTGGCTCCGGCCCGCCGTTCCACTCTCCACCCAATGATCACCTGGACGTTATCGAAGGGTGACCCATTCCCCAGCTCAGGGGCGAGGTTCGCGGGGAGTTCAGGCCATTCGCGACCTGACGCCACCTCACCGGGCCTCACCGGCCCCGCCGGTACCCGGCCGGCTCAGCCACTCAGGCCTACCGCTCAGGCCTTCCGCCCCGGCGCTCCCGGCGCCGTGGGCAGCGCCTTCGCACCGTCCGCGGTGACCCGGGTGGCACCGATGTAGTCCGGCTGAGAGTCGATCTTCTCGAACCGGATCACGGCCCCCGTCCGCGGCGCGTGGATCATGTACCCGCCGCCCACGTAGAGCCCCACGTGGTGAATGCTGCGCGGATCGTTCAGATCGTTCGCATAGAACACGAGATCCCCGGGGAGCAGCTCGTCGCGCTTGGGGTGGGGACCGGCGTTCCACTGGTCGTTCGCGACGCGCGGCAGCTCGATCCCGACCGAGGCGTACGCGGCCTTGGTCAGCCCGGAGCAGTCGAAGCGCCCGTTGTCCTCGGGCCCGCCGTCACCGCCCCAGAGATAAGGGGTGCCGAGCTTCTCCTGGGCGTAGTAGATGGCACCGGCCGCCTGCTGCGAGGGCGCCACCCGACCGACCGGGCGGGCGAAGCTCTTCTCCAGGCTGCGGATGGACTTCACATAGCCCTGCGTCTCGCTGATGGAGGGGACGCCGCCGGCCTTGAGGACGTTGTAAGGGCCCGAGTTGTAGGCGGCCAGCATGTTGTCCGTGAGGTCGCCCGGCACGCCCTTCACGTCCCTGGCCAGATGACAGTCGTAGGAGGCGGCCGACGGAATGGCGTCCGCAGGATCCCAGATGTCCTTCTTGCCGTCACCATTGGCGTCGAGGCCCTCGGTGTCCCACGTCGCCTGGATGAACTGCGCGATGCCCATCGCCGCGGCGGGGCTCTTGGCGGTCGGGTCCCAGTTGCTCTCGGTGTAGAGCTGGGCCGCCAGCACGGCGGGGTTGAGGGCGGGGCAGAGATTGCCCCATTTGGCCACGAGCGCCTGGTACTGCTCGGGCACGGCGCCCTTGGCGAGCCCGACCGTGCCGCCCTTCCCCAGGCCGGTGATGTTCCCGGCGGCCACGTACACCCCGACGACGAGCAGCCCGATGAAACTCAGGCACATCGCGATGCCGACACCCACGCCCACCCAGAGCTTCCGCACCCGTCAACCTTCCCCCATGGCAGGCCCGTTGCACTGCCGTTTCCGAAATATCGTGCGGACCCCCCGCCCTGGGGGCTACTTGGCGGTGAAGCCGTAGCAGCCGATGCTCGCGTACTCCTTCTCACTCCTGACGTGCTCGAAGAGCACCGTCCAGTCGCCGGGGTCGTTGCTGACGGGGATCGGCTGGGCGTACGGCTTCCCGTTCACGTACTGCTGGAAGTCGTCGGGGTAGGTGAGTTCCTTGAAATCGGCTCCCCAACCTCCCGGGTCCTTGGGGGCGATGTCGACGGGTTTGCTGGTGTAACCCAGGCCGAGGTTGTTCTGGCGCAGCCCCGAGAGCGGCTTGCCGGTCGACGAATCGATCTCGTGGGGAGGTTTGACGGCGACCGAGACGTAGAAGGGCGACTTGATGCGGTCGGGGCTGGCGTACTTGAAGCGGAAAGTGATCTTCACCTTGCCGGACATCACCCGGACCTCCGGGTTCACCGCATCGGACACGGAGGACTGGAACTGCCCGTCGACCCGCTCCTCGGAGGGGAGGTTGCACGTCCCCTCGCCGTAGAGGGCGCCTTCCTTCGCCGTCCAGTAGTCGCGGTTGGGGTTGGTCGCCTCGACGTAGGCGGGCTCCTTCCCGTTCCCACTCCCGCTCCCGCCGCCCGTGTCAGGGGCGGGAGCACCTGACGGACCCGAGGGCGAACCGGACGCGGCCGGGGAAGAAGCAGGGGAGGCGGCAGAGGAGGCGGCCGGCTTGGCCGTCCCCTTCCCCTTCCCCAGCGCCTTGTCATCTCCCCCCTTCGCGTCGTCGCCCAGCGACTGGACGGCGAGCGCTGCGACGACGCCGAGGGCGACGGAAGCGGCGCCGACGGTCAGCCACAGCTTCGTACGCGGACGCGGCGCGGGCGCCGTGGGGACGGCGGCGACGGGCGCACCCGGCACCAACGTGGGGACGTACGCGGCGGAAGGCGCGGGCGTCCCACCGCCCACCGCCGTCAGCTCCCGGTACACCGGATCGTCGACGAGCGCCGAGCTCACCGCGCACCGCGCGATGATCCGCGCGGGATCCGGCCGCTTGCCCGGATCGCCCGCGACGCAATCCCGGATCAGCTCCGCGAGCGCCGGCTCCACACCGGCCACGTCCACTTCCCCGTGGACGACCCGGTACGTCACGGACTCCAGCGGGCCCTCCCCGTAGGGCGGCCGTCCGGTGGCCACGGCGGCCATGGTCGCGCCGAGGGCGAAGACGTCGGCCGCCGGGCTGACGTCGTTCCGCGTGATGATCTCGGGCGCGGTGTACCCGGGGGTGCCGGGTGCCGTACCTGCCTGGGTGAGCGCGGTCTGCTCGGCGCCGCGCGCGATCCCGAAGTCGATGAGCTTGGGCCCGACGGCCGAGAGGATGATGTTGTGCGGCTTCAGGTCGCGGTGGAGCACCTCGTGTGCGTGCACATGGGAGAGCGCCTCCGCCAGCGCCGCGAACAACCGCAGACAGGTGTCGGCGGGCAGCGGCCCGCGCGCCCGTACGGCCTCCACCAGGGTCGGCCCGGGCACGTACTCGGTGGCGAGCCAGTACGGGGTCGTCTCGAGCGAGGCGTCGATGAGATTGGCGGTGTACGCGCTGCGCACGGCGCGCACGGTCTCCACTTCCCGCCGGAACCGCGCAAGCGCCTCGGGCGACTCGGCGAAGTCCTCGCGGATCACCTTGATCGCCACCTGCCGCCCACCGGGCGACCGCCCCAGATACACCTGCCCCATACCGCCGGCACCGAGCCGGGCAAGAACGGTGTGCACGCCGATGTTCGCGGGGTCCTGAGCTCGTAGCGCTTCCACGAGGTGAGACTGTGCCATATCTCGCCATGTCCCTGATCATTGAGCACCCGTCGGCTGCCCGGGCTGTGCGGCCGGTGCGGCTTGTGCGGCCGGTGCGGCTTGTGCCGCGACGCGGAACCAGACCGCCTTCCCGGGTGTGTGCCCATGCCGGCACACACCCCAGTCGGTGGCACAGGCCCGGACGAGCGCCAGCCCCCGGCCGCCCTCCCCGCCCTCCCCGCCGACGGGCCACGCCCGCTCGTGCGGCGTGCCGGGGGCGTAGTCCCGTACGAGGACGAGCAGGGCGCCGCCGTACATCCACTTCGCGTAGACGGACACGGGGGCCGTGCAGTCGCTGCGACGGCAGGCGTTGACGGCGTTGGTGGCGACCTCGGAGGTGAGGAGCAATGTGCTGTCGACGAGCTCCTCCCGCCCGGCGGCGACGAGTGCGGTTCGCACGGCAGCGCGGACCTCACGGATCAGGCGGGGGACGGGGAGGAAACCGAGGGAGAAGTCGGGACGGATGGGGACGACGGTGGTGATGGGACACATGGCGTGACTCCTGGGCTTCACCGATTGCCGGATGCCCTCTTGGACGGCTGATCGCGGTGGCATTGCCGGGCACGCATACGGGGCGCGGATGGGCGCGCATGCGGACGCGGTGCACTTCCGGCTTATGGGCCGGGGAGGGCGGGTCGGTTCGACGATAGGGAAGATGGTTTATAGCCCTCAACCCTTTCGCTTGGATTGACCCCAACGAGTGGCCCCGGCTGACTCCCAGCGGGCAGACTGCCCAACATCACAAGGAGGAGCCCATGGGACTACGCCTCAACCCGACGCAACGCCAGCGGCGTTTGGGCATCGAGCTTCGCAAGCTCCGCGACGCCAGCGGCATGAACGCCGCTGCCGCAGGAGCCATCGCAGGGCTCGGCCCGCAGCACCTTGGCCACATCGAGACAGGACGAACAGGTATTCCCGAAGCGAAACTGCGCGCCCTACTCCACGGCTATGGTTGCGAGCACCAAACCAAAGTTGAAGCCCTCGTCGCCATGAGCGAGTCATCAGGCAAGGGCTGGTGGTCGAACTACCGGAAGTCGGTGATCCCGCAGGCGTCCCGGGACCTGGTTGAGCTTGAGGCCTACTCGGCAACCCACCGAACGTTTCAGTGGGTCCATATCCCCGGCCTGCTTCAGACGACCGACTACATGCGCACCCTCTTCGAGGGGGCACAGCCGGACGCTTCACCTGCGGAGATCGACACGCTCGTGGAGTTCCGCACCAACCGCCAGCGAGTCCTGGACGGTGACTCACCCATCACCCTCCACGCGGTCATCCACGAAGCCGCCCTGCGCATGCGATTCGCAAACGCCGGCATCATGCGTCGCCAGATCGAACACCTCACTTCGATGGCACGCCTGCCGCATGTTCAGATCCAGATCCTGCCGTTCGAAACCACGGCCTACCCGGCTGGATTCGGCGCACCCTTTGTCCTCTTCGACCACGCCGTGCCGGAGCTCGGCACAACCTACGTAGAGCAGCCGGTCGCCTCACCCTTCATCACCGACCAAGCCCGGTATGCGACGTTCGCGGAGACCTTCGAAGGGCTGACTGCGGCGGCACTACCGCCGATTGACCCCGACCCCGAACCTGAGTTCTATAAGAAGAGGGACTCCCTCTCGCTGATTCAGCACGTTCTCTACACCCTGTGAAAGGTCTTCGGTGCCTGATCTCAAGTGGCGAAAGTCAAGCTTCAGCGCGGGCGGAGCCGCCGACGAATGCATAGAACTGGCCGCAGGCGCCGACGGCATCCACCTCCGCGAGAGCGACACCCCAACCGTCGTCCTCTCCCTCTCCCCCCGCACCCTGCGGGCGCTGCTCCGCTACTCACAGACGACCGACTGACCGAAAACGAACCCAAGTACGCATATTCATGCGCACTCCCCCACCCCGGCTGATAAAAAATTCACCGTGCGTCAAACGCACATGCGAACCAAGGCGACGGCACCGCCGCCAGCCGCTGACACGCAGGGGAACCGTTCTCAGGGGGAGGGGCAGGCGCCGTCATGTCCAGGTGGGACATCAAGCCCGACGGCGTACGCGGGGTGGTCGCCAGGACGGCCGAGATCGCGGACAAACTGGCGGCCGAGGCCGACTCGTACATGGGTCACGTCGAGTCCGCCGCAGGTCACACCGGCCGCCTGGCCGGCCCGTGCGACGCGGGCGAGGGCATCGTCGGCATGGCGCTCAAGGCCTACGCGAACCACGCCATGCCAGAGCTGAACTACATAGCCGCGCGGGCGAAGAAGTCGCTTCAGGGCGCGGTGGACGCGACAGCGGCCTACGCACAGGGCGACCTGGAGATGGCCGCGAACACTCAGCGGACGGCGGGCCAGGCCCCCACGCCGGAGGAACTGGGCGGGCCCAAGAAGTGAACAGCTCCCCGATAGACCCGATCAGCATCCCGCACTTCACCGGCGACGTGGACGCCCTTGTGGGCGACATAGCGGGCCTGGCCAAGAACGCGTCCGACATCCGCACCACGGGCACGGACACGCACGCCTCCTTCCAGGGCCTGTCGGCCTACTACGACGCCCCGGAGGCGGACCAGCTCTTCCGCTCGACGCTCCCCGTACGCGAACGGGCGGCGCACTTCGCGGACGAGCTGAACAAGGTCAAGTCCGCGTTATCCGAGTACGCGGCGGAGATCCGCCCGATCGTCAAGGAACTGGACCGACTGCGCGAGCAGGCCGTCGCGTTCCGCGCCTCGATCGGCAACGACGACAAGTGGCTCAAGGACCAGTCCAAGGTCGACGAGAACAGACACCTGATCCAGGCCGTGGCCATGGCCCAGGAGAAGTTCCACGCGGCTGAACTCAACGCCTTCAACAAGATCACCGGACTCTTCGACAAGAACCTGCGCCTCGTCCAGGACGACGGAACTCACAAGAAGGGGATGTACGGCTACAAGCCGAGCGACGCCGCGAAGGCGGAGAAGACCCCGTGGGGCAACGTCGAGAAGCGCGAGTACGAGGGCGCGGAGTGGCTCTGGCACAAGACAGTCGACGGGACGACGGACTTCGCCAAGGGCTTCCTCATCGACGGCACCTGGGCCCAGATCAGGGGGCTGGGGACACTGTTCGGCGTCGACGGCCGGGAAAAGTCGTATGAAGCCCTGAAGAACATGGCGCTGCTCGCATTCGTCAGCAACTACGCTCCCGTCGCCGAGGTGGCCCGGTACCTCCCCGACTCTTGGCTGCCCAAGGTGGGCAAGGACTACAAGAAGGCCGCGAACGGCGCATCCAAGGGCCTCGTCGCATGGGACGAGTGGAGCAAGAATCCCTGTCGGGCCTTCGGCACGCTTTCGTTCAACGGACTGACGCTCTTGACTCCCTGGGGCGAGGCCACCGCCGCGACCAAGGCGGGAGTGACGGCCAGGGCCATCACCACGGCTGCCAAGGTCGGTGAGGTCATCGACCCGGCAACGTACGTCGTCAAGGGCGCCCGCATCGGCCTGAACACGGCGAAGCCCCTCTTCAAGGTCGGCGACCTCACGTCCGAACTCCGGCAGGTCCTCGGCAAACTCCCGGACCACACCCCCACTCCGGCCAACACGTCCCTCAAATACACGGCAGCGGACGGAAAAACCCTCCTCCTGGATTCAGAAGGAAACCTCCGCGCCCCCGAGTCCGCCGAACACCAACCCACCACCGAGGCCCGCAAGGAACCCCACAAGGCCGACCTCACCGGCCCCCACGAGGCCGCTCTCTCCGGCCAACGCACACTCGCCCGCGCCGGGGCCGACCGCCTCGAAGCCGTGGGCCGCTCAAACGACCACGGCATACCCCGCGCGGCCCATGAACCATCAGCAAGCACAGACCACAACCGCACAACCCCAAGCCACGACTCAGGTGACAGCGCCGCACATGACAGCCACGGCCACGACGCACCAGAAAACGGTGGTTCGCATCCGCACGAATCCGGCCATGTAGCAAACAGCGGAGACGGAAACAGCCCTGCGCTTCCGCATGATGGCGGTCACACGGGGCCAGGCCCGGCAAGTGGGGAAGACGGACTGTCGAACCGGGTACGTCCTCCCCGCGAAGGTGACACCAATTACATCGTCGACGATCCTGACAACCTTTCGGACACCATAACCGACATTGATGAAATCCGGGACGGCATACTCTGGGAAGAAAAGACGGCCACCGGCCAGGACCCGCGAGTGAATATCCCGAAATGGATCAAGAAGCATGTTTTCAAGAAACTTGATTCATACATTCGAGCCCGGACACACATGGCTGGCTACGAGCAGGCCCCGCTCGGCCTAGACTTCGTCCAAGCCGGCGCGACAGCGGAATTCAGAGCCGCAGTGGAATCTGGTATACAAGAGTGGATGATCTCTAATCCAGGAGTTGAAGTGAAGGTCAGGTGGGCAGAGTGAGCTGCTACTTCCAGGTGAACGACGAAGACGTCTGGAATCCGTCAAATTCCGTCGCCCAAATTTTCCTGGGGCAGGCGGATACGCTGTCTAGATCAGTTGGAGAACAATCAGGGCTTGGCCCCGTCATCGAAGATGAGTGCGAGATCAATCTCCCTCAATTCGTAAAATTCACCAACATCCTGGTGAAGGCCTATCAGGACTCGAACAACAGACCCTTCCGGTCTTTGCTGGATGGCGTTATCGCCATTTCCCTCGTCCTGATCGAGCGCGGTGGCGGCGCGGTCGACTCCATCACGCCCGAGTATGCGGATATGTGGGCCGAGCTCCGGGCGAACCACGCAAGGAGCATGCCGACCGGGTAGGGGCCACGCCCGCTGTCACGACACCACAAGGCTCCGCCATGCCAGATCGACGGGCTGCACGGGCACGAGGCCCACAGCGAATCCGCATCCCATGGCGGCCATACAACCTACAAAAACCGACGAGGAACCCTCGCTTCGTCAATAATGCGGAAGCCGTAAAGAAGACACTCGACATCTACAACGGAACCTATCGATGGCCTACAGCCTTCTCGAAATCGATCGGCTGCCGCCCGCCCTCATCGCCAGTGCACTCGCAGCATGCCTGCACGTATCGTCGAGCGAAGTCGACGTTGCCGATGCGGACGGCGCCCAGGACGAGCGGAACTGGGACGCCCCGGTCCTGTGTGACGTCTCTGACGCGGGTGGGCATGTGTCGCAGTCCCTGGACATCTACGTCCAGGACTCGGTAAGGCACCGCCCAAGCGAAGCCGAACTGGCATTGACTTTCTCTGCTGCAACAAACACGGTCATTCTCTATCCCGCCGAGGAACAAATCCCCAGCGCATACTGGCTGGCAACCCCTGACCGGCTCGTGACTCGGGTACGCCTACTGTCCTCCGACGATGAGGCTGCGTCCTATTCCATTGACGCCGCGGAAGCTTATATTCCACAGCTCTCACAGGTCCGCACAATCCAGCTTCCCGAAATCATTCGCGAGCATCCTGTCCCCACCCCGACCGCTTCAGCTTTCGCCGCAGCCGTGAACTCGCTTGCGCAACCAGGGGAGGAATCCGCCGCCGTCCGTCTCCCTGCTGATCTGGAGTCCGCTGTTGAACGGGCTCGCGCCTACCTGTCCGAGTGGGAAAGGCTGACACGGCGCATGGCCTCGGGCTGGCAACCCACCGGCCGCTACCCGGCGGACATGTACTGCGCCGCTCTCCAGAGCCGGGATCATGTCGACCAACTGGCCGCTGACCTACCGGAACCGGTAAGCGGGCTGTTGCGCGAAGCGCTCGACCAACTGGACAGCGAATTCAGAACGCTGACACAAGGAGACGGCGGCCACGAGATCGCCGAAGCAACCGGAACCCCTCACCTCGACTTGCTCGAACGCAGCTGGTGGTGGCAGCGACGGCCGAAAGAACTGCCGTGGTAGCTGAAATCTTCAAGGCCGCCTCGGCCAGATAGAACCACCCCTCCAGCCAATCAAAGACGCCATCATTGGACTGCCCGCATGTATGAGCACCAACAGCCGCCGCCGTACGGATACGGGGCGCACCAGCCCCACTTCCATCCGCCGTACATACCCCCGAGGCCAGGGCCGCCCGACGAGGCTCTGCCCAACCCGGCCGTGCGCCTCGGGGCCCGGATCATCGACATCCTCATCATCCTGGTCGGGGGAGGTGCCATCGCCATTGCCGCAGGGATGGCCATGATGGCGTTGACCGAGAACGACAGCGCCGGCGGAGCGACCATGGCGACAGCGTTCTTCGGAACCCTGGCGCTCTATGAGCCCCTCATGACGCATGCTTACGGGGGCACCTTCGGCAAGCGCATCTGTGGGCTGCGCGTCGCGCGGGTCTCGGACGGACAAAACCTCTCCCTGGGCGCCGCCTTCGGCCGCTGGGCCGTCTACCAGTTCATCGGCATCGTCCCGTTCGGCGGGCTGATCAACGCGCTGTCCTGCCTCTGGGACAAGCCACTGCGTCAGTGCTTCCACGACAGGGCTGCGTCCAGCGTGGTCGTCAAGCGCCGTTGGGGCACTGCCAGCTAAGCAGCATCCGAAATTATTCTCGCCCACCCGTCACATTCCCCCGTCCCTATCCGTCAGTGCAGTGACGGACCTCGGCCGGCCGGTGCGACAGACAGACGCACCGGCCACCCAGGCTTACGAAGGGGAACACCATGAGCGCTCGTATGAAGAACCCGGCAATGGTCCTACCCGACGCCATGAAGGGCATCCAGACCCTCTTCTCGGCCATCCACCATGGCGACGCCCCGCACCAGATCCTGGAGCTGGTGCACCTGCGGACGAGCCAGATCAACGGGTGCAGCGCCTGCATATACGGCGGTATCGCCAGCGCCAAGAAGGCCGGCGAGACCGACGAGCGGCTGCACCAGGTCGCCGCCTGGCGCGAGGCGCCGTTCTTCAGCGATGCCGAGCGCGCCGCCCTGGCGCTGGCGGAGGCCGCGACCCGGATCGCCGACCGTTCGGGCAAGGCGGTGCCGGACGAGATCTGGGACGAGGCGGCGGATCACTTCGACGAGAAGCAGCTCTCCACCATCATCCTCATGGTCGCCATGACCAACTTCTTCAACCGCATCAACACCACGATCGAGGAGCCGGCCGGTACGACCTGGAGCTGAAGCCGAGCCGCCGCTGCCGGCCCCTGTGACCTGCACGTCAATTCTTCGTTCAGCAGGCACCCATCCCTCGGGAGAAGGCTCTTCCTCGCAACAACCGGAACCTTTCCGTCGAGCAAGAAGAGGTGCCTTGCATGAACCTCATCACCCGGACCGGTCTCGCAGCGGCAGCCGCGGTCGGCGCTGTCGCCACGGTCGTCGCTCCCGCTTCCGCCGCGATCAACGCCGATCACGCCCGTGCGGAGTCCGGCACGCACGCCGTGGTGGCGAATCCGAAGACGATCAAGACCGCCGCGTACAACCAGGCGCGGAGCATCCTCGCCAACGCGGGCAGCCAGACGGCCGCCAAGTCGCACCCCATCCACGGGAAGCCCGACGTGCCGGTCAGCTATGGCACGAGCCTGCTGGCCGGATCACGCGACGAGTTCCGGCAGACCGACAAGAACCTGCCGGCGAAGGACAAGAAGTCCGACATGTCGATCCCGCACTACAACGCGATCCACAGCGCGGCGACGACGATGGGCATCGACCGCTGGTGACGAGGCACTGGACGCGGTAGCCGTCGTAAGTCACGCGCCGGGCCCCGACGCCGGTGAGCCGGCGGTGGGGCCCGGACCGGCGGCAGACAGCCCCAATCTCCTTTCCCCTCCCAGGGAAATCGAGAAAACCACAGGCAGTAAGGAACGGCCCCCAGCCCGGCCCCAGGGTTATCCACAGGCCTCGCGGGATTCCGCTCGGTGCGGTGTCCTGGAGTCATGAAACGGGGGGATCAGCGAAATCTTCACGAGGTCGCCGCCGCGCAAGACGGCGTCCTGCTCACGACACAGGCCGTCGAGTGCGGGCTGCGGCCCAGCGGAGCGGCGGGGGCGCTACGACGGGCCGGCTGGTCGCGGCTGTACTGCGGGACATGGGGGCAGCCGGGCTTACGGGTCGATACGCGGCTGCGCCTGCTCGGGGTGCAGTTGAGACATCCGGAGTGGGTGGGCAGCCATGGGTCGGCGGCGGCTCTGTACGGCATTCCCGCGCTCCCGCACGGCCGGGTCGTCCGGCGTCGCGGTGTCGCCTGCGTCGTCGGCGACGGCGTCGTCGAACTCACGGACCCGCGCCGACGGGGGCAGACCCGGGTGCCCGGCGTCGTCGTGCACGCCATACGGCTGGCGGCGCGCGAGATCACGGTGGTCGGCGGCGTGCGGGTCACCACGGTCCTCCGGACCGTCTGCGATCTGCTGACGTCCCTGCCCACGCACGAGGCCGTGATCGCCGCGGACTTCGTGCTCGCGAAGGGGCTGGCCGACCGGGAACAGATCCACGAGGCGCTCGGCCCTGACGAACGCGACGACCGCGACGGCCGCCGTGGCCACCGTGGCCACCGTCGGCGGAACGTGCGAACGGCGAGGGCGGCGCTCGCGCTGACGGATCCAGCCTCCGGGTCCCCGGCGGAGAGCATGGCGCGGCTGTGGATGCACGGCGCCGGGCTGTATCCGGAATCGCAAGCCGAGATGACGACCCCGAACGGGCGGCTGCTCCGGCTCGACTTCCTCTTCAGGGCGGAAGGGCTGGGGGTGGAGATCGAGGGATACACCTGGCACGGCAGCCGGGCCGCACACCAGAACGACATCCTCCGCTTCAATGAACTCTCCGGCTGCGAGGGCATCCGCCAGGTGCTCAGGTTCAGCGGTGACGATGTCTTCCGCCGGCCGCGGCTGATGATTCACACGATTCAGGAGGCACTGAGCAGACTTCGGGAGTCTCGGGAGTCAGCAGGCTCCTCTATCGTGGTCGCCGACGTTCATCCGAACATCCCATCGCGAGAAGGGGCGTTGCCGTGCCCGAGCTCAACTGGATCCCGGCCACTGATGACGAGACGATGACCGAGTACCTGGAGGTGGCCTTCGGCGGCGACGGCAACGTCTACATCCGGGAGAACATCAACCCCGAGACGGTCGTCACCACCACCGAGGCCAAGTGGGAGGCCTTCTGCCTGGGCGTCAGGGCAGGGGAGTTCGACCACTTCGTCGAGGGCCTCGACGACTGAGCGGTTCGGTAGCGCCCCGAAGGGGCGCGGGACAGCGTCGATATGCGGCTACCGCCGCGTGGGCGCGACCGGCCACGACGCACCCGCAGATCGCGGAGCCGAGGTCAGAACAGTGCGGCACCGATCAGCGCGGCCACGACGAAGACCATCACTCCGGCGACGGCAGCGAGCAGCACCTTCGGCCGTCGCCGTCCGGCAGCGCCAACCGCCGCGGCGGCCCTGGTCCGCGCGGACGGCAGCGCGTACGTGGTCGTCGTCTCCCGCTGGAGAGAGGGAGGCAACGGCGGTACGGGCGAGCCGGGGGCCAGGGGCACCGCCGGAGCCGACGCCGGAGCCGACACCTGAACCGACGCCGGAGGCGGCATCGCGGCCGCTACGGGGGTCACAGGCGGGGCGGACGGCATCGGTGGGGCTCCCATGGCCGCAGGGGGCACGGGGGCCGCGTGTGGACGCAGGGGGGCGGCCGGCGAGCCCGCCTGGGGGCCGAAGCCGCCCTGCGGCGGTACGGCCGGGGGTGCGGCGGCAGGCATGGCCGGAGGCACGGCCGACGGCGCGGCAGCCGGTATGGACGGAGACACGGCCGGCGCCCCCGCCACCGCCGCCGGTCCCCCCGCCGGTCCCCCCGCCAGTCCGGCAGCCGGTCCGGCAGTCGGTCCCGCAACCTGCCCGGTGGCCGACTGAGCGGCGGCCCCCTGTGGCACCCCCGTCGCGAACGGCGAGGTCATGGGCGACGACGGCTGCTGGGGCGTGCCCCGCCACGCGGTGCCCGAGAAGAAGTCCGCGACTTCCTGTGCCGACGGCCGTTCTTCCGGCTGCTTCGCCAGCATCCTCAGCAGATACGCCTCGAAGGCGGGCGGGACGTCGGGGCGGTAGCGGCGCGGCGGCTCGGGCGGGCTGTCCACGTGGAGGTACAGCAGCGCCGTCGGGTTGTCGTCCCAGAACGGCGGCCGGCCGACCAGCATCTGGTACAGCACGCAGCCCAGCGCGTACACGTCCGATTCCGGACCGGCCGTCCGGCCCAGGGCGCGCTCGGGGGCGAGATAGGTGCTGGTGCCGACGATCTGGCCCGCCCGGGTCAGTCCGGCCGAGGTCTCGTCGACGAAACGGGCGATGCCGAAGTCGCCGATCTTCAGCGTGCCGGTCGTGGCGTCGACCATGAGGTTGCCGGGCTTCACATCCCGGTGGACCACGCCCTGCCGATGCGCGGCCGCCAGGCCCGAGGCGGTCTGGGCCACCAGGTCGGCTGCGCGGGCCGGCGCGAGGGCGCGCCGCTCGGCGAGCTCCACCGACAGGCTCGACCCCTGGACCAGCTCCATGACCAGGTAGAAGCGGCCTTCCCACTCGCCGAAGTCGTATACGGCGACGACCTGAGGGTGGTTCAGGCGGGCGGCTGTCTGGGCTTCCATCCGGAAGCGCATGGCCGCCGATTCGTCGCCGTCGTCGCCCAGGAGGAGTTTGACCGCGACCTGACGGCCCAGCACCTCGTCCTGTCCCTGCCAGACTTCGCCCATCCCGCCGCGGCCGAGCGGCTCCCCCAACCGGTACCGACCGGCAACCAGCACCCGTACCACCCTTGATCTTGAACCATGCGCAGACCAGGAAGAGTACCCACCGAACACACTGCCGTTCGAACATCCCCCGCCCCCCCTGCGATACCCCTCACACGGCCGGACATTGCCCGCCGTCCATACGCGTGATACACAGAGTCACCATAGGACCCCCCACTGACAACGGGCCTCGTTGCAGGTCAGGGCCATGCAACCGCCGGTCATACGGGTTCCGACAAAAAATGCCGCCAAATCGACATGCGGACGGCGGTATGTCAGCGAAGATAGGTCCGGGCCTTTGCCGTGCGGCGGGGTGGACAGAACTACCCGTATGGGGCGGTGAGTTAGAGATGTTCTTGGCGGCCGGTAAAGGCGACATCAACACCATTATTGGCGGAATCGCCCCTAACTGGGGTCCGTTCGGTCAACTGGGCCGGGAGGCCCGGGTGATGATCGAGGTCATCATGGCCGTGGCGATCCTGCTCTGCCTCGCGATCGCGATCTGGGGCGCGGCGAAGCAGCGGATCGGCGCGACGGCCCTGCGCGACACCTTCAGCGCCGAGCAGGGTAAGGGGCTGATCGTCGCCGGCCTGACCGGCGTCTTCATCATCGGCTCGCTAGGCACGCTGTTCACCATTGTCTACGGCATGGCGGTCTGAGCCCCTCCACGCGCCCCTTCCACCCCCACCCGATCCCCCATGCACCGCCGCGCATCGTCCCAGCGCAGACCCTCTCGTCCCCCAGCCCACCTCCACCGAGGCTGCCACCTGATGCCCCCTCACTCCCCCACGCCCTCCCCCGGGATTCCGTTCACACCGCTACCGTCATATACGGGCGGCAAGCCGGCCACGACGTATGAGGGAGCAGGCGAGCGATGAGTCTCGGCGACGACGGCTACGGTGGCGGCCAGGGCGGTTACGGCGACGACCGCCACATGACGCGCACGCGGCTTCCGGAGGGCGAGGTCGACCCCTACGCGCCGACCCGGCGCGGAAGCGGGCGTTCCGGCCGTGGGGGCCGACCATCCAGCCGGAACCTGGTGACGGTCGTCGGGATCGTGGTGCTGCTCATCGCGGCGATCGCCTTCGCCAACCGGGGTGGTGACTCCAGCAGCGACCCCTCCTCCGGCGGCGACGCGCGCCGCCCCGGTGGGAGCGAGCCTACCGCCCCCACCGGCGTGAAGCCGGTCGACGGCAAGACCGGAGGCATCGCCTCCGGTTTCGCCCATTCGGAGCAGGGGGCGCAGTCCGCGGCGGCGAACTTCGCGGTGGCGTTGGGGGGTGACGGGATGTTCCGGAAGGACAGCCGTCGTGTCATCGTCGATGCCGTCTACGCGCCCGACGCCGCCGCCGTCCGAGGCGGTGAACTCGACAAGGTCTATTCGGACCAGGGCTTCCTGAAGAAGATCGGTCTCGATGCCAACGGAAACGCTCCGAAGGGCATGACCTTCGTGTCCCGCACGAACCCTGCCGGGGCCAAAATCGTCAAGTACGAAGGCGACATGGCAAGCGTCGCGGTCTGGTACTCCTCCCTGTTCGGACTGGCCGGCGAAGGATCGACCAAGCCGGTCGCCGAGGGCTGGTACACCAACACGTTCGACCTGAAGTGGATCGACGGCGACTGGAAGGTCACCGGCTTCACGCAGAAGGACGGCCCGACCCCGGTCGGCCGTGACCAAGCCGCCTCCTCCGCCAAGGAGATGTCGGACGCTGTCGAAGGGTTCGGAGGGTTCACCTATGCCCGCTAGTCGCCGCTTCTCCATCGCGGCCGCAGCGACAGCCGTTCAAACGACGCTGATCGTCTTCTCGGCCCGGGCATTCGCCGCTCCGACACCAACACCGACGCCAGCGGGCACGCCGGCCACAACACCGACCCCCACGCCGGGTGGCAGCGCGGGGGCGACGCCCACACCGACTCCGGCAGGCAGCCCGAGCGCGGGCAACAACCCCTGCGACCTGATCCGCGGCCCCGCCAAGGACTACTGCCAAGGCGGAAAAAACCCCGGCACCTCCACCTCCCCCAACGACCCCCAGACCGTCACCGACCCCCTCGCCTCCCTCGCCAAGGGCTGTGCCGACGCCGCGTCGTGGATCATCCACAAGCTGTCGACCGCCGTCCACTCCACCGGCAATGTCGACTTCACCAACACGCCCTTCCTCCGCCAGTACGCCGTCGTCTTCGCCGCCTCCACCATCCTCACCCTCGTCCTGTGGCTGCTGGCCGTCGCCAAGCGGGCGGTGCGCGGGGTGCCGTTCACCGAGGCGATCACCGAGGCCGTGGGGTTCCTGTGGCTGACGGTGCTGGCGTCCGCCTTTACGCCGCTGATCCTCTACACCGTCGTGAACGCCACCGACGCCGTCACGGACGTCATCGCCACCGGCTCGTCGACGAACAACGACCAGTTCTTCGGCGGCTTCGCCGATGCCCTGCAGAAGGGCAATGGCATCGGCGGCGGGCCGATCATGCTGATCGTCGTGTCGCTCGTGTCCGTGCTGGCCGCCGGCGTGCTCTGGCTGGAGCTGGTGATCAGGGCCGCCCTGCTCTACGTGGGCGCGCTGCTCGGCACCGCGGTGTACGCGGGGCTGGTGGACAAGAACATGTGGGGGCACGTCCGCCGCTGGGCGGGCATCATGATCGCGGTGATCCTGGTCAAGCCGATCATCATGATCGTGCTCGGCCTCGCCGGAGCCCTCTCCGCCGGGAAGGGGCCGAACTCCTTCTCCGCCGTGGTCTCCGGCCTCGCGATCATCCTCCTCGCCATCTTCGCCAGTGCGATGATCTACCGCTTCGTACCGGGCTTCGGCGACGAGATCGTCAGCAGCCGCAACGCCAGCAAGGACGTGGCCTCCCGCCAGGCCGCCGCCGTGATCTCCTCGCCCGCCGCCCTGGTCAAGCAGGGCATCACCACCCACAGCGCCCGCGGCGACGGCGGATCCCAGGCGGCCCGCCCCTCGGGCGCCGTCGCCGGCGGTGTCACCGCGCACAGCGCACGCCCGTCGGCCGCCCCGTCCGGTGGCAACGGAAGCGCTCCCTCCGCAACCTCGGCGCCGGGCACGGCCGCCGTGCCCGCGCCCCGCGCGCAGAACAACGCGCAGAACAACAGCAAGCGCAATACATCCGGAGGTGAGCGGAGTTGACGATCCCGGCCCAGTCCCAGCCGATCGCGCCCCGCCGTACGTATCTGATCGGCCGCGCACGTCCCAACGCGGTCGTCGGCAAGAACCGGGAGACCGGCGAGATCGCGCTGATCATCGCGGGCGCGTTCCTGGGCATGATGTGCGGGCTGCTGGTGCCGATCCTTCCCCTGCGGATCATTACCCTCACCGGCCTGCCGGCACTGTCGCTGGCCGCTGTCTACGTCCCGTACAAGAACCGCACGTTCTACAAGTGGTTTGAAATCAACCGCTCCTACAAACGGTCGCTGCGTCGCGGCGCGACGTACCGTTCCGGCGCGATCGAGGCGGGCACCCGGATGGACGGCCGGGAGATCGAGGTGGGCCCGCCGCCCGGGATCGGGCGGATCAACTGGCTGTCCGCGCCCTTCGGGCCGGACGAGATCGCCGTGCTGCTGCACGCCGACCGCCGGACCGTCACCGCCGCGATCGAGATCGAGGGCCCCGGCGTCGGCCTGCGCGACTCGGAGGACCAGGAAGCGCTGGTCGAACGATTCGGCACGCTCCTGAAGCACGTCGCCAACGGCGACGGCTACGTCACCCGCATCCAGATGCTCGCCCGTACGCTCCCCGCCGACCCGGACGCCCACGCCAAGGACGTCGAGCGGCGCGGCGACGAACGGGCACCGGAGTGGCTCAAGGACTCCTACGACCAGCTCCAGTCCATGGTCTCCACCTCCTCCGAGCAGCACCGCGCCTACCTCGTCGCCTGTATGCACTACGGCCGTGAACTGGCCGCCGAGGCCCAGGCCATCGCCCGCGCCTCCCGGCACGAGGGCGCCAAGCGGCGGCTGGACAAGGACGCGGGCCTGGCCGTCGTCATGGCGCGCGAGCTCACGGACATCTGCGCCCGCCTCGCCGAGGCGGACATCCGCGTCCGCCAGCCGCTGGGCCAGGCGCGCCTCGCCTCGCTCGTGCACTCGATGTACGACCCGGACCACCCCATCGACCACATCCAGGCGATGACGAAGCGGAACGCCTGGCCGGCCGAGCTGGACGCCATGGAACCCACGTTCCTCCAGGCGAAGACGCGTGAGTCGTCCACCCGGGCACCCTGGTGTCACTCCACGGCGTGGGTCAAGGAATGGCCGATGACACCCGTAGGGGTCAATTTCCTCGCTCCCCTCCTCGTCCACACCCCCGATGTGATTCGTACAGTCGCGGTCTGCATGGACCTGGAGCCGACCGACGTCGCCATCGAACGGATGCTGACCGAGAAGACCAACGACGACGCGGACGCCTCCCGCGCCGCCAAGATGAACCGCGTCGTCGACCCTCGCGACGTCGCCCACCACTCCCGCGTCGACCAGCGCGGCGAGGACCTCGCCAGCGGCGCGGCCGGCGTCAACCTCGTCGGCTACATCACCGTGTCCTCCCGCTCCCCGGAGGCCCTGGCGCGCGACAAGCGGACCATAAGAGCCTCGGCCGGCAAGAGCTACCTCAAGCTCGAGTGGTGCGACCGTGAGCACCACCGGGCGTTCGTCAACACGCTGCCGTTCGCGACCGGCATCCGACGATAGGGGCAATGCCGTGCTCGACCCGCTCGCCACCGTCACCGACGCCTTCACCAGTTTCCTGTTCGGAAAGGTCGAAACCACCCGGCTGCCCGTCCGTACCTCCACCGGGCAGGCGCAGGCCGTCTACCTCCCCACCGCGGCTCCCGGCCTCGGCGACTCCGGCGTGATCATCGGGCGTGAGGTGTACTCCGGCAAGGGCTATATCTACGACCCCTTCCAGCTCTACGGCCAGCAACTGCCCGCCCCCCACTGGCTCGTCCTCGGCGAGTCCGGCAACGGCAAGTCCGCGCTGGAGAAGACCTACGTCCTACGGCAGCTTCGCTTCCGCGACCGCCAGGTCGTCGTCCTCGACGCCCAGGGCGAGGACGGCGTCGGCGAGTGGAACCTGATCGCGCAACAGCTGGGGATAACCCCCATCCGCCTCGACCCCGTCGCCGCCGCCGACGGCGGCATCCGGCTCAACCCCCTCGATCCGGCCATCACCACGACCGGCCAGCTCGCCCTCCTGCGCACCATCATCGAGGTGGCCACCGGCCGGGGGCTCGACGAACGCGCCGGTTTCGCCCTCAAGGTCGCACATTCCTATGTGAACGAGTCCATCCTCGACCGGCAGCCCGTCCTCACCGACATCGTCGAGCAACTGCGCCACCCCGAGGCCGAGTCCGCCGAGTCGATGAACGTCGACATAGACGACGTACGGGCCTGGGGCCTGGACGTCGCCCTGGTGCTGGACCGGCTCGTCGACGGCGACCTGCGCGGCATGTTCGACGGCCCCACGACGGCCGGTATCGATCTCGACGCGCCCCTGATCGTCTTCGACCTCTCCCACATCGACCGCAACTCCATCGCCATGCCGATCCTCATGGCGATCGTCGGCGTCTGGCTGGAGCACACCTGGATCAGGCCGGACCGGAAGAAGCGCATCTTCTTGGTCGAGGAAGCCTGGCACATCATCAACTCACCCTTCGTCGCCCAGCTCTTCCAGCGCCTGCTGAAGTTCGGACGGCGGCTCGGCCTGTCGTTCGTGGCCGTGGTCCACCACCTCTCCGACGTCGTCGACGGCGCGGCGGCGAAGGAAGCGGCGGCGATCCTGAAGATGGCCTCCACCCGGACCATCTACGCGCAGAAGGCCGACGAGGCCCGGGCCACGGGCCGGGTCCTGGGGCTGCCCCGCTGGGCGGTCGAGATCATCCCGACCCTCACCCCCGGCATCGCGGTGTGGGACGTCAACGGCAACGTCCAGGTGGTCAAACACCTCATCACGGACGCCGAGCGCCCCCTCGTCTACACCGACCGCGCCATGACCGAGGACGGCGACCGCACCCACGAGCTCGCCGCGGAGGCGGCAGCGGCGGAACGAGCCGCCGCGGCACGGGAATCGCCGTTCGCCGACGAACCGTACGGCACCGCCGCGACCTACGGATCCTCGGAATCGACGGTGGCGTGAGATGAGGTCCTCGGGGGGCGGGGACCGGGCGCGACACCGGGACCCGGGTGTGGAGCGTGGCATTCCGGATGGCCTGCTGGTCAGCGTCATCGCCTTTCTGCTGGGCCTGACCCTGCTGGTCTGGACGGCCACCGGCCTCGCCGCCTTCGCCGAACACGGCAGCTGGCCGGAGGGGGTGACCCTGACCCGCACCCCACAGGCCCTGCGCCATCTGATGACCCAGCCCCGCGACCTCCCCTCCGCATGGCCGAGCACCCCACGGGAGGCCCTTTCGGGCTACGGGCTGTTCTGGGGCATCCTCATCAGCGAGCTGCTGGTGGCCGTGGTGCTGATGACGTTCGCGATCGGAACGCTGGCCCGCTGGCGTGGGGTACGGGCACGCCGGGCGGCGGGGATGACAGGAGTGGACGAGCCGGCCGTCGTGCCTACGCAGGCGGCGGAGGCCGCACCGATGGCCGCACCGATGGCGGAGGCCGCTCCGGCAGCGAAACCCGCACCGGCGGTGGAGCCGACGGCCGCCGCCGTCCCCGAGCCACGGACAGCCGTCGACACGGCCTCGACAGCGGCCTCGGCGGCCTCAGTGGCTGCAGCCCCTTCCTCGGCCCCACCCGCCTCGGTCGTCCCTGCCCCCGCCCCGCCCTCAACCCCAACCCCAACCCCCCGGCATCTCCTCTACACCACCGATCGCCGTCCCCCCGCCTCCCGCGCGGTCCTCGAGGCCGCCGGCCCGGCGCTGGTCGTCACCAGCGATCCCGGCCTCTGGGCCGAGACCAAGACCGCGCGCGCCAAGCTCGGGCCGGTCCACGTCTTCGACCCGAGCCACCTCCTCGACACTCCCGACCGGCTCCGCTGGAGCCCCACCACCGGCTGCGAGTCACGCGAGACCGCCGCGGCCCGCGCGGCCGCGCTCCTCGCGCCCGTACGGCCCCTCAGCACCCTCGACTCGGCCACCGCCGACACCGCCGAGACCCTGCTGCGCTGCTGGCTGCACGCGGCGGCAGTGGACGGCCGGCCCTTCCGTCAGGTGCACCGCTGGGCCCAGGGAACGTCGGCCCATGAGCCGGTCCGTATCCTCCGGACCAGCCCCAAGGCCACCGGCGGCACCGCCGGCGAACTGGAATCCGCCCTCACCGGGCACCCCGAACGCCGCGACATGGCCCAGGAGCTGGCCGCACGGGCTCTCGGCGCCCTGACGTCCGTCCACATCCGGGACGCCTGTAACCCCAATCGAGTCAATTCGCCGGCGCCGGAATCATTCATCGCCGAAGGGGGAACGCTGTACGTGGTGGGTGAGGCGATTGAGGATCCCCGCACCCGCCCGGGTGCGATGCCCTTGCTCACCGCACTCGCCTCAAGCGTGGTCGAGCACGGCCGCCGCATGGCCGCACGGTCATCCTCCGGCCGGCTCGACCCACCACTCACCCTCGTCCTCGACGATGTGGCGGCCGTGGCCCCGCTGCCCGCCCTGCCCGACCTTCTGGAGCACGGCGAGGCGCAGGGCCTCCCCACGTTCGCGCTGATGCGCTCCGAGGAACAGGGCCGGGCTCGCTGGCCCCGCCGCACCCTTCCGACCGGGTAGCACGAAAGTCCGACCGGGCAAGCGCTCGGGCGGGCGCTGAGGTCCCACCGGACAAGCACGGAAGCCGACGAAGCCACGGCGACAGGGGGCAACGCCATGCACGACACCCTCCTCCTCACCCACACCACACTCATCGCCGCCCCGGGAACACGCGGCCCCGAGCAGGACATGACCGTCGTCGTCCACGACGGCCGCATCGCGACGGTCGGCCGCACCGCCGAGGTTCCCGTCCCTCGCGGGGCCCGTGTCATGGACCTCTCCGGGAAGTACGTCATCCCGGGTCTCGTCGACATGCACACGCACAGCCACGGACCGGCGGAACTCGTCGCCCCGCTCTATGCCCTCACCGGTGTGACGACCGTCCGGGAGATGTGGGGCACACCGGCCGTCCGCGCCGGCCGCGACCGGGTCGAACGGGGTGAATTCCCCGGCCCCCGCTGGGTGATCGCCAGCACCCTCGTCGACGGGCGGCCCAGCCTCTGGACCGACGACGCCTCGCCGGTCCCGGTCGTCGAGGCGGGCACGGAGGCCGAGGTACAGGACGCCGTCCGCCGGATCAAGGAGGAGGGCGCGGACTTCATCAAGGTGTACTCACGGCTGACGCGCGAGGTCTACCTCGCCCTCGCGAATGAGGCCCGGCGGCAGGGCATCCCGTACGCCGGACACTGCCCGGATGCCGTGTCCGTGACGGAGGCGTCCGACGCCGGCCAACGCACCATCGAACACCTCCACCCCCTTCTCACCGCGACGAGTTCGGACCAGCCGACGCTCCGCCGCGAACTGGAGGGCGGCCTGAAGGTCGACCCGGCGGACACCGGCTCGATCAGCCGCTTCCGCCGCTGGTACCGCAGGGTTCATCAGCTGGAGTCGCTCGCGGCTCGCTCCTACGACCCCGAACGAGCCGACCGCCTCTTCGACCGCCTCGCCGCGAACGGCACCTACGTCACACCGACGCTCGGCATCCATCACGTCATGGAACGCCAGGAGACCCTCCCCAACCGGGCCCCCGAATGGGTCCATCTGCCCGGATGGCTGACCGACGCGTGGCCGGGCCAGTTGGAGGAGCTGATGGGCGGACGGACAGAGCAGGAGTATGCGAACGTCCGCGATCTAAACGTCCATCACACGCGGATCGTCGGCGAACTCCACCGCCATGGCGTCCCCCTCCTCGCCGGTACGGACTCCGGGGCCCCCTATCTCGTCCCCGGCTTCGCCCTCCACCAGGAGCTGGAACACCTCACCCTGGCCGGCCTGGGGGCCGCTCACGCCCTACGGGCCGCCACCACCACGCCGGCCCACGCCCTGGGCCTGGAGGCCCTCCTCGGCACGGTCGAGCCCGGCAAGTCAGCCGACCTCGTCGTCCTCGACGCCGACCCGTTGGACGACATCCGCAATACGCGGCGCATCGACTCGGTGGTGACACGCGGCCACTTGATCGACCGGGCGGAACGCCGAAGGCTGCTCGCCCGGATCGCGCAGGCGGCGGCCGAGCTGAAGCCGCCCGCGGGCACGGCCTCGTGAGCAGGACCGAACCGAGGTTCGCGATCACCATGGGCCGGCATGAAGCGGCCGCCATCCTGCCCGCGGATCTACGGGCACGGCTCGCGGACTGGGGGGAGGTGGTGGGCGGCGATACGGCGGACCCGGCCGAGCGGGCCGGACGAGCCGAACAAGCCGAACGGGCCGACGTTCTCATCACGGGCTGGGGAAGCCCCCCGCTCACGGAGACCTTCCTCGCCCGGGCACCTCGTGTGCGGGTGGTCCTCCATGCTGCCGGGTCCGTCAAATGGCTGGTCACGGACGCGGTGTGGGAGCGGGACATCGTGGTCTCCTCCGCCGCCGAGGCCAATGCCGGTCCGGTCGCCGACTACGCCCTCGCCGCGATCACCTTCGCGGCGAAGAAGGCGGTGACCACGGCGTCCGCGTATGCCGCGAGCGCCGCCTGGCCCGGCTTCACGGAACGGGAAGGCGGCGACGGCCGTACGGTCGGTGTCATCGGGGCGTCACGCATCGGGCGACTGGTCCTGAAGCGGCTGGTTCTGGAGCGGCTGGCCACGACGGACACGGGGTGCCGGGTTCTCCTGTACGACCCGTATGTGTCCGCCGCCGAGGCAGCGCGGCTGGGTGCCGAGGCCGTGGATCTCGATGAACTGTGCGGCAGCAGCAGCGTCATCACCCTCCACGCCCCCGAAGTACCGGAAACCCGGCACATGCTGGACGCCCACAGGCTGGCTCTCATTCCGGACGGCGGCACGGTCGTGAACACCGCACGCGGCTCACTGATCGACACGGAGTCGCTGGTGCGGGAATGCGCGTCGGGGCGGCTCAACGCGTTCCTGGACGTGACGGAGCCGGAGCCACTGCCGGCGGGGCATCCGCTGTTCTCCCTGCCGAATGTGCTGGTCACTCCGCATATCGCGGGGGCACAGGGGAGCGAGGTCCGCAGGCTGGGGAAGTGGGTGGTGGAGGAAGCGGCACGGTGGATGCGGGGACTGCCGTTGTCGGGGCGGGTGAAAAGGGAAGACCTTTGCCGACTGGCCTAGCCCTCGGGCCTAATTGTCCGTAAATGCAAGAAAGCCCCGGCAGGTAATCCCTGCCAGGGCTCTCTCTTAAAAGGAGTTCGGCGGCGTCCTACTCTCCCACAGGGTCCCCCCTGCAGTACCATCGGCGCTGAAAGGCTTAGCTTCCGGGTTCGGAATGTAACCGGGCGTTTCCCTAACGCTATGACCACCGAAACACTATGAAATTAACGCAGCTCAACACACACAACGTGCGGGGCTGTTCGTTATTTCAGAACAAACACAGTGGACGCGAGCAACTGAGGACAAGCCCTCGGCCTATTAGTACCAGTCAGCTCCAACCGTTACCGGTCTTCCACACCTGGCCTATCAACC